>NZ_DASUNC010000058.1:0-4599 GCF_036277355.1 Archangium sp.
GTGCTCGGGGTTGCTGGCCGTCATGGGCTCGGGGGAGAGCACGAGGAGCCAGCCCAGCTTTCCCACCGGCTCGATGCGCACGGGCGCGGGCAGCGGCGGCAGCTTCCCCAGGCGGCGCGACAGGTACGTCAGCCAGCCCACGCGCACCTCGGACCCGCGCTTCTCCACGAGGTCCACCATCTCCGAGGAGCTGGCCATGGCATAGTCGGGGTCCCACGCCGTGGCCACACTGGTGAGCACCTCGGCCAGCACGGGTGAGCGGACCAACCGCTCCCAGACCGCGCTCTTCCAGAGTGGGTCGAGCAGGCAGGAATTGGGCACTCCCCACGGTGAGTATCCGCCACAATGCAGGTGAACGTGGATG
The DNA here is from genome assembly GCF_036277355.1 of Archangium sp. Lineage (GTDB taxonomy): Bacteria > Myxococcota > Myxococcia > Myxococcales > Myxococcaceae > Archangium. The sequence goes on from NZ_DASUNC010000058.1 coordinate 365, forward strand.
GCGTCCTTCTTGGCATTCCACACCATCCGGCTGAAGCCCATGTCCTCGAGGACCGTCTTGCTGGCGCCGCGATGCCTGCTCTTCAGGAATAACTCTTCCAATTCCTTGAGTTCCAGGCGGACTGGCCAGCCCGGCAGCTCTCGGGGAAAACCACGGCCCGCCCGGTACCATTGGGCGAACGCCGGGTCACACCGCGCCAGCATGTTGAAGAAAAGCTCCGCACGGCGGGCGCACTCCAGCGCCGTCTCCTTGCGCGGACCCCAGTACGCCCCGACGTAGTACTTGTCCTGCATGCGTGCGCCTATCCTACTGTGCTGGCCGTGTGTGGCGGACGGTGATGTTCTTCCATCCTCTATCCTTGAAGATTGTGCCAAGGAACTCCGCCACCCTGGCATCGGCGACATGCCAGCTCACCGGCATCCCCACCTGCTGGGCCATCCTTGATTGATCCGCAGCTTGGTTCAGCATCTCGTCGAACTTGCCGGAATTCATGTACCAGTACTTCGGCGTGCCATCCACGTTGAAGAAGGAGCAGTAACCGGGACCCTTGGCCTCCAGCAGTTCCCCCAGCTTGATGCCATCGAACTCCACTTCCCCAATCATGTACACCCACCACGCGGGCCGCCCCGTCACCTGCTCCTGGTAGTCCTGGGAGCGCTTGGACTCATTGGTGGGCTTCTTGTACGTCCACCTGCCGGGGCTCCGCGCCGGAGCCTTCTGGGACGCCTTCCCCGCCTTGCCGCTCGCGCCGCCAGTGTTGCCGCCCCGGCCCTTCCCCGCCATGTGGAGGATGGAGAAGGCACTCAGGTCCACGCCCACCGTGCCCGCCGCGCCCGCCACCACGGCTTCGCCCAGCACCAACTCTCCCCTGGCCGTGAGCGACAGTCCTGGCAGGTCCGCTCCCAGTCCGCCCATGCGGCCCACCGTGGCCCGTGCGCCTCCGAGCAGCAGGAGCAGGTGCGTGGACAGGCGCGCCGCCTCCCGTATCTGGTCCTCCCTCGACATGGCCCCGTAGCGCGCGAAGTACTCGGGCGAGGTGGCAATCAGGTACGCCACCGTCGTGGGCAACTGCCCCAGGTCCTCCAGCGTGCGGATGGGGTTGAGGACGGAGTGCGCCAGCGCCAGCGTCATCTCTCCCAAGGCGTCCTGGGCCCCATCCAACGCGGCGTTGACTGGATCCCTCCCCAGACCCAATTCCGCCAGGGGCTCGCTGTCCTCGCGCCGCAGCGCCTCGGTCACCGGGTAGAAGATGCCCCCGTGTGAGAAGTAGAAGCCACCCACCACGAGGCGGCCCGCCCTCCACTCGCCTTCCACCAGTTGCAGAGAGCCCCGGCGTTGAAGGGGCGAGCCGTCGAGCGCGGCCACCAGGTAGCCGTCCGGACGCACCATCACCAACCACACGAAGCGCTCGGCGCGCCACTTCAAGTCCACGTAGTCCACGCGCTCGCCCCCTTCGAGCACCTCGCGCAGCAGCCAGCTCAGCGCCAGGCGTGGGGCGAAGCTCCGCTGTGTCACCGGCGTCTTCGCCAAGCTCCTCACGAGCTGGCGCGCCTGCTCCACGTAGAGCGCCGCACCCGCCGGATGACGGGCCTCTTCCCCGAGGCCACTGGCCTCCTGCACCACCTGGAAGAAGTCCTCCGTCTGGAAGAACTCCTCCGTCTGCTCGGGGAAGCCCCCAGCGGAGCCCTCCGGCGCTCCAGGCACAGCGGTGACGACGGGCTGCCATGCTCCGGCCCCCTCACGCAGCGAGGAGGACCGGGAGTGGAGGCCGAAGCCGCTCGTCAGGCTCGCACGCGGCGGGGCCGTGGCGCACCCGCCGAGGAGCACGGCCACGCTCATGGTCAGCACGAGCGCGCCGAGCCGGCGGCTGTGCGCTCCGATGCAATGAGTGGACATGCCCTGGACTTCAGGCGGACAGGACAGGGGCGGTCAAACCAAGAGATAGGGATAGATAGGGCCTTCCCCATGGGGAGGGCGGACTTCGAGATGGACAACGAGGACCACCACCTTCAGCCGCCCACGGGCCCTGAGCGCCACGGGGGGCCTGCCCATCAACCAACTCGCTCACCCGGGCCCACTTCTCCCTCATCCATCGTGCTTGGTAACACTCGGCTGGTTGCCCTCCACCCGTTCTGATAAGTTGGGCCGCGCCATGTGGAATCTCCTACTTCGCCGGTCTACTCTACTTCTCGCTCTCGTGGCATCCGTGGCCGGGGCCGAGGATCGCGAGCCCAACGAGCGGAACATCTACCTCTCGGACCATACGAGCCGAGAGGCACCTGACGTGTACGTCGTCGGCGGTATCGTGACCGTCCTCCGCTTGGAGCAGCCCTGCGATTCAGCGCGGACCAAGATGCTGGCATGGGAAGGTCGCTTCGAGCCTGTGGAGTGTGTCGGGAAACGGGTGCTTATCGAGCCCCTCCGTGATGTTGAGCCCGAAGACCGGCTCATGCTGCTGGTAACGCTCGCGGATGGAACGGAACTGCCCTTCACCGTGACATCACGTCAGAAGACCACCGATGACCGGACGGGCGATCAACAGGTCAACGTGTTCCGTGACCGCGAGGCCCCGAAAGCGGTGCTTGCGTCCCTGTACGATTCGCTGCGGAGGGAGGGGGAGCTCAGAGAGGTAGTCGAGCGTTACCGCAAAGAGGACTCAGTCAATCACGCTCTCGCTGGGCTCCTGGCGAAGGGGGCCACGAAACAGACGCCGTTTCAGGAGCGGTACGCGGCATTATTCAAGAGCCCCACGGGTGTGGAATTCCGCGTCTCCGAGACTGGCCCCGACCGGCTCGTGCTGGAACTCTTTCGGCAAGGAGACGGTCTGCGGCAGGCATGGGTCCATCTGGATAAACAACTGCTGCGTTAGTAGATCCCGCCCCTCATGGCTCCCGTTCGCTCACTGCTTCCTGCTTCTGTCCTGCTGCTTTGCGTGTCCTCCAGTTGCACGACGACTGGGGGCGTCTCCCTTCGCCCGGACGGCAGCCCCGGACCGGAAGCGTGCCCAGAAAAGGCGCTCGAAACCATGCGGCGTCTTGGCTTGAGCGTCGGGGACTCTTCCGATGTCGAACTGGACGTGAACCAGACCGACGCCAGCCCCATCACGCTGTTCGACGGTCCCGAGGAGAGCATGCTGAACAGCCCCCTCGGGACTCTTCCGGCAGTCACCCGTCTCTATGGACGGGTCTGGACAGGTGGCCAACAGGTCGTCATCCGGTATTACGAGGTGCATCCACCGGACGAAGAACCAATTCCAATTTGCGCTGTGGCTCGGCTCGCACGCGGTCAACTCAGGAAGAAACCCGAGTCCAAGCCAGGAACGGCCATTCTCGAATTCTCCAGCGCGGGGCTCTACATCGTGAACTCGTTCCGGTGAAGCACCGCACACGCTGAGCCGACCCAGAAACGAAGGTCGACCTCGATGGTTCGCATCTGCTCGAGCAGCGTGTCCATCCGGGTCCGTGCGTAGGTCTCGGCGAGGTGCTCCAGGGAGTCCTCGGCGCCCGACATGGCGGACTCGTCCTCTCTGATTTCGGCCTCAAGGGGTCCGTGCTCCGCTTCCAGCGGGGCTGTTCCCAGGAGTTGGGGGGCCATGCTGGAGGAACGCGACTTCAAGCGGTGGGTAGTGGACCGCCGCGTACTTGCAGCCCGCTCCGGTACGCGCCTTGAGGCACACGAGAGAGGTGTGGCGAGTCCTCTTGGACTGTCCCTTGTCGGCGTAGGCCATGGTGCCGCCGCACCGGCCGCACCGTGTCAGACCGCCGAAGAGGTTCTTGACCACGCCGTAGGCGTTCCTGCCGCGCAAGGGGGAGGGTGTATCGAGCAGAAGGGACCGTGCCCGCTGGAAGGTGTCTTCATCCACGATGGCCGGGAAGTAGCCCTGGATGGGCTTCTGAGCCGCCTTGCGCCGCTTCTTTCCGTCCGCGTACTCGGTCACATGGGGGGTGCACATGCCGATGACGGCTGATTCGCCAGGATGCGGCGGATGGTGCTCCGATGTCACAGGGGGGCTTGGAGCTTGCGCTGACTATTCTCGCGGATCATGGTTCGCGGTCATGTGCTCCTGCGGAGGTACTGTCCGAGCACCCGCTCGTGTCACTCGCTGGCGGGCCGGGGCTCGGGGCGTTCGATGAGGCCCGCCCGGTCGAGCAGCTCGCGCACGCGGGCGGTGAAGGCCACGTGCTCGGGGTTGCTGGCCGTCATGGGCTCGGGGGAGAGCACGAGGAGCCAGCCCA
>NZ_DASUNC010000059.1:0-101883 GCF_036277355.1 Archangium sp.
CCCATGCCACCCACAAGGGCCGAGGCCCCGCCGTGCGCGACGAGCACTCATGGCCTGGACGAGTGGACATGGCACACATCCAACCAAGGCATGGCTCCTGAAAACCAGGGCCCGGCCCCCCGGAAGAACATGTCTGGGCACAACCCGACAGGAGCGCGGCGCGGGGAGGGGATGTGCCGGCAAGCCATCCCCTACGGGAACGAGAACACCGTGAGGTACGCGTCCGTGGCCCGGACACGGCTCAGAACCTGGATGGCGATGGCGCATGCGTTCACCCTGCCCTCCCTGTACCACGAGCCCGCCTGCCCCAGCTCAAGACCCTCTCAAGGACAGGGCCCGCAGTCCGCCGCGCAGGAATTGGAGAGATGGCCCGCTCCACATGACTCGGAGAGCTGGCACACCCCATCGCCGCACCGGGCGAAGTCCAGCGGACGCAGATGCGTGGTGAGTGCCCGGTATGTCTTGCCCTGATATTGGCAGGTGTGAAAGTAGGTTCGGGTGGCGTCCAACTCACACCGCAACGCCCCATTGCAGAAACCCACGACCTGGAGCGGCGTGCATTGTGACTCCCCCTTCTTGCCCGGTTGGAAGTCCGCGCAGGTACGCAGCGAGCTCTCCTGAGGCGGGATGTTGAAGGTGGAATCCTGGCAGGCGAAAGCGCCCTCCTCCTGGAAGAGATTGCCGAAGAAGGCCCCCTCCCGCAGGGAGAACACCTCCCGTTCACCCTCTTGGAGCCCGAGCGGAATCCCCTGTGCCGTCTCCCCGAGAATGGAGATGGGTATCTGCGCTCCGTATTTGTTCACGTGCGCCGCCAGGCAAGCGGTGATGATCTGCTGCTCTTTCTCGGTGGCTGGGTTCCCGCTGGCCCAGTCCGGGGCCAATCCCAGCCCACCGGACCAGGAGTGTTTCTCCTGAGTGACCGGGTTGAGCCACGTCAGAACCTTGTTCTTGGCAAGCGCGCACCGCACCACATAACGCATCACCTCGTCGGAAAGCGCGGTGGAGCCGTCATTGAACCACTCCCTGAAGGAGGAGGCGGCGAACCCATTCTCGCTCAGCCCTGTGTTGAGCAACCCGTTGTGATTCAACCCGTTCTTGCTCAATCCACTGTACGACAGCCCGTTGAGGCTGAGCCCGACGGGTTTGTCCCAGGGATTCCCATCCACCACCAACCGCGCGCCCTCCATGGCCAGCAACGGGCCCCCGCCAGGAGACTGAGACGAATCCAACTCCGAGGTGGATGGACCACATCCCCCCAGGAGCCCCACCACGATGGCTCCCCACCCAACCACCCACCCGCCTACGGAATTGCCACTCCTTCTGCTCGTCATGGTCATGGATTCAATCCTTTCCAGCCAACGAAGAAACGGGGGCCTGTTTGCGCTCAGGTCATCTCATCTGAGTTCACGTGCATCTGGCCGTCAAGGATTGAGTTCGAGGACACAGCTCACCTGTCCAGCCGGGTCATCATGTTCACGAGCTCCGAATCCGACAGCTTGCTGGCGGGCACGGAGGAGAGCGTGAGCAGCAGGTCCTCCAGCATGTCCTCGTAGCCGCTCTCCGCCGCAGCCCCGCGCTGCACCTCCATCCACTTCGAGCGCGCCCACGCCGCCAGCTCCGCCGACGTCAGCCTGCCCCCCAGACGGTCGGCGATCTTCTGCCGCACCAGGGCCCGGGAGAGGAAGTCCGCCGCGGGCGTCCCCTGCGCGCCCTTCTCCTTGCGGCCCAGCGTCTTCGAGGGCGCGGCAGGCGCGGCCGGTGCCTCCACCACCTTGCGGCCCAGCGTCTTGCGGCTCCCGCTCGAAACGACCAGCGCCTTCGCCGGTGCATCGGCGGCACGCGCCAGCGGCCCCGAGGGCCTCAGCGCCAGGGACTTCTCCCGGGGAATGTCCTTCTTGCGGCGGCCGAGCGTCTTGCCCTTCCCCTCCGGCTCCCCGGCCTCGTCCTCCGCCTCCTCATCCTCCGCCTCCTCGAGGTCCTCGACGTCCTCGTCCTCCGACTCCTTCTCGTCCTCTGACTCCTCCTCCGTCAGCTCCCCGGTGAGGTCGCCGCTGGCGAAGCGCTCGAGCGCCTCGAGGTACGAGTGGAAGCCCTGGCCCTCGATGGTGGCGGCACAGGCCTCGGCCACCACGGACTCGCGCTCGCCGAGCCGCTCCAGGTACACCTCGATGGCGGGCACGCCCACCCACTCGAGCGCCTCCATGAGCGGGTAGGAGCCGAAGAGTCCCGCCGGGCTCACCACCACGCCGTCCAGCCGGGAGCGCTCGGCATGCAGGGTGTCGATGAGCACGCCCTCGTGGTTGGACTGCACCACCTTCAACTCCAGCCCCAGCTCCGTGGCCCGGGCCAACAGCGCGGCATCGAGGTCCGCGAGCCGTCCGCCCTGCTTCCCCTCCCGCTCGCCCAACAGGTTCAGGTTCGGCCCGTGCAGGACCAGCAGCCTCTTGCCCATGTCGCGTGTCCTCTTCTTCCTAGCTCTCGAAGGGCCGGCTGCCCGGCGCCAGTTTGCGGCCCGCGAGGAACTCGCCCGCCGTCATCACCCGCTTGCCCTCGGGCTGCACCTCCAGCAGCACCAGGGAGCCCTCGCCACACGCCACCTCCAGCCCCTGCGGCCCCGCGGACACCACCGTGCCCGGCGCCCCACTGCCCTGCCCCACCTTCGCCCGGTGCACCTTGAACAGCTTGCCCTCCAGCGTGGTGAAGGCCCCGGGCCACGGGGTGAAGGCCCGCAGCCGCCGCTCCAGCTCCACCGCCGGCCGCGTGAAGTCGAGCTTCCCCTCCTCCTTCTCGATGATGGGGGCGAGCACCACACCCTCCGAGGGCTGCGGCTTCGGCTTCAGCTCGCCGCGCAGGTACGCGGGGAGGGACTCGCGCAGCAGCTCTCCGCCCAGCTTGGAGAGCTTGTCGTGCAGCGTCGCGCTCGTCTCGTCCGGGGCGATGGGCAGACGCTTCTCGGCCAGCACCGGGCCGGTGTCCAGGCCCTCGTCCATCACCATCAACGCCACGCCCGTCTCCGGGTCCCCATGGGCGATGGCCCACTGGATGGGAGCGGCCCCCCGGAAGCGCGGCAGCAGCGAGGCGTGCACGTTGAGACACCCCCGGGCCGGCGTCTCCAGCACGTCCTTGGGCAGAATCTTTCCGTAGGCCGTCACCACGGCGACGTCCGGGGCGAGCTTGCGCAGCTCCTCGGAGAAGGGAGGGGTGCGCAGCTTCTGGGGCTGGAGCACGGGCACGCCGCGCTCGAGCGCGTAGGCCTTCACCGGGGAAATGGCGAGCGCCTGGCCACGGCCCTTGGGCTTGTCCGGCTGGGTGACGACGGCCACCACGTCTCCGATGTCGAAGAGGGCGGCCAGGGAGGACACGGCGAACTCGGGCGTGCCCATGAAGACGATGCGGGGGCGGGTCATAGGGGAGAGCCTTCTGCTGTACCGGAGGACTTCAGGCAACGGTCTTCAGCGCACCCGAGGTGGGACCTTCGGTGGCCTGACGTTTCCGGGCGCGCAGGGAGCCGAGGATGCTGAGCGCGGCCTGGGTCTCCTGGGTGGTGGCCAGGGGCCGCAGGGTCTCGATGGCCTCGGAGAGGAGCCGGGCCTCCTCGGCCTCGCGCTCGCGGATGCGGTCCACGGCCTCGCTGAAGCGGTCGAAGAAGCCGCGCAGCTCGTCCTTCTCGCGCAGCGGGCGCATGCGCGGATAGCGGCCGGCGGCGAGCGTCGCGATGTAGAGGCTCATCACATACACGGGGCCGGCCACGCGGTGGGTGAGCACCAGGCCCATGAGGACCATCAGCCCCACCATGCACAGCGCGCCGAGCCCGGTGAGCCAGAGAATCGTCTCTCCACCGGCGGCCAGGTCCAGGGGCGAGGCGCCACTGTCCACCGCGGCCCGGTGCGCCCGGTACGCCAGCACGCCCACGAGCAACACCCCGCCTCCGCCGAGCGCGGCGAGCCGGAGCATGTACCGGAGCTGGAACCCGGGATCGACCAGGTATTTCCGGCGCACGACATGAGGACGGGTGGAAGGTTGGGTATCAACGGACATGGCGTTGAGCAGCGTACTCCAATCTCCCGGGTCGGTTTGCCCCTTCCGACAGGATGGGTTTACAGGGAAAGCACCTACAACCCACTGGGGGGTCCCATGTCTCGCCTGCTTGCCGCAACGAGCCTCGCGCTCGTGCTCCTTCTCTCCGGGTGCAAGGTGGACCCGACATCCCCGGAGTATTGGGAAAAGACGCTGGGCAAGGCGCGGCGGACCCAGGACAAGGTCCGGGTGCTCGAGACACTGCGCAGCTCGGGCAAGCTCAGCGCGAGCTTCCTGCCCTTCCTGCACGGGCAGCTCGCCTCGGACGAGAAGCCCGAGGTGAAGGCCGCGGTGGCGCGGGCACTCGCCGACGTGAAGAGCCCCGCCTCGGTGGAGCCGCTGGGCAACGCGGTGGACCTGAGCGCGACGGACTCGGCCGGCAATCAGTTGAACAAGGAGCTGGCCTCGGCGCTGGGAGAGATTGGAGACCCCAAGGCCGTGCCCGTGCTGTTGAGGCTGCTGAAGGCGCGGGACAACTACACGCAGATCGAGGCAGTGCAGGCCCTGGGGCAGATGCGCGTGAAGGAGGCGGTGGAGCCCCTCATGGCGCTGGCCACGGATGAGGGGGCGGAGCTCTTCCTGAACAAGAAGGCGATTGAAGCGCTGGGCCGTATCGGGGACGCGCGGGCGGTGCCCACGCTGGTGCGGATGCTGACGAAGGAGCGCCGGGGGGTGTCCTTCTACGTGGAGAGTTCGTTCTCGCTCTTCCAGCTGGGCCAGCCCGCGTCGGACGCGCTGCTCGCGGTGCTGGAGGGCAAGAACCCGGAGCTGTCGAGCTGGGCGCAGCGCAACGGCATCAACCCGGCGAGCTACTCCTTCAAGGCGGCGCAGCTGCTGGGAGACCTGCGGGAGCACCGGGCGGAGGCGTCGCTGGTGAAGCAGCTCGAGTTCAAGCACGAGGATCCGCGAATCCAGGCCATCGTGCGGACGCGGGCGGCGGATGCGCTGGCGAGGATGCGCTCGACGGCGGCGGTGAAGCCATTGGCGGCGCTGGTGTCCGAGCCGGATGCGGGAGTGCGCGGGGAGTACACGTACGCGCTGGCGCGGCTGGGCGGACGCGACGCGCTGCCGGCGCTGGAGAAGGCGGCGGGCCAGGGGGACTGGTACGCACGCGAGGCGGCGCTCGAGGCGCTGACGATGCTGGGAGACGCGCGGGAGCTGCCGGTGCTGGAGAAGCTGGCGGCGGCGGAGCCGGCGAGGACGGCGGCCGAGTGCGAGGCGTTGGGAGGCGAGGGGTGCGGAGACCCGGGGGCGCTGGGAAAGAAGCGGGTGGAGATGATTGCACGGCACGGCAAGCGGCTGGAGGCGGCGAAGGCGTGCGGGACGGACACGGGCTGCTGGGTGAAGAAGCTGGAGGACGCGGACAAGGGCGTGGTGGCGCGCGCGGCGCTGGAGGTGGGGCGTGGCAGGACGGCGGTGCACGTGGGGGCACTGCTGGCGCGGATGACGGAGAAGGACCCGGACACGCGGATGGCGCTCATCCTCGGGACGGAGTGGCTGGTGGAGGACGCGAAGGACGCGGCGGCCCTGGCGCGCAGCGCACTGCCCACGCTGGAGAAGCAGCTCACCGAGGAGAAGAGCAGCACGGAGTACGTGAGGTCGAACGAGGACCTGCGGCGGCTGGTGGCGAGGCTTCAGCGGCAGAAGGCGTGAGAGGGATTGTCACCCTGGAGCGGCGCTCTCGTGACCATCGTACTCCCCGGAGTGCGCCTGGGCGAGGCGCTCCAGGGACTCACGTACCGAGTCCAGGTCCCGCGACTCTGGACCCACCGTGTGCGTGACCAGGACGAGCCAGTTCTTCCCCTCGGCGCTCTTGCGGCGCTCCACCGTGAAGCCTTGCGCGGAGAGATGGTCCGCCACGGCCTTGCCGTCCTTCGCCTTCGGGAAATAGAGGAAGTGCTGGACGCGATGCGGGACCGAATCGTCCGGAGGCTTGGGTACCTCCGGTTTGGGGGACGATTCACTCAGCGCCGGGGGGATGCCGATGTCATGCTCGGGCCGCCATTCATCCGTCAAAGCGGACACCAGGGAGTCGTGAAGGAAGATGGAGAAGATGGGCAGATAACGCTGCTCGTCGCTGAGGTCCCGAACCAGCGTTTCCTTCGTGCCCTCGCAAATCCGCCAGGCCAGGACCCTGCCTTCCCGACTCCTTGCTCCCGCCCACCGATACACGGCCGGGAACGCCTGGCCGGGTGACAGCGGATGGTGGGCAACAACCTCGACAGCGCCCTGGGAGACTGCCGCTCGCGCCGGGTAGAAGGCGAAGAACGCCTTCGGGTGATTGACCAACTCCGTGAATTCTGTCGGACGCGTGGCGAAGAAGCCGGGCAGGATGCGGATGACCTCCCGATACGGTTCCTCGGTGAAATAGGTGTAGTGGATATAAGCCAATCCACGAGGCGTGCTGACCTCCAGGACATCTCCGAGCCGTGCCCGCCTGCGCCGTTTCGTCATGTCACCTTCCTGTGTAGCCGATGGACTCGAGAAGCTCCAGCCCCCGGCGCAGCGCGGCGGCGTACTTCGGGTTGGAATGAGCGATGCTGTTGATGCGATTCATCAGCGTCCCTCCGTTCTTGCTGAGGCCATGAATCTCAATCAACGCCTGCTCGACAGCCCGCGCATCCTCCCTCGGCAGCCGTTCCATGAGCGCATCAATGTGGAGGCCTCTTTGTCTGAATTGCTCCGCGGAGCGCCTCGCCATCTTATCGGTAATGCCCACATAGTCCACCTCTTGGGTAACCTTGTCCCTGGAGATATAGACGGTCGTCTCTCCGGAGGAAGTGCCACCACCCGGGCCCTGCGCCGACATGGCGACCGCGCCTGGAGCGAGGGCAATGGTAAATGCGCCCTCGGCGGACACGGCCACGGAGCGTACCTCGCCCACCGCGGCCCACCGGAAGCCCGCCTGTGACTCCGCCAGGACCGTCGCCCGCGCGGCCCCGGGCAACCCCGGCCCCTTCACCGCGAGCCCCGCTGTATTCCCAATTGCCGCCGTCGTCAGCAGGAGGAAGACACGCGCGGAGTTCTTCCCCATCACCCGGCCGAAACGCTCGCCCGCCTCGCGCAGCTCGGTGAAGGTGGTGGCCCGATCCACCTCCGCCACCAGCAGCCTCCAGCCCTGGATGAGACTCCAGACGGTGTCCACGCCCAGGTAGACGATGAGCCCGGCGGTCAACGTCGCCGCAACGCTTTTCGAGACGGGCTCGGGCAGCAGCCAGAGCGACATATACATGGCCATCGCGGAGACAAGAGTGGCTCGCACCGCCTCGGGGCTGGCCATGCCCTTGAAGGCGTCCATCGTCTCGTTCCACACCGAGCCGAGGGCCAGTTCCATGGCCAGCGCGTACCGTCCATCCGCGGTGAGGACAGGCCCCTCTGTCAGGAGCGAGAGACAGTCCCGGACTCGGCCCTGACGCTCGCACCAGCGCCCGTAGGCGTGCGTCAGCGCCAGGCACTCCTGGGCCGTTCGCCGAGCCGCTTCTCCCCCGGAGTCCAGTTCCAGGCGCCCCTCCGTCCACCTCAGGTAGATGTCTTCGTGCCACAGCGAATCGAGCATCAACCGCCGGGCGTGTTGCAGCGGATGGGAGGCAGGCCGCACATCCCGCACCAATGCAGCCAGTGATGCCTTGAACTCGCCCGTCCGCAATTCCACGGGCTGCTCGGCGCCGCGCGGAGTAAAGACGAGCAACCTGTCCTGCCCCGTGTCCAGGCGCACAGTGCGAACAGCGGAGCCGCATCCCACGAGCGGAACCAACCACAGGGCCACCAGCGCCAACATGGTGGCGCGAGACAACAGCCACGCACGTCTCAGACAAGCGCCAACGAGACGAACGGTCAAGCCGCACCTCCCCATCGAGCCGCGCGCACTGAACGCGGGCCCGTGATTCTATCAGGGAGGAAGGGAGACACCCACTCCGAGCCGGAGTCAGCCCACCTCGCGGACCGGGGGCTCGTCTCCACCGCCCGTGCCCTCCCCCTCGGGACTCACGGGCTCGGGCTCGTCCTGGAAGGAGCTCGGCAGGAGGTTGAAGGGCAGCACCTTCGCCAGCGCCACCAGCAACAACATCCCTCCCGGCGCCGCGAAGATGGCGAGCGCTGGAATCGCCTTCGCCACGTCAATCAATTGCGCCCGCATCCGCTGGCGCTCCTCGGCCGTCAGCGTCTGTCCTCGCGCGACCTTCGTGAGCAGGTGATACAGCTCACCCGTCTCGCGGACCTCCTGCATCAGCCGGTGGAAGTTCCGCTCCAGCGTGTTCTGCATGCGGGACACCATGTCCTCGCCCATCAGATTCGCCGCCGAGGACACCGTGAACACATCCACCACCGAGCGGTTCTTCGCGTAGAACTCGGCCACCTCCAGCTCCAGCTGGTGCACCGTGCTCTCCGGCACCCGGAGCGCATGCGCGAGCTGATCGATGAAGGCCCGCTCGCCCCGCGTCCGCCGTCCATCCACCAGCGAGGCCAGCAGCGTCTGCTCCAGGATGAACCGCCGCAGGTCCACGCTGCGCACGTCCTTCACCGCCGTGCTCAAGGAGCCCCGGCGCTCGAAGGACTGTCTCACCGCCGTCCGCAGTTCCCCCTCCAGCGCGTCCGGCAGCCCCAGGTCCTCCACCTGCCGGAGGATGGCGCGGCGCGCGGAGAACGAGGGCTGCCGGTCCACACAGGCCAGGCCCGTGAGCACCTCCACGAGCAACGCCTTCTGCCGCGCCGCGAAGTCGATGCGCCGCCGGGCCATCTCGCGGTTGAACCCTCCGCGGGAGAAATAGTCGAGCGCCTGCCGCCCGAACATGTGCCCATCCGCGTAGAGCGCCCCGTTGTGCAGCACGAGCCCATACGCCGGATCCCCCGACAGCGAGAGCGCACGCCGCTCCAGCGCGTCCTCCACCCTGCCCCACAGCCGCTTCGGCGCCTCGTGCCCCTGGCGCAGCTTCTCCTCGATGGCCTGCGCCTCGTCGAGCTGGCCGGTGAGGACGGCGAAGAGCAGCAACAGTTGCTCACGGCGAGGCCCCAAAGGCGTTCCGGCGAGGGCCGCGATGTCCAGGGCCATGCGCGCGAAGGTCCTCACCACCGCGCGGAAGAGCACCTCCTCGGGAGCCGCCGGCCCGGAGGGCTCGGAGGACACACCTTCCGCGGGAACCCCACCATCGGCGGGCGTGCCATAGAGCAGTCCACTGGCGCGCAGCATCCGGCGCAGGTACGAGCGGGCACGGGCGCGGCCGGAGCTGGAGTCGGAGAGGCCCGGGGGCACCACCGGAGCGGGCGCACGTACGTGGGCCGCGACCGACTCCTCGAGCATCGAGGAGAGCCAACCCGCCTTGCCTAGATCCATTGGAAGTCCACCCCAGGTGCCGCGCACCAGACAGACAGCCAGGAAATACCCCACTTGGCGTCCCGGCGCCAACGGCCCCACCCCCAGAGGAGGCGGGGCCGGAACGTCGGACTACAGCGCGGTGGCCTTGCCGGGCTCGAGCGGCTTCACCTTCGCGTTGCTCTTCGCCTTCTTCAGGTCCGCCTCCAGCTTGTCGGGCGTGCCAGCCAGCAGGGGGAACGTGCCGTAGTGCATGGGCACCACCGTGGGGTTGCCGAGCAGCCGGGCGGCCTGGGCGGCGCCCGTCGGGTCCAGCGTGAAGTGGCCGCCGATGGGCAGCAGGGCGTACGTGGGCTTGAAGCGCTCGGCGATCTGGCTCATCCCGCCGAACAGGCCGGTGTCACCGCCGTGGTACAGGGTGGGGCCGTTGTCGATCTGGATGACGAAGCCCATGGGCGCGCCCGCGTACTGCGAGGGGCTCTTCTCGTCCGCGGCGTAGCTGCTGGAGTGCACCGCCTCCACGAAGTGGATGGTGGCGTCCTTCACCTTGAAGGTGCCGCCGACGTTGCCACCCACCGCCTTGTCCTGGGGAATCCCCAGGAGGCTGATGAGCTCGTAGCAGCCGAACACCTGGGCCCCGGTCTTCTGCTGCAGCGCCTTGGTCTCGCCCACGTGGTCGAAGTGCCCGTGGGACACGAGGATGGCGTCCACCTGCTCCGGCCACTGGGCGCCCTGCGGGGCCTTGGGGTTGGAGAACCACGGGTCGATGGCCAGCGTGGCACCACCGGGGGTGCGCAGCACGAAGGCCGCGTGGCCCCACCAGGTGAGCTCCGTCTTGCCCGCCGTGGCCGCGGCCTCCTTCTTCGCCGGCCCCTTCCCGGCGGGCGGACCCTTGCCCTCGGGCGGCTGCGCGGCCGCCATACCGGACAGCCCCAGGAGCGCTCCCACCGTCACTGCCATGAACTTGTTGCGCATTGCGTACGCCTCCTCGAAACGAGTCAGGACTCCCGCGGTGCCACCCGGGCACCCCGCGGTCGAGGGGCCGCATATTCGGCGGGCGGGCAATCGTCCAGCGGCAAATCTGGCGGCTCATGCGCCGGTGGACAGCATGACCCATGAGGGCGTACGGCTCGCGGCATACCCGCTATAGGCTGCGCCGCCCGTGGACCATCGCTTCCAGGTCAACCTCCGAGGGGTCATCGACCTCCTCTCCCACCACCTCTACAGCACGCCCGGCGTGTTCGTGCGGGAGCTGCTGCAGAACGCCACCGACGCCATCCGCGCCCGGCGGCACCTGGAGCCCTCCCACCCGGGCACGGTGCGGATGGAGCTCATCCAGAAGCAGGACGGCGGGCTGCCCACCCTGCTCTTCACCGACGACGGCGTGGGGCTCACGGAGGAGGAGCTGCACCGCTTCCTCGCCACCATCGGCGAGAGCTCCAAGCGCGAGACGCTGGAGGCGCGCCGCGACGACTTCATCGGCCAGTTCGGCATCGGCCTGCTGTCCTGCTTCATGGTGTGCGACGAGCTGCTGGTGGTGACGCGCTCGGCGAAGGGGGACGGGCGCACCATGGAGTGGCGGGGCCGGCATGACGGCACCTACACCGTGCGGCCCTCCGAGCACCCGCTGGAGCACCCGGGCACCCAGGTCTTCCTCGTCGCCCGGGAGGACGCGGCCGAGTACTTCACCGCGGATCGGGTGCGGCAGCTCGCGGTGCACTACGGCGGCCTGCTGCCCTTCCCCATCCACCTCACCGTGGACGGCCGCGCCGAGCACCTCAACCCGGCCCCGCCCCCCTGGCGCCGCGAGTACGAGAGCGCCGGAGAGCGCCGGACGGTACTGCTGGCCTACGGACGCGAGGTGTTCGGCCAGGACTTCGTGGACTGCATCCCCCTGCGCGCCGAGGCGGGCCAGGTGGAGGGGGTGGCCTTCGTGCTGCCCTTCTCGCCCCACTTCAACGCGCGCCAGAAGCACCGCGTCTACCTCAAGGACATGCTGCTGTCCGAGAGCGCGGAGAACCTGCTCCCGGAGTGGGCCTTCTTCGTCAAGTGCGTGGTGAATGCCCAGGGCCTGCGCCCCACCGCCAGCCGCGAGGCCTTCTACGAGGACGCCACGCTGGCGCGCGCCCGCGAGTCGCTCGGCCAGTCCCTGCGCCAGTACCTCGTGGACCTGGCCCACAGCGACCCGCGCACCCTGCAGCGGCTCATCGCCCTGCACGGCCTGTCGGTGAAGGCGCTCGCGCTGGACGACGACGACTTCTTCCGGCTCGTCATCCACTGGCTTCCCTTCGAGACGACGCTGGGGATGATGACGCTGGGGCAATACCGCCAGTCCTACCCCTCGGTGCGCTACGTCAACACGCTGGACGCCTTCCGGCAGGTGGCGCGCGTGGCGGCGGCGCAGGGCCTGTGCATCCTCAACGGGGCCTACACGCATGACACCGCGCTGCTGGAGAAGCTGCCGCGCGTCATGCCCGGCGCCCGGGTGGAGCTCTTCTCCGCCGCGCAGCTCCCCCAGGACTTCGAGGAGCTGACGGCCGAGGAGCGCCAGACGGTGGCGCGGCTGCGGCAGGTGGCCACCGAGGCGCTGGAGCCATTCCGCTGCGAGGTCACCATCAAGAAGTTCCTCCCGCCCGAGGTGCCCACGCTCTACGGGGACGTGGACGACGGGGCCTTCCGGCGCGACGTGGAGCGCGCCCGCGAGGAGACGGACGAGCTGTACGCCTCCGTGCTGGAGGGCGCGCTGGCCGGGTCCCCCGAGGAGGAGCGGCCGCAGCTGTGCTTCAACCTCCGCAACCCCGTGGTGCGCCGGCTCGCGCGGGTGCGGGACACCGCGCAGCTCACGCTGTCGGTGGAGATGCTGTACGTGCAGGCGCTGCTGCTGGGACACCGCCCGCTCAACGCGCGGGAGATGGCGCTGTTGAACCGCGGGCTGCTCGGCCTCATCGCCGCGCGGCTGGATGACGACGAAGGCACTGGGGGCATGCATTGAGGGAGCAGGACTGGCGCGAGCAGGTGAAGAATCTGCTCGGGCGCGCGGAGAGGCTGGAGCCGGGCGAGGCGAAGGTGATGGCGCTCGAGGAGGCCGCCCGGCTCGCGGACGCACACGCGGACGGGCCGCTCGCCTACGAGGTACGGGACGCGCTCATCGACGCGGCCACCTTCGGGGGTTTCCCCGACAGGGCCCTGGTCGCCTTCGCCTGGTGCCGGGGCCAGCAGCAGCGAGACCCCGTGCGCTACCCGCCGGAGCCGCTGCTCTGGAAGCAGAAGTGGGTGGTGGGCCGGCTCGACGAGTTCCCCCACATCAGCCGCAAGCAGATAGCGGGTGCGCTGGACGACGTGGAGCAGTGCTTCGCGAAGGCGGGCGCGGGACGGCGGGCGGTGCTGAAGCTGCGCTACCAGGCCGCCCGGGACATGGGCGACGCGGAGGTGGCGGAGGACTTCTGGGCCCAGTGGGTACGCGAGCCGCGCGACCACCTCACGGACTGCCGCGCCTGCGAGCTCGATGACGAGCTGGACCACCACATCGACCGGGGCGAGTACGCCGTGGTGCTGGAGAAGGCCCGGCCGCTGCTCGAGGGGCGCAACGGGTGCGCGGAGGTGCCGCACCTGACGCTGGGCAGCGTGCTCTACCCGCTCTTCAAGCTGGGACGGCTGGAGCAGGCGAGGGACAGCCACCTGCGCGGCTATGCCCTGGTGCAGCGCAACCGCGAGTTCCTCGCCACCGTGGGCGAGCACCTGGAGTTCCTCGCGCTCACCGGCAACGTGGAGCGCGGACTGAAGCTCTTCGAGCGCCATGTGGGCTGGGCCCTGGAGCACGCCAGCCACCGGGACCGCTTCACCTTCCACTCCGCCGCGCTCGCCCTCCTGGAGCGGGCCGTGGTGGAGGGCCGGGAGCGGGTGGTGCTCTCCCTGCCGCGCGCCTTCGCGCTGTACTCGCCCGGGGATACCTACGAGACCCGCACGCTGCGCGGCTGGCTCGCCTCCCAGGCCGAGGGCATCGCGGCGAAGTTCGACGCGCGCAATGGCACGGACCGCTTCCACCAACTGCTCGCGCGCACGAAGCGGCTCGGGGGCGAGGGGGTCCCCTTCCCCATCGACGACTCACTCCCGGCATGAGCAACCCGTGGCCCTCTTCCGGGCCACGGGTGGGAGGACGGGTCCGGGCACCCTCACCCCGACCCTCTCCCGGAGGGCGAGGGAGTGGGGGCACCGTGGGCTCATGGTGTCCCCTTGGGCCGGGTTTTACGGACGCTTTTCCGGGGCGTTCTGGCGCGTCTTCGCCGGATCCCGCTCCACCACGGGGCCGAGGATCTCGTCGATCTTCTTCATCACGTCCGCGCTCAGCTTCACCCCCGCCGCCTTCACGTTCTCCTTCACCTGATCCGGCCTCGACGCGCCGATGATCGCCGACGCGACGTTCGAGTTCTGCAGCACCCACGCCACCGCCAGCTGCGCCAGCGACAGCCCCACCCCGTCCGCCACCGGCTTCAACTGCTGCACCCGCGTCAGCACGTCATCCGTCATGAAGCGCTGGATGAACCGCGAGCCGCCCTTCTCGTCCGTCGCCCGGCTCCCCTCCGGCGGCTTCTGCCCCGGCTTGTACTTGCCCGTCAGCACGCCCTGGGCAATCGGCGACCAGACGATCTGCCCCACCCCCAGCTCCCTCGACGCCGGAATCACCTCGCCCTCGATCACCCGCCACAGCATCGAATACTGCGGCTGGCTGGAGATGAGCTGGAACCCCAGCTGCTTCGCCATCGCCACACCCGCGCGGATCTGCTCCGCCGTCCACTCGGACACGCCGATGTAGAGCGCCTTGCCCTGGCGCACCACGTCCGCGAACGCCTGCATCGTCTCCTCGAACGGCGTCTCGGTGTCGTAACGGTGCGCCTGGTACAGGTCCACGTAGTCCGTCTTCAGCCGCCGCAGCGAGCCGTTGATGGACTCCAGGATGTGCTTGCGCGACAGGCCCCGGTCGTTGGGCCCCGGCCCGGTCGGCCAGTACACCTTGGTGAAGATCTCCAGGCCCTCGCGGCGCTGGCCCTGGAGCGCGCGGCCGAGCACCTCCTCCGCGCGCGTGGCCGCGTAGACGTCCGCGGTGTCGAAAGTGGTGATGCCCTCGTCGAGCGCGGCGCGGACGCAGGCGAGCGCCGCCACCTCTTCGACCTGGGAGCCATGGGTCAGCCAGTTCCCGTAGGAGATCTCACTGACCATCAGACCGCTGCTACCGAGATGTCGGAAGTTCATGCGCCAGCCTTAACCCGCTGAGCGCGCTGGCACCACCGGAACCTGCGCCTCCCCCTCCACCGGACGCGCCGGCAATGAGACGGTGAACACCGTCCCATGCCCCGGCACGCTGCGCACGGAGAGGTCTCCCCCGAGCCGGCGCACGATGTTCCGGCTGATGGACAGCCCCAGTCCCGTCCCCGTCGAGCCCTTCGTGGTGAAGAAGGGCTGGAAGAGCCGCGACAGCACCTCGGCCGGAATGCCAGGCCCCGTGTCACTGACCTCGATGACGGCCATGTCCGCCTCGCGCCGGGCGGTGACGCGGATCTCCTTGCGCGGCCCCTCCCCCGCCTCCAGCGCCTGCGCCGCGTTGACGAGCAGGTTCACGAACACCTGCGACACCGGGCCCGGGCTCCCCTTCACCTCGATCCCTCCCGGCAGCTCCGTCTCGACGCTCGCCTGCCGCATCGTCTCGAGCCGGGCGATGCGCAGCGCCGAGCGGATGGCCTCGTTGAGCTCGAACCACCCCCCCGCCTCCGCATCCGTCTTCCCCAGCGAGCGCATGTCCCGGACGATGTCGCTGATGCGGTGCGCGCCCTCCCGCGCGTCCAGCACGGCCTGCTCCAGCTCCCGCAGGTCCACTGGCTCGCCCTGGCGCAACGCCACCACCTGCTCGTGGATGTAGCCCAGGTTGCTGAGCACGTAGGCCGCCGGGTTGTTGATCTCATGCCCGATGCCGGCCGCCACCTGCCCCAGTGTCGCCAGCCGCTCGGAGGACGCGAGCTGGAACGCCAGGCGCCCGTTCTCCAGCGCCAGCACCACGTGGCTCGCCAGCATCGCCGCGCGATCCATCTCCTTCCTGCCGAACATGCGCAGCCCATCCCTGCGCATCATGGCCAGCACCCCCAGCACCCGCTCCCCCACCAACAGGGGATGGAGGATGACCGAGGCCCCCCTCCCCAACGCCTGGATGGAGCCGAGCCGCCGATCCTCCAGGCCGGGCGCCGCCAGCGCCGGAGTCCTGTCCGAGGGCAGCGCCCGCACCACCCGCTCGCCCAGCTCGCACAGCAGCCCGCTCTCCTCCTCCGAGGACAGGCCGCACGCGTGCGCCACGTGGAGCCGCCCTTGCGTCTCCTGCATCATCAGCACCACCGCGTCCGCCACCATCAGCGTCCGGCTCCCCTCCACGATGGCCTGGGGAATCCGGTCGAACTCGTTCGTCTCGAAGAAGGACTGGCTGGCCCGCACCAGGTCCGCCGAGGCGTTGAGCCGGTACCGCTCCAGCGCGCGCGTGACGCACGCATACATCTCGTGGATGTTGAACGGCTTGCGGATGAGATCGAACGCCCCGGCCCGCATGCACTCGATGGCCGTCTCCACCTCGGCGTAACCCGTGGCGACGATGACCTCGGTGGCGGGCAGCACCTGCTTCACCTCGCGCAGCAGCTCCAGCCCGCTCATGAAGGGCATGCGCACGTCGGTGATGATCAACCCGGGCGCGCACTCTCGCAGGAGCTTCAGCGCGGCCTTGCCGTCGGACGCCTCGGTGACGGCGTAGCCCTCCTGCTCCAGCTGGTAGCGCAGCAGCAGGCGCATGTCCCGCTCATCGTCCACGACGAGGATCTGCTCAGGCATGGGGGAGCTCACGCGGACACCTCCGTGGGGTGCACCGGCGCCACCGGGAACCACAACCTCATCGTGGTGCCGGCACCGGGGGCCGTCTCCACGTCGATGCGGCCACCGTACGACTCGACGATGCTGCGGGTGATGGACAGACCCAGGCCCGTCCCCTGTCCCACCGGCTTGGTGGTGAAGAAGGGATCGAAGATGCGCTGGCGCACGTCCGGCGCCATGCCGCTCCCGGTGTCCGTCACGAACAACTCCATGCCATCGCGCGCCGGAGAGACGTGCGCCCCGATGGACACCGTCCCCCCCGGCGGTGTCGCATCCAACGCGTTGCCCACCAGATTCAGCAACGCCGACTCCATCTCCGGCACGTTGGCCTCCAACCCGGGAAGGTCCGCCGGGGCTTCGATGATTCTCAACCGCACCTGCCCCCGCTCGGCCTGGCCGCTGGCCAGCTCGTACACGTGCTCGAGCATGCGCCCCACCTCGATGCGCTCCCGGGCCGGGCCGCTCCTGCGCGAGAAGTCCAGCAGCGTGCGCACCAGCCGGGCACAGCGCTGGGTGTGCGTCTCGATGCACTCGAACGCCGTGCGCGCCCCATTGTCCAGCGTGGGCCGCATCAACTGCGCCTGCGCGAAGCCGAGGATGATGCCGAGCGGATTGTTCAGCTCGTGCGACAGGCCGGCCACGAGCGTGCCCACCGCCGCCATCTTCTCCGACTGCACCAGCGACTCGCGCAGCCGCTTCACCTCGCGGATGTCCCTCGCGATGCACACGTGCCCCAGCACCTCCCCCGCCGCGTCGAGCACCCGCGACATCGCCAGCTGCACGGGGATGGCTCCCGCCTGATGCGTGACGAGCGAGAGCTCCGCCTCCACGGACTCGCCCGCCCTGGCGCGCTCCATCAGGCCGAGGACGAGCTCGCGCGACTCCTCGGGCACCATCCGCTCCAGGAAGGACGCCCCCAGCATCTCCAGCCGGGGCCACCCGAAGAGCTTCTCCGCCGCCTCGTTGCACACCAGCACCCAGCCCTCCGCGCCCACCATGAGGATGGCGTTGGGCGAGGAGGAGGTGATCTGCGCCAGCAGCGACAGGTGCTCCCGCGAGCGCTCCAGCTCCGCGCCCCGGTGGGCCAGCCGCTCGAGCATCAGGTTGAAGGTGCCCGCGATGGCGCCCAGCTCGTCCCCGGTGCGCACCTGGATGCGCTCGTTCAGGTCTCCCCCGTCGATGATGCGCCGCATGGACACCTGGAGCTGCTGCAGCGGCCGCATCAGCAGCCGGGTGCGCCAGAAAATCAGCAGGATGAGGAAGACCGCCGTCACCACGCCGCCCTGGATCATCCGCTGGCGCAACACCTCCACCGGACCGGAGATGCGCTCGGCCGGCACGGAGAGGACCAGGGACCAGCCGAAGCCATGCGCCCGCGCGAAGCCCTCCACCGGGACCACCAGGTAGAACGTGTCGTCGATGAGGGCGGTGTTGCTCCCGCCGGACCCGGAGGACAGCGGCTTCAGCGCCGCCATCACCTGGGGTGGCAGGTGGCCATCCAGCAGCCGCTCCCCGTCCATCAGCACCACCTCGAGCCCCTGGCGCGCGGCGCCTCCTCCCACGAAGGACAGATCGAACCGGGCCACCAGGGCCCCCTCGGTGTGCCGCTGGTAGATGACGGGAAAGGCGAAGAGCACGTGCGGCACCCCCGCCTCGGAGGTGACCAGGGCCTGGGGCTCGCCCTCGCGGACCTTCGGCCACCAGGGCTCCTGCGCGAAGGAGCCCACGCTCTCACTGCGGCCGTTGCGGGCGATGACACGGCCCATGAAGTCCAGCAGCCAGAGATCGCTCTCCTCCCCGCCCTTGCCCGGCAGGCTCAGCCGCTGCATGAGGGGCTCGAGGTAGTCGCTGCGGCCCAGCGTATCGATGACGCTGTTGGTCATGAAGGGGTTGGAGGCGAGCGAATGCGCCGCGTTCCACCGCAACTGGAGCTGCTCGTCGATGCCGTCCGAGGCGAAGCGGGCCAGCTCGAGCAGGTGCTCCCGGCTCGCGGTCTCGAGCGCCTGGCGCGCGCCGCGCGACACGGTGGCGACGAGGAAGCCCACCATGACCACGTCGATGAGCAGGAAGAAGAGGAGGAGCTTGCCCTGGAAGCTCCGGAGCAGATTCACGGTGGGGGGTTCCTACGGATGGGCGAGCACCAGCACGCCGCGGGGGTTGAAGGTGGCCAGCTTGTAGTCCGACGGGCTCAGCGCCTCGTGGCGGGCGGGGGTGAAGGCGGGCTGGTAGGTGCGCACCAGGCCTTCGTAGGGGCCCAGGCGCTCCAACGCCTCGCGCACCCGGGCCCGCTCGGTGGACTTCGCCTTCTGGATGGCGAGCGCGATCAGCCAGACGGCGTCATAGGCCTGCGCCGTGCCCGCCGGGCCGAAGATCTCCTCCTCGGAGCGGGTGCCGAACAGCGCGTGGTACTTCGCGGCCACCGCCTTCGCCCGCGCGCCCGGGTTGCCGATGAAGGAGAAGGTCTGCACCACGCGCAGGTCCACCTGGGCGAGCAGCGCTCCCGACTGGCGCACGAAGTCCGGTCCGCTGATGCCGCCATGCGCGTAGATGGGGAGCCGCTTGTCCGCGGGCCTGCGCATCAGGGCCTTCACGACGGCGGCGCTCTCGGGCGCGTTGGCCGCCAGCAGCAGGGCCTCCGCCCCCGACCGCTCCACCGCGGCCAGCTGCTCCTCCCCATCCGCGTCCGCCCAGTTGATCCACTGCACGGACACGGGCGCCAGGTGCCGCCGGGCGAGGGCCTCGGTGATGGCCTTGTCGTTGCTGCGGCCCCACCCGGTCTTCTCCGCGATGAGCCCGAGCCGCTTGTGGCCCCGCGCGAGCGCCTGCGCGACCAGGTACTCGGCCATCTGCGAGTCATTCACGGAGACGCGGAAGGTGTAGCTGGGCGACCAGTCGTGGTGGACCACGCCGGTGGTGGCCGCCCAGGGGCTCACGACGATGAGCTGGTGCTCGTGGATGTAGCGCAGGTTCTGGACGACGGGCGGGCCGTGCAGCCCCGTCAGGAGGGCCACCAGGTGGGGCGTGCTCGCGAGCTCCGGCAGCTGCTCCGTGGCCCGCGCGGGCACGCCGTGGTGATCCCTCACCACCAGCTCCAACTTCCGCCCTCCCAGCAGGCCCCCCTGCTCGTTGATCTCCGAGATGGCGAGCAGCGCCCCCCGGCGGAGGGCCTCGCCCGCCAGGGCCGAGCCGGAGCTCATGTCCGCGTGCAGACCCAGGACGATGGGGTCCTTGTCCCGCGCCGCGGCCACGCCGCAACACAGCAGCGCGAGGCCGATCACTCCTGGCAGCAGTCGTTTCATGGCACTCCCGCGAATTCGGGGAGGCCAGGATATACGAGCCCGGCGCGATTGGGGGGCCCGGCGGCGGGGCCCTCGTCTCAGCGCTTGAGATTGCGGAAGGGGTTGTTGAAGGGCTCGGCCGAGGGCTTCTGAGCCGCCGCAGCGGGGGCCTTGCCGCCCCCCTGCTTCACGCCCCCCTGCTTGCTGGCCGCCGGAGCGGGCTCGGGACGCGAGGAGCGTGGAGCCCCAACGGACGCGCCCGAGGTGCCCTCGGTGACGGCGCGCACGGACAGGGCGAGGCGCTTGCGGGTGAGGTCCACGCTCAACACCTTCACGGTCACCCGGTCGCCCACCTTCACCGCCTCGCTGGGGTCCTTGATGAAGCGGGTGGAGAGCTGGGACACGTGGACGAGCCCGTCCTGGTGCACGCCCACGTCCACGAAGGCCCCGAAGGCGGTGACGTTGGTGACGACGCCCTGCAGCACCATCCCCTCCTTCACGTCCTCCAGCTTCTGCAGGTCCTCGCGGTAGGAGGGCGCGGTGAAGTCGCCGCGTGGATCCCTGCTGGGCTTCTCCAGCTCGGCGAGGATGTCCTTGAGCGTCAGCTCGCCCAGGTCCGGCCCCAGGTAGCGCTTGGGGTCGATCTTCCGCACCAGCGCGGCGTTGCCCACCAGCTGCTTCACGTCCACGCCCAGGTCCTTGGCCATGCGCTCCACGACGCCGTAGCGCTCGGGGTGCACGGCGCTCGCGTCGAGCGGCTCGGGGCCGTGGACGCGCAGGAAGCCGGCGGCCTGCTCGAACGTCTTCGGGCCCAGCCCGCTCACCTTGAGGATCTCCCGGCGCGTGGTGAAGCGGCCCTTGGCGGCGCGGTGCGAGACGATCTTCCTGGCCAGCGTGGGGCCGATGCCGGACACGTGCTCCAGCAGCTGCGGGGACGCGGTGTTCACGTCCACGCCCACCGCGTTGACGCACGAGTCCACCACCTCGCCCAGCTTCTTCTTGAGCAGGCCCTGGTCCACGTCGTGCTGGTACTGGCCCACGCCGATGCTCTTGGGGTCGATCTTCACCAGCTCGGCGAGCGGATCCTGCAGCCGGCGGCCGATGGACACCGCGCCGCGCAGCGACACGT
Organism: Archangium sp.; assembly: GCF_036277355.1. GTDB lineage: Bacteria > Myxococcota > Myxococcia > Myxococcales > Myxococcaceae > Archangium. The sequence continues at coordinate 20,696 of NZ_DASUNC010000059.1, forward strand.
CCAGGTCGGGGAACTCCTCGCGCGCCACCTCGGAGGCCGAGTAGATGGAGGCGCCCTGCTCGCTCACGGACACCACGGGCACCTGCGAGCCGAGCGCCTTGAGCACCTCGCGCACGAACGTCTCCGCCTCGCGGCTGCCGGTGCCGTTGCCCACGGCGATGAGCTCGGGCTTGTGCTTGAGGATGATGGCCCCGCACTGCTTCGCCGCGGCGGCGCGCTCACTGCCGCTCTTCTCCGTGTAGAGCGTGGCGGTGTCCACCACCTTGCCGGTGCCATCCATCATGGCCGCCTTGATGCCGGTGCGCAGGCCCGGGTCCAGCGCGAGCACGGGCCGGCTGCCCGCGGGCGCGGTGAGCAGCAGGTGGCGCAGGTTCTGCCCGAAGACGGTGATGGCCTCGCGGTCCGCGCGCTCCTTCAGCTCGTTGCGCAGCTCGGACTCCAGCGAGGGGCCCATGAGCCGGTCCCACGAGTCCTCCACCGCCGCGCGCAGCTCGGGGGCGAACGGGGACTGGGGCTTCGTCACCACGCGCGAGGACAGCGTGCCCTTCACCTCGTCATCCGGGAGGGCCAGCTGGATGCGCAGCACCTCCTCGGCCTCGCCGCGCAGCAGCGCGAGAATGCGGTGCGAGGGTGCCTTGGACAGGTCCTCCTCGTGGTCCGCGTAGTTGTCGAACTTGGTGGCCTCGCCCTTCTTCTTGGCCACGACGGCCGAGCGCAGGCGGCCCTTCTGCACGCACATCTCGCGCGCGGTGCGGCGCAGGCCGGCGTCATCCGCCACGCGCTCGGCGCAGATGTCCCGCGCCCCGGCGAGCGCCGTCTCCAGGTCCGGCACCTCCTTGCCCGCGTCGACGAAGGCGCGCGCACGGGCGGCCACGTCGTCCTTCTTCCCCGCCTCCTGCTTCCAGAGCAGGTCCGCGAGCGGCTCCAGGCCCCGCTCCCGGGCGATGGCCGCGCGCGTGCGGCGCTTGGGCTTGTAGGGGAGGTACAGGTCCTCCAGCTCCGTGCGCGTCTTCGCGCGCTGGATCGCCTGGGCCAGCTCCGGGGTCAGCTTCCCCTGCCCCTCGATGGTGCGCAGGATGGTCTCCCGGCGCGCATCCAGCTCGGCGCGCTCGGCGGCCCGGTCCAGGATGGCCTGGATCTGCACCTCGTCCAGGCCCCCCGTGGCCTCCTTGCGGTAGCGGGCGATGAAGGGCACGGTCGCCCCCTCCTCGCTCAGCGCCAGGGTCCGGTCCACCTGCTCGGGCTTGAGGCCCAGTTCCTTCGACAGCTCGACGGCGTAGGCGTGCATGGCACCAAATACCCTACACCATCCCACACAAAATGGCGAGTCCCCCGGGGGGTTGGGAGGGGGATAAGAATCCCTCATGCACTCCCCTTCCCCTCGAGGATTCACCGCCGGGCCGTCCTGGCGGGCGCTGCTGCTCGCACTCGGGCTGAGCCTCCCCGCCGTGGCCGCCGAACCGGAGCCGCCCAGGCCAGACGCCGCCGGGCTCTTCCGCCGGTACGCGTCGGACAAGGACGAGCCGGCGCGGCAGGCCCTCTCCGCGCTCGGTCCGGACGCCGCCATCACCATCCTGGGCACGCCCGGCCCGGACATCACCGCGTCCAGGCGGGAGCAGATGCTCTCCGAGATCGGCTCCCCCGAGAATCGCCTGAGCTGGCTGTTCCGTGCGCTGGGCTCGAAGAACAAGGCCGCGGCGGACCTGGCGGCCACCCTGCTCACCTGCAACGACGGCAATGCCATCTACCTGGAACGCGCCGCGAAGACCCCGGCCACCGTGGAGGAGGCGCGGCGGCTGCTCGGGCACCCCACGCCTGTCGTCCGGCAGCTCTCGGCGGCGATCCTCACGGCGGCGGGCCAGCGCGGGGGGGACATCCAGCGTGAGCTGAAGTGGGGACTCATCCAATGCCGGGAAAACCTCCAGCCGCTGTTCGGCCAGAACGCACAGGAAGAGGATGTGACGAAGGAGCTGGTGCTCGCGACCCTGGATTCCTCGGGCGATGAGCAGAAGGTGGTCGAGCCCAAGCTGGTGTACCGGAAGGGGCGCTGGGAGCCGCTCGCCGGGCCGTTGACGGCCCCCTCCCAGTGGTTCGTCCTCACCCCCAAGGCGCGGACGCTCCAGACGGAGAAGACGTCCGTCCTGCTCCCCTCGGGTTGCGATACGCGCTTCTGGGCCCTGCGGGTGAAGGGCGAGACGGAGGGCGTGTTCGAGGGCCTCGCGGCCTCCCGGAAGCTGGAGTTCCAGTCCCTCCAACAGGGGCCCGACAAGCTCCAGGCCGCCGTGAAGGACGCCCTGAAGGTGCGGAGTGCCGCGGAGCTCAAGCTGCTGAAGGAACAGCTTCGCCACCAGGCGGCGAGTGCCGAGCAGCCCTCCACCGCCTGGACCCAGACCCGGCGCCCCGCGGACGAGCGCGCGCAGTGCTCGCCGGTCGCCGGCACCGAGTGGATCTGCTACGCGCGGCAGGAGCGCGAGCTGCGCGCCACGAATGGCGCCGAGCCGCTCTCCCACCTGTGCAGGTCCCTCTTCTGGCTGCGCGGGAACGAGTCGGCGATGCGCATCATCGAGTCCTCGCGCGAGTGCCTCGTCATCTCGGAGGAGATGGAGCGGGAGGACAACGTCCGCGAGCCGTTGGGAGCGATGATGCTGGAGGGGCATCCCTACTGGGTGCTCTCCACCCGCTTCGGCCCGGGCGGTTTCGAGCTGTGGGAGGCCCAGGCGGACGGCATGAAGCGGGTGAGTCCCCTCCGGTACCAATGGGGGGCCTGCGACTAGCACGCGGGCACTCCGCGTCCCCACCTGCCGAGGGGAGGACGCGGAGGCTCCGGCGGACGGCTACGGGAACGCGGCGGAGGGATCCTTCAGCACGCAGATGAGCGCGTCCGGATCGCACTTCACGGCGAAGCTCGGGTTGATGCCCGAGCCGCGCAGGCGGCCCACGGAGGGATCCGCCTTCGGGTCGCACTTCGCCTCATCCGGCTTGCCGCTGGTGGCGCAGGACACGACCGGCCAGATGCCCTTCACCTTGTATCTGGCCGTGCAGTCGTTCTCCGTGTAGCTCAGGTCCGCGACGAACAACGTGCCCGGGATGTCCGGCGTGTTGTAGATGCGCACGTTGGACCAGGCGTAGGTGAGGCTCAGGCCCGGCTCGCCCACGGTGGCCGAGCGCAGTTCCACGCGGGTCGGGCCGTCGAAGCGGGGGACCTCGCAGTAGTTGTCCGGGCCCGGGGCGTCCGTCGTGAGATCGCCCACGGCCTGGCGCGCGACCGTCGCGTCCGGATCCACCGTGTACTTCTTGCTCACCACCCACCAGGGCTGGGAGCGGATGCCCACCCGGTCCTTCACGTTCGGGTCCCTGTCCGTCGAGGCCGGGTTCTGGCTGAAGTACTTCTGCAGACCCACCGCCTCGGGCTTGAGGTGCGCGCACGAGGCCGCCGCGTCCTCGCCCGGAGCCAGGGTATAGCTGGTGGCGAACGAGCCGGTGGAGCCGTCCGACACGGCGCGCGCCACCACGCACTGCGGGTCCTGCTGCTGGGCATCACAGGCGCCCAGGGTGGAGACGAGCAGCACCGCTCCCGTGCCCAATCCAATCAGTCGAAGAGTCATGATGTTTCTCCCAGGAGCGTTTCTCAGAAGCTCAGCTTCATGCCGAAGCGGATGGAGCGGGGCGGCTGATACGCGGTGGGCTTCTTGAAGTTGGGGTTGATGTCCGCGTTGGTGATGGCCACCGGCTTGTCCAGCGGCGCGGTGGTGACGTAGACGCGGCAGTCGGGGCTGGGCGTTTCCGTGCGGCAGGCCTCCAGGTCCGCCGGCTTGCCGTTCTGCTCGATGGGGTGCACGCGGGTGGTGGTGAAGACCTGATCCCTCGCCGTCACCTCCTGGAAGTTGAAGATGTTGAAGACGTCCAGGGAGAGGCTGAGCGCGTAGTTGCCCGCGAGCTTCTTGGTGATGCCCAGGTGGCCGTCCATGTTGTGCACCCAGGGCAGCCGGCCCGCGCTGCCACGCGGCAGGATGAACGTCTCCGCGCCACTGCGGCGGGGGTGGAAGCCCAGGTAGTTGAGCGGCGCGCCCGAGCGGCTGCGCCAGCCACCGCCGATGTCGAGGCTCAGGTCCTTGGCCAGCCGGAACTCCTTGGCGCCGAAGGCCTTGAAGGCGTGCGTGCGGTCACCCGGCAGCGGGCCGTCGCGGTTGACGGTGAGCGACAGCAGATCGAAGTCGCGCGTCAGGTTGGGGGAGATCTGCCCGGTGTCCGCGCGGAAGAGGCCCGAGTAGTTGCCGCGCAGCGAGGACCACGTGTAGCTGACCTGCGCCAGCCACCCGTCCGAGAAGCTCTTGGTGTAGTAGGCGTTCACCGCGTCGTAGTCGCGGCGGGCCTCCGGGAAGTCCGTGGAGAAGCCCTTGCCCGGGTTGCCCAGGAAGAAGGTGGTGCCGTCGTCGCGGCTCATGTCCTCGATGACGTCATTGAGGTAGCGCCGGGTGTACTGGAGGCCCACGCGCCCGAGCAGCACCTCGTACTCGGCGCCCAGGACGAACTCGTCGCTGGACTGGGCGCGGATGTTCGGATCCACCGGCACCCGGTCACCGCCCTCGCCGCCCCAGAACTGGTTGGGGTTCTCCGGATTGCCGATGGACTGGCGGTTGGAGTTCACGTTGCAGTCGCCCCCCTCGACGAGGTCCGCGGGGTCGCGCGGATCGCACCTGGGCGCGTTGTACGTGGCCGTCAGCAGCTGCTGCTGGGGGAAGGACAGGTCCGCCATGTCCAGCGGGACGTTCTCGTAGAAGCGCGCGTAGTTGGCGTAGAGCTTCGAGCGGCCCTGCTGGGTGAAGTCGTAGATGACGCCGACGCGGGGCGACCACTGGTGGGGCAGGTTCAGGCCCATCTTGCCGTCCAGGCCCCAGATGGTCTGCGTGTCGTAGCGCACGCCCACGTTGACCGTCACCTTGTCCATGATGGACCAGCTGTCCTGCACGAAGCCGCCCACCGTCGCCGAGGTGGAGGTGCCCTCCTTGAAGGGCAGCGGCACGATGGTGTCCGGGCCGCTCAGGTAGCCGTACTGGTTGAGCGTGAAGAAGCACGCGCCGCTGGTGCACTCCTGCCAGGGCGTGCCGCCGGTGCGCGCGCGCTTGTTGTAGAAGCTCGCGCCCTCGGCATCGATGCCGGCCTTGACGACGTGGTGGCCGAGCGCCTCGAGCAGGTACGTGCCCACCACCTTGCCCTGGTAGCGGTCCAGCGCCGAGACGCTGATGGTGCCGGGCCCACCGCTGGCGTACGTGGCGACAGGGCAGCGGGTCGCGTACATCCCATCGGGCATGCCCGCGGGCGAGTCACAGACGGAGGGGTCCTCGAGCTGCTCGAACTCGGTGATGCTGTGGTAGTCGCGCAACGTCACCGGCACCCGGTTGCCCGTAACGGGGTCTACTGTCGAGCCCACGCTGCGCGTGCGCCGCCAGGCGATGTTGGACTGCGCGGAGAGCCCCTGGCCGGTGCCGAGCCCCGAGCCATCCGACGGAAGGGTGGAGGCATTCTGGTGGTGCCAGCCAAGCGTCGCGTCCACCAGCAGCTTCTTGTCGAAGAAGGAGGAGGTCTGCTTGGCGACGATGTCCATCGCGCCGCCCGTGCGGCGGGTGGCGATGGCCTCATAGGCGCCCTGGACGGAGCAGGACAGCCCGCTGCACACCTCGGCCGCGCCATCGCGGCTGAAGGCGTACCGGCCCGCGCCACCCGACCAGTTGGGCGTGCCGTACACCGACAGCGACAGGTTGTGGTCCGCGTTGAAGAGGTAGGTCAGCTTGCCGATGTACTGCACGGTCCGCTCGTCCGCGAAGCGATCCGTCCGGCCGCCCTCGATGGGCGTGGCGATCTGGAAGCGCGTCTCCGGGTCGACACGGGCGGCGCCCACGGCGTCGCAACCGTTCGCCTTGTCCACCGCCGTGCAGATGTCCAGGGCGCTGATCTGCCGCGACACCTGGATGCGATTGAAGGAGGGCGCCAGGCCCGCGTAGAACCACAGCTTGTCCTTGAGGATGGGGCCACCCACCTCGAAGCCGAAGTCCCCCTGGTTCCACGGCGTGCCCTGGGTGGAGATGACGCTGCCGGCCTGCTGGATGACCGGGCCGGCCATCTGCAGGAAGCCCGGAGCCATGTTGCCGAACACGGAGCCGTGGAACTCGTTGGAGCCGGACTTGGTGACCACGTTCATCACGCCGCCCGTGGCGCGGCCGTACTCGGGCATGTAGCCACCGGTGATGACGTTGACCTCCTTGACGAACTCCACCGACAGCGGCGTGCCGATGGTGCCCACGGCCGGGTCGTTCACCGACAGGCCATCCACCACGAACTGGTTCTCCGGCGAGGTGCCACCGTTGATGCTCACGCCGTAGGTGTCCTCCTGCGCGCCCGGCGCCATCTCGGCCAGCGACTCGAAGGAGCGCGAGGCCGAGCCCTTCGAGCCCGGCCGGCTCACCGCGAGGTTCTTCAGGATGGCGGCGTCGATGTTCAGGCCCGACGCGCTCGAGGCCACGTCCACCGTGGGCGGAGCGGCCGTGACGGTGATCTCCTCGCTCAGACCGCCCTCGGGCAGCATCTCCACGTTGAAGCGGATGGTGCGGTCGATGCGCAGCTGGATGTCACCGCGCGAGAAGGGACGGAAGCCGTCGGCATCCACCCGGAGGGTGTAGTTGCCCGACGGCAGCTGCGGAATCCGGTACTGGCCGCTGACGTCGGACACCACCGTCTGCTCGCCCTGAAGGCTCGGAGACGTGACCGTCACCACCGCGTCCTGCAGTGGCTTCTTGTCGGCCGAGTTGATGATTTTGCCGGTGATGACCGCCGTGCCCTGGGCCCATGCGCTGGACCCGAGCAGCAACAGCAGGACACACCACGCGCGAGCAAGTCGAACGTGCGAAGACAAGATGCTGACCCCTCCTGGGAAGTGGGTCACACCTTAGTCACATTTTCGAAAGTTGGGAATTCAGCGCGCGTAGCGAATGATTCGCTCCACGCGGTAATTGCCGGGCAGCGCCATTTGTCGCAGCAGCATCAGCTCCGCGGGCAGACCCACCCGGAGTGAGAGCTCGCTCCGGGGCGGCAGGGGCAGCGAGTCCCCCACCCTCACGTCCCGCGAGGGCAGCGGCACGGCGATGAGCCCGGTGCCATCCACCTCCTCCACGGCGCCGTAGACGCGCAAGTCTCCCAGCTCCTCGATGGAGCCCGAGAGCACGACGGAGGCCGAGCCCTCGCGGGTGCGCACCGCCTGGGCCGCGGCCACGCCCACGTCCGCGAGGAAGGCGTCTCCCGCCTCGCCGAAGACGTGGGCACCGCGGATGACGAGGTGCAGCATGCCCTTGCTGTCATTGAGGGGAATGGACTCGTAGCGCTCGAGGTCCGCGTGCTCCACCGCGCCGGTGGAGAGGGATTCCAGGGCGGAGACGAGGGCCACGAAGTTGAGCCGGAGCAACGGCTCGTCGGGCTCGGCCGAGGGCCACGGTCCGGTCTCGATGAGCACGGTGGGCGTGCCCCAGCGCACGAGGTTGTCGCCGAAGGCGCGGACCTCGAAGGAGTCGTCGTAGCGGCCGATCTGCCCGGGGGCGAGCGGCTCGAGGGCGTCGCGGATGACGGCGCAGACCCTCTTGGCGAGCACCCGGCCCGGGTTGTCGCCACGCGTTGCGTCGAACGGAGGCGCGAGCAGGGAGATGGAGGCGGGCCTGCGCGAGCCATCGCCCACCGCGGTGCGCCAGCTCTGGTTGTGGAGGTTGAAGCCGAGCGACGGCTGGAGCCTGTCGCGGAGCGCCTTGAGGGTACGGCCCTCGGGCGTCTGGAGCGCGAGCGCGTCGCGGTTGACGTCGATGCCCTGGGCGTTGCGCCGCTGGAAACGCTCGGCGCCATCGGGGTTGAGCATGGGCACGGCGTGCAGGGTAAGCGCGGAGAGCATCCGGGCCACGCGCGGGTGGGCGCGGTGGAGACGGAGGTACTCGAAGAGGTCCAACAGGGCCGTGGTGGCGGTGGGCTCGTCCCCGTGCATCTGGGACCAGAGGAGGATGTGGCGGGGGCCGGAGCCCACGCGGACGAGGTGGAGCGGGCGTCCTTCCACGGAGCGTCCTACCTCTTCCACACGGAAGAGCTCCGGCACCGACTCGGCGAGGCGGCGGAGCTGAGACTGCACGTGGGGGTGGCGGACGAGCGCGGGGGGCGGGAGGCCCTGGAGGCGGACGTCGGCCCAGAGGGCGAAGAGCTCCTGGGGAGTGGCGGGGGCGGTCACGATGATCCTCTCTTTATCCGGTGGGTGCCCCGGAGGCGCGGATGGGATTATGACGGGACTCCATGCTGCCCGAACCCATCCGCAACGCGATCGACGTAGCCAGTAATGCCGTCTGGGGCCCCTGGACGATGGCCCTCCTGCTCGGAACTGGTGTGTTCCTGACGATCCGGCTGCGGTTCGTCCAGGTGGCGCGCTTCCGGGAGGGGTTGAGGGCCATGGTGCCAGCCCAGGCGAGCGGCGCTGGGACGCTGAGCCCCTTCCAGGCCTTCATGACGGCGCTCGGCGCGTCGATTGGTACGGGCAACATCGCGGGCGTGGCCACGGCCATCGTGAGCGGTGGGCCGGGCGCGCTGTTCTGGATCTGGGTGTACGGCTTCTTCGCCACGAGCATCAAGTTCTGCGAGGCCGTGCTGGGCATCCAGTACCGCAAGGTGCACGGGGACCGGTTGTCGGCGGGGCCCATGCACTACCTGAAGGACGGTCTCGGCTCGCCGAAGCTGGCGTGGCTCTACGCGGTCATCGCGGGCGTGGCCGCGCTCACGACGACGCCCTTCACGCAGCCCAACTCCATCGCCGTGGTGTGGCAGAGCCAGTTCAATATTCCCCCGCTGTACTCGGGCCTGGGGCTCGCGGTGCTCACGTGGCTGGTGGTGATTGGCGGCGTGAAGAGCATCGGCCGCGCGGCCGAGAAGCTCGCGCCGCTGAAGGTGGGGCTGTACCTGGCGGGAGGGCTCATCGTCATCCTCACGCACGCGGCGCAGCTGCCGTCGGTGTTCGCGCTCATCCTGCGCGAGGCGTTCTCCATGGAGGCGGCCGGAGGCGGTGCGCTCGGAGTGGGGATGATGACGGCGATGCGCTACGGAATCGCCCGAGGCATCTACGCCAACGAGGCGGGGTACGGCACGGCGGCGGTGGCGTATGGCACGGCACAGACGGATGCACCGGTGAAGCAGGGACTGCAGGCGGTGATGGAGGTGTTCATCGTCTCGTGCGTGACGTCGACCATCAGCGCGCTGGTGATTCTGGCGAGCGGCGCGTGGACGTCCGGGCTCACGAGCACGGCGGTGGTGGCTCAGGCCTTCAACACGGCGATTCCCACGGTGGGCGGATGGGTGGTGGCCTTCTGTGCCTTCCTGTTCGGCTACACCACGCTGATCGGCTGGGCGTATTACGGCGAGCAGTTCCTCGAGTACGCCTTTGGCCTGCGCATCACCAAACCCTACCGGTGGATCTACTGCGGCCTGGTCGTCTTCGGCGCCATGGGCAAGGTGGAGACCATCTGGGCCTGGGGAGACTTGATGAATGGCTTGCAGGTGTTCCCCAACCTCGTGGGATTGATTGGCTTGAGCGGCGTGGCGGCCTCGGTGCTGCGCCGGCCCAAGGCCCAGGAGCCACAGGTGGGGACCACCGCGCCTCCTCTCGCCTGAGGAAGCAGGAAGCGGACTCATGCCGAGCGGCCCACGCATCCTCCTCATCGCGGAACGCTTCCCTCCTGACCTGGGAGGACTCGCGCGCAGCGGCGCACGCACCGCGGGCTCCCTCGCCCGGTTGGACGCCCAGGTGGACGTGCTCACCTGGACCCGGACCCTGCCTCCCGGCGCCCTCCAGACGCTCGACGCGGGCGAGGTCGCCGCCTCCGCTCGTGGCGCCACGCTGCACCGGCTCGGCCTCTTCGGCCAGACGGACACGTCCATGCAGCACACGCTCGACGTGCTCGACTACCTGCACTCGCGCCACCGCTACCAGCTCGTCTGGGGGCACTACCTCTCGCCCCCGGGATTCATGGCCGTCACCTTCGCCGGGCTCGCCGGCATTCCCTCCACCGTCAGCGCCCGCGGCAATGACGTGGACCAGGCCATGTTCCCCCCGGGTGACTTCGCCCGCCTCCTCTGGACGCTCCAGCGCGCCACCGTCCTCACCGCCGCCTCGGGAGACCTCGGACGCAAGATGGCCATGCTGCTCGGACGGGACCCGGGCGTCGAGGTCATCCCCAACGCCGTGGACACCACCCTCTTCCACACCGGCCCGGCGGACCCCGCGCTGCGCGAGCGCCTCGGCATCCAGCCCGGTGAGCTCGTGCTCGGCTTCTCCGGAGAGCTGCGCCACAAGAAGGGCGTCCCCTTCCTCCTGTCCGCCCTCTCCGAGGTGCGCAAGGTGCGGCCCGCGTGTCTGCTCGTCATCGGCGAGGTGCGCTCCCGCGAGCAGGAGCACCTCACCGCCTTCCGCACCGAGCACCCCGAGGCCGCCGCGCGCATCCTCGTCACCGGCCGGCTCGATGCGCCCGAGGACGTGGCCGCCCACCTGCGCCTGTGCGACGTCTACCTCCAGCCCTCGCTCTGGGATGGCATGCCCAACGCGATGCTCGAGGCCATGGCCTGTGCCCGCGTGGTCGTCGCCAGCGACGCGGGCGGCATCCCCGAGGCCATCGACTCCGGGCACAACGGCTTCCTCGTGCCCAAGGCGCTGCTCAACCACCTGGGACAGGCGGTGGTCGACGTGCTGAGCCTGTCCGAGGAGCGCAGGGCCGCCATCGGCACCGCGGCCCGCGCCCGCATCGAGGAGCGCTTTCAGGCACAGGCCGAGGCCACGGCGCTCCAGCGCGTGCTGGACCGCACCATCCCGAAGGCCTCCTCGTAGGCCGCCACCAGGGACTCCTGCGCCCGCGCCCAGGTGAAGTCCCGCTCGACGTGGGCCCTCCCCTGCTGGCTCATCCGGAGGCCCAGCGCCGGATCCGCCCTCAAGTCGCGCACCGCCTCGGCGATGGCCTTGGGCGAACCCGGGCGCACGAGGAACGCGTGCACGCCGTGCTCCGCCACCGCGCGCACCACGGGCAGGTCGCTCGCCACCACTGGCGTGCCCGAGGCCATCGCCTCCAGCAGCTTCAGCGGACAGCACCCCTGCACGAGGTTCCGGTCATTGGGCGGCAGCGGCACCAGCACCACGTCACAGGCATGGTGGAGCCGCGCCAGCTCCGCCTGCGGCAACGCGTCGAGCAGCTCCACCGCGCCCTCGCCCACCAGCTCGCCACACATGTCCAGCAGCTCGCGACGCTGCTCCCGGCGCGTGGGGCCCACCAGCGTGAGCAGCACCGGAACGTCACGGCGCAGCAGACGGCACGCCTCGATGGCGTGGTGCACGCCCTGCCATGACGTCATCGTCCCGCTGTAGAGCAGGCGCACGGGCCGCTCCGCCCAGGGCCTCGGCGGCTGGTAGGTGAAGAGCCCGGTGTCCACCCCGTTGGGGATGACGCGGATGCGGCCCGGTGCCACGCCACGCGACTCCAGGTGGCGCGCCGTCACCGCGCTCGGCGTGAGGAGCAGGTCCGCCTTCTCCAGACACACGTCCTCCTGCGCCACCAGCTTGCGCAGCAGCTCGTCGTCCTCCGCCACCGCGGGCGCGTGGTACTTCAGCTCGATGGAGGGCAGGCCATTCACCTCGAACACCAGGTGCTCGGTGAGCTGCTCCTTGCGCCGGGCGATGGGATAGCCCTCGAAGATGGAGCGCACGTGCACCACGGACGCCCGCTCCCGTCCCCGCCACCACGCCGCGAGCTCTCCCCGGAAGCACATGGCCTGCTGGATGAGATCCGGCCCCTGGGCCCGCATCGGATGGAAGCGGACGCCCTCGGGTGGCGGCTCGCCCGCCTCGCCTCCGATGGCCAGCAATTCCACCCCGCCAAAGGCCCGGCCGAGCGCCTCGACGAAGGCGCGGATGTGGACCGCCGCTCCCTTGGGCGCGGGAAAGCGATCGAAGGACGCGTAGATGATTCCGGAGGAGGACACGGCCCTCGCAGTATCCCGCCTGGGGGCGCCCGGCACCAACCCCCTGATTGACCGGTGGGATGAGGGACTCCTACGATCCTCCTTCCTTTCACTCCGAGAGCGGACCTTGGCCGTCGACGTCGAGCAGTTCAGAAAAGAGCGCATCTACCGCGCCCAGGCCCCCTGCACCCAGGTGTCCGAGGAGCTCCAGCACCTGGGCGACCTCGATCGCGTCCATGAGAAGAAGGAACTCCGAACGCACAGCGTTGGAGTCCTCTCGATGATTGGCAGCCTGCCCGTGGGGTTCATCGGGCTCGCCATGTCGGACGAGGAATCCGGCCCCTCCCTCCTGCTCTGGATGGGGGTGCTCATGTTCTTCGGGGGCCTCGTCTCCTTCCTCATGAGCAAGCGCTACAAGCGGCTGAACCTGGAGAACCGGCGCTACGAGCTGGCCTCCCGTGTGGTGGGGCTGCTCCGGGCCGACATGGCTCCCGAAGAGCCGGTGACGCTCGAGCTCGACCTGCGCGAGGACTCGCACCCGGACAAGTACCAGAACGAGAGCAGGACGCCGAGCGGCTGGAAGGTGAGGCACTACCTGGATCCGTGGCTCTCCCTGCAGGCGCGGCTGCTGGATGGGACGCACTTGCGCCTGGAGATGACCGAGCGCCTCCAGCTGCGCAGCCGGACGAAGACCAACGCTCGCGGAAAGACGAAGTACCAGAACAAGCGTCTGTCGGATGCGTTCCTGCGCGTGCGGCTCCGGGTGAAGCCCGAGCGCTACCAGCACCTCGGACGGATCGGCTCCCGGGCCCAGGGCGCCGTGCAGGTGATGACGGGCACCCAGCTCGAGGACCTCACCGTGGAGGCGGACCGCGTCGACATGACGCTCTACCTGGGCAACCCGTGGAGTGCCGGCAACGAGCCCCGCCCGAACCCCGAGACCCGGAGCACCGGACCCACGCCCCTGAACGGCCAACGGGTGGTGGCGACGGCGTTGCTGAGCCTCTACCAGATCCTCAACCTGTCACGAGCCCTCGACAAGAAGGCCGTGCACTCGCGCGCGGGCTGAGCCACGCGGCGCCGCCAGGAAATCGCACGCACCCATGTCCCCTCCCCCTCGCGAGATGCTCGGTCCCTGTCAGGAGAAAGCCGGGTTCCTCTTCGCGCATGACTGCCCCCGGCCCGCCACCCAGCGGTGCGCGCAGTGCGACAAGCCCATCTGCGCCGAGCATGGCCATCCGTGGAACGGGCAGCAGATCTGCACCGGGTGCTTCAAGGCCACCCGCCAGGAGGAGGCCCAGGCCTCGAAGTTCCGCCGCGCCCCCGAGGGCGTGGACGACGATCCCTATCTCTACTCCAGCTACTACTACCGGGGTTACGGCTACTACGACCACGGATACTGGGGCCATGACATCCTCAACGATCCCAACGACTTCACCGAAGCCGATGGCCTGCCCCTGCGCCAGCGCGCCCGGGACCGGCGCGAGTTCGAGGAGGACATGGGCGGAAGTTGAGCCATGAGCGGGCAACGCTGGCTCCTCTACGCGCTCGGCGGAGGCATGGGGCACCTGACGCGCGCCGTGGCGCTCGGGCGCGCGGCCCGGCGGCGGGGACACCGGGTGGAGCTCGTCACGAACAGCCCCTTCGCTCCCGGGCTGGCCCTGGAGAACGAGCTGGGCGAGGGCAACGTCCACCGGCTCGGCGCGGAGCTCGACAAGCACGCCGTGCGCGAGTCCATCGAGCGGCTGCTCGACCGTGTCCGCCCCGAGGTGCTCGTCGTGGACACCTTCCCGCGGGGACTCGGCGGTGAGCTCGCGCCGCTGCTGCCCGGGATGAAGGCGCGGAAGGTGCTCGTGCACCGGGACCTGCACCCGGACTACGTGGAGCGCTTCGGACTGGCGCGGTTCGTCGACACCTTCGATCGGCTGCTCGTCCCCGGCGAGCCCGCGCCCTTCGCCCACCACCCGCGCGCCGTGAGCACGCCGCCGTGGCTGCTGCTCGATGCCGGGGAGTTGCTGGATGTTCCCACCGCGCGGATGAAGCTGGGCGTACCGGCCGGACAGGACACGGTGCCCGTGGTGGCCGTGCTGGCCTGTGGCCGGCCCGAGGAGGTGGACGAGTCCGCCGTGCTCGCGGAGAGGCTCCAGCGCACGCACGGAATGCGCGCCTTCGTCCGGCTGCTGTCTCCCAGCGCTCCACCGAGGCTCTGGCCCGCGCTGTCGGTCATGCGAGGCATCGACGTCCTGGTGGGCGCGGGCGGCTACAACACCGTCCAGGAGGCGCGCGCCACGGGGACACCGCTGGTGGCCATCGCCCGGCCCCGGCTCTATGACCGGCAGGCGCTGCGGCTCCGGGACTCGGAGCGCATCTCCACGCTCGACGAAGCCCTCGAGCGTGTGAGGGAGCTGCTGCGAAGCGGGGCCACTTCCTGCCCCGAGCGGCCCGTGCCCGCCTACGTCAACGGGACCCACGAGGCGGTGCGGCTCATCGAGGAATGAGGCCTGGCTCAGCACTCGAAGACGGCCACTCCATCGGCCACCAGCGCCGGTTCACCCTGGTGCACGCCGGTGCATTCTGGCATTTGTCCCCTCCCGTCGCTTGGCCTATACCCCTTCCAGGACGAGCAACCTGCGCTCGGAGAGACGATGCTCGAACGGCTGGAGCTCCATCACGTCGGACCGGCACCGCAGCTGGAATTCGACTTCGCCTCCCGGCTGAATCTCCTCACGGGAGACAACGGGCTCGGAAAGACGTTCATCCTGGACGTTGCCTGGTGGGCGTTGACCCGTTCCTGGGCCGGGTATCCCGCAAGCCCTCACCGGGGCCAGGACATAGAGCCCGCCATCGCGTTCCGATACACGAGCAGGCTCACCTCCCTCGAATACTCCAGCACCTACGACTTCCAGGCTCAGGCCTGGACACCCAAACCACGGCAGCCTGGGAACCCAGGGCTGGTCCTCTATGCTCGTGTGGACGGCTCATTCTCGGTTTGGGATCCAGCACGTAATTCCTGGAAGGATGTCCCCCTCGGGGTGGAGGCATCAGACCGCCGTCCTCGCGCGTACCACTTCGCGCCCTCTCAGGTCTGGGATGGACTGGAGCCGGATGGCAGAGTCCTCTGCAATGGCTTGATTCGTGACTGGGCATCCTGGCAAGGCCGTAACAACGAGCCCTACCAGCAGCTCTTGAAGGTACTGGAAGTGCTCTCCCCCTCTGATGAGGAGCGCATCGTTCCAGGAGAGCTCACCCGCATCAGCCTGGAAGACGTCCGTGACATGCCGACCCTCCGGACGCAGTACAACCAGGAAGTACCGGTGGTGCATGCCTCGGCGGGGTTCAAGCGCATCATCTCCCTGGCCTACCTGCTCGTCTGGGCCTGGCATGAGCACATCCAGGCAAGCCGTCTGCTCAACCAGGAGGCCACCCGGCAGATCATCTTCCTGGTCGATGAGGTCGAGGCACACCTGCATCCTCGTTGGCAGAGGACCATCCTACGCTCCTTGCTGAGCGCGATCTCAGCGCTCTCAGGAGCGGATGACGTCAAGGTCCAGGTCATCGCGGTCACCCACTCACCGCTTCTGCTCGCCTCCCTGGAGCCGCTGTTCGATCCCAGCCAGGACGCACTCTGGCACATGGAACTGGTCAATGGGACGGTGAACCTGGAGCGGGAAACCTGGCGGCGGCGGGGTGATGCCAACTCCTGGCTCATCTCCGACCTGTTCGACCTGAAGGAGCCCCGCTCCCTCGAAGCGGAGCAGGCGCTCCAGCAGGCGGAGGGATTGATGCGCCGCGAGCATGTTCAGCGCGCGGAGTTCGATGAGGTTCTGGGGAAGCTGCGGGAGAGCCTTCCGGATGTGGACCCCTTCTGGGTGCAGTGGCGGTTCTGGGCGAGGCAATCGGGATTCGAGCCATGATCCATGTCGAGCAGCAGCCCGAACCACGTCCACCCGACTTCGACTTCGACGGGGAAGTCCGGCAACCCGGGCTGAGTGCCCTGGCCGAACTGACGGGACAAGCGCCAACGATTCGCCGCCCAGGCCCTCGCATCCAGCAACAAGCGGACCGGCCCGAAGACCTGGGCCCCGCAGTGCTCCGGAAGTATGACTATTGGACCCGAGCCCTCGGCGCGCTTCACGAGGCCTACGGCGGCATCTGCGCCTATTCGTGCTTCTACATCGAGCCCATCACCGGCCCGACGGTTGATCACTTCGTCGCCATCACCCGTACGGCTCCCCAGGAAGCCTACGAGTGGAACAACTATCGGCTCGCATGCTCGCTGATGAATGCGAGCAAGAACGCATTTCCAGACGTCCTGGACCCTTTCGAGGTGCAGGACGGCTGGTTCGTGCTCAACCTGGATACTTTCGAGGTCGAGCCCGCGAAGAACCTCGATGCGGAGTTGAAACAGCGCGTGGAGCACACGTGCGGCCGCCTGAAGCTCAACTCCACCGAGTGCAAGAACATGCGCCGCCGGTGGTTCAACATGTATTGGGCACCTCGGGTGCCATCCCAGCCGGTTCCCCTATGGTTCTTCGAGGAAAATGCCCCCTTCCTGGCGCGAGAGATGCGCCGGCAAGGCCGCGTTCGTCCCGAGGACCAGGGACCAGTTCCCGCTCCACGCGCGGGCGAGGCATGAGGCGGGCGCAGCCCCGGTGAGCCCCCAGGGGACCCGCCCGCCTCAGTGGATGATCCGGTGCACCTGCTCCAGCAGCACCGCGCACACCAGTCCGCCGTAGGTGCCCAGCACGTAGCCCGCCACCGCCAGCATGACGCCCACGGGCGCGAGCGCCGGGTGGAAGGCCGCCGCCACCACCGACGCCGAGGCGGCTCCGCCCACGTTGGCCTGCGAGCCCACGGCCGCGAAGAAGATGGGCGCCCGCAGCAGCCGCCGCGTCCCCAGGATGAAGGCCGCGTGAATCGCCATCCACACCATGCCCACCGCCACCAGCGCGGGCGCGTCCAGCAGCCGCCGGAAGTCGGCCCGGGCGCCAATGGTCATCACCAGCACGTAGAGGAACAACATGCCCACCCGGCTGGCCCCTGCACCCTCCAGCTTGCGCAGCGGGGTGAAGGACAGCGCGACACCCACCGTCGTCACCAGCAGCACCACCCAGGTGAAGCCCGTGATGATGGTGCCGATGTCCGGCAGGAACTTCGCCACCGCCGTGCACGCCACCGTGGTGCCGAACCCCAGGGTGAGGATCCACACCAGATCCGTCAGGCTCGCGGGCCGCAACACCGAGGCCTGGAAGCGCTCCACCTGCTCGCGCACCACGTCGATGGCCCGCCGGTCCGCGCCCATGCGCGTGTCCATGGCCAGCTCGCGGCCCGCGAAGTAGAGCAGCACAGCCGTCCACATGTTCGACACGCCCACGTCCACGACCACCATCATGCTCAAGGTGTTGTCGTGCGTGCCGATGCTCTGCCCGATGGCCACGAAGTTCGCGCTGCCGCCGATCCACGAGCCACTCAGCGCCGCCAGGCCCTTCCAGGCCTGCTCTCCGAGGTCCGCCGGCACCAGCCAGCCCAGCAGCAGGTACGCGAGCGGCCCTCCGACGATGATGCCCGCCGTCCCCGCCAGGAAGAGCCACACCGCGCTGCGCCCCAGCCGGGAGATGGCCGGCAGATCCATCGACAGCACCTGGAGCACCAGGCTCGTGGGCAACAGGTACGCCGACACGAAGCCGTAGAGCTCCGACTTCGTGGGGATGAGGCCCGTGTTCGACAGCAGCGTGGGCACGAAATAGACGAGCACCACGATGGGCACGACCTTGAAGACGCGCCCCACCACCGGGTGCCGCTCGGCGGCGAAGAGCAGCGCCAGCACGGTCAGCAGCACCGCGAGCACCGCCATCGGATTCTGGACGAGCGGCTCCGTCATGGAGTGGACCGCGGCTCCACGCCGAGTCCGGGTCCCTCACCCAGGCGGATGCGCCCGTCCACCACCGGGTGCCCCTGGAAGGGCTCCGACGCGAGGAGCAGGTTGCCGTCCAGGTCCAGCCAGTCCACCAAGGGCCCCAAGTGCGCGCCCGCGGCGATGCCCACCGACGTCTCCACCATGCACCCCAGCATGATCTTCAACCCGCAGGAGCGCGCCGTCTCGATGATGCGCAGCGCCTCGCGGATGCCGCCGCACTTCTGCAGCTTCACGTTGATGCCGTGGTAGCCCTCGGCCAGCTTCGGCACGTCCGAGGCCATCATCAACGCCTCGTCCGCCACCAGCGGCAGCGGCGAGCGCTGGCGCAGCCACTTCGCGCCCTCGACATCCGCCGCCGGGAGCGGTTGCTCCACCAGTTCCACGCCCTGCGTCGCCAGCCACTCGATGTGCTTCAACGCCTCGTCCGGCGTCCACGCCTCGTTGGCGTCCACCCGCACCGTCTTGGGCGTGGCGGCCCGCACCGCGCCGAACATCTCGCGCACCGACTGCGCGCCGAGTTTGATCTTCAACACCGGGTACGGCTCGGCTTCACGCACCTTCTGGGCCATGGCCGCCGGATCGTCGATGCCAATGGAGAACGACGTGATGGGCATCCGCGACGGATCCACCCCGAACATCCGGTAGAGCGGCACCCCGAGGCGCTTGCCGGCCAGGTCGTGCAGCGCGATGTCCAGCGCCGCCTTCGCCGCGTGGTTGCCCGGCAGGGCCTCCTCGATGCGCTCGGACAGGACGCGGAAATGACGCGGGTCGCCATCGAGCGCCGGGGCGAGCTTCTCGAGCGCCGCCGTCACCGTCTCGGCGGACTCGCCATAGCGCACGTTGGGGGCGGCCTCGCCGCGGCCTACGAGGTTGCCCTCACGCAGCTCGACGATGACATTGCGCTTCGAGGTGCTGGTCCCCCGCGAGATCGTCCAGGCGTGGCGGAGGGGTAGCTCGATGACTCGGACATCCATCGGAAGTGACATGCGATGAGCCTCCCAGGGAGAGCGGCCATTACCATAGACTGACAATATGCGCCCCCTGTTCTTCGCTCTCGCCCTCCTGGCCGTGCCGGGTTGCGGCCACGCCGCCGCACCGTCTCGAAGCGCCCCGCCCCGAGCGGCCGAGGAGATGCGCACGCTCCTCTCCGAGCTCATCGCCGTGGACACCTCCAACCCGCCGGGCAACGAGACCGCCGCCGCCCAGGTGGCCGCGCGCTGGCTGCGCGAGGCCGGCATCGAGTCCCAGCTCTTCGAGCCCGTGCCCGGACGCGCCCACCTGATCGCCCGGCTGAAGGGCAGTGGCGGTGCGCGCCCCGTGCTGGTGCTCGCCCACCTGGACACGGTCCCCGCCCGGCGCGAGGAGTGGGCCTCGGACCCGTGGACGCTCACCGAGCGCGATGGCTTCCTCTACGGGCGCGGCGTCCAGGACAACAAGGGCATGGCCGCGGCCAGTGTGCTCGCGCTGCGCAGGCTGAAGAGTGACAAGGTGAAGCTGAAGCGCGACGTGGTGCTGGTGCTCAGCGCGGACGAGGAGGCGGGCGGCCAGGCCGGCATCGACAAGCTGTTGGAGGCCCGCCCCGAGCTGCGCGAGGCGGAGCTCGCCATCAACGAAGGCGGCCTCACGGAGCTGTCCGAGGACCGGAGCCGGGTGCGCTTCGTCAACCTCCAGGCCGCGGAGCGGGTGTCGCGCAACGTGACGCTGAAGGCCACCGGCCCCGGCGGCCACTCCTCCGTCCCGCCGGCCGCGCCCAACCCGATGGTGCGTCTGGCGGCGGCGGTGGCCCGCGTTGGCGCGCTCACCTTCCCCACCCGGCTCACCCCCGTCACCCGGCTGAACGTGGAGGGCCGCGTGAAGGTGACGGGCGGCGAGCTGGGCGAGGCCTTGAAGCGGCTCGCGGCCTCACCAGACAACCCGCCCCAGGAGGCGGTGGATGCCATTGCACGGTTGGAGCCGGCCCTGGCCGCCGTGCTGCGCACCACCTGCGTGCCCACCGTCTTCAACGCCGGCACCCGGCCCAACGTCATCCCCGCCACCGCCGAGGCCACCATCAACTGCCGGCTGCTCCCGGACGAGGACATCCAGGCGTTCCGCGCCCGGCTCGTCGAGGCGGTGGCGGACCAGGACATCCAGGTGGAGCTGAACATGACGCCGCCGGACTCGCCCGCCTCGCCGGTGGGAGACAACGCCATGTTCCGCGCCGCCACGGCCGCCGCGAAGAAGGTGTGGCCGGGCGCTCCCGTCTTCCCGCGCATGTCCACCGGCACCACCGAGTCCACCGCCCTGCGCCGCGCGGGCATCCACGCCTACGGCATCGACCTGTTCGCCCTCACGCCGGACGACGCGCGCACGGCCCACGCGCCCAACGAGCGGATTCCCTCGGCCTCGCTCCAGCCCGGCGCCGAGTTCGTCCACCAACTCCTGTCCGAGCTGGCGAAGTAAGCCCCCGCCCTCCTTCCCCGGCAGCACCCGAGCGAGCCTCATGACGACCCCGACGAAGACCCGGCATCCCCTGTTTCTGGTCCTATTGGCATCCACGCTGACGGCCTGCGTGTGGCAGGCCCGGCCCACACCCGAGGAGCAAGGCCCGGTGGCGAAGATCTGGAGGAAGAGCGCGCAGACGCGTGACTTCGAGCGCTTCACCCGCGAGGGCACCGCGCTCACCCCGGACGGGGCGCTGGAGCTCGACGCGGCCACGGCCCGCTCCGAGGCGGACCCGTTCCCCAGCCACACGCCGCCCAACGTGCAGACGCCGGTGCCCGTGGGCAGCTACGTCTTCGGCAGCGCGGCCTCGGAGGAGCACACCATCACGGGCGGCTTCGACAACGTGGTGCCCTCGTTCGACGTGCTGACGCCGCCGGGCACGTGGGTGAGGTTGACGCTCGCCGCGCGCGTCGACGGCGAGTGGACGAAGGACTACGACTTCGGCGTCTGGGCCTTCGACAACGGCACCGTGGCGCGCCACAGCAAGGACCGGCAGGAGGACGAGCGCGGCAAGGTCTTCACCGACACGCTGGTGCTCAAGAAGAAGGCGGACGGGCTGCGCATGAAGGTGTGGCTCTTCTCCTCCAAGCCCGGGGTGAGCCCGCGCGTGCGTGCGCTGACGGCGGCGATGACGGACTCGGCCCGCAAGGCCGCGGACGAGCCCTCGGACAAGCGCGCCTGGGGCACGGTGCTGGAGGTGCCGGGCCGCTCGCAGATGCTCTACCCGCCCAAGGGAGGCGTGTGGTGCTCGCCCACCTCGGTGTCGATGATCCTGGCGTACTGGGGCCAGAAGCTGGGCCGCAACGAGCTCGTGGTGCCGGTGCCCGTGGCCGCCGAGTACACGTATGACACGGTGTACGACGGCACGGGCAACTGGCCCTTCAACACCGCCTACGGCTCGGCGATTGGAGACGGGGCGCTGCACGGCCTGGTGGCGCGCTTCGACTCGTTCGCGCAGGTGGAGCGGCTCATCGCCGAGGGCATTCCCGTCAGCATCAGCATCGCCTACGAGAAGGGAGAGCTGAGCGGCTCGCCCATCCAGCGCTCGGACGGGCACCTGATCGTGGTGAAGGGCTTCACGCCGGAGGGGGACGTCATCTGCAACGACCCCGCCTTCCCGAACGACGAGCGGGTGAACGTGACGTACAAGCGCGAGGAGCTGATGAAGGCGTGGGACCACTCCCGCCGCTCGGCCTACGTGCTGTGGCCCTCGGGTACCCCGCTGCCCGCGGGCTCGCTCACCTTCGTGCAGTGAGACAAGCTCAGGCGTTCCGGTCCCCTGCTCGGAGCGCCCGCGTCACCTTCACGGCCCGGAAGGAGACGTGAGCAATTCCCCGGAGCCGCTCGCGGAGGGGCAGCGCTTCCAGAGCACCACCCTGCCCCACCGCCTCTGGACGCAGAACCCGGCGGCCTCCACCTGCCGCTCGCCGAGCGCCCCACCGCTCACGAGCACGTGGGAGAACCGGGCCTCCGTGAGCGGGCCCTCCAGCTCTCCCACCTGATGATCGGGGCGCACGAGCAGGGGCACGTCGCGGTGCAGGTAGAAGCGGCCGCTGATGTTCCACTCCTGCTGGCCCGCGACGATGAGCCCGGTGAGGGACTCGTCCCGTCCGGCGAAGACGAGCGCGTCGAGCTGCTCCGTGGCCAGCCCACCCGGCATCTGCACGGTGGCCGCCGCCAGCGAGGAGAGCGCGTACGCCCCCACGAGCCCGCCCATCGCCCGCGGGGAGCGGACCCACCGCGAGACGGTGGCCCAGGCCGGTCCCGCGGCGAGGGCCACGAACAGCGGCAGCAGTGGCACCAGGAAGCGGAGCTCCTTGTGCGCGAGCAGCGACATCACCCCGAGGTAGAAGACGAAGGAGCCCCCGAGCAGATCCCTCCGGGCCAGCCCGCGCCCGAAGTGCCAGACGAGCAGCAGCGGCACCATGCCCACCAGCTTGGGCAGGTACCACCACGCCGGCTGCGTGCCGAACTTCTCCGAGCCGCCACTGAGGATGTTGAACTCGAAGTACTTCCAGAGCGTGTGCCAGGGCGCGCCCCATGTGAGCCCGTCGAGCAGGCCGAGCGCCAGCAGCACTCCGCCCACGCCCAGCGCGCCACCCGCCAGCGAGCGCCAGCGCCGCGCCGCCAACAGACTCACGGCGATGGGCACGCCGAACACCGCCGAGGGGTAGCGCACCACGAAGGCCAGGCCCAGCAGCACACCACTCCAGAAGCCCTCGCGCAGGCCGTCCCGGACGCGGGCGCGCCAGGCCCACAGGAGCGCGCCGAGCAACGGGGCCACGCTCAGCGAGTCCGCCAGGGGCCTCGCGGCGTAGAGCAGCCACCCGCCCCACGTGACGTGGACGGCCGAGGCCAGGAGCGCGGCCTCGCGCCCATCCCGCTCCTCGACGAGCCGGAACAGCGCCACGGTGCCCCACGCCTGCGCGGCGGCACAGCAGGCCCACACCACCGAGGCCATCGCCCACGGGTGCTCGAGCCCCATCCGCCCGCACAGCGCGAGCACGCCTCCGAGCACTCCGGGCACGGCCCAGTTGCGCAGCCCCACCACCCACTCCCAGGCCGGGAGCCAATACCCGAAGGCCAGCCCATGCGCCGGCTCCAGGAACTGGAAGACCTCGTCCGGGTGCTGGCGGCCCCGCTTGAGCGCCACCACCGCGACGGCGAGCAGCGCGCCCACGACGGCGAGTCTCCGCTCCCACGCGACGGGCTTGGGGGGTGAGGGAGGAGTCATCGGTGCGGGAGGCGTCGGCACGGGCGGCGCAGATTGCCACGAACCGCCGCCGTTGGCGCCCGCCTGCTCGCTGGGGAGAGAGGCGCTCACCCAACGTGCGGCGCACGACGCGTCCGCTCGACCCGGGCGCGATGGTGGCGGGGGCCTGGGCGGACACACCTTGGCGGACGCGGGAGCCGGTCTCCCGTGGGGAGGGGTAGACAATGAAATCCTGGTACACGGCGGCCGTGGTGCTGCCCGGTCTGGTCATGGGCTCCGTGGGAACGGCCCGCGCGGAACAAGAAACCGAGGCCTCCTGGAAACCCAGGCCCGCCTGTATCGAGTCGAGCGGGCCCGCCTACCTGGTGCGGGACATCAACCCGGGCCCGGCGAACGGGTTCGTCCTCTTCCCTCGGGACGTGGAGGGCAGGCTCTTCTTCGGCGCCAATGACGGTGTCCACGGCCAGGAGCTGTGGAAGAGCGATGGAACCGAGGCGGGCACGGTGCTGGTCAAGGACATCAACCCGGGGCCGGACTCCAGCATCGTGGACCCCGACATCAATGGAATCGGCAGCGCGAGCTTCCGGGGGGAGTACTACTTTCCCGCCGGCACGCCCGACACCGGCCTGGAGCTGTGGAAGAGCGACGGAACCGAGGCGGGCACGGTGCTGGTCAAGGACATCCGGCCCGGCCCGGCCCGTTCCGAGTTCGGCTACCTCACCCCGCTGGGCCACCGGCTCGTCTTCGAGGCGAATGATGGTGTGTCGGGCTTCGAGCCGTGGGTGAGCGACGGAACGCCGGAGGGCACCCGGTTGCTGAAGGACATCCGTCCGGGCCCCGAGGGCTCCCTGCCCCTGGACCTGCGGAGGGTGGGCAGGAAGGTCTTCTTCACCGCGAATGATGGCGTCCACGGCACGGAGCTGTGGGTGACCAACGGAACGGAGGCGGGCACGCGGCTCGTCGAGGACCTCCTCGAGGGCCCCGAGTCCTCCGGCCCCTTCCAGTTCCACGAGCTGGACGACACGCTCGTCTTCCTCGCGGCGAACGAGGGCGGAGGCTTCGACGTGTGGCGCAGCGATGGGACGAGAGGGGGCACCTACCGGCTGAAGGAGCTGTTCCCCGGTGCCGTGCCCCTGTTGATGGAGGGCTGGCGCGAGGACAGGAAGCCGGTGGTGTACTTCGCGGGCAATGACGGCACCACCGGCTGGGAGCTGTGGGTGACGGACGGAACGACGCGGGGCACCCGGCGGGCCGCGGACATCGTCCCGGGGCCCGGCTCGTCCTTCCCCAACGGGCTCACGACGGTGGGCAGCACGGTGTTCTTCAGCGCCGATGATGGGGCCACGGGCTTCGAGCTGTGGCGGAGCAACGGCACGCCGGGAGGCACCCGGCGCGTCAAGGACATCTGGCCGGGCCCGAGCAGTGGCATCGACGGCCTCGGGGCCACGGGCTCGGAAGGCGGCCTCCAGAGGGTGGGGGAGCGGTTCGTCTTCGCCGCGGACGATGGCGTCTCCGGACTGGAGCTGTGGGTGAGCGATGGAACGGAGGAGGGCACCTCGCTGCTCCAGGACATCAACCCCGGCCCCGCGTCGTCCGTCCCCACCCGGTTCGCCCACTCGGGCGGGCGGATCTTCTTCATGGCGGATGATGGCACCCACGGCGAGGAGCTGTGGGCGCTTCCCGAGCGCGTGCTGGACGACGAGACGCGTCCGGACCTGCGCTGCCCGGACTCCATTCGCGTGAAGGCGACGAGCCGGGGCGGCACCTGGGTCTCCTACCCTCCGGCGAGCGTGAACGATGACACGGGCCTCTGCCCGCGGGTGCACTACAGCCGCCGGTCCGGCTCCTTCTTCCCGGTGGGGACCATCCGCGTGCATGTCACCGCGACGGACCTGGCGGGCAACTCCCGCGAGTGCACCTTCAAGGTGAAGGTGGAGCGCCGCCACTGAGCGCGTGAGGGTCCGCTCAACGGCGCGACAGGGCTCCCTCCACGTGGCGCACGAGCTCCACCAGGCGGGGGCCCAGGTCGCGCAGCAGCCGCTCGCGGGACACCAGGAATCCTGGCCCTCCACAGTTGAAGGCCAGGATTCCGCTCCCATCGGGGGCCACGAAGGGCACGCCCACCGCGTTCACGTCCCGGGACCAGAAGTGGCTCAACGGCACCCATGGCGGGTCCGCGGACCCCAACCTGCAGTGGCTGACGGGCTTCACCCAGCCGTAGTCCCCGGCCTCACGCGAGCAGCAGGCCCACCTCCCCGCGAGGCCCGACGGTCGTGTTCCGCACCGACACGCCCACGGGCGCATCACTCGCGGGGAGCAGGTCGTACGTCCTCAGGATGGCCGCCAGCACGAGCTTCATCTCGTAGAGCGCGAAGGCCGCGCCGATACACCGGCGCGCACCGCCACCGAAGGGGAGATACTCGAACGGGGAGTAGCTGCGTTCGAGGAAGCGCTCGGGGCGGAAACGCTCGGGCTCCGGGTAGAGCTCGGGGCGCCGGTGGACCTGGAGGATGGAGCTCCCCACGTCGGTTCCCGGCGGCAGCTCGTAGCCCTGGAGCGTGAGGCCCTGGCGCAGCGTCCGGCCGATGATGGGTGCCACGGGGTTGAGCCGCAGCGCCTCGGAGCACACCGCATCCAGGTAGGGCAGGTGCGAGATGGCCTCTGGCTCGAGCGGCTCCGGCTGGCCCCGCAGCTCCTCCACGAGCCGTGCCTTCACCGCCGGCTCCCGGTGGATGAAGTGGAAGGCCCAGGCCAGGGAGCTCGCGGTGGTCTCGTGACCGGCGACGATCAGGTTCAGCATCTGCGTCAGCAGCTCGTCATCGGTGAGCGCGCGGCCGTCGTCGAACCGGGCGGAGAGCAACAGGCTGAGGATGTCCTCGTGCGGCTCCGGCGAGGCCCGGCGCGCGCGCAGCACGTCCGCGAACAGCGCGGTGATCTCCTCCCGCTTCCGCTGGAAGCGCGCCCAGGCACTCAGGCCCAGCAACGGCCGGCGCAGCGGCTTGATGAACATGAAGGACGGCTTGAGGGCGTCGATGACCTCCAGCACGGTCGTCTTGAAGGACTCCCGCTCCGCCGGCTCCCGGAGGCCGAGCACCGCCTCGAGGATGACCTGGAGGGAGATCTCCTGCATGGTCCGGTGGACCGGGATGGGCCGGCCGCGCGTCCACCGGGCGGCGTGCTCCCGTGCGACGTCGAGCATCAGCTGCCCGTAGGCCCGCATGCGCGCGCCATGAAAGGGCGGCAGTTGGAGCTTGCGCATGGCCCGGTGGCGCTCACCGCTGAGCAGGATGAGGTTGCTCTCGCCGAGGATGGGCGCGAGCATCTCCGCGCCGAGCGCGAGGTAGGTGTCGGGATCGGCCGTGAACAGCGTCCGAACGCCCTCGGGATGTCCGGTGACCACCATCTTCCCGGCGAAGCCCGGCCACGAGAAGAGGTCTCCGTACCGCCGCCCCGCCTCGAGCAGGGTCGCGTAGGGCTCGCGGAGATACTTCAGCGAGACGAGGAGATTGTTCCTGGGACCGGGTGGCAGGCGGTTCATGCCCCGCAGCCTACACCCGGAGTGAAGAGCGGAGGGGACCGCCCATCCGCGGAGCGGTCCCCCGAACAGTGCTATCCGTCCCGCGTCACAGCGACTGCAGGAAGCGCAACAGGGCGGCGCGCTCGGTGCTGGTCATCCGGACGAAGGCCTGCTGCGCGGCCTGCGCCTCACCGCCGTGCCAGAGGATGGCCTCGGTCAGGTTGCGCGCGCGGCCGTCGTGCAGGTAGGCCTCGCCGCCGCTGACACCCGCCGTCAGGCCGATGCCCCACAGCGGAGGCGTGCGCCACTCGGAGCCGGAGGCCTGGCCTTCCGGCAGGTTGTCCGCCAGGCCCGTGCCCATGTCGTGCAGCAGCAGGTCCGTGTACGGGTGGATGGTCTGGCTCCGCAGCTCCGCGTTCGGGTGGTAGGCGCTCGTGGTCAGCGTCTCCGTGTGGCACTTCGCGCAGCCCGCGTTGCGGAACAGCGTCTCGCCCTGGAGGGCCTGCGTGTCGCGGTAGTCACGGCGCGCCGGGACGCCGAGCAGGGCGATGTAGCGGGTGAGCTTGTCGAGGTCCGTGTTGTTCAGCTCCGTGCTGGTGCCCGAGCAACCGGTCTGCGACGTGCCGCAGTCCAGCGTCGTGAAGACGGGGTTGGTGACGCCCATGTCGTTGCGGAACGCGTCGGCGATCTGGTGGCGCACCTTCGCGGCGCCCGCCTTCCAGCCGAAGCGGCCCAGGCGCGTGGCGCCCGTCTCGGGATCCGTCACGGTCTGCATGCGGCCGGAGATGCCATCGGCGTTGCTGTCGTTGGGGTCCGCCAGGCCGGCGATGGCCGACTCGGGCACCGCCTCCAGCAGGCCGATGCCCACCAACTGCGGCGTGATGCGCGCCGAGTAGTTCGTGGGCGTGACGTTCAGGAAGCTGTAGGTGGGCTTGCGCAGCTGGTAGGCCGTGCCGTCGGTGAACGTGCCGCTGGTGGTGGTCCAGCTCGCGATGCGCACGTCACCCTCGGGCGTGCCGCTGGTGCTGCGCGGCTGGATGCGGTAGCCGAGGAAGGGCTCCGCGGTCACGGAGGTGCCACTGACGCGGCCCACCTTCACCGTGTAGTTGCTCAGCGAGGTGTTGACGGCGGGCGGCAGGCCGCGGCCGTTCCGCACGTGGCAGGCGATGCAGGAGCGCGCGATGTAGTTGGGCCCGAGCTTGTTCGCCTGCGCCGTGAGGACGGGGTTGCCCGGCTCGGAGTGGCTGCCATCTCCGAAGTCGGTGTGGTGGAGGCGGCGGCCCTCGACGAAGGGCTGCGCGTTCACCGGCGCCATGTTCAGCGCCATCTGCAGGAAGTGGTTGTCCGGCTCGTTGGACAGGTGCTGGTTGCCGGTGGTGCGGCCGCCGCTCTGGCCGATGGCCGGCATGGGGAAGGAGTCCTGGACGGCGCCGGAGACCTCGAGCGGTACGATGCCGCCCGTGCCCACCATGTACAGCATGATGGTGGAGTAGTAGTTGAAGCGGCCGTTCACGGGCTGGCGCAGGAAGACACCGACCTCGAGCTCCATCCGGTCACCGATGCGGATGGCGCGGCCCTCCTTGGCGTTGAAGTTGACGCTGGCGGTGTACTGGTAGTCGTTCACCGTCGTGAAGTCCGCGTTGTGGAAGTACTCGGCCTCCGTGTTGAGGCCGCGGAAGAACGCGCGGAAGTCCGGGCTGTCATACGGGTAGAGGGTGTAGAGGTTGACGACGATGCGGCTGCCGCCCTTGGCCACCTCGTCCACGATCTCGATCCAGTGCGTGCGGTTCTCGAAGTACAGCGAGAGGTAGTGGTCATACGCCTGGTACTGGTCCTCACGCGCATGGCGGTCGCGGACGCGGTCGCCCACGCGGGTGATGATGGCCGTGGCCGTCTCCTGCACCGTGGCCGGCTCCAGCGACGTGGTGTTGTTGTACAGGGGCACGATGCTGCCCGTGTCGCCACCGCCCGTGCCCGCGTCCGTGCCACCGCCCGTGCCCGCGTCCGTGCCGCCCGTGGTGCCGTGCGTGTAGCGCGCCCACGTCGTGTCGTAGGCGCAATTACAGGCAACGTCCCAGTACGTGTACGAGTAGTCGACGACGGTGCCCGAGGCCAGGTTCGTCAGCGTGAACTCGTTGCGGCCATTGATGACCGTCATCCGCACGTTGAGCTGGCCGCCGTTGTTGACCTTGTAGTGGATGTCCGCCCACGACGTGGTGTTCACATAGAAGATCGCCGACGAGCCCGAGGGCTGCACCCCGTACGTCGCCGCGGCGAGGGCCCCTCCCGCCAGAAGCGTGGCGAGCACCAGCCCCACTGCCAGTCCTGCAGCTTTGTTTCGCATATGGTTTTTCTCTCCGGTCGAGTCCTCCGCACGGGCACACGAGAAACTCCACCGTCCGAAGGAAGTCCCCATGTTAGGCACGGAGGACCGGATTCCTATAGAGGTCGGTAAAACCGCCTGGTATTGTTGGGTTCGCAACAGACATTTCATTTCCGGGCGGACGACGCAGCGCAACGCGTCATGCGCGGATGCGCGCACGCCCCCCACCTGCGACCACCGGATGCTTGCAATCTCTAGCAAGTCGCTGGTACTTTCTTCATTACTCAAACGAACTCGGTTGCGGTGACGTGGGGAGGGGATGCGGGGTCTTCCGCTGACGCGGAGCGTCCAGGAATAACGCGCCGCGCAAGGGCAGACAGGATTCCGCTGGCATCCGGTTTCTTCGTCGTACGGATGAAGGAATCCACTCGCGGAGGGGCGATATGCGGCGGCACGAGCGTTTCGCATGGACATGGGCGGTGGCGGGAGTGGTCTGCGGGGTGGGTCTGGTCGGCATGGGCAAGCCCGCGGGGGCCCGTAGGGAGGCCCCGGAAGGTACGGGGCCGGTGTCTTTCTCCACCCGGGGTGCACCGCGTGACGAGGAGGTCACCTTCCTGGAGGGCATGGGGCCGAGCACCGGGGGCTTCGGGCTGAAATTGGAGGAAGTGCCGCTCACGAGGGGGCCGAAGCAGTACACAATCGGCCCCGGCCGCGACGAGGACGGGAAGGTGGTTGCTTCCCCGCGGCCGAATGGAGCGTGAGCGCACGATGAAAGTGGGAACGGCGGAAACGGCGACGACGGTCGATGCGGCGGGTATGCGCGCGCAGAACAGCAGCCTGTTGCTGAACATGATCTGGCGCGAGCAGCAGCTGTCGCGGGCGGAGATCGCCCGGCGCACGCAGCTGAGCCCGTCCACGGTGTCCGCCATCGTCGCGGACCTGGAGCACTCGGGCCTGGTGCGCAACATCGGCGCCGGGGTATCGCGGGGAGGCCGCCGCCCTACCCTCATCGGCTTCTGTGACGACGCCTTCAGCATCATCGGCGTGGAGATGGGCGCCACGCACGTGACGGTGGTCCTCACGGACCTGCGCGGGCGCGTGCGCACCCACCGGCACTCGCCCCATGCGGTGCGCGAGGACCCCAGGGGCACACTCCAGAAGGTGAAGGAACTGGTGCAGGAGTGCCTGGACGCCGAGCGCGTGCCGCGCCGCTCCGTGCTGGGCATGGGCGTGGCCGTGCCGAGCCCCGTCCACCCCGCCACCCCGGGCAAGCTGTCCCCGCTCATCGTGCCGGCATGGCGCGACTACGACGTGCAGGAGTCGCTCAAGTCCGCCTTCAACATGCCGGTGTTCGTGGACAACGACGCCAACCTGGGCGCGCTGTCCGAGCGCTACTGGGGCGCGGGCTTGGGGGGCGAGGATCTGACGTACATCAAGCTGGGCACGGGTATTGGCGCCGGCTTCATCATCCACGGCGACGTCTACCGGGGCTCGGGCGGCACCGCCGGAGAAATCAGCCACATCGCCGTGGACCCGGCGGGCCAGCAGTGCGTGTGCGGGCTGCGCGGGTGCCTCGTCACCCTGATTGGCACCGCGCCGTTGATGGAGCGCGCCAAGGAGCTGATGGGACTGAAGGGCCGCCGGACGCCCACGGTGCGCGAGCTGGTGGAAGGCGCGCGCGCGGGAGACCCGGCCGCGCGGCAGGTCATCGACAGCCTGGGCCACTACCTGGGCATCGCCGTGGCGGGCCTGCTCAACCTGCTCAACCCGGCCATCGTCGTGCTCGGCGGAGAAGTCTCCTCGGTGGGAGACCTGCTGCTGGATCCGTTGCGCGCATCGGTGCGCAAGCGGGCGCTGTCCACCTCCATGGCGGAGACGCGCATCGTCACCTCCGCGCTGGGAGACCGGGCCATCGCGGTCGGCGCGGCCACCCTCGTGCTCCAGGCGGCGCTGCGCGACCGCTCCCTCTTTCCCCTCCAACACGTCCGGAAGACAGCATGACCCGACTCCGTCTCCTCCCGTGGCTCGTCGCGCTGGGCACACTCGCCTGTGACCCGGCGGCCAACCGGGCCAACAAGCCCGACGTGACGCCCTCCTCCCCCTCGCAGCCTGGCCCGGAATGGCAGCTGGTGTGGCAGGACGAGTTCGATGGACCGGCGGGAACCCCGCCCTCCCCCGAGCGCTGGGTGCACGACGTGGGAGGAGAAGGATGGGGCAACGCACAGCTGGAGTACGACACCGCGCGGCCGGAGAACGCATCGCTGGACGGCACCGGCAACCTCGTCATCACCGCGCGCAAGGAGAGCTACCTCGGGCGGAGCTACACGTCCGCGCGCATCAACACCCGCAGGAAGTTCGAGCAGACCTACGGCCGTTTCGAGGCGCGCATCCAGCAGCCGGTGGGGCGCGGCCTCTGGCCGGCGTTCTGGCTGCTGGGCGCGAACATCGACGAGGTGGGCTGGCCGGAGTGCGGGGAGATCGACATCATGGAGTACCGGGGCCAGCTCCCGGCGCTCACCCGCGGCTCGCTGCACGGGCCGGGCTACTCGGGCGGGGGCAACATCGGCGCCGAGCACGCCGTCAGCGGAGGGAAGCTCCACGAGGACTTCCACGTCTACGCCGTGGAGTGGGAGCCCAACCGCATCCGCTGGCTGCTGGACGGTGTCACCTTCTTCGAGGCGACGCCCGCGCGCCTGCCCGCCGGGACGCGGTGGGTGTATGACCATCCGCACTTCATCATCCTCAACGTGGCGGTGGGAGGGAACTACGTGGGGCCGCCGGACAGCACCACCGTGTTCCCGCAGCAGATGAAGGTGGACTACGTCCGCGTATACTCGAGGGCGCAATGAAGCCCGTGCTCCTGCTGGTGCCCGTGGTGGTGGTGCTGCTGGTGGGCTGTACCTCCTCCTCGGAGCCCCGCCCGCGGCAGCCGGGCACGCTGTTCGTCTCCGTGGAGCAGCAGAGCGCGTGGGTGCGCAACTTCAACCCGCTCTTCACCGGGGCGGGCTCGCGCTGGCCCACGCGGGCCGGCGTCTACGAGTGCATGGAGGTGTTCCTCCCCTCCTCCGGCGAGTGGAAGCCATGGCTGGCCACGGCGCACGCCTGGTCCGAGGACCACCGGACGCTGCGCTTCACCCTGCGCGAGGGCGTGCGCTGGAGCGACGGGCGGCCCTTCACGGCCGAGGACGTGGCCTTCACCTTCCAGCTGCTCCAGAAGCACCCCGCGCTGGACTCGGGCGGCGCGTGGCGCTTCCTGGAGGACGTGCGCGCGGAGGGGACGCACGCGGTGGCCTTCCAGTTCTCGCGCGTCTACATCCCCGGCTTCTCGGAGCTGGCGCACCAGCCCATCGTCCCGCGCCACGTCTGGGAGAAGGTGGCGGATCCGGTGACGTTCACCAACCCGGAGCCGGTGGGCACGGGGCCCTTCACCCAGGTGAACGTCTTCCGCAACCAGGTGTACGAGCTGGGGCGCAACCCGAACTACTGGCAGCTCGGCAAGCCGGCCGTCTCCGCGCTGCGCTTCCTGGCCTTCCCCACCAACGACCAGGCCAACCTGGCCCTGGTGGAGGGCGAGGTGGACTGGGCCGGCAACTTCGTGCCCGCGGTGGACCGGACCTTCGTGTCGAGAGATCCGGAGCACCACGCGCGCTGGTTCCCGCTCTACGGCAGCACCGTCTTCCTCTATCCCAACACCACGCGGCCTCCCTTCGATGACGTGCGCGTGCGCAAGGCGTTGAGCATGGCGCTGGACCGGGAGCGGCTGGTGGACATCGCCATGTACGGCTACACGCGCCCGGCGGATGCCACGGCCCTCAATGACTCGTATACGGGCTGGCGGGACGCCGAGGCCGCCAGCGGCGCGTGGGTGCGCCATGACGAGGCGGCCGCCAACCGGCTCATGGACGAGGCGGGCCTGAAGCGCGGCCCGGATGGCCTGCGGCGCATGCCGGATGGTCAGCCGCTGGAGCTGGAGCTCGAGGTGGTGGGCGGCTGGTCGGACTGGGTGCGCGCCGGGCAGGTGCTGGCCCGCGACTTGCGCAAGCTGGGCGTCCAGGCGCACCTGAAGACGTACGAGTTCGGCGCCTGGTACGCGCGCCTGCAGAAGGGGGAGTTCCAACTCGCCATCGCCTGGTCGCTGGACGGGCCCACGCCGTACACCTTCTACAAGTGGCTGCTGTCGCCGCGCACGGTGCGTCCGGTGGGCGAGGTGGCCGCGGCCAACTGGCACCGCTTCGGCGACGGGGAGGCGGACGCGCTGCTGACGCGCTTCGAGACGGAGAGCTCGCCCGAGAAGCAGAAGGAGCTGATGGCCGGGGTGCAGCGGCGCTTCTCCGAGCTGGCGCCGGCCATTCCCCTCTTCCCCAACCCGTCCTGGGGCGAGGCCAGCACCAAGCGCTTCACCGGCTTTCCGAGCGCTCGAAATCCCTACGCGCGCCTGTCCCCCCATGCCGAGCCCGACAGCCTGCTGGTGCTGACGACGCTCGCCCCGAGGGAGCCCTGAGATGAACTACCTCCTGCGGCGGCTCGGCTTCTATCTCATCGCCGCGTGGGCCTCGCTCACGCTGAACTTCGTCATCCCCCGGCTCGCCCCGGGAGACCCGGCCTCCGCGATGTTCGCGCGCTTCGAGGGCCGGGTGCAGCCCGAGGCCATGGAGGCCCTGCGCGCCGCCTTCGGCTTCACGGATGCCCCGCTGTACATGCAGTACTTCACCTACCTGAAGCACCTGCTCACCGGGGACCTGGGGCTGTCCTACGCCTACTACCCGTCCCGCGTGTCGGAGGTCATCGGCACGGGGCTGGTGTGGACGCTGGGACTGGCCGGGTGCGCGGTCATCATCAGCTTCGTGGTGGGCTCCCTGCTCGGGGTGTTCGCGGCGTGGAACCGCGGCGGGTGGCTGGACTCGGTGGTGGCGCCCGCGTTCGCCTTCCTCGGCGCCTTCCCCTACTTCTGGCTGGCCATGCTGGCCCTGTACCTCTTCGGCTTCGGGCTCGGCTGGTTCCCCCTGCGCCACGCGTACTCGCATGACCTGGAGCCGGGGCTGTCCTTCACCTTCGCGGCGGACGTGGTCCGGCACGCGGTGCTGCCGGCCGCCTCCATCGTGGTGGCCACGCTGGGCGGGTGGATGCTGAGCATGCGCAACACCATGGTGGCCACGCTGGGCACGGACACCCTCCGGCTGGCCCATGCCAAGGGGCTGCCCCCGCGCCAGGTGATGTTCCGCTACGCCGCGCGCAACGCGCTGCTGCCCAACGTCACCAGCTTCGGCATGGCCCTGGGCTTCGTGCTCAGCGGCTCGCTGCTGACGGAGATCGTCTTCTCGTACCCCGGCACCGGGTACCTGCTCATCCTCGCGGTGCGCAACCAGGACTACCCGCTCATGCAGGGGCTCTTCCTGGTCATCACCCTGGCGGTGCTCGCCGCCAACTTCGCCGTGGACCTGCTCTGCCTCTGGCTGGACCCGAGGACCCGCGCCCATGCTTGATTCCATCCGACGCCTGCTCCGCCACCGGAAGGCCGCGGTGGGCGGGAGCATCCTGCTGTTCTTCCTCGTCATGGCCCTGGTGGGGCCCTGGCTGGTGATGAACCCGAGCGACCTCGTGGGCCGCCCCCACCAGCCGCCCTCCAGCGCCCACCTCTTCGGGACCACGGGCCAGGGACAGGACGTGCTCGCGCAGACGGTGGTGGGGGCGCGCGAGACGCTCGCGGTGGGCTTCGCGGTGGGCCTGCTCGTCACGCTGGTGGGCGCGCTCATCGGCGTGACGGCCGGCTACCTGGGCCGCCGGGTGGATGACGTGCTGTCGCTCACCACCAACGTGTTCCTCGTCATCCCCGGACTGCCGCTGGCCATCGTCCTGGGCGCGTACCTGCCGTCCGGGCCGCTGCGCATGGTGGCCGTGCTGACGGTGGCGGGTTGGGCGTGGAACGCCCGCGTCTTCCGCGCCGAGGCGCTGTCCCTGCGCAACCGGGACTTCGTGGCCGCCGCGCTGGTGGCGGGCGAGAGCCGGGCCCGCATCATCTCCCGCGAGCTGCTGCCGAACATGGCGTCGCTGCTCGGCTCCTCGTTCATCGGCAACACGCTCTACGCCGTGGGCGCCCAGGTGGGCCTGGAGTTCCTCGGCCTGGGTGACGTGGGCTCGGTGACGTGGGGCACCAACCTCTACTGGGCCTCCAACGACGCGGCGCTGCTGACGCGCTCGTGGTGGATCTTCGTCCCCACCGGCGTGTGCATCGCCCTGGTCGGCTTCTCGCTCACGCTGCTCAGCTCCGCCATCGACGAGCTGACCAACCCGGCGCTCAAGGCCCCTCCCGCGGTGGCCCCCATCGCCCCGGTGGTGACGGCCGCGCAGACCGAGCCCCAGGCGCCCGGGGTGCTGCTGAGCGTGCGCGAGCTGTGCATCGAGTACGCGACGGAGCGTGGCCCCTCGCGCGTGGTGGACACGGTGTCGTTCGACATCGCGCCCGGCGAGGTGCTCGGCCTGGCCGGCGAGTCCGGCAGCGGCAAGTCCACCATCGGCTTCGGGCTGCTGCGCCTGCTGCCGCCCGCCGCGCGCATCAGCCAGGGGCGCATCCTGTTCAACGGCACGGACGTCACGGCCCTGGACGCGGAAGCACTGCGCGCCTTCCGCTGGTCCCAGGTGTCCATGGTGTTCCAGAGCGCCATGAGCGCGCTCAACCCCGTGCTCACCCTGGGCGAGCAGTTCCACGACACGCTGGCGGCGCACGGGCGCACCTCGAAGGCGGCCGCCTACGCCCGGGCACAAGAGCTGCTGGCCATGGTGGGGCTGTCGCCGGAGCTGGTGAATGCCTGGCCGCACCAGCTCTCGGGCGGCATGCGCCAGCGGGTGGGCATCGCGCTCGCGCTCGCGCTGGAGCCCAAACTGGTGGTCATGGACGAGCCCACCACCGCGCTGGACGTGGTGGTGCAGAAGGAGCTGCTCCAGCGGATGCTCGAGCTGAAGGAGCGGCTGGGCTTCGCGGTCCTCTTCATCACCCATGACCTGCCGCTGCTGCTGGCCATCTCCGACCGCGTGGGCGTGCTCCAGGGTGGCAAGCTGGTGGAGGTGGACACCTCGGAGCGTCTGCGCGCCGGGGCCCGCCACCCGTACACGCGCCTGCTGCTGTCGTCCTTCCCCCATCTCAGCGCCGACGACGCGGCCGGGCCGTCACCGGAGCTCGCGCTCGCGGCCAACGGGCCCGCTCCCGTGCGGACCGCGCTCCGTGGAGGTCATCAATGAGCCCTCCCCTGCTGGAGGTCACCGGGCTGTCGCGCAGCGTCCCCGTGGGAGGCTTCCTCTCCCGCTCCCGGCGCACGCTGCTCAATGGCGTGTCGTTCACCCTGGAGCGCGGGGAGATCGTCGCGCTCGTGGGCGAGTCCGGCAGCGGCAAGAGCACGCTGGCCCGGGTGCTCGCGCGGCTGGACGCGCCGGACGGCGGGAGTCTGCGGCTCGGCGGTGAGGACATGCTCGCCGCGGAGAAGCAGGGCGCCTCGCTCCACTACCGGGGCCGCGTGCAGATGGTGTTCCAGGATCCGTTCGCCTCGCTCAACCCCGTGCACACCGTGGGCTACCACCTGGAGCGGCCCCTGCTGCGCCACGGGCGGGCCACGCGGGCGGAGCTCCAGGCGCGCGTCCACGCACTGCTCGAGTCGGTGGGGCTGACGCCCGCGGAGTCCTTCGCCCGGCGCTTCCCGCATGAGCTGTCCGGCGGCCAGCGCCAGCGCGTGGCCGTGGCGCGGGCCCTCGCGGTGGAGCCGGACGTCATCATCGCGGACGAGCCCACCTCCATGCTGGACGTGTCCACCCGCCGGGAGGTGCTCCAGCTGCTGCGCGGCCTGACGAAGACGCGCGGCATCGGCATCCTCTTCATCACCCATGACCTGGCGAGCGCGCGGCACCTCGCGGACCGCGTCATGGTGCTGTACGCGGGCAACGTCGTCGAGTCGGGGCCGACCGCGCAGGTGCTCGCGGCGCCCCGGCACCCGTACACGCGGCTGCTGCGCTCGGCCGTGCCGGAGGGCGCGGACTTCCTGCGGGCCCCGTTGCCCGTGAAGGCCTCGACGGGGCCGGTGCCCCCGAATGGCTGTGCCTTCGCTCCCCGTTGTCCCCACGCGGATGCGCGTTGCCATGCCACGCGCCCGCCTGAACACCCACTCGCGGCGGACCACCTCGTCCGCTGCCACCTCGAATCCTCGAAAGGAGTCGTCGACGATGCGGCAGTTTCCTCCTGACTTTCTGTGGGGTGTCGCCACCTCCGCCTTCCAGATCGAAGGCGCCACCTCCGCCGACGGGCGCGGTGAGTCCATCTGGGACCGCTTCTGCGCCACGCCGGGAAAGATCGCCGACGGCACGGACGGCAACGTCGCATGCGACCACTACAACCGCTGGCGCGATGACGTGGAGCTCATGCGCTGGCTGGGCGTCAAGTCGTACCGCTTCTCCATCGCGTGGCCGCGCATCCTCCCGGCGGGCCGCGGCAAGGTGAACCAGGCGGGCCTGGACTTCTACTCGCGCCTGGTGGACGGCCTGCTGAAGGCCGGCATCGAGCCCTTCGTCACGCTCTACCACTGGGACCTCCCGCAGGCCCTGCAGGACAAGGGCGGCTGGCCCGCGCGTGACACGGCGAGCGCCTTCGTCGAGTACGCGGACGTGGTGAGCCAGGTGCTCGGCGATCGCGTGCAGCGGTGGATTACGCACAACGAGCCCTGGTGCATCAGCTTCCTGGGCCACGCCAACGGCGAGCACGCGCCCGGCCACAAGAACCAGTGGGGCGAGATGCTCGCCACGGCCCACCACCTGCTGGTGTCGCACGGCCAGGCGGTGTCCGTCATCCGCGCCAACGCGAAGAACGCCGAGGTGGGCATCACCCTCAACCTCGTGCCCCCGCAGCCCGCCTCGCCCAGCCCCGAGGACCTCGACGCGACCCGCGCCTTCGATGGCAGCTTCAACCGCTGGTTCCTGGATCCGCTCTACGGCCGGGGCTATCCCAAGGACGTCATCGCGGACCACCTGGCGGCCGGCCGCATCTCCTCGGAGACGCTGGACTTCGTCCGGGACGGGGACATGGAGGCCATCGCCACGCCCACCGACTTCCTGGGCGTGAACTACTACAACCGCGGCATCATCCGCAGCGACCGCATCCCCGAGGAGAAGAACGCCCCCCGCACCGTCCAGGCCGGGCCGGAGTTCACGGACATGGGCTGGGAGGTCTACGCGACCGGCCTCACCACGCTGCTCACGCGCCTGCACAAGGACTACCACCCGCCGCGCATCTACATCACCGAGAACGGTTGCGCCTACGCCAACGGTCCGGATGCGGACGGGCGCATCCGTGACACCCAGCGCGTGCACTACCTGAGCACGCACCTCGATGCGTGCCTGGATGCCGTGCGCCAGGGCGTGCCGCTCGGCGGCTACTTCGCCTGGTCCCTGCTCGACAACTTCGAGTGGGCCTTCGGCTACCAGAAGCGCTTCGGGCTCGTCTTCGTGGACTACGCCACCCAGAAGCGCATCCCCAAGGACAGCGCCCACCTCTACCGCGCCGTCGTCACCCAGAACCGCCTGGACGTGGAGAAGGCGGCATGAGCTCCCTCACCCTCGTCACGTGTCTGGCGGTGACGCTCTCCCAGGCGCCCGCCACCGCCGAGCCGGTGGCCGACGCCCCGGTGGCACCTCCTGCCCCGTCCCTCCAGCCCACGGTGGCGGCTGCTCCCGCCGCGGCCGTGCAGACCGTGCGCGTCTACCGCGACGAGCGCGGCTTCAAGCTCCAGGTGGACGGGCGGGACTTCCCCATCCGCGGCATGAACTGGGGCTACACGCCCATTGGCGAGAACTACCGCTACTCGCTGTGGAACCAGACGGACGACTTCATCAAGGCCGTCCTGAAGCGGGAGATGACGCTGCTGCGCGACATGGGCGTCAACGCCATCCGCCAGTTCGACGACATCCCCCCGCGCTGGGTGGAGTACGTCTACGAGAACTACGGCATCTACACCGTGCTCAACCCGCTCATGGGGCGCTACGGCACCTTCGTGGCCGGCGTCTCGGCGCCGAACACGGACTACTCCAATCCGGTGCACCGCAAGGCGCTGCTCACGGACCTGGCGCGGCGCGTGGAGCAGTACCACGGCACCCCCGGCGTCCTCATGTGGATGCTGGGCAACGAGAACAACTACGGCCTGCACTGGACGGGGTATGAGATTCAAGCGCTCCCCGGCCAGGAGGACGCCGCCCGCGCCGAGCACCTGTACTCGCTCATGGGCGAGGCGGTGCGCACCATCAAGGCCCGGGACACGCACCACCCGGTGTCCATCGCCAACGGTGACGCGCAGTACGTGGACCTCATCGCGCGCCTCGCCCCCGAGCTGGACGTCTTCGGCGCCAACGTCTACCGCGGCGCCTCCGCCCGCGACTTGTTCGACGTGGTGCTGCAGAAGCTGAACAAGCCGGTGATGTTCACCGAGTTCGGCGCGGACGCCTATGACGCGAAGGCCGGCCGCGAGGACCACCTGTCTCAGGCGGAGTACCTGCGCAAGCAGTGGGAGGAGATCTACACGCAGAGCTACGGGCAGGGCCGCGCGCAGAACGCCCTCGGTGGCTTCGTGTTCCAGTGGGTGGATGGCTGGTGGAAGATGGGACAGGAGGCCAACCTCTCCGTCCACGACACCACCGCGTCCTGGCCCAACGCTGGCTACCCGGGCGACTTCGTCGAGGGCCAGAACAACATGAACGAGGAGTGGTTCGGCATCAGCGCGCTGGGCCCCGAGGACGACGCGGGCATCGCCCGGGTGCAGCCTCGCACGGCCTACTACGTGCTGCAGGCGGCCTTCCGCCTGGATCCGTACGCCGCCACCACCACCCCGGACACCATCCGCCAGCACTTCGAGTCCATCCGCCCCACGGAGATGTCCCGCGGCTACGAGTCCTCCGTGGCGCTGGCGCGCGCCGAGGAGCTGAGCGCGGTGCGCGTCTCCAACCTGCGGCTGGTGATGGACAGCTCCATGTCGCGCGGAAGCATCGCCACCA
The DNA here is from genome assembly GCF_036277355.1 of Archangium sp. GTDB lineage: Bacteria > Myxococcota > Myxococcia > Myxococcales > Myxococcaceae > Archangium. The sequence goes on from NZ_DASUNC010000059.1 coordinate 60,690, forward strand.
CGCGGCCCAACCTGGACAGGGTGGACCACACCGAGTCCATCTTCTTCGATCTGGCGATGCAGCCCACCTCCGGTGTGTACGGGCGCGTGTCGTTCAACATCGTGGGCAACGTGGCGCAGAACCGGCTCTACAACCTCTTCTACGAGAACCGGGGCACGCCGGCCACGCCGGCGACGGTGACCGGCACCCCGGCTCCGGGCACGCCCCCCACTGGCGCCGTGGGCCAGCCGCTCGGCCTGGAGCGCCTCGCGCTGTACCAGGCGGAGTTCAAGCTGGACCGGGAGGACTTCAACCTCGAGGGCTTCTACCGCGTGGGCCACACGCACTGGGGCGAGGAAGGCGACTTCTTCAACCTGTACCGCGAGGCGCACTACGGGCCGAACATCGACATCTACCGCGGCAACGCCCCCTTCGGCGTCGTGTTCAGCGGCAAGAAGGCGCTGGACGGCTTCAAGGTGGCGGTGGGCCCGGAGCTGTACTGGGGCGCCAACCCCTCCATCGTGGCCAAGTACCGCAAGGGCGTGGGCCCGGTGACGCTGACGCTCGTGCACCAGGAGGACCTGACCCGCGGCTCCACGGCGCAGACGGCCTCCGTCATCCGCGAGCGCGTGGCGCGCAGGACGGCGCTGGGCCTCGAGTGGCAGCGCGGCCCCATGGGCCTGGAGGTGGGTGGCATCTTCGCGGCGCCGCAGCGCATCGGCGAGGAGTTCATCTGGACGCGGCCCACGGACGGCGCCAGCTACCTGAACAGCGGCTACGAGGTGCTCCGGGACAAGGTGCATTTCCTGGACACGCTCGGCGCCAAGGCGCGCTTCACCTATGACCTGGGCATGGTGCGCATGTTCGCCCAGGCCTCGTTCCGCGGACTGGTGGCGGACGGTGGCCCCGAGCAGCGCACGGTGCTGACGGGCTGGAGCATGCGCGAGAGCGGCCGCGGCAACCACTACGCCGGGCAGGCGGGCATGACCTTCCAGCTGGGCACCTTCCAGGTGGCGCCCAACGTGCTCTACCAGAAGCCCCTCATCGGGCCCAACCCCACCATCAACGACGCCTACGTGGCGGAGACGGGGCAGTACTTCCAGGGCGTCAGGCCGCGCAGCGTGCTGTCGGACACGTTCAGCGTGCTGGACAACCGCGAGACGCTCGGCGCCGAGCTGCTGCTCACCTTCGACCCGACGCCCGGCACGTGGTTCTGGTCCTGGGACCGGGACATGCGCGAGGACGCGCCCTTCGCCGCGGGCCTGGACCTGGTCTTCCGGCACCAGCCCACGTCGCGTGACGCCGGCATCGCCATCCTCGCCAACGGCGCCACCATCGCCTTCGGCAAGGCGCCCCCCGCGGCGGACGAGTGGGAGGCCACGCTGCGCCTGGTGGGCAACCCCACCAAACGCCTGAAGCTCCATGGCACGGCCATGGTGGGCTACAACCAGTCCCCCGGCGAGGACGCACGGCAGATCCTCCGCTACGGCGTGGACGGCACCGTGCTGTTGGACACGCTGGCGCTCTCGGCGCAGCTGCGCCTCAACGACTGGGGCCCGTACGACTACCACCGCGTGTTCAACCTCACCTATCCGCTCCAGGCCACGGGAGACCTGTCGTACGGCCTCAAGCGGCCCGTGCTCGGCGCGGTGACCACCCGCTTCGGCGTGCGCGGAATCGTCCGCATGCTGGACCAGTACTCGGAGGGCCTCAGCGCGGCGGCCCTGTCGGAGGGGTTGATGGGCCGCGAATACGAGGTGGGCGCGTATGCAATCCTGTCGCTCTGAGGGAGGCCGTATGAAGACGTGGCTCGTGCTGGCCGCGGCCGTGGGCATCTCCGGATGCTACGAGCCCGCCAGCTTCGTGTATGGCGAATCGCTGAACGGACTCACGCTCCAGCTCCACAGCCCCAACGTGGGCATCTACCCGGACACCTCCGTGCTGGAGGATCCGAACAACCCCTTCGCCCACGCCACGCCCGGCGCGGAGACGAAGTGGAAGATCCAATCCAGCAGCGCGCACGTGGCCGCGTTCTACTCGTGGGCCACGCTGCTCGCGCGGGAGCCGGGAGGCGAGGCCCAGTTCTACGTGGGCACCAGCCTGCTGGCCATCTACCAGAACGGCGAGGCGAGCCAGGAGGAGCTGCCCCTCGTGAAGGCGCAGGCCATCCGCGCCTACCAGTCCGTGCTCGACAACTTCCCCGACGCCGTCACCTACGACGCCACGGGGACGTTCGCCTATGACCTGGTGACGCCCGCGTACAAGGGCATCACCGAGATGGGCGGCACGGTGCGGGGCGGCTGGACGCTGGTGAAGCTGACGAACGGTCAGGACAGGGCGGTGAAGCCATGAGGAGCGTCGCTGGATACGCGGTGCTGGCGCTGCTGGCCGCGTGCAGGCCGGACCCGGGGCTGTCGGACTACGAGAACCAGGGCGGGCCGTCCCTCCCCTCCGATGGCGGCACGAATCCGGACGCGGACGCGCTCCCGGGCCCGTTCCCCTACCAGACGGGACAGCGCCGCCTGGGCGTGGGCTTCTACGAGGGAGGCCGCTCCGACGACATCCCCGTGGACAACACCACCACGCACGTCTACCTGTACGAGAACACCGTCACCCTCGAGCCCTCCTCCACGCGAGTGGAGGGCAAGTCCGCGGACCTCGCCGTCCACGCGGGCAAGGCGTGGCTGGGATTCGGTGTGCACTGGAACGCGACGCGTGACCTGCGCACGTGGAAGACGCTGCACGTCAGCCTGCGCTCGTCCGACCCCGGCTTCGCCCAGGTGGAGGTGGGGATGAGCGACGACACCCACGACGTGAAGCTCGACGCGAAGAAGTACGGGTACATGAATGACGGCGAGTGGCACCACCTGTCCATTCCGCTGGCGGACTTCACGGCGAGCGGCCTGAACCTGAAGCTGAGTGCCATCGACGCCCCGTTCCAGCTCATCGCCGGAGCGGGCGCTCCGGCGGACAAGCTGCTGCTCGACAACCTGTACTTCACGGCCGAGTAGCACCGGACCGGGGGCGGAGTCCTATCGGGCCTCCGCTCCCAGGACCACCGGCAGGGACAGGAGCCCGCGGAAGCCCGCGCTGTCCAGCCAGTCCAGCGAGGCCCCGGGCTCCAGCTTCAGGTTCGGGAAGCGGCGCATCAGCGCGGCGAAGGTCTCCTGCGCCTCCATGCGCCCCAGCGCCGCTCCCAGGCAGTAGTGCGGGCCCAGGCCCAGCGTCATGTGGCGCAGCTCCTCGCGCCGCACGTTCAGCGTGTCCGGATCCTTGAACTGCGCGGGATCCCGGTTGGCCGCCGCCATCATCAGCATCACCCGCTCGCCCTTCCGGATGGCCTTGCCTCCAATCTCCATGTCCACCGAGGCCTCCCGGTTCGTGAACTGCACCGGAGGATCGTAGCGGAGGAACTCCTCCACCGCGTCGGGCAGCAGCTCCGGCGAGGCGCGCAGCAGCTCCCACTGCTCCGGGTGGCGCAGCAGGGCCAGCAGCCCGTTGCCAATCAGGTTCGTGGTCGTCTCGTGGCCGCCGAAGAGCAGCATGGTGCAGGTGGACAGCAGCTCCTGCTCGCTCAGCAGGCTGCCCTGCTCCTCCGCGTGCACGAGCGCGCTCAGCAGATCATTCGCGGGCTCGGTGCGCCGCCGGGCGATGAGCGTCCGGAAGTAGGCCTCGAACTCGAGGATGGCGCCCAGGCCCGCCTTTACCTGCTCCGGCGTGGGACGGCCCGTGCCGATGAGGCCCGCCAGCTGATCCGACCACCGCTTGAGCCGGTGCCGGTCATCCCGGGGCAGCCCCAACATCTCGCCAATGACGATGACGGGCAGCGGGTTGGCCAGCTCGCTGATGATCTCCATCCGCTCCTTGCCGCGCGCCGCGTCCAGCAACTCCTCGATGAGCGCCCGGATGCGCGGACGCAACGTCTCGACCATGCGTGGCGTGAAGGCCTTGGTGATGAGCCCGCGCAGGCGCGTGTGGGAGGGCGCATCGAGGAAGAGCGTCCAGGAAGCCAGGTTGCGGGCCAGCGGCTCCATCATCTTGCGGACCTCGTCGGACAACCCCGCGCCGAACTGGCCCGTCCGGGCCGACAACAGGCGCAGGTCGCGGAAGCCCGCGGTCACGTCCGAGTAGCGGACCACCAACCAGGCCCCCCACGGCTCGCAGTAGTGCACGGGTCCGTCCCGGTGCATCCGCGCGTAGCTGGTATAGGGGTCCTTCCTCCGCTCGGGATGCATCAGTCCATAGGGATCGGCGGTCTCCATCGGAATGGCCGTCATGCGTGACTCCTCGTGTAAGTGTTTTCACTGGCACCTCTGATGAAGAGGTGGCTCTGAGTGGGGGCCCCGAGCGTACGACCGACGGGGTGCGATTGGATAGACTGGGGGCCGACACACACACGAGGACACCATGAGCTTCAATTATTCGAGCCGGGGGCACCGGATGGGCCGCCTGATGTGGGCATCCCTGACCGCGCTTGCTCTCTCGTCGTGCACGGGAGAGGCGGGAGCACCGGGCACCCCGGGCGACCCTGGCACCGAGGGTCCGCAAGGTCCGCGGGGCCCGGCCGGCACGGTCAAGTCACTCAGCTTCACGCCGGTCAACGCCGCGCGCACCGACGCGGAGAAACGGGCCGTCTACGCCAGCCCCAAGGCGAACGTGAATGGGCAGGAGGTCTCCCTCCAGTACGAGACCCTGCTGCGCTCCGGCCAGCCCCTGGGCGAGCACATCTTCGGGCGGATGATCCAGAAGAACGGCAGCCCGGTGAAGAACACGGATGGCTCGGACTTCATCTCGCCGACCAACGACTTCTCGGCGCTCATCCAGCAGGGAAACAAGCTCTTCGAGCTCACCCAGTTCGAGATCACCCCCGCGGCGATGTACCTCACCGAGCTGCGCCAGGAGCCCAACGGCAAGCTCACGCCCCTGAGCACCCGGCCCATCGACTTCTCGGGCGTGGAGGGCTACTGGGTGCCCTGCGCGGGCAGCGTGTCCCCCTGGAACACGAACCTGAGCAGCGAGGAGTACCCGGAGGATGCCCGCAAGTACGAGGACGCGGCCTCGGTGAGCGCGCTCACCCTGAAGGAGCGCTCGATGATCCGCTACTGGGGGCTGGATCCGGCCACCGCCACCCTCGAGCAGATCAAGGCCGTCTACTCGCCGTACCGCTATGGCTACGTGGTCGAGGTGGCGGTCGACGGCTCGGGTGCCACCACGGTCACCAAGCACTACGCGGCGGGCAGGCGAGCGCTCGAGCTCGCCTACGTGATGCCGGACAAGAAGACCGTCTACTTGAGCGACGATGGCACCAACGACGGCTTCTACATGTTCGTGGCGGCGCGGCCCGGAGACCTGTCCGAGGGCCAGCTCTACGCGGCACGGTGGTTCCAGACCACGCCGTCGGGAGCACCGTCGGGCCGGGCGGACATCTACTGGCTGCCGCTGGGCCCGAGCGCGACGGACGCGCAGGTGAAGGCGCTGATCGACGGCGGCATCCAGTTCTCGCAGATCTTCGAGACCGAGACCCAGAACGCCGATGGCACCTGCCCGAGAGCGCTCGAGGGATTCCGGGCCATCCACACGGAGACGGGCCGCGAGTGCCTGCGGCTCAAGCCCGGCCAGGAGCTGGCGGCCTCGCGCCTGGAGAGCCGCCGGTACGCGGCCTACGTGGGAGGAACCACCGAGTTCCGCAAGACCGAGGGCATCACGTACAACGTCGCCGCCCACCGGCTCTACGTGGCCTTCAGCGAGCTGAACAACGGCATGACCCACGACCCCACGGGGAAGGATCTGGGCGGAGGCAATCACATCCAGGTCGCGCGCAACGACTGTGGCGCGGTCTACGAGATGGTGGTGTCGCCCAACGCGACGATTGGCAGTGACTACGTCGTCGAGTCCGCCGCGCCGCTGGTCGAGGGCGTGTGGCTCAAGGCGCCCGGCGCCAAACCCTACCCGAGCGATAGCCCCTTCTACGACCCGACCTTCACGACCTTCGACAGCGAAACGGGCGTGTCGAGTCCGGGGACCGCGAACGTCTGCAGCGTGAATGGCATCGCCAATCCCGACAACCTGTCGTTCATCAACGGCTATGACACGCTGCTCATCGGAGAGGACACCGTGAGCGGCCACCAGAACGACATGGTGTGGGCCTACAACATCGTCACGCGGGAGCTGACCCGCATCTTCTCCACGCCCTACGGCTCGGAGACGACGGGCGTCTACTTCTACCCGGACATCAACGGCTTCGCGTACATCAAGGCCCAGGTGCAGCACCCCTACGGTGAGTCCGACATCGAGAAGCTCGAGGGCGATGCGAGCAGGGCGCAGTCGTACACCGGGTACATCGGCCCGTTCCCGGCGATGAACTGAGCACCCTCGCCATCATCCAGACAGCCGTGGGGCCTTCCCGGGAGCAGAGGCCCGGGAGGCTCCACGGCGTTGCTCGTGGGAGCAGAAGAAGAGACATGGACCGCCGGAAGGTGACAGGGGTTGTCGGGGCGATGGGCCTGCTGGTAGCGGGAGCGGCATTCGTATGGCGCTCGGGAAGTTCCAGTCCCCCGCCTCCGCCGGCGCCCACCGTGCAGTTGCGGGAGGCCCTCACGGCCGCGATGCCGGCAACCCCGCGGGAGCCTCCGCGGCTCTCGAATCCGGCGGCCTACCTGCCCGCGCAGTGCTACGCGGTCACCCAGGAAGCGCCCGGTGGCCGCACGCGCAACGGCTGCTTCGCGTGTCACCAGATGCCGCGCGCGCCCAACTACGTCGAGGACGCCGAGGTGCAGACGGTCCTCACGGTGCCGCTCCCCGCCGAGGAGAACCGCTGGACGAACCTCGTGCGGCCACCACCGCCCGTCGACATCTCGGACGCCGAGCTGCTGGCCTGGGTGCGCGCGAGCAACTACGTGGATGAGCGCGGCGGGCTCCGGCTCGCCGAGGCGCTGGCACATCCTCCCGCGGCCTGGGATGGGAACGGCAATGGCCGGTGGGAGGGCTACACCCCGGACTGCTGGTTCCAGCCGGACGCGGAAGGTTTCGATCGTTCTCCGGACGGAGCCATGACGGGTTGGAGGGCGTTCGCCTATGCGCCCTTCCCCGGCATGTTCTGGCCGACCAACGGGAGCGCGGGAGACGTGTTCATCCGCCTGCCCGCGGCGTTCCGGCGCGACCGCGACGGGAGAGAGAGCACGGCCGTGTATCGCCTCAACCTCGCCATCCTGGAGGCGTATATCCGCCGGGCGGATGTGCCGCTGCCGCCCACGGACGAGCGCGAGCTCGGCTCGGATCTCGACGGGGATGGAGTGCTCGGCATGGCGAGGCGCGTGGCCTTCGTGTGGCCGCCGAAGCCCGGACGGCCCTTCGGCTACGTGGGAGAGGCGGCCGGGCTGGACCGGACGAAGGACGGCTGGCCCGCGGCGGGGCTCTACCCGCGAGGCACCGAGTTCCTCCACAGCCTGCGCTACCTCGATGTGGAGGGAGGGCAGGTCCGCATGGCCGCGCGGATGAAGGAACTGCGTTACATGCGAAAGACCCGCTGGCTGACGTACAGCGACCTCCAGCTGGCGGCCGAGGCGGAAGCCCGGGAGAAGGAGAAGCAACCCGACAAGCTGAAGCGCGTGCTCGCGGATGCGGAGCGTGGAGTGGGCACGGGCACCGGTTGGCTGATGCAGGGCTTCATCGAGGACGCGGGCGGGGCGCTGCGGCCGCAGAACGTCGAGGAGACCACGGCCTGCATCGGGTGCCATGGCGGAGTGGGAGCGACCACGGACAGCACCTTCAGCTTCGCGCGCAAGCTCGACGCGGGCTCGGCGTGGCAGGGAGGCTGGTACCACTGGGGGCAGCGGGGACTGAAGGGGATTCCCGAGCCCCGGCGCGCCGATGGACAGGGCGAGTACGCCCACTGGCTCGCGCAGGTGGGGGCGGGAGACGATTACGGGACCAACGACGAGGTGCAGGAGCGCTTCTTCCGGAAGGACGGGACGCTGCGGCCCGATGCGGTGAAGGCGCTGACGAAGGACATCTCGGTGCTGCTCGTCCCGTCACCGAGCCGGGCGCTGCTGTTGGACCGGGCCACGCTGGCGCTGGTGAAGGCACAGCGCTTCGAGCGAGGAAGAGACGTAACGGTCGGTGCGCCTCCGAAGGTGCGGGCCCGCCTGGAGCAGGACGGGGCGACAGGAATCACCGAAGCCGTGCGCCCCGGTTGGATGCGCCCAGAAAAGACCGCTTCGCGCTGACGTGCGAAGCGGCCGGGTCGCGGCGGAGTGTCAGGGATTGCCCGTGGCGTAGGCAAACAACTCGATGGGGGTGGCGTAGTAGATCCACCCGAAGAAGCCGCCCACGGCCGAGTGGGAAGGCGGCTCGAAGTACGCCTTGTTCCGCACGCCCGTCAGCGCCAGGAGCCCTCCGAGCGTGAGAGTCCACACCACCTGGAGGGTGAAGGTGACGGAGTAGGAGGCAATCACCAGGGGGATGTAGCCGGGTCCCAGAACGCGAGCCTGAAGCAGGTGCATGCGCTCGTGCTGACCGGCGCCCCCGAGGTTCACCGTCCCGATGGTCTGCAACACACTGTGGCCAAAGCCCCCCGAGTTCCGCGGCTGGAAGCTGATCCAGGCCTGCCCCTCGGAGTCCGTGCGCGAGGGGTTACCGAAGAAGATGTAGATGATGTTGCCGAGCACGAACCCAGCCATCGTGTTCGGCAGGCTCCACGTCAGGTCGATGAACAACTCAATCCAACCGACGGCCGTCTCCAGGTCGTAGATGCATAGGATGCCCGCCTCGAGCCCATGGAGAAGGCCAAAACTGCCTCCCACGATGAGCGCGACCTTGGGTAATGCCGAGACGGTCTGCGGCGAGAGGATGCCCTGCCACACCGGCAGCACGCTAAGGATCAGCAGCACCACCGTGGGCACGACGAGCGAGATGAGGAATGTGAGCAGGCCCTGCACGGTCTTGGACATGAAGCCCTCCTGAGGCTGTGGGAAGTCCCAGCGGTCGGAGGGAGAGCGCAGCCAGTTGTGACGAGCCGCAGAGGCAGCGGAAAAGCAAGGGGCTGCCCCCCTGACCGGAGACGGCCCATGGGTACTTCAAGGCGCTGACGCCTCTCAGGATATGACCTCAAGGCTCAGGGTTTACGACCCTCCTTGTCCGCCCATTCGAGCACCCGAGCATTCCTGGCCATGGCGGAGGATGGACAGCAGGAGCAACGGATCCACCGGGGCCGCGAAGAGGGCCGCCTCCAGGGTGGCAATCATTTCCGCAGGCGCTCCTGCCGGGCGCGGATCAACTCACCGGCCATGTCGTTGATCTCCGTGTAGACGGTCGAGGGCCAGTTGCCCTGGAGTCGGCCCTCCTCGCTCAACCGGATGGGCTCGGCCCTGCTCCGGCCGCTCTCGTCCTGGTGCACCCAATAGACCTGGACCTGCTCGGGCCGCAGCAGGCCCCTGGCCACCTGGATCTGCACGCCGAGCAGGATGTGCTGGGAGTGCGTCTCCAAGAGGACGCTCGGCGGCTCCTCGCTCCCACTGACAGCCGAGGCGATATGCGCGGCCAGGGCCCGCTGCAACCTGGGGTGCAGATGGGACTCAGGCTCCTCGATGGCCAGGATGCGAGGCGCCGTCGGTGCGGGGCGCCGGCTCAGGGCAAGCGCCGCCAGCACCGGCATGACCTTCACCACGCCTTCTCCCGCGTCGAGCAGATCCACATCGAGCGTGGCCCTGGCGGTATGCCGCAGGGTCACGCGGAAATGGCCCAACTCCGGCACGTCGATGATCTCCACGGCACGCTGCAGGTGTGCCTCGCACCAGGCGGACACCTCCCTGAGCACTTCCGGATGGGAAGCCAGGAGAGCCCCCAGGTCACCGCCATCCGGCCGCATCGTCCAGGCAGGAGCGGTGGGCCGGGGAAAACTCCGAGCTGACAACTGGCGCGAACCGAGCCACAACACCGAACGCCGCAGCCCGAGCAGCCCCTCACGCAAGATGAGCGAGAGCGGCGCCGGAATGCCCTCCGATTCCGGAACGAGCCCCCGGAAGAGAACGGGCTTCTCGGAGAGCACTCCCGCTGCGTTGATGGCATAGGTGAGTGCTACCGCGCCCTGCTCCTGGGCACGGAAGCGCCACTCTCCGGACAGCAGGGTCTGATCTCCTTGCAAGAGGCTGAAGCGCTTGACGATGAGCCGCTTCCAGGAGCGCTCCCAGTCGAGGGCCATTTCGATGCGGGTGTCCCCGGCTCCGCCCTTCCACTCGAAGGTGAAGACCATCTCGGGGGGCGCGTCATCGGAGGTGCTCCCCTTCCAGCGCAGGCCCTCGTAGGTGCTGCCACGAGCGGCGGCGCTGGCGAGATTGAGTGGCCCTCCATCCTCCATGCTCACCGAATCCGCCAGCAGAGGCAGAAGCCGCACGAGTGCGCTCTTCCCCGCGCTGTTGTCACCATAGAGCAACGTGAGCGGACGCAGTTCCAGGGACTGGGGCTCCGCGAAGGAGCGGTAGTTGCGCACGTGGATGGCGCTGAGCGTCATGGCGCTCTCCCTAGCACGGTGCGCGACCACCGTGGCTCAACTTCCACCACCCAGACCCGTGCCAGACGCACCCAGAAAAGCAAGGGGCCGCCCCCCTTCTCGGGAGACGGCCCCTGAATACTTCAAGCGGAAAAGGCCCGGACTACTTCGCGGCCTTCACGCGCTGGCGCTTCTCGGAGTGGCCCTCGGCGGGAGCCTCCTCGGTGGGAGCCGGGACGGCGGCCAGGGCCGGCTTGCCGATGCCGTACTTCTCCATCACCTGCCGCTCCACCTCCACGCGCACCTCGGGGTGGTCGCGCAGGTAGTCCTTCGCGTTCTCACGGCCCTGGCCGATGCGCTCTCCCTTGAAGGAGAACCAGCTGCCGCTCTTCTCGATGATGCCGTCGTTGGACGCCAGATCGATCAGGTCTCCCTCCTTCGAGATACCCGTGCCGTACATGATGTCGAACTCGACCTCCTTGAACGGAGGCGCCACCTTGTTCTTCACCACCTTCACGCGGGTGCGGCTGCCCACCACGTTCTCGCCATTCTTGATGGCGCCCACGCGGCGGATGTCCAGGCGCTGCGACGCGTAGAACTTCAGCGCGTTGCCGCCCGTCGTCGTCTCGGGGTTGCCGAACATCACGCCAATCTTCATGCGGATCTGGTTGATGAAGATGACGCACGTCTGGCTCTTGCTGATGGTACCCGTCAGCTTGCGCAGCGCCTGGCTCATCAGGCGGGCCTGCACACCCATGTGCGCATCGCCCATCTCGCCCTCGAGCTCGGCCTTGGGAACGAGCGCCGCCACCGAGTCCACCACCAGCACGTCGATGGCGCCCGAGCGCACCAGCATCTCGGCGATCTCCAGCGCCTGCTCACCGGTGTCCGGCTGGCTCAGCAGCAGGTCATCCGTGCGCACGCCCAGCTTGCGCGCGTAGCCGATGTCCAGCGCGTGCTCGGCGTCGATGTAGCCGGCCACGCCGCCGCGCTTCTGCGCCTCGGCCACGATGTGGAGGCAGAGGGTCGTCTTACCGGAAGACTCCGGCCCGTAGATCTCGACGATGCGGCCCTTGGGCACGCCGCCGACGCCCAGCGCGATGTCGAGCGAGACGCTTCCCGTCGAAATGGCCTGAACATCCCGGACCAGCGGCTCCTCGTTGCCGAGCCGCATGATCGACCCCTTACCGAACTGGCGCTCCACCGCGGACATCGCCAATTCGATCGCCTTCTCCTTCTCTGGATTCACGGCCATTTCGTCTTGCTCCTTGCGTATGCGGCGAGCCACCCCGGCCCACCTGAACTCGCGTTTAGTATCGCGTAGGGATAACCCTAGTCCATCCCTCTGACATGACCCACGGCGTTCACCGCCGAGGCAGCATGAGGAGCAACCAGGCCAACAGTCCAGCTCCCCCGCTGAGGGCTCCGTAGTAACCGCCGAAGACGCCCAGGTATAGCTGAACGAGCGACAGGGCGAGCAGTCCGAGCAGGCCCGCCCGCTGTGACGCCGAGCGTTCAGGGCCCAACAGCGCCGGCACCAGGGTCAGCAGTGACAGTCCCATGAGCAGGACGAGGGGGAGCCCCAGGCCGCCCTGCTCCAGGGGTGGAGGCTGGAGGAGCCACTGGGCGGCGATGCCCGCCACCAGGAGCGCCCCGGCCGCCGTGGACATCCAGGGAAACTCCCGGGAGGCCCCGTCCTGGCCGCGCAGGAAGGCCAGGTCCTCCGGGCGGACCTCCAGCGCGTAGGGGAAGCCGAGCCGCGTCAGCGCCTCGGTGGCCGCCGCCCGGCACGTGCGGCCACCCGGGTCCTCCAGCCCCGCCAGCTGGCCGCTCTCCAGGAGTTGCTCGAGCAGGTCCGCCACCTCCCGCGAGCCCCCTCCGGCCGCCAGCGCGTCCAACTGCTGGTTCAGCGCACCGGCCACCCGGGCCCGGTCCGCGTCGCGGGCCGCCATCCGCGCATCCTGGACGAGGGCGAGCACCCGCCCCGGGTCCGCCTCGGGCCCGAGGGGACTGGCCGGCGGCTCCCAGGGGGCCAGGGAGGGCAGCTCCGCGTCTTCTCCCGATTCACTCGGGCGGGAACCGGAGCCGGGCGGGCGTGTGCGGGGGGTGTCGGACACGGCCGGGACTGTAACGACCGGCTCCCACGACCTTCAAAGCAACCCGCACCTCCCCTACCCCGGAGCTTCCGCCAGCCGACGCCCGGGCCACCGGACGCCTCCCGGAAGACAGCACCCCGCCCTCTGGGGAGGCATGTGGGCACATTACCCACCTCCATCCGGAGACATCCGCGGGGACTCCGGTACGCTCGGGCGGAAAATCGCCCCGCAACTATTGGAAGGGTCCCGGGTTGGACGGAAGCGTGGAAGCGGACTCGGACGCAGACGCACAGATGATGCTGAAGGTGGCGGCGGGCGACCGGCGGGCGTTCGCGCTGCTGTTCGACCGGTACCACGTGAGCGTGGCGCGCTTCGCCCTGCGCTTCGTGGGGGACCGGGAGCGGGCCGAGGAGCTGACGCAGGACATCTTCGTGAAGCTGTACCGCAACGCGAAGAGCTACAGGCCGTCGGCGAAGTTCAAGACGTTCCTCTTCCGGGTGGCCACCAACCACTGCCTCAACGAGGTGCGGCGCGGAGAGTACCGGGTGGAGCACACCTCGACGGATGCACAGGAGGACGAGGGCGGGCTGGAGGTGGCGGGAGGGGAAGGAGACAGGCCGGACCAGGCGTTGGCGGGGCGGGAGCTGGAGCGGGCGGTGGGCGAGGCGCTGAAGGCGATGAGCGAGCGGGAGCGTGCGGCCTTCACCATGTGCCGCTTCGAGGGAATGGCGTACCGGGACATCGCGGAGGCGCTGGAGGCGAGCGAGGCGGCGGTGAAGAGCCTCATCCACCGGGCGACGCTGGCGGTGGCGCGCAAGGTGGAGGAACTGCAGACGGGCTCCGTGCCCGCGAGGAGCAGGGCATGAGTTGTCCATTCGAGGAAGACCTGACGGCGTACGTGGACGGGGAGCTGGTGCCCGCGCGGCGCGCCGAGGTGGAGGCGCACCTGGGGAGCTGCGCGGGCTGCCAGGGGACGGAGGCGCTGCTGCGGCGCACGGTGGCGCGCATGGCCGGGCTGCCCGGGTTCACGCCCTCGCCGGCCATGCGGCGCGAGGTGATGGCGAAGCTGGACGCGCTGCCGCCGACGCTGGGCGAGCGGCTGCGGGCGTGGCTGAGGCCCTCGGTGCTGGTGCCGGCGGCGGGACTGGCGGCGGTGGCGGGGCTGGCGCTCTACACGGCCGCGCCGGGCGAGCCCGCGCTGGACGTGGCGGACGCGGGCACGCTGGAGCTGGCGATGAACCTGGAAGTGGTCGAGGACTACGACGTCGTCGGCCTGGAGAATGACGAGGACCTGGAGGTGATTGCGAGCCTCCACGAGCTGGAGGTGCGGTGATGATGGGCCGGAGCAACCTGGCGCGAGCGGGGCTGATGGTGGCGCTGCTGCTGGGCGGAGCGGGCCGGGCGGAGGAGCCCCAGCCGCCGGAGCCTCAACAGCAGGAGCAGCCGCGGCGGCCCCAGACGGCGGCCGAGCGTTTCCAGCAGCTGTCCCCCGAGCAGAAGGAAGCGCTGCGGGCGAAGCTGCGCGAGCTCAAGGCGATGCCGCCGGAGGAGCGCGAGCGCATCCAGGGCAACCTGGAGCGCTGGAAGCAGATGCCCGAGGAGGAGCGGGAGCGGGTGCGGGCCAACCTGCGCGAGTTCCAGCGGCTGACGCCCGAGGAGCGCCGGCAGCTGCGCGAGCGCTTCCGCGAGTTCCGCGGGATGAGCCCCGAGCGCAAGGCGGAGGTGCGCCAGCGGATGAGGGCGTACCTGCGGGCGCACCCGGAGCGGCGCGAGCAGATGATGGAGAACATGCGGCGCTGGAGGCAGATGACGCCCGAGCAGCGCGAGCAGATGCGCGAGCGGATGCGTGAGAGGCGGCGGCAATGAGCTGGCGCCACGCGGTGATGCTGGCCGCCGTGCTGGCCTCGGGCACGGCCGCGGCCGCCGAGTCCCCTCCTCCCTCCAAGCAGTCTCCGCCCCCGCCCCAGCAGCGCGCCCCGGCCCCCAGGCCCCCGGCGCCGGAGCTGTCCGCGGAGGACAAGGAGGTGGTGGAGAACCTCGAGCTGCTGGAGAGCCTGGACACGGTGGAGGACCTGGACCTGCTGCTGGAGCTGTCCAAGGAAGAGGAAGGCGCGGACAAGCGGTGACGGGGTAGACTGGCGGCACCGTGCAGCCGCCCCCCGCACCGTCCAAGACCGTGGAAATCCCCTCGCGCCGTTTCGGGCGCTATGTGCTGCGCTCGCGCCTGGGCTCGGGGGGAATGGCGGAGGTCTTCCTCGCGGAGGCGAAGGACGAGAAGGGCACGCCCTTCAAGGTGGCGCTGAAGCTGATGCGCAAGGACGTCACCGCCGAGTCCTTCGCCGGCGAGGCGGACCTGATGGGCCTGCTGGAGCACCCGAACCTGGTGCGCCGGCTGGAGATTGGCGAGGCCTTCGGGCGCTACTTCATCGCCATGGAGTTCCTGCTGGGTGGAGACCTGGACGGGATGCTCCGGGCGCACGAGCGGCAGGGGCAGCGCATCCCGTTGGCCGCGGGCGTGCACGTGTGCATCGAGGTGCTGCGGGCGCTGGCCTGCTTCCACCAGGCGCGCACGCGCACCGGCCGGCCGCTGGAGCTTGTGCACGGGGACGTGAATCCCGCCAACATCTTCTTCTCCGGACAGTGCGAGGTGAAGCTCGGCGACTTCGGCGTGGCCAAGGCGCGCGGGATGGACCTGGGCCCGGAGGAAGGCGTGACGGCGGGCAAGCTGCACTACCTGTCGCCGGAGCAGACGCGCGGGGACCCGGTGACGCTGGCCTCGGATCTCTTCTCGATGGGCATCGTCCTGCACGAGCTGGTGCTGGGCTTCCACCCCTTCGAGCGCGGCAGCGACGACCCCGAGGTGGTGATGGCGGCCATCCGAGCGGCGAAGCTGAACCTGCCGGACACGCTGGACAAGCGGCTGGCGGCGGTGATCCGCAAGGCGCTGGCGCCGGACGTGAACCAGCGCTACCGCACGGCGGGCGAGTTCGCGGGAGCGCTCCTGGCGTGGGCGCTGGACACGGGCCAGCCCTTCAGCCCGCGCGAGGTGCAGGCGGGGCTGCAACAGGCGCTCGCTCTTGCCCTCTGGGAGCGCGAGAAGGGCCACCCAAGGTAGCGCAGAAGTACGATCGCCCGAAGCAGGACACAAGGCCCGGAACGTCCGCCACTGATCCTTTGACAGCCTGGGGTCCCCCCCTTACGGTGGCGCGCGTCGCTGGTGCCCGGGTCTCGGCCCGGGCTTGAAAGGGAATCCGGTGTGAATCCGGAGCTGCCCCCGCAGCGGTAAGCGAGAACGAACCCGTCCACACCACTGGCCGAGAGGCTGGGAAGGGGACGGTAGTAGGAGCCGGCGATGAGCCGGGGGCTCGCGAGCCCGAAGACCTGCCAGCCACCTGCCCTCGGGGAGAAATCCGGGGGGAGAATCGACCTGGACGCCTCGTGGGGAGGCGGGAGGTTCCGTGCGCCACGGACTCCCGTGACCGTGCGGCCCCGTCCCTTCTCCTCCTGTGGTGCTCCAGTCGCCCGAGGGGGGCGAGGGTCGGCTCGGCGAGTCATCGCACGTCGCAATGCGCGACACGGGCAGCCCTTTTCCTCCGCGGATCCACACGGTCGCGAACGGAGGAGGAGGAGCATGCTGAACGGAACCCACATCACGTCCACGACAACGCCGCCGCACACCACCATGCGGGTGCGCAAGCGCAACGGGGTGCTCGAGGGCGCGGACCTGAACAAGATCGTCCGGGCGATCGGCCGCTGTTGCGACGGGCTGCGCCAGGTGGATGCCATCCGCGTGGCGACGAAGACGATCGTCGGCCTCTATGACGGGGCCTCGACGCAGGAGTTGGATCAGCTCTCCATCCAGACCGCGGCCTCGCTGACGCTGGAGGAGCCCGAGTACGCGAAGCTCGCGGCGCGGCTGCTCGCCACGTACATCGACAAGGAGGTCTCCGGGCAGGAGATCCACTCCTTCTCGCAGTCGATCGCCGCCGCGCACAAGCTGGGCCTCGTGAACGAGCGCGTGGCCCGGCTCGTCTCCACGAACGCGCGCAAGCTGAACGACACGATCGACCCCTCGCGCAACCGGCTCTTCGAGTACTTCGGGCTGCGGACGGTCTATGACCGCTACCTGCTCAAGCACCCGACGACGCGCGAGGTGCTGGAGACGCCGCAGCACTTCTTCATGCGCATCGCGGTGGCGCTCGGGGAGACGGTGCCCGAGGCGCTGGAGCTCTACCGGCTCTTCTCGATGCTCGAGTACGTGCCGAGCTCCCCCACCCTGTTCAACTCGGGCACGTGCCACGAGCAGCTGTCGTCGTGCTTCCTGCTGGACTCGCCCGGGGACGAGCTGGAGAGCATCTACCAGCGGTACACGGACGTGGCGATGCTCTCGAAGTTCTCGGGAGGCATCGGGCTGGCGTACCACCGGGTGCGCTCGCGCGGCTCGCTGATCGGGAGCACGAACGGGCACAGCAACGGCATCGTCCCGTGGCTGAAGACGCTGGATGCGTCGGTGGCGGCGGTGAACCAGGGTGGGAAGCGCAAGGGCGCGGCCTGCGTGTACCTGGAGACGTGGCACGCGGACCTGGAGGAGTTCCTCGAGCTGCGGGACAACACCGGTGACGAGGCGCGGCGCACGCACAACCTGAACCTCGCGAACTGGATCCCCGACCTCTTCATGAAGCGCGTCGAGGCGGATGGGAACTGGTCCCTCTTCGACCCGAAGGGGGTGCCGCACCTCACGGACCTCTACGGCGAGGAGTTCGAGCGCGCCTACGAGCAGGCCGAGCAGAAGGGCCTGGCGGCGAAGACGCTGAAGGCGCGCGAGCTGTACGGGCGCATGATGCGGACGCTGGCGCAGACCGGGAACGGGTGGATGACGTTCAAGGACAAGTCCAACCGGGCGTGCAACCAGACGGCGCTGCCGGGCCGGGTCGTGCACCTGTCCAATCTCTGCACGGAGATCCTCGAGGTGACGTCAGGGGACGAGACGGCCGTGTGCAACCTCGGCTCCATCAACCTCGCGCGGCACACGTCGGTGGACGAGCGCGGCCGGGTGAGCTTCGACTGGGAGAAGCTGGGGAAGACGGTGCGGACGGCGGTGCGGCAGTTGGCTCGGGTGATCGACCTGAACTACTACCCCATCCCCTCGGCGAAGAGCTCGAACCTCCGCTGGCGCCCGGTGGGCCTGGGCATCATGGGCCTGCAGGACGTGTTCTTCCAGATGCGCCTGCCCTTCGAC
The DNA here is from genome assembly GCF_036277355.1 of Archangium sp. Lineage (GTDB taxonomy): Bacteria > Myxococcota > Myxococcia > Myxococcales > Myxococcaceae > Archangium. Next base: position 78,490 of record NZ_DASUNC010000059.1, read on the forward strand.
AGCGCCGAGGCGCGGGCCGTCTCGCGGAAGATCTCCGAGGACATCTACTTCCACGCGCTCTCCGCCTCGACGGAGCTGGCGGCCGAGCACGGTGCCCACCCGGCCTTCTCCGAGACGCGGGCGGCGCGCGGTGAGCTCCAGTTCGACGCGTGGAACGTGGTCCCCGAGGACTCGGCGCGCTGGGACGCGCTGCGTGCCCGGGTGAAGCAGGTGGGCCTGCGCAACTCGCTGCTGATCGCGATCGCCCCCACGGCGACCATCGCGTCCATCGCGGGCTGCTACGAGTGCATCGAGCCCCAGGTGTCCAACCTCTTCAAGCGCGAGACGCTCTCGGGGGACTTCCTCCAGGTCAACCGCTACCTCGTGGAGGAGCTGAAGGCGCTCGGGCTGTGGAACGAGGACATGCGGGCCCGCATCAAGCTCGCGGAGGGCTCCATCCAGTCGCTCGAGGAGATTCCCGCCGACGTGCGGGCCATCTACCGCACGGCGTGGGAGCTGCCGATGCGCTCGCTGATCGACATGGCGGCGGACCGGGGCGCCTTCATCGACCAGAGCCAGTCGCTCAACCTGTTCATGGAGGCGCCGAACATCGGCCAGCTCAGCTCCATGTACATGTACGCGTGGAAGAAGGGGCTGAAGACGACGTACTACCTGCGCTCGCGGCCGGCCACGCGCATCGCGAAGACCACCGCCGACGCGTCCCGGAACGGCGCGGACACGAAGACGAACGGTGTCAGCGAGATGGCCCGAGCCGAGCCGAAGCCCACCGATGAGCAGGCCATCGCCTGCTCTCTCGAGAACCCCGAAGCCTGCGAGGCCTGCCAGTGATTGCCTACATGACGTCCAACAAGGTCTCGCACGCGACGCCCAAGACGGGTGCGCGCCTGCTGGACCCAGGCATGAACCTCACACTGCGCCCGATGCAGTACCCGGTCTTCTTCGAGATGTACCGCAACGCCATCAAGAACACCTGGACGGTGGAGGAGGTGGACTTCTCGACGGACGTGGGGGACCTGCGCTCGAAGATGACGGCGGCGGACCGGCACCTCATCCAGCGGCTGGTGGCCTTCTTCGCGACGGGCGACTCCATCGTGGCGAACAACCTCGTGCTGAACCTCTACAAGCACGTGAACGCCCCCGAGGCGCGCATGTACCTGTCGCGGCAGCTCTACGAGGAGGCGCTGCACGTGCAGTTCTACCTCACGCTGCTCGACACGTACGTGCCGGACCCGGCCGAGCGCGCAAGGGCCTTCGCGGCGATCGACACCATCCCGAGCATCCGCAAGAAGGCGGAGTTCTGCTTCAAGTGGATGGACTCCATCGGCGAGCTGGAGCGGCTGGAGACGCGGGAGCAGCGGAGGAAGTTCCTGCTGAACCTCATCTGCTTCGCGGCCTGCATCGAGGGGCTCTTCTTCTTCGCGGCGTTCGCGTACGTGTACTTCCTGCGCTCGCGGGGGCTGCTGCACGGGCTGGCCGCGGGGACGAACTGGGTCTTCCGCGACGAGAGCGCGCACATGGCCTTCGCCTTCGAGGTGGTGAAGACGGTGCGGCGCGAGGAGCCGGGCCTCTTCGACGCGGAGATGGAGCGGGAGGTGGCCACCATGCTGGAGGAGGCGGTGGCGTGCGAGCTCCAGTTCGCCGAGGACCTGCTGGGAATGGGCGTCGCGGGCCTGTCCGTGCACGAGATGCGGCAGTACCTGGAGTTCGTGGCCGATCAGCGGCTGGTGATGCTGGACCTGCCGAAGCGCTACGGCGCGAAGAACCCGTTCGGCTTCATGGACCTGCAGGACGTGCAGGAGCTGGCGAACTTCTTCGAGCGCCGCGTCTCGGCGTACCAGGTGGGCGTCGCCGGAGAGGTCACCTTCGACGCGGCCTTCTGACCGGAAGGCGGAGCTGGACATGAAAACGCCCGGGGGCCTCGAAGCGAGGCATCCCCGGGCGGGTTGAATCGCAGGACCGATCCGGCGCGGACTACTCGACCGTCACGCTCTTGGCGAGGTTGCGCGGCTGATCCACGTCGTTCCCGCGCAGGTCCGCCACGTGGTAGGCGAGCAGCTGCAGGGGAATCGTGGCCACCACCGGCGCGAGCAGCGCGCTGGCGGCCGGGATGCGGATGACATGGTCGGCCAGCGAGGCCACGTGCGCGTCATCCTCGTCGATGATCGCGATGACCTTGCCGCCGCGGGCCCGCACCTCCTCGATGTTGCCGATGATCTTCTCGTAGGCCACGTGCGGCTGCTTGGGCGCGATGACCACCACCGGCATCTTCTCGTCGATGAGCGCGATGGGACCGTGCTTCATCTCGCCGCCGGCATAACCCTCGGCGTGGATGTAGGAGATCTCCTTGAGCTTGAGCGCGCCCTCGAGCGCCACCGGGTGCATCGGGCCGCGGCCGAGGAAGAGGAAGTCCTGCGAGCTCATGAACTCGCGCGCCACGCGCTTGACCGAGGTCTCGCACTTGAGCACGTCCTCGATCATCTTGGGGATCTCGGTCAGCGAGGTCAGGTGCTCCTGCGCCGCCTTGACGGTGAGCGTGCCGCGCATGCGGCCGAGCTTCACCGCCAGCAGGTAGAGCCCCACCAGCTGCGTGGTGAAGGCCTTGGTGGAGGCCACGCCGATTTCCGGACCCGCGTTGGTGAGGATGGTGATGTCCGCCTCACGCGTCATGGCGCTGCCGATGACGTTGCACAGCGCGAGCGACGTGGCGCCACGCGCCTTGGCCTCCTTGAAGGCCGCCAGCGTGTCCGCCGTCTCGCCCGACTGGCTGATGGCGATGGCCAGGTGCGAGGGCTCCACGATGGGATCGCGGTAGCGGAACTCACTGGCCAGCTCCACCTCCACCGGGATGCGCGCCAGCGACTCGATCATCGCCTTGCCGGCAATCCCCGAGTGCCACGAGGTGCCGCACGCCAGGATGGTCACCTTGGTGATCGCCCGCACCTTCTCGGGGCTGAGGTTCCAGCCCTCGAAGTGCACGTCGCCCTCGGAGAGGAGCATGCGGCCGCGCAGCGTGTCCGCCACCGCGCGAGGCTGCTCCATGATCTCCTTGTGCATGAAGTGCTTGTGGCCGCCCTTCTCCGCCATCATCGGCGTCCAGTCGATGCGGCGGGTGGGCCGGTTCACCTTCTGGCCGGAGCGGCCGTAGATGTCCACGCTCGAGGCGGTGATGACGGCCAGGTCACCCTCCTCCATGTAGACGAAGTCGCGCGTGTGCTCGAGCAGCGCCGGCACGTCGCTGGCCACGAAGTTCTGTCCCTGGCCCAGGCCGAGCACCATGGGAGAGGAGTCCTTGGTGCAGACGATGCGGTGGGGGTCGCTGGCCGTCACCACCGCCAGGGCGTAGGTGCCCTTCACCTGGGCGATGGCCGCGCGCACCGCCGCCGGCAGGTCCAGGCCGCTCTTGAGCTCATCGGAGATGAGGTGGGCGAAGACCTCGGAGTCCGTCTCGGAGGAGAAGTGGTGCCCCTTGGCGCGCAGCTCCTCCTTGAGGGCCAGGTGGTTCTCGATGATGCCGTTGTGCACCACCGCCACATCACCATAGGTGTGCGGGTGGGCGTTCTCGTCCGAGGGACGCCCATGCGTGGCCCAGCGCGTGTGGCCGATGCCGATGGTGCCCTGGGGCACGTCGGTCTGGACGCGGTTCTCCAGGTTCTTCAGCTTGCCCGTGGCCCGCACCACGTTCAGGACGTTGCGGTTCACCACCGCCACGCCCGCGGAGTCATACCCGCGGTACTCGAGCTTCTTCAGCCCGGACACCAGGATGGGAGCCGACTCCTTGTCCCCAACGTACCCAACAATGCCGCACATGTTGTCCGTCCTCTCTCACGCCCGAACCCCGGATTGCAAATTCCGGGGGCATTTCCACCCACATCGGGCGACACCTGTCGCCCTCGAGACAAGCAAGACGCGGGCCGTCTAACCCGCGGAGGCCTTGTCCGGCTTGGAAGGGCCAGCTTCCGCGGACTTGGCCATGCGCGCCTTCTTCCTCTCCACCCAGCCTTCCATGTTGAGCTGTGGCGTACGGGACACGGCGAGGCTCCCGGGAGGCACATCTTTCGTCACCGTGGTGCCCGCACCGACATACGCACCGTCCCCGACTTTCACAGGGGCCACCAGCTGCGAGTCCGAGCCGATGAAGACACCATCGCCCAGCTCGGTGACGTGCTTGTTCACCCCGTCGTAATTACAGGTGATGGTGCCGGCGCCCACGTTGACCTTGGCGCCGATCTTCGCGTCGCCCAGGTAGGCCAGGTGGTTGGCCTTGGAGCCGCGGCCGAGGCGGGCCTTCTTCGTCTCCACGAAGTTGCCCAGGTGCACCTCCTCGGCGAGGTCCGTGCCGGGCCGCAGCCGCGCGAAGGGGCCGAGGATGCAGCGCTCGCCCACCCGGGCCTCCTCCAGGACGGTGTACGGCTTGATGGTCGTCCCGTCGGCCACCGAGGAGGCGTGCAGGACGCTGCCCTGTCCGATGCTGACGTCGCGGCCGACCACCGTGGCGCCCGAGAGCGTCACCATGGGGGCGAGCTCCGTGTCGGACCCGATGGCCACGCCCTCCTCGATGTACGTGGTGGCGGGGTCCGTCAGGGTGACGCCGTTGCGCATGTGCCAGGTGTTGATGCGCGCCTGGAGCTCCTTGCCCCGCGCCGCCAGCTCCACCCGGTCATTCACACCGGCCGTCTCGCCGAACTCGGCGTCGATGGAGCCCACCGGGCCCTGGGCCGCGGCCATCTCCACCAGGTCCGTCAGGTAGAACTCGCCCTGCGCGTTCGCGCTGCGGATGTTGGCCAGCGCCTTCCAGAGGAACGAGGACTCCACCAGGTAGATGCCGGCGTTGCACTCGCGCACCTGGCGCTGCTCGGGGGTGGCGTCCTTGTGCTCGACGATGCGCACCACCTTGCCCATCTCCCGGATGACGCGGCCGTAACCGGTGGGATCCGCCGGAGACGTGGACACCAGCGAGAGCACGCCGCCGCTCTTGTCGTGCGCGGCGGACAGGGCCTCGAGCGTCTCGCGGCGCACCAGCGGCACGTCTCCGTAGAGGATGAGCACGCGCCCGTTGAAGTCCTTCAGCGCGGCTTCCGCCGAGCGCACCGCGTCCGCCGTGCCGCGCTGCTCCTTCTGGAGCGCGAAGCGCAGGGGCGCGGTGGGGAAATGAGCGCGGATGGAGCGCTCCACCTCGTCTGCCTGGTGGCCTACCACCGGCACCACGGGGGAGGCGCCCAGCTCCAGCGCTCGCATGAGGGGATAGGCACAGATGGGCTTGCCGAGGATGGGGTGAAGGACCTTGGCCTTCTCCGACTTCATCCGCGTGCCCTTGCCAGCGCACAACACCACCGCCGCCAGAGGAACTGTCATAGGCGGCGATTACTAGGGATGCGAAAGCGGCGCGTCAACCGCGAGCGGGTGGGCGCGTGGAGCGGATGCCCTCCGGGCGAGCCTTCACGGAAACGGACAGCGTGTTGCTCTGCACGGTGATACCGAACGTCGGTTTGAGGAACACCGTCGTCACCGTGACCTCTGGCGAGGCCGACGTCTGCTTCATTGTCGTCAGGTTGGCGTTCATGTTTCCCCCGGCGCGACGAACCGTCATGCACAGGATGCCTTCACCTGTGCCCCGGTCAAACTCCAGGCCGGGCATGCTGGTGTCAGCCGGACACTTCTCGATGTTGAAACGTTTCTTGGCGGGTCCGAGCCGCGGCCGGGGATACTCCAGAACGCCCACTCGCGGAAGCGCCAGGTGGGCCCCCGACGGAGGCTCTTCACGTGGAGACGGTAAAGATGCGGACTCACCAAAACGGGTGGGCAGTGGCACTGATGGCACTGGTCATGGCGTGGCCCGCGTGGGCGGCGCGGCCGTACCGGGGCGGAGCGGTGGCCACGGCGCACCCGATGGCGAGCGAGGCCGCGCTGAGGATGCTGGAGAAGGGCGGCAACTCGGTGGACGCGGCGGTGGCGGCGGCCTTCACGCTGGGTGTGGTGGGCCCGTACCACTCGGGCATTGGCGGCGGGGGCTTCGCGCTGGTGCACGACGCGAAGACGGGCGGGACGCAGGTGCTGGACTTCCGCGAGGTGGCGCCCAAGGGGGCCACGCGCGACATGTACCTGAAGGACGGACAGGTGGTGCCCGGGCTGTCCACGGATGGCGCGACGAGCGTGGCGGTGCCCGGCGCGGTGGCCGGCTACCTGGAGCTGCTGGAGAAGCACGGCAAGCTGCCCCGCGCCGTGGTGCTGCAGCCGGCCATCGACGCCGCTCGCAACGGCTTCTGGGTGTCTCCCAAGTACCAGGGCATGGCCACCCTGCGGCGCGACTGCCTGCGGCAGGACCCGGACGCCTCGCGCATCTTCCTCGTGAAGAACGACCAGGGCGAGCTGGACGTGCCGCCCATCGGCCACCTCGTGAAGCAGCCGGAGCTGGCCCGCACGCTCCAGACGCTCGCGAAGAGCGGCCCCAAGGCCTTCTACTCGGGCCCCCTGGCCCTGGCCATGGTGGACACGGTGAAGGCGGGCGGCGGCACGCTCTCGCTCGAGGACCTGAAGGACTTCAAGACGCGCACGCATGCGCCGCTGGAGGGCAGCTACCGCGGCCACCGCATCCTCACCATGCCGCCGCCGAGCGCGGGGGGACTGGCGGTGGTGCAGGTGCTCGGCGCGCTGGAGAAGCTGCGCCCCCAGGGCCTGGACTTCCGCGAGCCGGAGTCGCTCCACCTCTACACCGAGGCGGTGCGCCGCGTGTACGTGGACCGGGTGAAGTACCTGGGGGACCCGGCCTTCGTGAAGATCCCCATGGAGCGCCTCACCTCGGTGGGCTACATCGCGGACCTCGCGGGCAGCATCGACCCGAAGAAGGCCACGCCGAGTGCCTCGCTGCTGCCTCCCGTGGAGGGCGCCAGCGGCTCCACGCTCAAGAAGCCGGACGGCACCTGGTACGACCCCTCCACCGCGCCCGAGAAGAAGAACACCACGCACATCTCCGTCATCGACAAGGACGGCAACGCGGTGGCCCTCACCACCACGGTGAACTACGCCTTCGGCTCGTGTGTCGTCGCCAAGGGCACCGGCATCCTCCTCAACGACGAGATGGATGACTTCGCCGCGCGGCCCGGCGTGCCCAACGCCTACGGGCTGGTGACGGGCGAGGCCAACGCCATCGCCCCGGGCAAGGTGCCCCTGTCCTCCATGTCCCCCACGCTCGTCTTCTCCAAGGAGGACCCCAAGAAGGTGATGCTGGCGGTGGGCAGCCCGGGCGGCTCCACCATCCCCACCACCGTCATCCAGGTCATCTCCAACATCGTGGACCAGAAGATGGACGTGGTGCGCGCGGTGGGACTGGGCCGGCTGCACCACCAGTACCTGCCGGATGAGCTGTGGGTGGACCGCTACGGCCTGGAGCCCGCCACGCAGGCGGCGCTGGAGGCCAAGGGCCACAAGATTCGCAAGCAGGAGGCCTGGGGCGACGCCGAGGCCGTCTACAGCGATCCCAAGACGAACCTGCGCTACGCGGGGAGCGATCCGCGCAACGAGGGCGCCGCCCTCGGCCAGGACTGACGGACAGGACGGAACGAACCGTGGCGACCACCCTCCTCCAGCTCTTCGACGCGCACCTCCACCCGGAGGCCCTCAGCGACCAGGACCTCGAGTCCATGCGCTTCTTCGGGGTGGAGCGGGCGTTGGTGGTGGCCCACCACCTGCCCGAGCCCACGCCCAAGGCCCTGCGCAAGCACTTCGACGACCTGATGCTCCGGCAATTGCCCCGCCTGGAGCGGCTGGGCATCCGCGCCTGGGCCGCCCTGGGCGTGCACCCGCGCTGCATCCCCCGCCGCGGCCTGTCCGAGGTGCTCGCGAGCCTCCCGGACTACTTCCGCGGCGGACGCGTGGTGGCCCTCGGCGAGACGGGCCTGCACGCGGGCGGCATCGAGGAGGAGGAGGCCTTCCTCGAGCAGCTCGCGCTCGCGCGTCAGCTCAAGCTGAAGGTGCTGGTGCACACCCCGGTGCGCGACAAGGAGCGCCACACCCGGCGCATCCTCACCCTGCTGCGCGACTCCGGCATCCGGCCTTCACGCGTGCTGGTGGACCACGCCAACGGCCGCACCGTGCGCAACATCCTCGGCTGTGGGCATTGGGCGGGGCTGACGTTGCACCCCGAGGCACTCAAGGCCGAACGTGCCGTGGCGCTGGTGCGCCGGCTTGGCAGTGAACGGCTGGTGCTCAACTCGGATGCCGGCGATGGCGCCGGCGACATCCTCGGGCTCGCGCGCGTGGCCCACATGCTGGCCAAGGCGAAGCTGTCGGAACGAGTGGTGAAGCGCGTGGCTCATGACAACGCCGCGCGCTTCTACCGGCCTCGTTAATGAAGCGCGCTGGACTCTTCCGGGTGCAGCGTCAACCGCTGCGCCTCGTCCAGCCTGGCCTGCACCGGGATGCCCCGATGCCGGTACTGCGCCAGCGAGTCCGCCACTTCGTCCAGCAACAGCTGGTAGCGCTCGTCCAGCTCCACGGCAATCAACATCATCGTCTCGCCCGCGTCCTCGACGCCCGGGCGGTACACCTGGCAACGCTGGAACCGCGCCCAGCGGCCATTCTCCATCTTCACAAGCTCGCCATCGTAAGCCATGCGCAGTCCCCCTTTCGACCGTCCGACAGGAAGTCGGGAAGTGAATGGACCCACTGTAAGCACAAATTTTCCGCGCGTCACCCCCCCTGCTGAAAATTCGTGAAAGGCCCCTGATATTGGTCGTTTACCCGACGCTTTCCCTCGCGGCGGCTCCACCCCCCAGCCGAGCGGAGTCCAGGTTGTAAATTTGCTGGGCTGTTAAGTTGTTGATTTCCACCGCTCCGCGTTGGCCGGATGCGTCAACGGCTCGACACCCGCGCGCGGGAGGAGCAGCCCGGCCCGTCCCCGAGGGAGCCCCGGGCGGCGCGGGAGCACGCGCGCGGTGCCCGTGAGTCCGGTGGCAAGAGGGCACGCCTTCCCTTAGATTGGTTGGGATGAAGTTGACCCAGTTGTTCCGTCGCGATCGGACCGTCATCAAGCGCGCGGACGCGCAGGACCAGGCCGAGAAGATATTGGCCGAGTCGCTCCGTCTGCTCAGCCAGGTGTGCACCAAGGTCGCCGATCTCATCGAGACGCAGCGGCTGGAGCGCGCCGGCTACTCGAACAACGCCTATCTCCAGCGGCTGGACAACCCGCCGAAGCCGGGAGAGGCGAAGCGCAAGAAGGAGTAGGGCTCCTCCCGCGCATGAGCCACTCCGACGAGTCCCCGGCCTGCCTGGGCGCCGCCTCCGGCTGGCTGGCGTCTGGAAGCTCGACACTGCCCCTGCCAGCCCTGAACGACGAGGAGGGGCCCCGGCTGCCCGAGGGGCTGCCGCCCGTGGTGGATGCCCACGTCCACCTCTTCCCGGACGGCGTCTTCGAGGCCATCTGGCGCTGGTTCGAGCAGTACGGCTGGCCCATCCGCTACAAGCTGCACACGCCCCAGGTGGTGTCCTTCCTGCTGTCGCGCGGGGTGCACCGGGTGGTGGCGCTGCACTACGCGCACAAGCCGGGCATGGCGCGCTTCCTCAACGCCTACGTCGCCGAGGTGGCCCGGGCCGAGCCGCGCGTGTTGGGGCTGGCCACCGTGCTGCCGGGCGAAGAGGGCGCGGCGGACATCCTCGCCGAGGCCTTCGCGGCGGGCCTCAAGGGCGTGAAGCTGCACTGCCACGTGCAGTGCTTCGCCCCGGACGCGCCCGCGCTCCACGAGGTGTACGAGGCCTGTGCCCGGGCCGGGCGGCCCCTGGTGATGCACGCTGGCCGCGAGCCCGCCAGCCCTCAGTACAAGTGCGACGTGCACGCCCTCTGCTCGGCCGAGCGCGTGGAGCGGGTCCTCGAGGACCACCCGGGCCTCAAGCTGTGCATCCCCCACCTGGGCGCGGACGAGTTCGACGCGTACGAGCGGCTCCTGGAGCGCTACGACACCCTCTGGCTGGACACCACCATGGCCGTGGCCGGTTATTTCCCCATTCCGGTGCCCCGCCGCTTGCTGGAAGTCCGTCCCGAGCGCATTCTCTACGGCACGGACTTCCCCAACCTGCCGTACGCCTGGGACCGCGAGCTCAAGCAGTTGCTGTCCCTCGAGCTCGGGGACGAGGTGGAGGCAGGCATCCTGGGGCAGAACGCCCTCCAGCTTTTCGAGGGATGTTGAAAACCGGGCACACCCCTTCCGGAACGGGAAAGCCATTCCCATGTTGCCCCGCATAGAATCCGCCTTCCCTGCCGGAATCAGCATCGAGGCCCCGCCATGTCCTACATCCTGGTCGTCGACGACGACGCGAGCCACCGCACGCTCATCTGCGATGCCCTGGAGGAGATGGGCTATCGCACGGAACAGGCCGGTAACGGCCGTGAGGCCCTCGACACCCTCGAGGGCGAGATTCCCCAGGCCGTCCTGCTCGACCTGCGCATGCCGGTGATGAGCGGCTGGGGCCTGCTGGATGCCCTCAAGAAGATGCCGCGGGCGCGCGGACTGCCGATCATCATCATCTCGGGCTACGGCTTCGAGTGGGAGGCGGAGCTGGTGGGCGCCGCCGGCTACATCTCCAAGCCCGTGGACCTGGACAAGGTGCGGATGACGGTGCAGCGCATCATCGGCCCGCCCGAAGTGGCCATGGTGCACTGAGCAGGAGCCTCCCACGCCACCTCCCAGGTGCCAGGTCCTTCATGCGGGCCTCGGACATCGGGGGGATTGTGGGAGGGTGGCGGAGTCGGCTCTGATCCGGCCCGCGCATGTCCCCCACCCCAACGAATCTGGCCGTCGACGCCCATGGGCTCGTGAAGCGCTTCGGCGAATTCACCGCGCTCAACGGGATGGAGCTGTCCATCCCCCGCGGCTCCTTCTACGCCTTCCTCGGCCCCAACGGGGCGGGCAAGTCCACCACCATCGCGCTGCTCACCGGGGTGTACGCACCGGACGCCGGCCGCATCTCCCTCTTGGGGGTGGACGCGGTGGCCCGGCCGCTGGAGGTCAAACGCCACATCGGCGTAGTGCCCGAGGAGCTGAGCCTCTTCGAGCGGCTCACCGGCCGGCAGTACCTCACCTTCTGCGGGCGGATGTACGGGCTGAGCGGGGACGAGGCGGCGGCGCGGGCGGCCGAGCTGCTCGAGCTCACGGAGCTGACGTACAAGGCGGGCGCGCTGGTGGCCGAGTACTCCAAGGGCATGCGGCGGCGGCTGGCCATCGCCGCGGCGCTGATCCACGCGCCGGAGCTGGTGCTGCTGGACGAGCCCTTCGAGGGCATCGACGTGCTGGCCGCGGGCGTCATCCGCGAGCTGCTGCGCGAGCTGAGCCGGCGGGGCGTGACGCTGCTGCTCACCACGCACGTGCTGGAGATCGCGGAGCGGCTGGCCACGCACGCGGGCGTCATCCGCGGCGGGAGGATGCTGGACCAGGGCACGGTGCAGCAGTTGATGGAGCGCTATGACGCGCCCTCGCTGGAGGCCGTGTTCGAGAAGCTCATCTCCGTGCCGGCCGCGCGCAACGCGAAGCTGTCCTTCTACGGGGAAGCACCGCCCGCCGAGGTGGTTCCGCTGCGCCGGGGGTCCGCGTGAACCGGGTGGCCGCGCCGGGCTTCTTCCGGCACCTGTGGCTGTTGTGGGGCCTGCGCCTGGACATCGGACTCAACCAGGGAGCGGGCCGGAGCCCGTTCATGGCGGTGGCCGCCTTCCTGCTCTCGAGCGCGCCGGCCTGGGGCCTGGGCGTGACGTTCTACGGGTTGATGCGGCTCAAGCCCATCGCCGAGAACGGCGTGTGGCCCTTCTTCATCCTCAACCTGCTGTGCTTCGTCACGTCGGCGGTGTGGGTGACGTGGCCGCTGATGAGCGCGGGCGTGGATGACCACTCGGAGCTGAGCCGCTACGCCCCCTTCCCCATCTCGCCCTTCCGGCTGCTCATCGCGTCCACGGTGGCGAGCCTCTTCGAGCCGCGCGCGCTCGTCTTCTACGCGCCCTTGACGGGAGCGGCGCTGGGCTTCGCCTCGGTGCACCCGCTGCGATTGAAGTGGTTCGCGGTGCTGCTCTACGTGCTGTTCGCCCTGCTCAACGCAGCCTGGAGCCGGGTGGCCCTGCACTCGGTGCTCAACGTGCTGCGCGAGAAGCACAGCGCCCAGCTCATTGGTGGCGGCTTCGTGGTGTTCCTCGTGGCCGCGTCCCTCATCCCGCCCATCGATACCTCGTGGCTGACGGCCGTGGGCGAGGGGGGCGTGGACAAGCTGGACATGGCCCTCATCATCGACGCGACGATTGCGTTGGGACGGGTGCCCTCGGGCTTCTTCGGGGACGCGCTGCTGGAGCTGAGCTATGGGTACCGGCGCAATGCGCTGGTGGACGGCGTGGGCATGGTCTTCTTCGCCCTGCTGGGGCTGGGGCTCGCGTACGCGCTGCTGCTGCGCTTCCACCGCAACGTGGGCCGCGCCGGCCCGGCCGTGAAGGAGTCCGGGGACAATGATCCGTTCGCCCGCACGCGCACCACGTACACCACGCTGCTGGCGCGCGAGGCGCTGGATTTGTGGCGCAACCCGCGTGCGCGGCTGCTCGCGGCCGTGCCCTTCGTGCTGGCCATCCTGCTGAAGCTGACGTCGGGACGGGCCCTCTTCGAGTACCTGCTGGGCGCGAGCGTGGATGCCTGGTTGATGGGCGGCCTGTGCATCTACGGCGCGGTGGTGATGGCGTCCACGTTCTCGCAGAACACGTTCGCCTATGACGGGCACGGGCTGGCCATGCTCATCGCCGCCCCCGTGGAGCTGGGGGACGTGCTGCGGGCGAAGAACGTGGTGCAGGGCTCGGCGGCCGGGGCCATGGCCCTGCTGGTGGGAGTGTTCTACCGGGTGTACTTCGGCAAGGGCTCGGCGCTGGACTTCCTGTGCGCCATGGCGGCCGTGGTGGCCGTCGTCCCCGTGCTGCTCGCCGCCGGCAACTTCCTGTCCCTGTACTTCCCCGTGAAGTTCCACGCGAGCCTCAAACGCCGGGACAAGCTGCCCCTCACCGCCTCCATGCTCGGCATCGTCGCGGCGAGCGTGGGCTGTGCCCCCTTCGCCTGGGCCCTGCGATTCGCCGGGAAGAGCGGGCCGAGTGGGCAGACGCTGGCGATGATCGCCCTGTGCGCCGCCTTCAACGTCATCGTGTACCGCTCGCTGCTCCCCCTGGCCCTGCGCCTGCTCGGACAGCGGCGGGAGATCGTGCTGCGCGCGGTGACGAGGGAGTGATCTATCCGGACCTTCGCCTCCGAGGTCCGGATGAACTCCGCGCCGATACACTTCCTATTTCCCGCTGGATTGTCTCCAGATTCTCGCGAACGACCTCGTACTGAGGCTCTTTCGGAGAAGCAGCGCGGAAGTGCCGCTCGGTCAGAGCCAGCAAACGACGGGCGGCCGAGAGATGAGAGGGATGGGCCTGAGCCCAGCGAGCGAAGAGGACGGCGACATGCATCCGCCGCTCCAAGTTCGAGTAACCCAGTCGATGGATACGCCGGAATGCCCTTCCAAACGCTGGCCAAGGTGCATTTCGGCCATACGCTCCCAACAGCAACTCCTCGGCAACCCTTCTGCGAGTCTCGCGCCTTTCCCAATCCGTCTTGTCCTTGGCGAGCATCCTTCGCTGCAAGGCCAGGAACTCCCGCTCGTATCGGACATAGGTCGCATGCCGTAGAGCCACATAGAGCCTGGCCAGTTCCTCGGCGCCTTCCATCCACCGCGCATGGAAGTCCTTCTCCTTCCGTGTCATAGACAAGGCTTTCCGTCGAACTCAGCTGGCCAGAAGTCTTCCGACGCTACATCGGGCACCCGAGCCCGACAATCCGGCTCGTGCATCCTCGGCCGCGATGCACCCGCGAGGACCATGGACCCGACCTCCATCCGTACGGTGACGCTCCTGCGTGAGCAGGTACCGGACTTCAACTGCGATCCGTTCAACTTGCCCACTACCGCCTGACTCGCGACTTCCTCCTCCATCGCGAGCGCTACCTCCGCGAATTGATGGAGGGCCACGACGAGGATTGAGCGCGTGCTAGAAAGCACCCATGCCCATCGCCGAGCTCAACCACCAAGGCATCTATTTCGAGGACTCCGGCGGCTCCGGTCCCGCCATCATCCTCGCCCACGGCTTCCTCATGGACAGCCGCATGTTCGACGCGCAGGTCCAGGCGCTCGCCCCCGCCTTCCGCGTCATCCGCTGGGACGCCCGCGGCTTCGGCCGCACCCGCTGGGATGGCAAGCCCTTCGACCTCTATGACTCCGCCGCCGACTGCATCGCCCTGCTCGACCACCTCGGCATCCGCCAGGCCGTCGTCGGCGGCATGTCCCAGGGCGGCTACTGCGCCCTCCGCGTCGCCCTCCGCTACCCCGACCGCGTCCGCGCCCTCGTCCTCATGAGCACCCGCGGCACCATCGACGAGCCCGAGGTCCGCGCCGGCTACCTCCAGACGCGCGACCTCTGGGGCACCCCGGGCGCCACCGAGAACATCATCCAGTTCCTCGCCGGCGGCATCATCGGCGACTCCCGCTTCCACTCCCCCTGGCTCGACCGCTGGCGCCAGACTCCCAAGGACCACTTCGTCGCCGCGATGAACAACCTCATCGACCGCGACGACATCCGGCCCCGCCTCGGTGACATCCACTGCCCCGCCATCGTGTTCCACGGCACCGATGACACCGGCATCCCCCCCTCCGAGGGCGAGCTCCTCCACAAGAGCCTCCCCGGCAGCACGCGCCTCGTGCTCGTCCCCGGCGCCGCCCACGCCGCCAACATGACCCACCCCGACGCCGTCAATCCTCCCCTCGTGGAGTTCCTGCGCGCCCACGCGTGAGTCTTGGAGGTACGTCCATGGACCTGCACCCCATCGCTGGAGTCGTCTGGTACGCCATCGGGCGCTTCTACGAGGCCCCCGATGGGTCGCTGCAGGACCTGGGCTACTTCGCCCACCTCGCGGGCATCGAGCCCCTCTTCAACGGCACGCCCGGCGAGGGCTCGGCATTCTTCACCTTCCGCTCCGAGCCCTTCACCGCCCGGAAGTTCCAGAATGGCGACCTGTCGGTGTCGCTCGACGCCACCGGCAGCTTCACGCTGTACCTCCACCGCGAGCCCTGTGGTGACTTCTCCCGCCCGGAGACGTTCTCCCGCGGCGAGCCCATCGCCACCTTCCAGCGGCTGTCCTCCGTGGTGGGGACTTCCGTGGGCCCGCTCGGCACCAACCTGTTCTCCGCCGTCCTGCGCTCCAGCACCCCGTTCCACTTCCAGGGCAGGAGCTACAACCTCGAGCGGCTCATGCCCCACGGCATCACCCAGCTCGGCGTGGCCAGCACCACCGCCATGACTCCCCCGCAGGGTTTCAAGACCATGACTCCGTTCGTCGGTTCCGCCATGGCCGCCGGTGGGAGCGTGCGCTGGCCGTAGGGACCAGGGGTCCCCAAGTCGCTCGCAACCCGAGTGCTCCAGATACCCTCACCCCGTCCCTCTCCCGAAGGGAGAGGGGTTGTTGGGGCCAGTGGGTGATGGGGGCTTTGTGATGGGGGCTTCGTGATGGGGCCGCTCAGTAGGTGAGGCCGTACTTCGCCGCCTTCTCCTTCACGCCCTTCATCACGTTCGCGTCGAACGAGTCCTCCTTCTCCGCCACGTTCTTCGCCCTCCACGCGTCCCGCTCCGACGCCAGCTTCGCCGCCTTCTCTTCCAGCGCCTTCCGCTCCCCCGCCAGCTGCTTCACCTTCGCGTCCCTCGCCGCCGCGTCCAGCCCCTTCAACTCCTGCGGCAGCTCGTCGTCCTTCACGCTCGCCAACGCCTCCGGCTGCGCCGCCAGGTCCACCGCTCCTCCCACCGCCTCCGGCGCGCTGCTCACCGCCGCCGCCGCCGGCGCCCTCCCCGCTCCTCGCGTCGTCTTCAGGAACTGGATGCGCTCCGCCGCCGCCTCCGGCGCCAGCGTCGCCATCTGCTCCGCCCTCGCCCGGTTCGCCACCTGCGCTTCCTTCTTCCCCGCGTACAGCGTCTTGCTCGCCAGCTCCGCGTTCACCTTCGCCAGCTCCGCGTCATATGGCGTCGCCACCGCCACCATCCCGCCCGACTGCTCCAGCGACTCGTACCGCCCATCCGTCGTCTTCGCCGCCAACTTCCAGTGCGTCTCCGTCTCCGGATCCCCTCCGCACCGCACCGTGTTCACCACGATGTGCTTCTCCGCCGCCCGCTTCGCCCAGTGGTTGAAGTTCCAGTCGTCGTTGCGCTGCGCCGGCGGCGCGTCCCCCACCAGGAAGATGAGCTTCATCGTCTCCCGGCTCGGGTCCCACGACAGCTTCGACACCGCCTCGCCCAACCCCCGCCCCACGTGCTCCGGCGTGTCTCCCCCTCCTCCCGCCTCCAGCTTCCTCAGGTGCGTGAAGAGGCCGTCCAGGTCCTCCGTCAGCTCGTACCGCTTCGTCACGTAGTCGTCCCCCACGTCCCGGTACGCCACCAGCCCCACCCTCACCCGCGGCGTGGGCTTGCCCTGCGCGATGCGCGACGCGATCGAGAAGATCTTCTGCTTCGCCCCCTCGATCAGCCCCGCCATCGAGCCCGTCGTGTCCAGCACGAACACCACGTCGATCCTCGGACGCATCTGCTGCTGCTGAGACGGCGGGACTGGGGCGCCCTGGGACTGGGCGGGCTTCTGGGGCGCCTCGGCGAGGGCCAGGGGGGACGCGAACGTCAAGAGGGCCAGCGCGGCCCCGAGCATGGGGCGCGAAACGGACTTCAGGGTCATGGCAGGGCTCCGGGGAGAGGTAATCCGGGTCGAAATTCCAGCGCGCGCTCGCTGGTGTAACGGACGAGCCTCCCATCGGGTCTAACGGGTCCAACGCCTCCCGTTGCACCCGCTCCGCCCAGGCGCTACGCCTGTCCACCCGTGCGCGTCTTCCACTGCGACCAGTACGTCGTCCCCCTCCCCCCAGGGCACCGCTTCCCCATGGAGAAGTACCGCCTGCTGCGCGAGCTCCTCCTGGAGCGCGGCGTGCTCTCCCCCAGCCAGCTCCAGCCCTCCGTCCCCATCTCGCGCACGGACCTGGAGCGCGTCCACACCCCGCGCTACCTCGACGCCCTCTGGTCCGGCACCCTCTCCGACGCCGAGCTCCGCCGCCTGGGCTTCCCCTGGTCCCAGGATCTGCTCGTGCGCTCTTGCGCTTCCGTGGGTGGCACCGTGGGCGCCGCCCGCGCCGCCCTCGAGGACGGCATCTCCGGCAACCTCGCCGGAGGCACCCACCACGCATTCCCCGACCATGGCGAGGGCTACTGCGTCTTCAACGACATCGCCGTGGCCATCCGCGTCCTCCAGGCCGAGCGCCGCATCCAGCGCGCCGTCGTCGTGGACCTCGACGTCCACCAGGGCAACGGCACCGCCGCCGTCTTCGAGGGCGATGACTCCGTCTTCACCTTCTCCATCCACGGCGAGCACAACTTCCCCTTCCGCAAGCAGCGCTCCAGCCGCGACGTGGGTCTGCCCGATGGTGTGGATGACCGCGCCTACCTCGACGTGCTCGCCACCCACCTGCACGAGGTGCTCGAGGCGGCCGGGGCCGACATCCTCTTCTACCAGGCCGGCGTGGACCCGCTCGCCGAGGACTCGCTCGGCCGGCTGTCCCTCACCCATGCCGGCATGCGCGAGCGCGACCTCTTCGTGCTCCAGGCCGCATGGCATCGAGGCCTGCCCATCGTGCTCACCCTCGGGGGCGGCTACGCCAGGCCCATCACGGCCACCCTGGAAGCCCACGTGGGCACCTACGAGACCGCCCTCTCCGTCTTCCGGTGAGGGGTGACCTTCCTGGGGCCCCCCCGCCGGGACCGGGAGCGGGCAAGGAGGCTTCCCAGCCGCAATTCCTTGCATGCCCATCGGCGGATCGGGTTTCTTGCCCGGCATGAGTTCTCACCCGCCCGCTTCCCGGGTCTCGAGGGCACGGCCCTGGCTCGAGGCGGCTGGCCTGGGCGCCGGCCTCCTCCTGGCCCTGCACCTGCTCTCGCTCGGGGCCTTCCTGCTCCCCGCGTGGCGGCAACTCACCGGTCAGGTGCGGCAGGAGATGTCCGCCCTCACCGTCCACATCCTCGGCTTCCAGGCCGCGCTCATCCTCGGGGTGGTGCTCGTGGGCGCCCTGTGCGGCGTCACGGCCCGCGTCCTCCTCCTCGGCCTCGGCCTGCGTCCCTCCCGCCCCCGGGTGGCCGGCCTCGGCGTGCTGCTCGCCGCCGTGCAGGTGGCCCGAACCATCGCCCACCGCCCCGCCCTCTTCGAGGACATGCTCTGGCGCGCCGGTGGCCCGCGCGCGCGCTTCCAGGTGGCACTCGTGGAAGGTCTCGGCGAGCGGAGCCTGGACCTGCTCCTGCTCTGTCTCGGCGCCGCCTGGGCCGTGGCCGCGCTCGTGCGGCACCGCCAGCTCCTGCTCGGGCGCAGGGCCCTCTTCACCGGCGGGGCGGTGCTCCTCGTGGCCCTCGCCTCCGCCCTGCCGATGAAGCACACCTCGCGCGCCCAGGGCCGGTCCATCATCATCCTCGCCGCCGACTCGCTCCGGCCCGACCGCTTCACCTCCGAGGGCAACCCGCGCGACACCACGCCCCACCTGGATGCCCTGCGCGGCAAGAGCCTGTGGGTGGCCAACCACTTCGTGCCCATCGCCAGCACCACCGCGTCGTGGACCTCGCTGCTCACGGGCGTCTACCCGCACCGCCACGGCATCCGGGACCTCTTCCCTCGCGCCGAAGTGACGAACGTGCTGCTGCCCACGCTCCCCCGCGTGCTCGCCGCCCAGGGCTACAACACCGCCGTGGTGAGCGACTACGCCGGTGAGATGTTCAACCGCGTCCGCTACGGCTTCGACGTCGTCGACGCTCCTCCCGAAACCAGCGTCGAGGTCTTCGCGGACCGCGAGTCCTTCCAGCGCCTGCCCCTCGCGCTCGCCTTCTTCAGCGGCCCGCTCGGCCAGCGCCTGTTCCCCGTGGCCCGCTACCTCCCGGTGAACGCCGACCCCTCCGTGCTCACCGAGCGCGTCCTCGCCCAGCTCGAGCGGCTCGAGTCCAGCGACAAGCCCTTCCTCCTGGTGGCCTTCTACTCCGTCACCCACGCGCCCTTCGCCCCGCCCATGCCGGACGCGAATGCCTATACGCGCCCGGACTACGCCGGCTCCAGCCGCTACTCGTACGAAATCCAGCAGCTCAATGACCTTGCCCGCGTCTCCGAGCGTCCGCCCGATTCCGACATCGAGCAGATCCGCGCCCTCTACGACGGCAGCCTCCGGGCCTTCGATCGCGAGGTGGGCCGTCTCGTCGAGCGGCTCGAGGCCGATGGCGTCAAGGACCGGCTCCTCGTCGTGACGGGAGACCACGGCGAGAACCTCTTCGAGCCCGGCACCACCACCGAGCACGGCAAGTGGTTCGAGGGCGGTGATGCCGCCAATCGCACCGCCCTGCTGCTCCAGGGCCCCGGCATCGCTCCCGGCACCCGCGAGGGGCTCGCCAGCGGCGTGGACCTGATGCCCACGATTCTCGACGCGCTCCAGCTGAAGGTGCCCGAGGGGCTCGATGGCCGCTCCCTGCTCCAGCCGATTCCCGAGGACCGCACCCTCTTCGCCGAGACCACCCTCTGGCTCGGAGGCCCCCGGTCGCAACCGCCCGGTGCCCTCACCTACCCGGCCCTGCTGGAGCTGCTGGAGGTCGAGCCCGGCACGCATGCGCTCGTGCTCAAGCGCTCGTGGCTGGACCGGACGGTGACCGCCAAGCTCCGCGCCGCACGCCGAGGACCCTGGGAGCTCGTCTACATGCCGACGAACGAGTCGCCCCGCTGGCGGCTGTTCGACCTGAAGGCGGATCCCCACGCGCAGCGCGACCTGGCCAGCGAGCACCCGGACGTCACCGCCTCGCTGCGCGCCGAGTTGCTGCGCTGGATGGAGCAGGATCCCCTGCGCTGGCTGGATGCGCGCGAGCACCTCGTCTACCGGGAAGAACAATGAGGCATGCGCGGATGCTCGTGCTGCTGGTGCTGCTGGCCGGCGCGCTAGGGCTGGCCTTCTCCCTGAGGCCCCACGCCGCGCCCCCCACGTCCCCGCGGCTCATCGATGCCCTGGCCAATGCCCTCGAGGTCCCGGCCCCGCCCTCGGAGCCGGCGCTGCTCGAGCTGGACAGCTTCCCGGACACCACGGGCCACGCCGCGCTCGCCGTGCCCATCCCCGTGGAGCCCGTGCGTGGCTTCGTGCTCCGCGTCCTGATGGCCCCTACCGAAGGCCCCCGCCCCGCCATCACCCTGCGCAGCCTCAACGCCGCCGAGGCCGCCGCCTTCGGTGGCCAGCCCCGTCCCATCGACGGGCCCCTCCCCGGCAAGGAGCTGGGGCCCTGTCTGCGATCCTCGCGCGCCCCCAACGGGCAGTGGATGTGCCAGCGCTTCGACCACCTGCCCCCGAACGCGGGCGCGGGCCTGCTCGTCATCTCCGGCTCGGCCAACGCCGTGCGCCGCATCGAGGTGCTGAACGCGGACATGCCGGACTGGCGCACCCCGGGCAACCCCATCCTCACCCGCCTCATCCGCCGCGCCGCCAACGCCACCCCGACGGGCTCCAGCTGGCGCACGGGGCTCGTGGCCCGCCCCGGTGGCCGCTACACCTTCGAGGTCACCCTCCCCGAGCGCGCCGAGCTCTGGGTGGGCCTCGGCCACGAGCAGGGCTCGCGCGGTGCCCCGGTGCGTTTCATCGCCCGCCAGGATGACCGCGTGCTGTTCGACGAGGTGGTGCCCGCCGACCTGAAGTGGCACGACCAGCGGCTGCGCCTGGAGGGCGAGGCCGGTCAACGCTCGCGCATCACCCTCGAGGCCCAGGCCGCCGGTGGCACCGGCGAGGCGCGCGGCCTCTGGGCCAATCCCCGCGTCATGGGCGCCTCGTCCGCTCCCAACATCCTGCTCATCACCGTGGACGCCCTGCGCGCCGATCACCTGGGCACCTATGGCTATGGGCGCAACACCTCGCCGATGATCGATCACATCGCGCGCTCGGGTGTCCAGTTCGACCGGGCAACGGCCCAGTCCTGTCTAACGTGGCCCTCCCTCACCGCGCTGATGGCCGGCCGCCATCCCCTCAACACCGGCGTCCAGGAGCGCGGGCAGCGGCCTCCGCCCGACCTCGCCACCCTTCCCCAGCTCCTCGCCGCGCACGGCTACGACACCTTCGCCGGCACGGACCAGGCCCTCTTCCCCCCCATCGACCTGTCCGACTTCGACGACGCCGAGCGCATCAACGTCTTCATCAAGCCCTCGCCCCAGAAGCAGCTCGAGCGGCTCGCCGCGCAGTTCGCCGACCACCCCACCTTCGCCTGGTTCCACCTGGAGAACGTCCACTACCCGCTCACCCCCCGTCAGCCGCTCCGGTTCGACCCCGGCTACGAGGGACGCTTCCAGAACGCCTTCACCCAGGAGGACCACAACCAGTTCATGTCTCCCGGCGACGTCACGCCCCGCGAGCAGGAGCACATCAACGCGCTCTATGACTCGGCCATCGTGGACGCGGACCAGGAGATCCAGACGCTGCTCGCCACGCTGGACCAGCACGGCGTGCTGGAGCGCACCATCGTCGTCATCACCGCCGACCACGGCGAGCGGCTCGGCGAGCACGGCGCCGTGCTCGAGCACGTCGCGCCCCACGACTCCGTCCTGCGCATCCCGCTCATCATCGCCTGGGAGGGGAACCTCGCCGCCGGGCAGCGTGTCCCGTCCCGCGTCCAGCTCATCGACCTGTTCCCCACCCTGCTCTCGCTCGCCGGAGTGCCGCACCCGCCCGGGCTCGACGGGAGGGACCTGGCCCCCGCGCTCCACGGCGAGCCGCTCCCCGAGGCCCCCGCCTACTCCGACTGCAAGGGCTACTTCTTCGCGCAGTACCGGGGCGATGAGCTCGTCATCATCAACCCCGAGGGCAAGGAGTCCGTGCTCGCCTACGGCCTGCGCACCACCGTGAAGCCTCGCGAGCTGTATGACCTGGCGAAGGATCCCTCCGGACAGCGCGACATCGCCGGAGAAGACTCCGCCCGGGCCGAAGCCGCCGCCACCGCCCTGCGCGCGCAGCTCGAGCTGTGGAAGCAGCGGAGCAACTCGGCGCAGCAGGGTCACATCGGCCAGGCCGCCATCGAGGCCCTCCAGCAGGCCGGCTACCTCCAGGGCGCCCCGGATCCCGACGCGGAGGCGGCCCGGCCCCGCGAATGACCCGGGGGTGGTCCACGGGGGCCGGGCTCTCGGTTAGGCTCGGGGCATGAGCCAGAACCCCCAGGTGTGGATGCTCGGACGCGGAGTCCTGCTCGCCGTGTGGATGACGGGCACCCTCGCACGTGCGTACCAGACGCCTCCCGGTGACGTCTACCCGAACGTCACCCGCTCGGATCAGGGCTTCGTCGTGACGTACCGATCGTCAATCGAGGACCGGCACTTCTCCCGGCCCTACGGCCTCGATGGAAAGCCCTCGGCCGAGGCGAAGGTCATCCCCGCCTCCAAGGTCCCTCCCACCGTCCGGACCGTCAACCGGTGGCCCAAGGTCCCGGGCATGTCCCCCGAGACCGAGCAGGCCGTCCTCCGGCGCGTCCTCCTCGGATACGGCTCGACCGTCGCCGTCGTGAGCGACGGCTCGAACGTGGAGTGGATCCACATCTACCAGGGCGAGGCCCAGCGGTGCCACCTGCGGATCGCCTCCCTCGAGCAGCGCTGCTCCGCGTTCGGAAGAGTGCTCGACGGCCCCATGGGACTCTCGTTGATCACCGAGCCCCTGCAGAACGGCTCCGAGCGCGGCATCTTCTGGATCAACGAGTACCACCAGCTCGTGTTCAGCACCTGGGTGCCCTATTCCTACGGGCCCGTGCACACCCGGCTCGTGTGGAATGAGTTCGGCGGGGAGACGTCGCTGTCCTGCGCCGTGAACGGCGACGTGGCCCTGCTCGCCGCCCATGTTCCCAACGAGAAGGGGCTGTTCCAGATCGAGACGTGGGCCATGCGCTGGCCCGCTCGGCCCGCGGCTCCGGGCAAGTAGCCACGGGTCTCGGGTTCAACCCGGGGCCCGTGGCACCCTCACCCCGTCCCTCTCCCGAAGGGAGAGGGGTTCTTGGGGGCTCTTGGGGGTTCTTGGGGGTTCTTGTCAGCCAAGGATCCCTTCTGCAATCAGTGCATCTGCGCCTCGTACAATTGCAAGAGGCGAGCTGGCGTTTCTGTGCGTGCTGAGCACGGCCGAACGTCCCGAGCCCACGCCCGGGACGTTCCCTGTCCGCTAGCCCGGATTATTCACCGGGACAGAGGAGAAGGAGGGCGGTTGCGGGCGTAACGCCCTGATTTAGCTTGGGTTTGCTCAAGACTCAGGCCGCCTCAGAAACGCACGCCCGCATGACACAGCGTACTCCAGCCGTTC
>NZ_DASUNC010000060.1:0-46362 GCF_036277355.1 Archangium sp.
CTCCCCGGCACCACGCAAGACTCGCTTCCGGCTGGCGGCCTCCTTTGCCGGGCGGGGTTTGAACCCGCAGGGTCCCTTCGTGAAGTTTCCGCTCCTACATCGCTTCCTCCTCACCCAGGCTTCGCCTGGCGCACTCCAACAGCTGGACAACTTCTCCGGGACCGCGCCCGGGACAGCCCCGGCTTCATGCGGCCGTGTGGAGGTAGTTGTCGATGGCCCGGTTCACCGCCTCGGGCGCGCTCAGGTGCGGCAGGTGCCCGCGCGCGGGAATCGTCATCATCCGCGCGAGCGGAATGCGCCTCGCCATGTACTCGCCCACCTGGTTGGGCACGGCGAGATCCTCCCCGGAGTGGATGATGAGCGTGGGCACCTTCAGCCGCGGCAGATCCAACCGGTGGTCGTACTGGAAGACCATCCTCGCGAAGGCCAGCGCGATGTCCGGCCGCATGGAGGACAGCGTGCGGGCGAACTCCTGGCCCAGCTCGGGCCGCTCGGGGTTGCCCATGGCCAGGGGCGCGAAGCCGCTCGCCCAGGACTGGTAGCTGGAGTCCATGGCGTCGAAGAACGCGTCCAGCTCCGCCCGGGTGAAGCCCCCCACGTAGCCCGACTCCGGATCATCCAGGACCCGGGGCGTCGACTTGACGAAGACGAGCTGGCGGAAGCGCCGCGGCTCCACCAGCGCCGCCAGCACGCCCACCATTCCACTGAAGGAGTGGCCCACGAAGATGGCGTCGGAGAGCTTCAGCTCCCCACACAGCTCCAGCAGATCCTCGGCGTAGGCGTGGACGCCGCTGTAGCGCCGCGGATCGTAGGCGTTGAAGTCGGACCCGCCGCACCCCACATGGTCGAAGAGGATGATGCGGTAGCGCTCCTGGAACGCCGCCACCTGGTGGCGCCAGGCGCTCTGCTCGGAGCCGAAGCCGTGGGAGAAGATGAGGGTGTCCCGGCCACTGCCGAGCACCTGCACGTTGTTGCGCTTCCGGATGGCCTGGCCCATGACGCTCACACTCCCATCGAGTTGGTGAGCGTCCATCCTGCCAGCACCCCGCGTTCGCCCACTTGTCGCAACTATCGCAGGAAACGCGGATTGCAGGGTAGAGCACCTCCGTCCGGGGTTTGTCCGTCCGTCACCCAACACCCGGCCGGGAGGGCTATGGCCCCGTGCCCAGCGCGCGCACCAGGAAGTCGTCGAACCAGACTCCCGCGATGGGTGTGGCGAGCCCCGCGTCCCCCTCGCCCGTGAGCGCGGCCGGGTCCGCGTCCGTCACCGAGAGGCGGACCTGCCCGTCCACCGAGGCCGAGAGCCGCACCGGGCCCGCGCCCCACACGGACAGGGAGAGCGTCGCGGCATCCCTCGGAGACGCCTGGCCACTGGCGGCCTCGCCGAGCACCGTGAAGCCGCCGCCCCGGTAGCGGCGCAACTGGATGCGCCCCCGCGGCAACAGCACGAGCGCATAGCGTGCATCCCCCTCGGCACGCACCACGAGGCCCGCCTCGTCCACCCCGAAGGCCTGCAGCCGCGCCTGCACCTGACAGTCGGCACAGCGCGAGGGCAGCGCGAGGGCGAGGTGGAAGTACACGTCGTGCCGGCGCGAGGCCGCCAGCTTCGGCGCCTCGTATGAGTAGACGAGGGCCACGTCCCGGCCCACCGCGAGCACCTCCGCCCGGTCCGCGTGGCTGGCGTCCGGTTGGATCGCCGCGGCGAAACGGAACGTGCGCCCCCCATCGTCCGAGCGGAAGAACGACAACCCCCGGCCCTCCGCGCCTTCCTGCTGCACGGCGAACAACCAGGTAGGCGGCCGCCCGCTTCCCGTGTCGATGCGCACCGCGTGTCGTTGAGCCGGCAGGGTGAGCGCGTTTCCACCGCTCACCGGAACCACCGGCGCCAGGCTCGCGAGCACCGTCGCGAGCAGCGCCGTCGAAAACCCCACCATCCGTCCCCCTCCCCCGTATTCCCCGAGACAAACCAAGGCGCTCGGGGGCGGGAGAGAAGAGACAGGCGGCCACGGGACATGTCCCCCGGTCTCAATCGAAGAGTGGCATTCCGGTCATTGCCTTGCCGATGAAGTCGTAGAGCAGATCCGTGGTGGGCGACATCACGGTGACGGCGTGGGCGTCGCGGAAGTGCCGCTCGATGCCCACCTCCTTGCGGTACGCCGCGCCACCACACACGCGCATGCCCAACTCGGTCACCTCGGGGGCCAGCTCGCCCACGGCGGCCTTCACCTCGAGCACCCGCAGCTGCGCGTCCTCGCGCTTGGACTCGAGGGCGTCCAGCGTGTCGCGAATCAGCCCGCGCACCATGTCCGTCTTCATGCGCATGCGCGCCAGGTAGGCCCGGATGGTGGCGAGGTCCGCCAGGGACTGCCCGGTGTGGAGCAGCCGCGTCTTCGTCACGTGCGCCGCCGCCTTGCGCGTGGCGGCTTCCATGATGCCCAGGTAGCAGGCGGAGCCCAGCACCTGGAAGTGGGGCAGCACGTTGCCCATCATGATGTCGAACCCGCCTCCGTCCTTGCCGAGCATCGCCGAGCGGGGCACCCGCACGTCCCGGGCCACGATGGGGCTGGAGGAGTTGCCCCGCAGGCCCATTCCGTCGAACGCCACGGGGAACGACAGCCCGGGAGCGTTGCCCAGGACCAGCCAGAGCGTGCTCATGCCCCGGGCCTCCACCGGCTTGCTCGACCAGACGTAGCTGTCGGCCTGGCCCGCGGAGGTGGCCCAGCTCTTCTCCGCGTCCAGCCGGACGGTGCCCTCCTCCGGCACGGCGAGGGCGGTGCTCACCGGCGCCCAGAAGTGACTGCGCGAGCCCGCCTCCGACAGGGCCAGCGTCGTCACGTGGCGCCCCGCCGCGATGGCCTCGCGGATGTCTCGCGGCCCGTGCTGCTCGATGACCGCCGCGCCACAGAAGTGCATGCACAGCACCATGCCGCTGGAGCCACACGCCGTCCCCACCTGCTCCACCAGCGTGGCCGCCGCCCGGAGCCCCTGGCCTTGTCCCCCCACCTCCCTCGCGCTGAGCAGCCCAAGCAGGCCCGCCTTGCCCAGCGCGTCCATCGCCGCACGGGGATAGACACCGTAGCGGTCCACCTCCATGGCCTTGGGCTCGATGACTTCGGAAATGATGCTCTCGACGGAGTGCATGGGTCCGGATCCTCGGAGATGAAGGGGCGCCGAGGGTAACAACCCGCTGCCCCCGGAGGGCAAGGGACAATCTGCTAAGAGACCACCCCATGATTTCGCTCGAGCTGACGACCGACGACTTCCGGCGCCTGGCCCTCCGTGTCTCCACCCTCGCCGAGCAGTGGCTCGCGGAGCTGGATGCACGCACCATCGCTCCCGCCCTCACGGGGAGTGATACCGAGGCCCTCTTCGCCGAGGGGTTGCCCGAGGAAGGCATGAAGGACAGGGCGCTCGACGCACTGGGGGCGGTGATGGCCGGGACCCGCGCGGGCAACGCGCGCTTTCTCGGGTACGTGCTCGGCTCGGGCGAGCCGGTGGGCGCGCTCGGGGACTACCTCGCGAGCGTGATGAACCAGAACGTCACCGCGTGGCGCTCGTCCCCCACCATGGTGAGCATGGAGCGCGCGGTGGTGCGGGGACTGGCGGCCGCGGTGGGCTGCCACGGCTTCACCGGGAGCCTGACGGGTGGAGGCTCCTCGGCCAACCTCATGGGGTTGACGATGGCGCGCGAGGCGAAGGCCCCCGCGAACGAGGAGGGCTCGCCCTCGGGGGTGGTGTACGCCTCCACGGAAGTCCACATGTCCATCCCCAAGGCCCTGGCACTGCTCGGCCTGGGACGCCGCAACCTGCGCCTCATCCCCACGGACGCCGGGTGGCGGATGCGCCCCGACGCCCTCGAGCAAGCCATCACCGGGGACGTGGCCGCCGGCAGGCGCCCGCTGGCCGTCGTCGCCACCGCGGGCACCGTCAACACCGGCGCGGTGGATCCCCTGAAGGACGTGGCGGCCATCGCCCGGCGGCATGGGCTGTGGATGCACGTGGACGGCGCCTTCGGCGCGCTGGCGGCCCTGGCCGTCCCCGAGCACTTCGAGGGCCTCGCCCTGGCGGACTCGCTCTCCATGGACGCGCACAAGTGGCTGTATCAGCCGGTGGACTGCGGGGTGCTGCTCTACCGGGAGGCCGCCGCCGCGCGCCGTGCCTTCTCCTTCTCCGGCGACTACGTGCGCACGATGAGCTCGGACAGCGTGGAGGGCTTCGCCTTCTTCGACGAGTCCCTGGAGCTGTCCCGCCGCGCGCGTGCGCTCAAGCCGTGGCTCTCGGTGCGCTACCACGGGCTGCGCGCCTTCCGGGAGGCCATCCGCGAGGACCTGGAGAACGCCTCGCGGCTGGCGGAGCTGGTGCGGGCGGAACCGAAGCTGGAGCTGCTCGCGCCCGTGCCGCTGAGCGCGGTGTGCTTCCGCTACGTCGCGGGCCTGGCCGAGCCCGCGCGCGACGCCTTCAACACCCGGCTGATGGCGCGCCTCAACGCACGCGGCCGCGTCTACCTCTCCAACGCCACGCTGTCGGGGCGCTTCGCCCTGCGCGCCTGCTTCGTGAACCACCGCACCACGGCGGAGGACGTGCGGACGGTGGTGGCGGAGGTGCTCGCCACCGCGAAGGAGTTGCAGGGCGCGTGAGGGGACGGGACTAACCGGCACGAGGTTGGGAGAGCAGCCCCAGTTCGCGCCGGAGGCGGCTGGCGGGTGCGTGCAGTCCCACGTCCTCCAGCCGCTTGAGGGCCCACTCGAACGCCTGCTGCTCCCGGGCCACGATGACGTAGGGATAGGGCGGCCGCCACACATGGAGGAGCACGCTCAGCGCCAGGCGAACCACCGCGGTGGGGGCGATGTAGGCGGCACCGACCACCGTCCGTCGCATGGCCTCGTCATGATCCCGCGACCACTGCTCGAACCGTTTGCGCTGCTCGGGCGACATGCCCGCGGCCTGGCTCAGGTCCACGACGAGGACGTGCGGCTGTCCGCGATCCATGGAGCGGGTGGAGCGAGCGAGGTAGTCGTCGAACTCCGGGTTCGACATCTCCCCCACGATACGGGAGATGAGCAGCGGCCAGTGCGAGTCATCAATCGAAGCGAAATGGCGCGACCCGCCCATGACAGCGCTCTCCTCGTGCGTCTCCCACCGCCGCGCATTGTGCCAGTGAGGCTGTGCGCACGAGCCGCCGGATGTCCCGTCCCTCGCGGGTTCTGTCCGAAATGAAGCGGTGCCCTGGAAGGGGGAGCGGGGTCCGGTGCGTTACGGTGTCTTCCGCTCAGCGGGAGCGGGTGCCCGACGAGCCACCGGGCCGCGTCACCGGAGCGCCACTCCTCGGCGTGGACTGCGCGGAGCCCCCGGTGAGCATTCCGATGAGCGCCGAGCCGAACAGGGCCACCAGTCCCGCGAGCGCGAAGAGCAACACCCAGCGCCAGGGCTTGCCGCGCGGTGGAGCCTCCTCCTCCGCCTCGGCTTCCTCCACGGGTGGAGGCGCGGGCTTCTTCGCGAGCTTCGGAGCCCGCTTCTCGATGGGGGCCGCGGGCTTCGGCTCGGCGAGGCGGACAGGGGCGGGAGCCGGACGGGCCTCCACGACACGGGCGGCGGGCACCTGGACGGGAGTGGGCCTGGGTCTCTCGATGGCCGCGGCGGGCCTGGGCACGAACGTGGGCTCGGTCCCATCGAGCTCGTGGACTCGCGGAGCCGGAACCTTCTCCTCCAGCGCGGCGGCGAACTCCCCGCATGAGGCGAAGCGCCGCTCCGGCTCCAGGGCCATCGCCCGGAGGATGGCCGCGCGGAGCCCCGGCTCGAGGCCCGGGTGCACCACCTCCGGGGACACGAACTCCCCCCGGGTGATCTTCTCCATGATGGAGAGGTCGCTCTCGCCCTGGAAACACGGCTGCGCGGTGGCCAGCTCGTAGAGGGTGACACCGAGCGAGAAGATGTCCGAGCGGACGGTGACCTCCTCGGCCGAGCGGATCTGCTCCGGGCTCATGTACTGCGGCGTGCCCATGCGCGAGCCCTTGCGCGCCACCGGCCGGCCCTCGCCCTCGGACAGCGTGTCGGACACCTTGGCGATGCCGAAGTCGAGCACCCGCACCACCCGCCGGCCGTGCACCTGCTCCAGGAAGATGTTGGAGGGCTTGAGATCCCGGTGGATGACGCCGTGCTGGTGCGCGAACGCCATGGCCGCGAGCACCTGCCGGAAGATGTCACGCACCTCGTCCGGGCTCGGAGGCTGCTTCGCGCTGGCCAGGTACTTGTCGAGCGACTCGCCCTCCAGGTAGTCCATGACGAGGCCCGCGACGCCGGGCGCCACGACCACGTCCGTGATGACCAGGATGTTCGGGTGCCGCAGCCGCGCCTGGATGCGGCCCTCGTCCAGGAAGCGGGCGCGCAGCTCCGCGTTGCCCACCAGCTCGGGGTCCAGCACCTTGAGCGCATGGACGCTGCCCAGGGCCACGTGGCGCACCTTGTAGACGCGCGCCATCCCGCCGCCGCCCAGCTCGCGCTCCACCTCATAGCGCTCGACCACATTCCCCGGGCTCAACATGACGCGACTCTACTCCAGCTAGAAGAGCTCCCAGGGGCCCACGTGCCACCCCCGCTGGCGCCTGGCGGCGATCTTGTACCCGTCCACGATGAACGCGCCGTACCAGATGAGCCAGAAGCAGGCTCCCGCAGACCCTCCGGAAATGATGCCCTTGATGACGAACAGTGACCCGATGAGGCCGAGCACTCCCTTGGCCGTCTGCCCGTTGTAGATCTGCCCTCCGCCGGACAGGCAGAACAGGTTCAGCAGCACGGCCACGGCGGGTGAGCCCTCGGCCCGGGCCATGGCCGCCGGCGAGGAGTCCTGCACCACCTGCCTGTGACTCACGCGGACGGTGGTGACCGGAGCACTCCGCACCGGAGCAGGAGCCACCGGGGCAGGAGCCACCGGCGCCGGAGCCGGCGGCGGAGGGTACGGAGGGGTATCGGCCTTCGGGAACCGCCCGGTATTCGGAGGGTACGGAGGGGTATCTGCCTTCGGGAACCGCCCGGTATTCGGAGCGCGGTCGTCCGTCGGAAAGCGGCCGGTGTTCGGCACGTAGGTCGGCGCGAGGGCTTCCGGCTCCGGAGTCCTCGCCGGAGGGAGCTGCGCCTGCGTCACCGCGTAGGAGCGGGACGGCTTCTGGGGCGCCTGCGCACCGGCCTCGAAGGCGTGCTCCAGGGCCTCGCGGAAGGCGGCACAGTCCTGGAAGCGCTCGGCGGGGTCCACGGCCAGCGCCTTGCGGATGCAGCCGGCGATGACGGGGTGCATGCCGCCCACGACGCGCTCGGGAGGCTCGTAGGTGCCCTCCACGATGCTCTTCATCGTGTCGAAGTCGCTCGCCGCGTGGAAGGCGACCTTCCCGGTGGCGGCCTCGTAGAGGATGGCGCCGAGCGAGAAGATGTCGGTGCGCGCGTCCACCTCGCCAGCCCCGCGGATCTGCTCCGGGCTCATGTACAGCAACGTGCCCATGCGGGCGCCGGCCTGGGTGCGCGCCTTGCCGCCCGGACCCTCCTCCACCAGCTTGGCGATGCCGAAGTCCGTCACCATGGGCTGGAGCCGGCCCCGGCTGTCCTTGCCGATGATGATGTTGTCCGGCTTGAGATCGCGGTGGACGACGCCCCGCTTGTGGGCCACCTCCATGGCGTCCAGCACGGGCAGGAAGACCTCCAGGAGCACCCGGGGCTCCAGCCCCTGGCCGCGGCAGAAGTCACCGAGCGTGGGGCCCTCGATGTAGTCCATGACGAGGCCCGCCACCGGGGTGGTGACGATCTCCGTCACCTGGACGATGTGCGGATGGCGCAGGCGCGCCTGGATGCGGCCCTCGGCGAGGAAGCGCCCGCGGATGTCGTCATTGAGAGCCAGGTCCGCGTTGAGCACCTTCAGGGCGTGCGTGCTGTGCAGCCCGAGGTGGCGCACCTCGTACACGGAGGCCATGCCGCCCTGACCGAGCAGCCGGACCACCTCGTAGCGGCCATCCAGCTGCGTTCCCGGCTGGAGGAGGTTCATGTCATCACTCATACGCTCACCCGCCATGGCGATTGCATCCGCCTATCCCAGCAACCCGAGCACGCCCGACTTGTCGGGACCGGACGCGAGCACGTCCTGGGGCGTGCACTCGAGACACCCGTTGGGGCACTTGCAGTTGGCCAGGATGGCGCGGACCCACTTGAACGTGTCGTCGATGAGGGCCAGGTCCAGCGCCTCGGCCACGCCCATGCCCTGGAGGTGCCGGTCCACCACCACGATGCCGGCCGGGGCGTCCGGGAACATGCCCGGCCCCACCGGCACCACGTCCATGTCCTCGTCATTGGAGAGCAGGTGCGCCACCAGCACCCCGTCCGCCGAGCGCGCCAGGTGGACGAGCACCTGGGGCGTGGTGGCCGCGGGGAAGAAGACACCGCGCACGCGCGTGCGGTACCGGCAGCTCACCGCGCCCACGTCCACCCGGCCCGGCCGCCCCAATTGCGAGTAGCCGGTGACGCTCTCCACCACCGTCGCCTCCAGGGTGCACACCTGGTACACGCAGCGCCCGGTGCGCACCGTCTGGGGAGACTCCACCACGGTGGCGGACTCGAACTGGATGCGCAGCTGCGGCTTCGTGAGGGGCCTGTCGTTGGGCACCGGCTTGACGCGCAGCTCGTTGCGCTTGGTGTCCAGCGAGTGCAGGGGCACCTCGTAACGCGAGTCGCCCACGGCGAACACCCGGCCCGGGTAGTAGCGCGTCTCCACCAGCAGCCGGTCCACCTCGGTGAGCAGCTGGCCACTGTGCACGTCGAGGATGCGCACCACCTGCTCGCTGACGGTGCGCCGCAGCGGATTGACGGCCTCGGCGAGGCCCGCCGGGACGACGGGGCTGCGCACGGCCGGACGGCCCGCGGCCAGCCGCACCACGTGGCGCTCGGGACGGAACTTCGGCCCCAGCAGTTGCTCCACGCGCGAGCGGCCGAAGACGGCGGCCAGGGACTCCACGTCCTGCGAGCCCTCCTGCATGGCGGCCTTGAGGTGGGCCGTGGCCAGCGCGCCGTTGTGGTAGCCCACGAGCGCCCGCGGCGGCATCAACATGCCGTGGCGCGACAGCCCGTCCAGGTTGCCATCGCGCGTGAGGAAGCGCGTCACCGGGTTGTCGGCGAGGCCCCACAGCGCGTCATGCGTCTGCCCGTCCGCCAGCGGCACCCGGTGGGGGAGCGCCCGGTACGCGGCCACCAGCCACGCCTCGTCCAGCGTGCCCACCGAGGCCACGCCGAAGAGGGACACGTCGCGGACGAAGCGCAGCTCGCCGCCCCAGAAGTCCACGGCCTTGAGGTCGAACGCCCCGCCCGGGTCTCCCACCGCGGCGGGCAGCTTCGCCCCCACCACCGGCTCCAGGGCCCGGCGCACCCACGGCGTGCCGGGCTGGGAACGGAAACCCTCGACCACGCGCCACACGCGCACGGGCGCCGTGGAGCGCGGCGTGAAGGGCACCTCGCGCACGGAGATGCCGGGGAACATCTGCTCCACCAGTCCCCGCGTGCCCCCGCCGCCCACGCCCGTGGCCAGCACGCTCCAGCGCGCCCCGGCCGCCGACAGCGCCAGCTCCAGCCGCCGCAGGGTGAACATGCGGTGCGTGGAGGCCAGCGGCGTCCCCCGGTCCACGCGCGACAACAGCACCAGCCCCACCGAGAGGGCCCACAGCCGGCCACAGCCGCCCCGCGTCTCGGAGAGCGCGCGGATGCCCCCGGCGGACAGCTGCTCCACGTCCAGGAAGACGGCGGCCGGCATGCGGTTGCCCGCGAAGGCCTCGCGCATCGCCGCCTCGCCGGCCAGCAGCGGCCCCGAGGGCCACGAGCCACTGCGCGCGATGGCCTCCAGCACCGCGTCGCGCAGCGCCTCCGGCTCGTCGCTGACGACGATGCACGGCAGGCCCTCGCGCTGGAGCGCCAGCATCACGCACGAGATGAGGAAGTAGCGCTCCGTCGGGTCCGGCAGGTCGCCCACGAGCCAGCCCTGGTTGGGCGAGCCCCACGCGTTGGCGAGTTCCTCCAGCGCCCGAGGCGGAGCCCCGGTGGCGCCCGCGTCCCGCCACGCGGCGGCGCTCCAGGCGGGAGCCGGCTCCGGGTTGTTCGTGCCCGGCGTCGCGAGCAGCGGACGCGCCTGGGAGTCGAGGGCGCCCAGCTTCCGCCACATGCCCGGGACGTCCGCGCGCAGTGGCGCGGGCATCTGGGGTTGGGGAGCCTCCTCCTTGGCGGGCGGAGGCGCGAGACGCTCGGAGCGCGTCCACACCGCGAGCGCCACGGACAGCATGGGCAGCACGGCGGCCAGGTCGAGCAGCGCGCGGGGCTTGTCCTGCCGCCACGGCGCATCCACCGCGATGAGGGCCAGCACCGGCACCGCCACCAGGACGAGCGCCAGCGGATCCGCGAGCGGCACGCGGAAGGACGAGAGGCTCTTGTGGCCCGCCTCCTGGAACGCGAACACCAGCGTCGCCACGAGGAAGGCGGCGGCATGGGGCAGCGCCAGCAGCAGGACGGCGTCCAGGGGGAACCAGGTGAACACCACCTGGGGCACGCCGGGAGTCGTGCTCTGGGGCAGCGCCGTGAGCGCATGCAGCCAACCGAGCGGCCCGCCCTGCATGGAGGCACTGGCGGCCTCGACCAGACGGGTGAGGAGCACCAGGGCCAGGGTGACGAGAACGGCCTTGCCCACGGGAAGGGCGGCGCGGCGCCAGCGCGAGTTGGGACCCGGGCCGACCACGAGCGCGGCCAGGGCCCAGGCCAGCACGGGCGTGCCGAGCAACAGCAGCCAGACCAGCAGGTAGAGGGCCGTCGTCAGCTGCTGCGACAGATGCGGGAGTTGCAGCGTCATCGCGCACCTCGCGGAACCGCCACGGACTGCGGGGTGGCGCGAGCCCCCCGCGACATCTCTTCCACGGTGATGCCCTCCCAGGTGCGCAGGAAGATGACGCGCGCGGCCTTGGAGGGAGACCACAGGATGGGCAGCCGCGTGGGCATGTCCCGGAGCCCGGCATCGAGCGTGTCGCGCCCCGCCGACGGAGCGATGACGAAGCCCTCGCCGGGACGGACGCCGAGCACCGGATCTCCATGCGCGTTCAGCGGCTGGCACGGCGGAGCGAGCACCGCCCCCATCCGCGAGCCGAAGTCACGCAGCACGTCCGCGGCCTGCACGCCCGCCTCTTGATCATCCATGACGCTGCGCTCGGCCATCGGCTTCACCTGACGCCGGCTCAGCTCGGCGATGCGCTCGGGATCGCCGCACGGCACGTCCTCGAGCAGGCCGCCCTCGGGCCAGGCGCCCTCGAGCAGACGGTCCGCCCAGACGCGGTCCTCGGAAATCTCCCGCCGGGAAGCAATCCACCGGCTGATGACCTCCGGAGGCACGAGCGAGCCATGCAGCAACCCGCCCGCGCCAAGCAACGGCCCCAGGTCGTCCAACCGGGCCTCGGCGGCCGGAGTCACCCCGAGCGCCAGCAACTCCTGACGCTTGCGATCCCTCGCCTCCAGCAGCGCGTGACGGACGGCGTGCAGCCGGGCCACGGCGTTCTCCAGCGCGAGGATGGCACCCCGGCGGGCGCGCTTGCGGCGCACCACGAGCTGCAACTCCGCCTGTTTCGCGCGCCGCCCTCCCCCGCCCCGGCTGACCAGCGACTCCAGCGCGTCACGCCGGAGCTTCAGCACGCGGCGCACTTCCTTCCGGGTGTGGTTGCCCACGAAGTAGAGCCACCCGGCTCCAGCGCCTGCCGCGGCGAGCACGCCGAGAATCCACGGCAGGGCCTCGCGCCAGTCGAAGCCCGTGGTGGGCGGAGGGGCCGTCGTCGACAGCTGGGGACTCGAGAGCGTGGCACTGCCCGGGGGCGCGGCCGGAGTCATCAGGGACAGCGTGAAGAAGGAGACTCCCAGCAGCACGGCCAGCGCGAGCGCCGCCGCGGCCGCCAGCGCCATCCGCTTCGAGGGCAGCTCCAGCAGGGCCTGCTCCAGCTCCTCGCGGTGCGGGTCCACCGGCGGGCCCGCGGGCTGGGACGGGTCCAGCTTCCGCAGGGTCGCGTCCTCCTGGGCCTGCTCGTCGTGGAGCTGCGCGATGACGCGCTTGAGCCCCTGCTCGACGGAAGGCAACTGGGACAGGCCCGACGAGGGCCCGAGCGACGCATCGAACACCGCCTGGATGCCCTGCTCCACCGAGGTGGCCACTTCTGCCTCGGCGCGGTCGAGCGCACGGAAGGTCTCGTCGGTGCGGGCCTGGTCCACCGTGGTGGGCGAGGTCTCCACCGAGGCCGGCTTGAAGAGCCCGGAGTGGTTGGCGCGGATCTCCTCGGGCGTATCGAGCGGGCCCACGCGGATCTCCGCGGGCAGATCCACCGGCGAGCGGGACAGCTCGGCGGCGAGGCGCCGGGAGAGCTGCGCGGCCTGTCCCTCGACGAAGGGGGCCAACCAACGCTCGTGCTGGAGCGCGGACACGGCGCCCATGGCGAGCGTGGCATCGGTCCCGGGCTGCTGCACGCGCTCCACCAGCACACCGAGCCCGTCATACGCGGCGCGGGCGGCGGCATAGGTGCGCAGGCGGGACTCGGGCAGCTCCACGGAGGCCAGCGAGACGAAGCTCACGAGGCCCTCGTCACGGGCCGGGTGGGCCATGCGGCGGGACACCTCGTCCTCGGTGCGCAGCCCCGAGGCCACCATGCCGAGCGCGAAGGAGGCGCAGGTGGACACCATCTCCTCAGAGGAGAGGGTGCCGGCGGCGGTCTGCTGGGACACGACCCAGATGCGGGCCAGCAGGGGGAACACGGGACGGGCCCGGGCCCAGCTCTCCAGGGCGGCCAGCCGCGCGAACACCACGGAGGCGCGGGGGCTCGACAGCGCCGGCACCTGCACCACGAGGTGCAACGTGGCGGTGCGCTGCTCCGGCGGCCGGTCCGGCGGGAACATGGTGCCGTAGCCCTCGGCGAGCAGCCGCGCGGCCTGCTCGCACGCGGTGAGCAGGTCCTCGTCAGCGCCCTGCAGCGCGGCGCCGAAGGCGATCACATCCAGCCGCTGGTCGCGCCGCTCGCCCGAGCCACGGCCCGCACGCAGCAACTCCTCCAGCAGGGGCTGGAGCCCGGCGGCCACACCCGAGGGCTCGCAGCGCAGCACGCCCAACAGGGGCGAAGAGGCCTCCAGGGACTGGAGCGTGCGGCCGATGACCTCCTGGCCGAAGCGCCCCAGTCCGACCAGGACGGTGGGGTACGAGACGGCGGCGTCCAAGCTAGCTCCTCAGCTCGGCGGCGAGCGCCTCCACCACGTTGCGCTCGTCCTGGAGGAAGCGGCGCTCGGCGTCCTTCTGCTCGGAGACGGCGCGCGCGTAGGCCTCGGTGAGGCGGCGCTGGTGGGCCTGCACCTCCTCCAGCAGCTTGCCGCGAGAGGGCCGCTCCGCCGTCGCGCTCGTCCACGAGTCGCGGGCGTTCTTCTCCAGGTCTCCGCGGAGCACGGGGTCCAGGGACTCGAAGGCCTCGAAGGCACGGGCCCGGTCCGGCGCCAGCTTGTTCTTCGTGCCGGCGAAGCTCCAGTGGTAGCCCTCGTCGTCGCGCGAGATGCCGCCGAACAGGGCGCACAGCGTGAAGGCGCGCAGGCGGGCGTCGCGGGCCTCGCGGGTCGCCTGGGCCGAGCGCTCGGCGGTGCGGCGCTCCTCGGCGCGCTTGAGCTCCACGGGATCCAGGTCCGGCAGGCCCGGCGAGGACTCCCACACCGCCTCGATGTGCAGCGGATAGGTGCGGTTCTTGTCGTCGCGCACGCGCTTGTAGCCGGAGTACAGGTCGGACTGGACGTTCTTGAACCAGTACACGGGCACGCCGAGCAGCGCGCGGTAGAGCACCAGCGAATCGCGCTCCTCCCAGCCCGCCACGCGGTGGGTGCCGGACACCACGCCCTTGAGGACGCTCCAGAGCGAGCCCTCCTCGTCACTGGCGTACTTGTCGTGCAGGCCGGCGTAGAAGACGTCCGCGGGCGTCACCGTGGGATCATCGCGGCGCGTGGCGTCGATATGGGCCAGCAGCACGCACTCGTCGGACAGGCGCTTGAGCCGGTCCTCGATGCCACGGCGCACCTCGGTGGCGGACACGGCGCGCAGCTCGTCCTCCAGCTTGCCCTTGCGGCGCAGCTCCTCCAGGTCCTTCCCGGCCTTGTGCAGGGCGATGTAGCGCTGCTCCAGGTCCAGGCCCGTGGCCAGGTCCAGCCCCATCTCCTCCATCACCCGGCCGTACACCTGCAGGGCCTGGGTCTCCAGCTTGCCGCGCACGTGCTGGACGATCTCGTTGGCGTCGCGGGCGCGCAGCTGGCCGCTCGGGTCGCGCACCGGAGTGAAGGCCTCGGTGACGGAGTCGAAGATGTCGGCCACGCGGAAGTTCGCGTCGCTGTCGAGCTTGTGGCTGTAGAACTCCTTCCACAGCCGCTCGCGGCGCCGGTCATCGCGGAGCACCTCGGCGTCCAGGTAGTACTGGGCCACGTCCGAGCCCGCGTCCACCGCGGCGGGGTCCTTGCGGAAGCGCTCGGCCTGGGACTCGGCGTCGCGGGCGCGCTCGTCGGCCACCTGGGCCACCTTGCGGAAGGACTCCAGCCGGGCCTCGGCGTCCTTGCGCAGCTCGCTCTCGAAGGACTTCCAGAAGAAGCGCTTGATCTCGTCGCGGAACTCGTTGGCCCAGCTCTCCACCTTGGCCACCGCGCGCAGCTTGGCGGCGGCGAACGCCTTGTTGTCCCGGTCCGTGAGGCTCTGGAAGAAGCCGGGCTGCGCCTGCTTCGTCATCTCCGAGTCCAACCGGGCGATCTCCTGGCGCAGCTCGGGGCTGTCCAGGTCGGGCGGCGCGCCCTCGGCCTTGAGGTAGGCGCCCTCCTCCGGGTCCTTGAAGGGGACGACGAAGGACTGCTCCAGCAGGCGCACGAGGAAGAGCCGCTGGGCGATGGGGTTGACCTCGTACTCCTTGAAGAAGGACTCGAAGAAGCGGCCGGTGCGCACGTCACCGCGCTGGGCCTCGAGGTACTCGCCGCACACGCGGGCGCGCGACTCGTCCTTGGCCCGCCGCAGCACCGCGATGGCCCGGCTCAGCGACGGGTTGCCCGGGTTGATGGACTGCTTCTCCACGTCCGGGATGTCGATCTGCTCGTCCAGCCGGCCGAAGATGGCCTCCAGCTTCTCGCGGAAGGCCTCGCCGAGGTTCTTCCCGCCCTTCCCAATCTGCTGCTGGATTCCGTAGAACTGGCCCTTCTCGTCGCGGCGCTCCTCGTCCGAGGCGCGGAAGGCCACGTAGCCCTTGAACTTCTCGTCGATGCGGCGGTTCTTCTCGTTGGGCTCCAGCCGCTGGAAGGCGGGGTCGCCGTAGGGCACCTGGAAGTCCGGGTGGTCCGCGCCGAAGCAGAGGAACTGCCGGAAGGCGCTCGCCACGTAGCGCAGGCCCGCGTACTTGAGGAGGTCGCGGCGGGGCAGCTGCAGCAGCGCGGTGCCGAACGAGCCGTAGTGCACGGAGAAGTGGCCCAGGGCGAGCTTCTTCTGGTGCTTCTCGTAGTTGTCGTACTCGCCGGCCTGCGCGCCGAGCAGCGGCGAGAAGATCTGCAGGTAGCAGGCATCGGCCACCGCGTTCTCGTACTTCTCGATGGAGAGCTGGTCGGGCCGGTCGATGAGGTAGGTGAGCGTGAAGGGGCGCTCGCCGACGACCTGGCGGTCGCGGTCCTGGCTGCCCGGGTCGTAGTGGAGCTCGATCTCCCCCGAGCCCCCGGCGTAGTCGAGCTGGCGGTTGAGGAACTCCAGCTCCTTGAGGGCGGCGTAGCCGTTGGCGAGGATGTCCGGGTGGAGCTGGGGCTTCACCTTGTCGAGGAAGGCGGTGGGCAGGGTGAGCACGCCGGTGACGTTGGGGCGGCCCCAGCCCGCGTCGAGCACCATGCGCCGCAGCAGGTAGGCCATGGGCAGGAAGCCGCCCGAGCCGGTGCCGCCGGCCACGGAGCCGTAGAGCATGACGCGCACGACGCGGTTCTCGTTGTCGCGCCAGGGGTTCTCGCGGCGGGTGGACTCGTCGAGCAGCTTCTGGAGGGCCTTGCGGATGCCGCGGCGGTCCTCCTCGAGGTTGTAGTAGAGGCGCAGGCGGCTCTCCATGCGGATCTGCCCGGCGCCGGCGCCCTGGGTGGAGCGGAACTGGTAGGTGGAGGGGACCCACTGGGTGACGAGCTTGTCCTCCTGGAGCTCGCGCTGGCCGCGCTTGCGCTCGATATAGGCGCGCGCGTCGAAGGCGGAGATGAGGAAGCGGTTCTCCACCGGGACGTCCTTGAGCTTGTCGAGGTCGTCCTTGTTGGTGTCGATGGCCACGAAATGGGTCATCGACTTGATGCGCTCCCAGTTGGGATGGCGGCGCAACCGGCCGGCGAGCAACTGGACGATCTTCCCGCCGTTACCACCGAGCCCCACGAACAACGTGGGGTTGAATTTCTCCGTCGCGAGCAGCCCCAAGACATCCCCCTTCAGTCAGCTCCACAGCAGCTAGAGAGTGGGAGCATGCTATAGCATGCGGTGGCGTGTCCTGGGGGCCGAGGAATACTCGTGGTGCGCCCGGCCTTCACGTGGAGATTCGGCTCTCAGGTGGACGCGGAGGAAGCGTGTGCTACGAGGGCTCCTTCAATCAGGAGTAGGCGAGGTCCATGGCGAACGCACGGCTCACGGCGATTGAAATCGAGCGGTTCAAGAGCTACCGCAAGCGGACCCGTGTGGAGTTCGCGCCCCTGACGGTACTGCTGGGGCGAAACAACAGCGGCAAGAGCACCCTCATCCAGGCCCTGTTGTTACTGAAGCAGACGCTCGCCCTACCACGCCCCGAAGTGCCCTTGCATCTGGAGGGCATGGTGGACGCGTTGTCACTGAGGGAGCTGACGTCCGGCTGGCCCGAGGGACCGGAAATCCAGGGGCCGTCCTTCAGCCTCGAGTGGACGTCCACGGTGGACATCGACGCCGCATTGGAGCAGGCCCGTTCACCAGACCTGGCTGAACTCCGTGGCAATACAGGCCTTGAGTGGCTGATGGATGCCGCAACTCCAAAGTTCCGTTCAGTGACAACTCGCCTAACGCTGGAATATGCCGAGTCTAACGGCAAAACAATCCTCAAAAGCATCCTGCTCGCCTCATTGCAAGAGAATTCAAAGCCATCCTTTTTCATAGGGCGACATCAGGAATCAGGCCAATACGCGTGTTTCTGGCACTCTAAGGGATGGTCACAATACCAACACGCAAGCAAGCTGAGCGTCGAGCTGGAGCACTTCCTACCCTATCTGCTCATCGAGCGGCGCAACGTTGGACCTCGCGACCGGCAACGGTCCTGGCATAATGCCTTTCTGCTGCTCTTTGCCCAACCGCTGGAAGATCTCAAGGCACTCCTGACGGGATTCTCCTATCTTGGATCGATCAGAACGCTTCCGCCCTCCCTGTACCGGCCCGCGACGGTGCCTCCAGAGGAGATCGGAATCAGCGGTGAGTATGCAGCTCAGATGCTCCATGCACGCCGGGCTGATGCCGTGCACTACCTTCCCCCGCTGCACCTGAAAGACGATCAGGTCGTCATTCCCGACACCATCCGCGAGAGTGCCCTCGTAGATGGCGTCAACGATGTCCTACGAGCCTTGGGAGTGGATACGTCTCTCGAAGTCGAAGAGGTCAGGGACGTGGGCTTCAGGCTCCTCTTCGGCCGAGCAAACCTCCAGCACGTCGGACGAGGGCTCAGCTACCTGCTACCCGTCATCCAGCTGGGTCTGATCTCCGATCCTCTGAGGTTCAAGACCACGGGCCCACTCGACCTCGAAACCTATCGAGAGAAGTGCCCCAGCTATGGCCACTGCGCATTCGAGGAGCCCGAGGCCCACCTCCATCCGAAAGTTCAAACGCGCCTCGCCCACTGGTTGGTGGCACTGGCCATGGCCCGTCGGCAGCTCCTGGTCGAGACTCACAGCGACCATCTTGTCCGGCGCCTGCGTGGACTCATCGCACGAGCCGGAGCTGGCAGTGAGTTGGAGCGCTGGCTGCTCGAGAACATCCGAGTCCTCCAGGTCGAGCAGACTGGAGGCGAGTCCGAGGTCCAGGTCGCGCGCCTGACGACACGCGGAGGGTTGGAGGAGTGGCCCTCGGATTTCATGGATGAAGCCACCGGTGAGGAGCGATCCATCTACCATGCCGCGCTGGACAAGCCGGAAGAAACGATGGCCGTGGAGGCACCTCCTCCAGACGAGGCGCCCGTTGAGCATGACGTGGGGGAGGAACCGGAACCGTGAAGGTCATCTTGGATCCCGCCCTCTTTCTCACCCAGGTGCCGGATCGCCTCTCCGCCGATGAAGATGCGGAACTCACCCGCCTCGTGGCAGATGCGGTCCGCGTCTGCCGCCAACGCGGCTACCAGGTGGTAGCAGCCGGGCCCTATTGGAAGAGGATGCAACAGGAACTGGTGCGTCCTCTGGAACGTGTTGGCGGTCGTGAGTTGAAAGCGGGCCTCGACACCTTGCGCTCACTTGCAGTGCCACAAAACCTCCCGGTGGCCCCTGCTGGCAGCCGCAAGAAGGTCTGGGGTGTCAAACAGCTCTTCGACTGGCCAAGACTTGGCAGCGGCTGGCTGGAGCAGATGGAGCAACTGCTCATCGGCTGTGCCCTGCTTGGGGGACCGTTCATTCTACTGGTACGTCATTTCGAAGGCCGTAACCAGAAGACATACGCGACAGGCCGCTGCGAACTCGTGGAGAAGATGCGCTGGCGCCTCTACATTCAGGTGACCGGCCAACCTCAATGCACCATTCCATGCATCCGCAACCCACGCAATCTCCTCGTGGATTGGACTCAGCGCTTTGACGAGAGCCTACCTGCGCAATCCGATGGAGCCCGATTTCCCTTCTGCCCGCCTGAGAAATGGTGGCGCCGACATGTCGAGCCGTTCCGGACGATGCAGTCCAAACCCGCCTGGATCGACGTGCGAGACAATGGCTGGGCTCGCCCCGCCACGGGTGGGGGTCGTCACTGGGATGTGTACATCGCTGATCCGAAGCTGGCCGAAAGCATCGGGCTAGGTCAGCTCAACATCGTCCAGTGGGAAGTGCGCCCCGAAGGCAAGATCGGAGACATTCACCACACGCCCACCGGGAAACAAAGCCGACTCGCCGACACGACCGGTTGGTCGTGTGACTGATCTGTCAAGTACCGGGATGACGGGCGTCAGAGCGCCCATCAAGGATGCGTGGCAGCAGCAAGGCCTGGAGTTCCACCACCCCCCTGGGAAAGCTAGTGGAGTTCTGCCCCAACCTCGCCGAAGAGCGATGGATAAAAACCCCGGCCCCCCTACATCCTGAGCAGCGCGCGAGAACTCACGGTGCCCCCAAGTAACGCTCCGTTGCGCACAGGAACGCCTCCTGCACGAGATGGGGGTGGAAAAGAAGCTTGTGCCTTGTGGCTCCTCGCGACATGCCCTGTTAGGTTAGTCTGCGCCATGCGTCATCCACTACTTTTCCGGTTCCCCCTGCTGCTCGTCCTCGTGGCATCCGAGGCCGTCCCCCAGGTCTGCGCGCCCACCGAGCGGACCCTCATCCTCTCGGAGCATCCGAGGACCGAGGCGCCCAAGGTGTACGTCGGCGGCCAGACCGCGACCGTCCTCCGCCTGGAGAAGGACTGTGACCCCGCGCGGACGAGCATGCTGGGATGGAAGGGGCACTTCGAGCCCTTGATCTGCCGGGACAGGTTCGTGCTGCTGTACCCACTGCGCGACCTCACGCCGAGCGACCGTTTCCTGCTCCAGGTGACGCTCACGGATGGGACAGAGCTCCCGTTCATCGTGACCGCACACCCACAGGCCTACAGCGACCGCCAGGTGGACCAACAGGTGAACGTGTTCGAGAACCGCGAAGGGTACGACGCGGTGCTCTCATCCCTGTATCGCGCGCTCGATAGAGAGCGAGAGCTCCGCGAGGAGAACGAGCGTTACCGCAAGGAGGAGAACTCGATCGACCACGCCTACGCCACGCTTCTGGCCAATGGCGCGGTGAAAGCAGTGCCCTTTCGCCTGGAGAAGACCCTCACCCTCAAGGATGGAGATACCTCCATGGTGATCAAGCTCTTCTCGGGGAAGGGGAAGGCCGCGGTCGTGGTCAACCTCAACAACACGTACTCCGATCAACCCTGGACGCTCGGAGAGACTCGGCTGACGGCTGACTCGACCTCGCACACGGCCAGGCCTTTCGCGCTCCGAATGAACCCATCCGAGATCATCCCGGGAGCGTCAGGCGCGCTCGCCGTCGTAGCGGACAAGAGTGCTTTTGTCTCGCAAGAGGGCCTCGTTGATCTGACTCTGGAAATCTTCCGAGGCGATGGGCTCCGGCAAGTAGCCATCTTGTTGGACCGCCGCCTCATTCGCTAATTCAGGAGCGGCGATCATGCCCACGTTGAAGTTGCTTCTCTTCTTTTCCGCACTCGTCCTTCTTGCGTCTTCCGGATGCACCACGACCCCCGGCGGCATCACGCTGCGCCCGGACGGCACTCCCGGCCCGGAGGCATGCCCGGCGAAGGCACTCGAGGTCATGCGGTATCTGAAGTTGCATGTCGGGGACGCGGCGCTCGTGGAGCTCGATGCCAACCAGATGGGGGCGTGGCCCATCACGATCTACGACGGACCCATCGAGAGCGTCTTGCAGGACGATTTCGGAACGATCGAGGCTCCCGCGCGCTTGTACGGATGGGTCTGGACAGGAGGGCCACAGGTCGTCATCCGGTACTACGAGGCGCATCCTCTGGACGGCGACAAGGTTCCCATCTGCGCCGTGGCTCGACTTGGAGACGGCCAGTTCAGGAAGCGGCCCGAGTCGAAATCAGGGACGGCCATCCTCAATGCCTCCGTCGCCTCCGCGTTCGTCGTCGAATCGTTCCGGTAAGGCAGTCAGGGTTTGTCCGTGCAGGCATTACCCCATCCCGGGGACCCTTACTGGCCCGGCTCCACGCCCACTCCTGACTTGGGCTGCCCGGCACCGACGTAACGCGCCGGTACCGGCACG
Source organism: Archangium sp. (assembly GCF_036277355.1). Taxonomy (GTDB): domain Bacteria; phylum Myxococcota; class Myxococcia; order Myxococcales; family Myxococcaceae; genus Archangium. The sequence continues at coordinate 21,040 of NZ_DASUNC010000060.1, forward strand.
CCCTGGCGGAGGATCATCGACACGAAGCTCAGCAGCCCGCTGGTGAGCAGGGACCCGGCGAAGCGGAGCAAGGCCCCCCGCTGGCCATGCGAAGCCAACGAGCAGCAACGGCAGCAGCAGGCACGTGCCCAGCACGGGCGCCACGTCACTCCAGGGGCCCACCCCGAAGTTCTCCGCCAGCGCGTGCATCAGAGCGGCCCGGCTCCTACTGGGGGTCTGGCTTGTCTGGAGGGGGCTCAAGCTCGTCTGGCAGACGCGTCCGGAGGAATCTCCACCCTTTCACCCCCCTGAGTACGGTGAACCCTTGACCCCCAATGGTGACGAGCGCGCCATCATCGACCACACCACTGGCGAGCACCGCATCCGCGTCTTCTCTCGTCGCGAATGCGTGAGAAATGGTCAGTGGCTTGCCAGCGATAAACTCCCGGAAGTAGTTGCGGTAGTCCTCCAGCTTGTCGATGTCTCGGACATAGAGCAGCGACACCGCAGCGATTCGGAGCGCTTCTTCTTCCGGCGAGCCCTTCGGGTACTTGTCGCTCACGGTGCCGAGCGTCTTCATCACTGATTCAACATCAAATTCTGGATTATAGGTCATTGGAGCACAGGTTTAGAGTGCAAGAGGAGCCAGAATCAGCGCGCCAGAACCGCCTGTTGTGAGGACAAAGGCAACACCGGCGATGATGACGACAGTCCCAAGAGCTACTTCAGCCTTGTGATTCCTGATCCAATCAACCGCCTCATCCATACGCGAGAACTTCAGTTCCCTCGCCTTCTGCTCATTTGACTTTTCGCACTCATTGTAAAGCTTGCGGCACTCCCTGGTGCAATACTCACGATACCAGCCATCCTTCTTCGTGTGAGGATATGGCCGTGGCTCCGCGTTCCAGCATTCGTCGTAACACTCACGCTCCTCTGCTTCGCAGTTACGGAAGCCAGAGCCGCCAGTTCCAAGAGCAGTGCCGACTCCGTGAGCGTCCTCGGAGATGACGTAGATTCGAGATTCCGGCCGTTGCGAATGGGCACATCCCATGCCGGCCGCCACGGCGGCAACGACCAGAACATTCCAGTTCAGCCCCGTCCGCCTCATGCGCTACCGCCTTTGAGTGTGTGCCAGGTGGCCTTCCGAATCCACTCTGTCACATGGACGCAGCCGCCGCTGTGGCCCCAAGACCATCCGTCAGGTGTCCAACAGCGGAATTGGCCATACCAGCCCGCAGGCAGCCATAACCGAGACCCCGGCACTCAGCTCCACTTCAGGTACAGGCTGCCCAGCCGGTACACCGTGTTGGGCGTGTACCCGATGGCCAGTTCCTCGGCCGGCACGGGCTCCCACTTCCCGGTGCGCTGCACCTTGCGCTCCAGTCCCGCGGCGGTGACGAAGCGCGTGGAGCCCCCCAGCCCCGCTTCCAATACAAGCACCGCCGCACGCGGCGAGCGCACGAAGTCTCCGCCCGCGTTCAGGCACATCCGCGCGTTCCGGTAGAAGCCCCGGGTCCCCCCAGGCGTCTCGCGCAACGTGAGCGCCGAGGCGCGCTTGAGCCCCAGCTCCGAGCCCGCCACGTAGACGCTCGCCGCCGGATCGAAATCATGTGGCCGCACGAAGCCCGCGACGATCCAGCCAAAGCCAAGCATTCCCGCCGCGAACGCGAGCCACGGCCACCAGCAGCGCAGAAAGCCCGTCTCCTCCACCTTCACGACCGTCGGCACCGTCACCGCCGAGGCGGCGTAATGCGGATGCGTCGCGGAGAAGTGCACCCCGAGCCCCTGTGGCTCCATCTGGCCGCAGCAGCCCTCGGCGACGAAACAGACCTCATATTTGAGCGGCTGTCCCTTGCGCCCATTCCCCAGGTCCGCCTCCGAACCCGCCACGGGACCACAACTCAGCACGCCCTCCGTGATGGTCCCCTGCGCGGTACAGGTGATGGGCACCCGGTCCGCGTTCGTGGAACGGGACAGGTCCACGATGGCGCACCGGCGCGTCTCGCCGCGCTCGCCCCGCCACTGGCCGAGATCGATGGACGCCGGATCCGGCACCAGCGCGAAGTCGAGGAAGCCCTCCACCTGCACCGTCCGGCGCGCGCGCTGCTCCATCCACGCATTGCGGAACGTCACCTGCACCGGCGTGGGCGCACCGTCCCGCGACAACTGCGTGGGCGTCCAGTCCGCCACGAAGCGCCCTCCCCCTTCGTGACGCAGTGGCACCTCCTGGCCCTCGACCGTGGCCACCGCCGCGAAGCCGTCCGCCTGGAAGAAGGACTCGTCGTCGAACGTCTTCCCCCGGAAGAGCATCCGTGCATCGAGCCGCACCGGCTCCCCCACCCGCGCCGTCGCCGGCACCGCCAGCGAGGCCTCGAGATCGTAACGGAGGATGAGGCCGTAATCGATGTCACCCGAGCCCTTCGGCAACGACAGCGTCCAGCGGCTCGGCTGGTCCGGTGAGTTGGGCGCGCGGAACACCTGGTAGTGGCGGTGCGGCGGCTGACACAGCTTCGGCGCGCCTCCGTAACGGACACCGGGCGGACAGCCGTTGTCCCCCGAGGCCTGCGCGGGAACGTTGCCCTGGGGGCCCTCCAGCTTCGCGGTGTACGCGGGCCCGGGCGAGGCCGACGCCGTGGCCACCAGCACCTCCACCACGTACTTGCCCACCGCGAATGTCTTCGACTCGCCCGGCGACAGCGAGCCCGTCTCCGGCCTCGAGCCGAGCACCCGCGCATAGCCCCGCGTGAAGGCTTCGATCACCTCGCGCGGCTTCTGGACGAAGACCAGGTCCTGCGGATTGCGCACCAATGGCCGGAGGAACTGCTCGCCTGTCTGGCGGATCTCCTCACTGCCGAAGAGCCCGATGACCAGCGTCTCGAAGTCAGCGCCCTCGGAGACCCCCAGTGCCCGAGGGCCCTCGGAGGGATCCCTCAGGTCCTGCGGGGCTCCATCCGTGAAGAAGAGGAACAGCCGGTTCGGCAGCGTCGAGCTCCGCAACCGGTTCCCCGCCTCCTCCAGCGGGCGCTTGTAGAAGGTGCCCTGCGAGTAGGGCAGCGCACGGATGGCATCCGCGTTCTGTGCCGGGCGGGGCGGGTCCCGCTCGTTGTCACCAAAGGCCAGCACGCTCACGTGGTCGGCCGAGCCTCGCGCCAGGCCCTCGACGATGAGCGTCCCGAGCACCGCGGCGCGCTCGGGATCATTGGGCGGATACCGGTGCCCCTGGTCGTCCCGGGACTCCACGCCCATGGAGCACGAGTTGTCGAGGATGAGGACGATCTCGTTGCCCCCGCCCGCCGCTCCGGTGAGGAGCAGGGGCAGGACGAGTTGCGCGAGCATCATCTAGAGCTCCACCTTGAAGTACGTGCCCCCGGCCCGGTACAGCACCGAGGGAGAAGGAACATGCCCCTGCGCCAGGTCCGTCACCGGCTCCCACTGGAGCGTGCGGCGGTCCTGCTGCTCCAGGGGTCCCAGGCCCGTCAGCACCACCCCGGCGCCCTTGGTGGCGCGCAGGAGGATGACCACGTTCCGGGTCCGGCCATTCACCTCGCCGTCCCCGTGCAGGCCCAACCGGGCGTCGCGGTAGAAGCCGGGGCTGCTGCCAGGACAGGCCTGCAGGAGGATGGCGGCCGATTGACGCATGCCGCGCTCGCTCCCGGCCACGCGGATGGACGCTCCGGGCGGGAAGCGCGCGGGCTGGGTGAAGCCGGCCACCACCAGCCCGAAGCCGAGCAGCGCCAGCGTGGGCCACACCCACGCGCCATGGCAGCCCAGGAAGCCCCGGCCCTCGACCTTCCAGCGCAGGCGCACCGTCTTCTCCTGCGCCTTGAACTCGGCGGTCAGCGGCACCACGCGCAGCACGGCCGAGTCCGGTGACACCTCCCCGGCACAGCGCGGCACCTCCAGGCAGATGTCGAGCCACCGGTTCTTGGGATCCAACGCCTCGATTTTCAGCGAGGACCCCAGTCCATGCGCATCCTCCTGCCCCAGCGCGTTGCGGAAGCGGAGCACCGGACGCGACTGGCAGCCGCCGAGCCCCTCGGCACGCAGCTCCCAGCTGTGCTCCTCGGCTCCCTGCGAGCCGCTGAAGTCGAGCTTCTGACACGCCGCCGCCACCGAGGCGCCCGCGGTCACGGTGCCGAAGTCCAGCTCCGCCGGCAGCTCCAGCTTCAGCTGGGGACGCACCCGCACCTCGTGCGTGGGCATGCTCACGGGCCCCTTTGGCGTCTGGAACACGATGGACCAGCTCGCGGCTCCGGGCTCGCCGTAGGTGGCGGAGAACTCGTACCGGTCATCCGCTCGCGGCGGCCCCCGGTAGCGCTCCTCGCCCGTGTCCACCACGCGCACCTCCACCTTGGGGTTCGCGAGCAGCGCGTCCACCTGCTGGCGGCTCGTCCCCGGCTCGGGCCGGATGAGCCGCACCGTCCCCTTGCAGGGAAGCCCGACGTAGCACGTGCGCGGCAGCTCCGAGGTATCGAAGCCGAGCCCCAGGTCACTCACCGTGGCGGAGACCTCGCCCGCGGGACACACCACGCGCTCGCCCGTGCGCCCCCCCGCGCTGAATCGCACCTCGCGCGGCTTGGGAGACGCGGGCGGTGTCCACGTGGTCGAGAGCGCACCGTCCGCCCTCAGCACCTGTGGCTTCTCCCCGTCCACCTGCACGGTGAACTCCAGCGAGAGGCCCGCGGGCGGAGACGTCACCGGCACCTGTCCCGCCGCATCGAAGAGCCGGGCACCCAGCGCGATGGCCTGGCCCGACACGAGCGCCTCGTGCTCGGTGGGCTGCACCACGCGCGCCCGGAAGCCGCAGACCTCCACCTTCAGGCTCTGGGCCTCGGAGGCCGCCGCGCGCAGCTTCTCGTTCCCGCCGAGCGACGGCAGCTTGGGGACGAACTCGATGCGGACGGAGTCGGAGGCGGGGAGCGAGAACCCGCCCGACACGGTGCCGTCCGGCTGCACGGTGCCCTCGTGCTCGGAGGTCTTGCCGCTCGCGTCGGTGACACGGAAGGTTCCGCCCGTCAGGGGACGCGGCGCTCCGCTCTCGTCGCGGACCGCGCCCACCACAGTCACCTTGTCCCCGGCGGTGTAGGGCCCAGGGGAGATGCGCTCCACCCGGGCCTCGAGCTGCATCGGCGGGGGCGGCGGAGCGGACGTGACGGGCTCGCCGTTGATGACGTGCTCCACCACGTTGCCAGCACCGTGCTTCTCCCCGTAGAGCCGCGCGCACTCGTACGGATCCGCGCGCCGCCAGGTACCACGGTTGCGCCGGAGGAACTTCGTCTCGCAGGTGGAGTCCTCCTCGTCATAACAGACGAAGCACTCCTGACCGTTGGTGACCCAGTTGTGGTAGTGCCACTTGCGGTGCATCGCGTGCACGTCCGGCATGCCGCACGCGGGCAGCACCTGCGGCGGAGTCCCCTCATAGCCTCCGACACAGTAGGTCTCCCCGGCCTGCGCCCCGGCGGGCACGGCCCACAGGAGCGGCACGAGGACGACCAGCGCCGCGAGCGCGCGCAGCATCACTTTCCTCCGGATTCCGTGACCTGCGGGCTCCCGGCCGGAGCCGGTACCGGCGTGGTGTGAGGCGTCCCCATGCTCTCGGGAGGTCCAGACCGGGCAACGCCCGCGTCCTGCTCCGTTCCACCGTCCACCTCCACCACGGAGGTGGTGCCCTGCACGGGCGCTGGCGCCGTCGGAGTCGATGGCGACGGCGACGTGCTGCCCGCTCCCAGCCCCAGGGCGATTCCCACGCCCATGGTCAGGATGCCCGTCGCGAGCAGCCACCACAGGGGAACACGGCGTCCGGCGTTCCCCGACGGCACGGGCTCGGCCGGAGCCGCCGCCGTTGGCATCACCTCAGCCGTGGGCTCCGGCCTCCGGGGCGCTGGCGCCGGTGGGGCCGGTTCCTCGGACGAGGCCTGCACCGGAGGCGCGGGCGTGAGCTCGGGCGCGAGCATCGGCATGCCGTCCGGGAGCGTCTCGCGCCGGGCCGCCTGGGGCGCCTTCACCATGCGCGGCACCTCGGGCTGTCCCGCCACGAGCAAGATGACCGTGATGTTGTCGGCCCCCCCGCGCTCGTTGGCCGTCTGGATGAGCCGCGTCACCGCGTCCTGGTAGTCCCGCCCCTCGATGAGCGGGTACAGCTCGTGGTCCTCGATGAGGTCGTACAGCCCGTCGCTGCACAGCAGCACCACGTCGCCCGAGCGCAGCTCCAGCGGCTCCGTCCACACCTCGGGCTTGAAGCTCTTCTGCACGCCCGGGCTGCCGCCCAGCGCCTGCACGAGCACGTGCGAGTCGGGGTGGTTCCGGGCCTCGTCCGCCGTGAGGATGCCGTGGGCGACCATCTGCGCCACGCGCGTGTGGTCCCGCGTCCGGTCGATCAGCCGGCCGTCACGGAACTGGTAGAGGCGGCTGTCACCCACCCAGCCCACGTAGCAGCGCGAGCTCATCACCCAGGCGATGACGCCCGTGGTGCCCATGCCCGGCGCGCCCCGGGTGCTCGCGGCCTCGAGCACCGCCTGGTTGGCCGCGACGAACGCCTCGTAGAGCGCGCGCGGCGGATTGTCGGGCGGGCTGGCGGAGAGCACCTCGACGAGGCGATCGCTGGCCACCTGGCTGGCCACCTCACCGGCCTCGTGACCGCCCATGCCGTCACAGACGACGAGCAGCCGCGAGCCGTCCGGCTGGGCACCGATGCGGTAGGAGTCCTCGTTCTGCGAGCGCTGGCGCCCGACATCGGAACTCCCGTGGATGTAGAGCGGGAGGCTCATTCGTCATCTCCCCTCGCGGGTGCGTAGAGGGTCCTCGCCTTCGCCCGGGGGGCCTCGGCGGACGGTTGAGCGGCGGGAGGCGCCGAAGGAGGAGCCGCGGCGATGGGCACCTGCGCGGAAGGCTCGGCGGGCTGGAGCCCGGGCTGCACCAGGGTGAGCTCGAGGTGCTGCGACAGGCGGATGGTCTGGCCGGGCAGCACCTGGACACGCTCGCCCGGATTCAGGCGGCGCCCGTCCACGAAGGTGCCATTGGTGGAGTGCTCGTCCTTCACGAAGACGTTGCCCGCCTTGAAGAGCTGCACCGTCGCGTGGTGGCCACTGAGCTGGGGCAGATTGACGGCGAGATCCATCTCGCCCTGCCGGGCCCCGATGGTGAACGAGGACTTGTGCACCCGGTAGAACGGCTCCAGCCCGGGAGGCCCCTTGCTCACCACCAGCCGCGTCTCCGGCAGCGTGGCGAAAGGATCCTTCCACGCCGCGGGCGCGGCCGGAGCAGGCTCGGGCTGCGCGGGAGGAGGCTCGGCCGCGGGCGGTGGAGCGACGGGCTGCGCGGCCACGGGCGGCGAGGGATTCGCGGCCGGAGCGGCGGCCTGCTCCGGACGGCGCCGGGCCAGAAACACGATGAGCGCGATCAGCAGGAGCAGACCCAACGCGATGAGGAGCGCGATCAGCCACCAGGGCAATCCACTCGGGGCCGCATCCGCACCCGGAGCCCCGGCCGGGCCCCCCATCCCAGGAGCGCCCGGTACTCCGCCGGGCTGAGGAGTTCCACCGGGAGTCCCCATGGCGCCACCAGGCGGCGTCGTGCCACCGGGCTGTGCCGTCGTCCCGGGGCTGCCGGTCGCCGTGCCCGGTTGCGCCGGGGAACCCGCGCCGGGCGTGGTCCCCGGAGGATTCGCGGACCCGGACGTGCCGGGCCTGGTCGAGGCGCCGGACTGCGCCTGCGAGGGGCCCATGACGACCGTGCCCGGACAAGCGGCGGTGGCGGGGCCCTCGGCCCTCTGCCGGAAGGAGATCGGGTCGCTCCAGGCGGTGGGGGTCTGGCCCACGAGCGCCTCGACGGAGAGCCGGTCCGAGGTCTGCCCGGGCTTCACGCCGCAGAAGGCCACGTCCAGCCAGTAGAGGTTCTCCAGCGCGCCCACCAGCCCCGTGACGGCCTGCCGCTCATCGACGTCCCCCACCTGGATGTAACGGCCGCCGGAGCCCTCGGCGAGCTGGGACATCTCGTCGAGCCGCTGCGCGATCCCCCTGCCCGCGCTCCGCGCACTGAAGACGACCACGTGGATGCGCACGCCCCGCTCACGCGCCTCGCGGGCGAGGTCCTTCACCTTGAGCGCGGGCGACTCCTCGCCGGCATCGGTGAAGACGATGACCTCGCGCGAGCCCCCTCGCTGGAGCGGCAGCTCGCGCGCGGCCTCTCGCACCGCCTGCTGGATGTAGAACTTGAGCCGGGTGACGGGCTGGTCCGTGCCCAGCGCCTCGACCCGCGCCAGACACGTCCGGAGCCCGGCGGCGGTGGTCTCCTCGCAGTGGGTGGACTTGCTCTTCCCGAACGTCATCACCGCCACGGTGTGGTTGCGGGAGCGGGCGCCGAGCTCGTCCGCATACGCCTCCGCGAGATCGAAGGCCTGGGGCCAGTACGTGGCGAACGACTTGGATTGATCGAAGGCCAGGACGGTGTAGCGGCGCTCCTTCGGGGAGTCGGCCATCCGGGCCACGGACTTCACCTGCGCGCCGGCCTGGTCCACGGCGACGCGGAAGCGGTCCTGCGAGGCCCCCGAGGCTCGGAGCTCCTTCTGGAGGGCGGGGTCGGTGACCTCGACCTGGAGGCGCATGTGCCCGTTGGACGCGGGAGGCGCCACGAGCACGGTGAGCCCGTTGTCGGCGGCGGCCGCGGGCGCGCCCACGAGGAGCGCGGCGAGCAGGCCCGCGAGCATGGTGACTGTGCGATGCATGGACATCCCCCCTCGCCCGCTCACTGGGAGCGGCGGGACAGCAGCTGCTCGGGGACGATGACGAGCACGAGGGTCGTCCCGCCCAGGGTGATCACCGATTGGTTCTGCAGGACGATCTGCTCCCCGTGGACGACGGCGCCGTTGACGATGGAGCCATTGCTGGAGACGTCGATGAACGAGGCATCCTCGGCGCGGATGAAGAGGAAGGCGTGCTGGCCGCTCACGCGCCCGTCGTCGAGCACCACATCACAGTCGGCGTTGCGGCCGAGCACGTTGCGCCCGGCGCGCAGCGGGTGGACGCGGCCGGGGTCGGTGGGGCCGCGGTACTCGAAGAGGGCACCTCGCACGAGCCCCGCGGCGGCCGGGCTCTCGCTGCCCATGTCCACGATGGTCCGGGCCTTGGGGCGCGGAGCGGCGGCGGCCGGAGGGGGAGCGGGCTGAGCGGGCTGAGGAGGAGCCGGCGGCATGGCGGCGGGAGCCGGGGCCGGAGCGGACAGACGGGTGGGAGGAATGGACGCGGCGGCGAACGGATCGCGCGGGTCGAAGGTGGGCCGGGGCGGAGGCGGATTGGCGAAGAAGTCCGCGCCCCGGTGCGCGGGCGGAGGCGGAGGGGCCGCCGGATCCGGCTCGAAGACGGTGCGGCGTTTCTGATGCGGGTTGACCGGCTGGGGCGGCTGCGGCGCGGGGGCGCTCACGGGGCCCGGAGCGGGACTGGCGGGCGCCAGATCCATGCCGCACATATCGCAGTAGGCGGCACCGGCATCGTTCTCGTTCTGACAGGAAGGACAGCGCATGAGGGGCGGTCACGACTCTAGGGCACGCCCCGGAGGAAACTCCAGCCGGACGAGCCCCCAGGCCCCTACGAACGAGTCAGGTCGCGATTGCAGACCCCGGAGCGGGCACGCGCGTTCATGCATCGGAGAGGAAATCCTCATGAGCCCCCACCCCACCTGGCCACGTGCCCTCCCCGCCCTGACCTGTCTGCTGCTGCTCACCGGAGCGTGCCTGCCCGCGGTCCGTGCCCCGGCCCCAGCACCCCAGGAGCCCCCGCCCGAGGCCATCGCGCCGCCCCCTCCATCGCCCTCGCCACCGCCCGAGCCTCCCGCCGAGGTCCGCTCCCTTGCCTGCGTGGCGAGGCAGCCCACCGTGGCGCCGGAGCTGCTGCCTCCCCCTCCGGCGGAGAAGGCGTGGCTGCGGCTCCAGCTCTACGAACTGCCCACACCGTCCGGACAGGGGACGTCCCTCCAACTTCGACTGACCTCGGTGCAGAACTACAGCTGCCTCGGCTATGAGATCCCCGCGCGCCTGAGCATGGCCGCGGGCGAGCTTCGCATCGACGTGGAGAAAGTGAGGTTCCGGCCCGGGCCCTGTCTGGCCGCCATCGGCCCCGCATCCGGTCTGGTCGTGCTGCCCGAGACAGTGCGTGGCACCTTCACGCTCCGCTTGCGGCACGGCGGACAGGAGGACCAGTACCGGCTGGTCATCGAGCAGGACAGGCTCGAGCTGTCCCCGCTGCGCGCCCGCTTCTCCGCGACCCAGAGCCCGCTGGTGCTCCTGCGCGCCCCGGAGGGAGCGCTCCACCTGCAGTGTATCTTCAAGGACTGGGAGAACCGCTGCCGCGAGCAGGCGGCGAAGGGCGGGCCCACGTGCGCGACGTTCTTCGCGGATCCGGAGATCGCGCGCCTGGAGCCGCTGGAGCTGAAGCCGGGCGCGTACTCCCTGGGGATCTTCAGATCCCCCTCGGGGTGCTTCGTGCGGGCACCCGGGGGTGTGGAGGCCCTGGTCCGCCACATCTCCGAGCACTACCGCGACCCGAGCAACTGCCTGTACATCGCGGTCCACACCTGGACGGGCGGAGGGTTCAGCAACCTCTGAGCCCCTCGCGCGAGCTCACGCGGCCCTGGCGCCGAGCCCCCCGCCCCATCACCGCCCCCGCGCCGCCTTCCGGAGCGGCTCATCGGCGGCGAACACGGACTTGAGCACCCGGCCCGTGGCCGTCTTCAGCCTCGCCACGTCCTGCGGCGTCCCTTCCGCCACGAGGGTGCCACCCGCCTCGCCGCCCTCGGGCCCCAGCTCCACCACGTGGTCCGCCGAGGCGATGACGTTCGGGTGGTGCTCGATGACCACCAGCGTGTCCCCTCGGTCCACCAGCCGGCGCAGGAAGGAGATCAGCTTCGACACGTCTCCCAGGTGCAGACCCGTGGTGGGCTCGTCGAGCACGTACAGCGTGGGCTCATGCCGGGTGGACGCGGTCAGCTCCGCGGCCAGCTTCAACCGCTGCGCCTCACCACCGGACAGCGTGTTCGAGCCCTGGCCGAGCTGCAGATACCCCACGCCCAGGTCCGACAGGCAGGACAGCGGCGCGGCCACCTTGGGCAGCGCGTGGAAGACGTCCTTGGCCTCGTCCGCCGACAGGCGCAACACGTCGCCAATCGTCAACCCGTGGTAGCGCACCTCCAGCGTGGCCGCGTCGAAGCGCGCTCCGCCGCAGGCCTCGCACGGGGTGACGACGTCCGGGAGGAAGGACATCTCGTGGGAGATGGCCCCCTGCCCCTCGCACGCCGTGCACCGTCCACCGGACGTGCTGTTGAACGAGAACCGCGTGGGAGAGAAGCCCCGCAGCTTGGCCTCGGGCGTGGCGGCGAACGCCCGGCGCAGCTCGTCCCAGAGTCCCAGGAAGGTGGCCGGCACCGAGCGCGGCGTGCGCCCGATGGGCGACTGGTCCACGGCCAGCACACGGCGGATGGCCTCCACGCCCGTGAGCGACTTGAAGGCCCCCGGGCGCGTCGTCACCAGCCCGAGCTTCTCGCGCAGGGCCGGGTACAGCACCTGCCGCACCAGGGTGCTCTTCCCCGAGCCCGACACGCCCGACACCACGGTGAGCCGGCCCACGGGGATGCGCAGGTCCACCCCCTTCAGGTTGTTGGCGCGAGCCCCCTTCAGCTCCACCCACTTCTCCGGCGCTCCCCGAGCCGTGCCCGCCACCACCGCGGGCTCACGGAGCGCGCGGGCCGTGGGAGCATCCTCCGTCTGCAGCACCTTCTCGGGCGGCCCCTCGGCGAGGATGCGCCCACCCCCGCGGCCACCCGTGGGCCCCAGCTCCACGAGGTGGTCCGCCGCGCGGATGGTGTCCGTGTCGTGCTCCACCACCAGCACGGTGGAGCCGGTGTCCACCAGCGCGCGCAGGTTGGACAGCAACCGGTGCGTATCCCGCGGGTGCAGACCGATGGTGGGCTCGTCCAGCACGTACATGGCGCCGGTGAGGCCCGCGCCGAGCTGCGCGGACAGCCGCAGCCGCTGCATTTCTCCACCCGAGAGCGTGGCCGCGTTCCGGTCCAGCGACAGGTAGCCCAGCCCCACGCGGTCGAGGAACTCCATGCGCCGCAGCAGCTCCTGGCGGGACGGCTCGCCGAGCAGCGCCCGGTCCCCCTTGAACTTCCACCCGCGCACCTGCTCCAGCGCGGCGGTGACGGACTGCTGCACCACCTCGTGGTAGCGCTGCCCCTCCAGCTTCACGGCGCGCGGCACCGGCTCCAGGCGCGAGCCCTCGCAGGTGCCGCACGGCTCCGAGCGGCCCTCGGCCAGCGCCTCCGCGCCCCCGTCCACCCCCGTCCCCTCGCAGTCCACGCACCGGCCCTGCTTCGTATTGAAGGAGAACCAGCGCGGGTCCATCTCCGGCACGGAGAAGCCACAGACGGGGCAGGTGCGCTCGCTGGACAGGAGCGTCTCCTTGTTCCCGCTGGAGCGGACCTTCAGCGCGCCCTTGCCCCAGGTGAGGGCCTTGTCGAACACCTCGCGCGGCAGCTTCGCCAGCTTGCCCTGGTACATGACGAGGTCGATGTCGTGCTCGCGCGACTTCACGAGCTGGGGCGGCTGGTCCGTGGAGACCACCTTGCCGTCGGCGATGGCGGTCTCGATGCCCGCGCGGGCGGCGGCGGTGAAGACGTCCAGGTAGGTGCCCTTGCGCGCGCGCACGGCGGGAGCGAGCACGGTGCCGTCCCCCTTCATGGCGGTGAGCTGCGCGTAGAGGGCCTCGGCCGTGGTGGCGGCGATGGGCTCGCCGTCCTGCGGGCAGTGGGGCTGGCCCAGCTTGGCGAACAGCAGGCGCAGGTAGTGGGCCACCTCGGTGACGGTGGCCACCGTACTCGTGGCGCCCGCGCGCGAGGTGCGCTGCTCCAGTGCCACGGAAGGCGGAATGCTGCTGATGCGCTCCACGTCCGGCCGCGGCATCGTGGGGAGGAACTGGCGCGCATACGGCGTCAGCGTCTCCAGGAAGCGCCGCTGCCCTTCCGCGAACACCACGTCGAAGACGAGCGAGCTCTTCCCCGAGCCGCTCGGCCCCGTCACCACCGTCATCTTCCCGAGCGGAATCCGGCAGGACACCTCCTGCAGGTTGTGCTCACGCGCGTGCTCCACCTCGATGGCGGGAGCCGCCTCCGCCAGGCCCTTGCCGCGCTTGCCCGGTACCACCGGCTCGGCCAGCTCCCCGCGCAGCGCCGCCGCGGTGAGCCCCTTGCTCCGGGCGAGCTGCTCCGGCGTGCCCTCGGCCACCAGGCGCCCACCATTGCGGCCACCCCCCGGGCCCAGGTCGATGATCCAATCCGCGCCGCGCATGACCACGAGGTCATGGTCCACCACGACGACGCTCGCGCCACGGTCCACCAGCTCGTGCAGCGCGGCGAGCACCTGACGCACGTCCGCGTCGTGCAGGCCGGCGCTCGGCTCGTCGATGAGGAAGAGCGAGCCCTTCGCCTCGCTGGCCAGGGCGCGCGCCAGCTTGAGCCGCTGGGCCTCGCCACCGGACAGGGTGGACAGGGGCTGGCCGAGCGGCAGGTACCCCAGGCCCAGCCGGGACACGGGCCCCAGCGCGCGCACCAGCGGCTTGTCGCCGGCGAAGCGCTCGAGCACCTCGTCCACGGTCAACTCCAGCACGTCCGCCACGGAGAGGCCGTGGTGGCGGATGGCCAGCACCTCCTCCTTGAAGCGGCGGCCCCGGCACACCGGGCACAGCAGGGACACGTCCGCGAGGAACTGCATCTCCACCGTCTCGTAGCCCTCGCCCGAGCAGGCCTCGCAGCGCCCCTTGTCCACGTTGAACGAGAAGTGCGCCGAGGTCAGCCCACGCACCTCGGCCTCGGGCTCGGAGGCGAAACGCTCGCGCAGCCGGTCCCACGCCTTGGTGTACGTGGCCGCGTTGCCGCGCGAGGTGCGCCCCAGCGGCGACTGATCCACGAAGGTGACGCGCTCCACCGCCTCCAGCCCGTCCACGCCGTCCGCCTCGCCCGGCACCTCCACGTCCTTCTCGCCCAGGGCGCGCCCCAGGTGGCGGTACAGCACCTCGTCCATCAGCGTGCTCTTGCCCGAGCCGCTCGGCCCGGTGATGGCGCACAGCACGCCCAGCGGCACGCTCACGGACACACCCTGGAGGTTGTGGGCCCGGGCATTGCGCACCACCAGCTCGCCCGTGCGCTTTCGCGGCGCGCGCTTCACCTCTCCGGTGCCCGCCAGCAGCCGGCCCGTGGGCAGGTCCGCGCGCTTCGCCAGCGCCTGCGGTGTCCCGTCGAAGCACAGCTTCCCACCGTGCTTGCCCGCCCCGGGCCCCAGCTCCAACACGCGGTGCGCGGAGCGGACGACGAGCGGATCATGCTCGATGACGAGGGCGATGTTGCCCCGCGTGGCCAGCTCGGCCATGGCGCCGGTGAGCGGCCCCACGTCGGCGGGGTGCAGGCCCACGGTGGGCTCGTCCAGCACGAAGAGCGCCCCCGTCAGTGACGTTCCCAGCGCCGCGGTGAGGGACACACGCTGGGCCTCGCCCCCGGACAGCGTGCGCGCGGGCCGGTCCAGCGTGAGGTAGCCCAGGCCCACCCGCTCCAGGTAGCCGAGGCGCCCGGCCAGCTCGCGGCGCACCAGCTCGCCCTGGCCGGTATGGGTGCGCAGGGCGTCCAGCCGCGCGCGGGCATCGGACAGCTCCAGCCCGTGCCACGCGGCCAGGTCCAACCCGCCCACGCGCCAGGCCCGCGCGGACTCGTTGAGACGCGCCCCCTGGCAGTTCTCGCACAGCGTATAGGCGCGGTAGCGCGAGAGCAGCACGCGCACGTGCATCTTGTACGTGCGGCTCTCCATCCAGCGGAACCACGCGCGCACGCCCGGGTACGAGCGGCCCCCGTGGTAGTCCCCCTCCCCTTCCAGCACCCGCTCGCGCTGCGCCGGGGTGAGCCGCTCCCAGGGCACGTCCAGCGGAATGCCGTGCTCGCGCGCGTAGCGGAACAGCATCTTCCGCTCCCACTCGGACGTCTTGCCCGACCAGGGACGGATGGCGCCCTTCTCCAGGCTCAGCGACGGGTTGGGCACCACCTTGGCCCAATCAATCCCAATGGTGCGGCCGAAGCCCTTGCACGTGGGGCAGGCCCCGGTGGGGGACTGGTAGCTGAAGAGACCGGGCCGGGCCTGCTCGAACTCGCGCGAGCACTTGGGGCACACCAGGCCGCGGCGGATGCGCCGGGCGCCCGAGGGCGTGAAGGCCACCGCCTCGCCATTGCCCATGGCCCACGCCGACTCCAGCGCCGCCGTCACCCGGCCGAGCTGCCCCTGGGCCAGCTTCAACCGGTCCACCACCACATGGGCCACGCCGGCCGAGTCCGTGGCCTCGGAGGGCCGCAGCGACTCCAGTTCCTTCACCTCACCCTGCACCACCAGCCGGTGGAAGCCGTCCTTCAACAGCCGGGCGCGCACGTCGAGGAACTCGGCGGTGTCCGCGATACGCAGGGGGAAGGCCAGCACGGCCAGGGCATCCGGCTCGGCGGCGAGCACCGCGGTGGCGGCCACGCGCGCGTCGGTGCGCACCGCCTCCACCCCACAGGTGGGGCATACCGGCATGGCCTCACGGGTGAAGAGGGCGGACAGGTAGGCCTCCACGTCCGCCAGGGTGGCCACGGTGGAGCGCGAGCTCTTCACCGGCGCGCGGCGATCCACGGCCACGCCCGCGGCCACGGGCTCCAGGGTGTCCATCGGGGGCCTCTCCAGCCGCTCGAGGAACTGGCGGGCGTACGGGCTGAAGCTCTCGACGAAGCGGCGCTGGCCCTCGGCGTAGAGGGTGTCCAGTGCGAGGCTGGACTTGCCGGAACCAGACACGCCGGTGAGGCACACCAGCTCGCCTTCCGCGAGGTCCACCGAGAGGGACTGGAGATTGTGGGTGCGAGCGCCAACGAGGTGCGTCTTGTGCATGCGAGGCGCTGATTTAACGGCGGAAGTCAGGCTCGCCAACGGAATCTGTAACGTGGGAACGAGCAGGCAGTTGGGTCATCCCGTACAGTCCCATCCAATCCACCCCGTCCAGGCATGGTGCCGATCTAGCTTGCCACTCCCCCCACAACCCCCGAGGACTGCCCATGAGCAGCCGAGTGAACCTGCTCGCACCCAAGGTGCGAATGAACCCCTATCCTCTCTATGCCGAGCTGCGCCGGAGCGCCCCGGTGAGCCAGGTGGATCCCGGCGGGCTCTGGGCGGTGGCGCGCTACGCGGACGTCCTCACCGTGATGAAGAATCCGCGGCTCTTCTCCTCGGAGGGCATCCGGCGGACCTACCGCCCGGCGTGGATCTCCAACTACCCCATGGCAGACTCCATGCTCGTCATGGATCCGCCGCACCACACCCGGCTGCGCTCGCTCGTCAACCGCGCCTTCGGGGCCTCGGTGATGACCCGGCTGGAGCCCCGCATCCGGGAGCTCGCACGGCAGCTCGCCACCGCGCTGCCCGCGGGCCAGACGGTGGACTTCGTGGAGGCCTTCTCCATCCGCGTGCCCATCGCCGTGCTGGGAGATCTGGTGGGCATTCCGCCCTCGCTCCACACGCGGCTCAAGCAGTGGGCGGAGGTGATGACGCAATTCACCAGCGTGGGCCCGGAGGACACCGGGTTGCAGGAGCGCATCCGCGCCACGGTGAACGAGGCGCGCGGCCATTTCGAGCAGGTGCTGAAGGAGCGCCGCCGCGCGCCGCGGGATGATCTGATGAGCGACCTGCTGCGCGCGCGCGTGGACGGAGAAGCGCTGACGGCGACGGACCTGATGGGCTTCATGTTCCTGCTGCTCATCGGCGGCCTGGAGACGACGGTGCACCTGCTGAGCATCAGCGCGCTGAAGCTCCAGGAAGACCCCGCGCTGATGGCGCGGCTGCGCGCGGAGCCGGAGCTCCTCCCCCGCTTCATCGACGAGATGCTGCGCCACGGTGGCCCGGTGCACGGGGTGGTGCGGATGGTCACCGACGAGGTGGAGCTCGGCGGCGCGCGCATCCCCCGGGGAGATCGGCTGCTGTTGCTGATGGCCTCGGCCAACCGCGACGAGGCGCAGTTCCCCGACGCGGACCGCTTCGACCTCGACCGTCCCGGTCCGCAGAACCTGCCCTTCGGGCATGGCGTGCACTTCTGCCTGGGTGCCCAGCTCGCGCGCCTGGAGGCACGGCTGGCGCTGGAGGCACTGCTCGCCCGCTTCTCCCGGCTGACGCTCGGCGAGGAGCCGGCGCGGTGGAACATCTCGCTGGTGATGCGAGGGCCCACCCTGCTGCCCCTCGCGGCGCATACGGACTGACGGGTGGAACACCTCCCTGGTGGTGCGCGGTCCGCTGTCCCTGCCGCTCGTGGCGCACCCGCTCTGAGACCTCCTACGATGGGGGCCCCCACTGCATCACCCCCGAGGTCAACCGATGAGCAGTACCAGTCGAGTGAACCTGCTGGCACCCGAAGTGCGTGCGAATCCCTACCCCGTCTACGCCGAGCTGCGCCGCCACGCGCCCGTGAGTCAGGTGGAGCCCATGGGCATGTGGGCGGTCTCGCGTCACGATGATGTGCTGTTCGTCCTGAAGAATCCCCAGCTCTTCGCCTCCGAGGGCTTCCGTCAGGCGTACCGGCCTCCGTGGATCTCCAACTACCCGCTGGCGGACTCGGCGCTCGTGATGGATCCGCCGCGCCACACGCGGCTGAGGGCCCTCATCAACCGTGCCTTCGGGGCCTCCGTCATCACCCGCATCGAGCCCTTCGTCCGCCAACTCGCGACGCGGCTCGTGGCGGCCATCCCCGAGGGCCGCCCGGTGGACTTCGTGGAGCACTTCGCCACGCCCATGCCCATGGGCGTCATCGGCGAGCTGCTGGGCCTGTCCCCCGAGGTGCACCCGCGCCTCATGCACTGGGCGGAGCACCTGGCCCGCTTCACCAGCATCGGCCCGGATGACATCGACAAGCAGGAGGCCATGCGCGCCACGGTGAACGAGGCCCGCGGCCACTTCGAGCAGGTGCTGGAGGAGCGCCGGCGCAACCCGGGCGACAACCTGGTGAGCGACCTGGTGCGGGCGCGCGTGGAGGGCGAGTCCCTGACGGACACGGAGCTGCTGGGCTTCATGTTCCTGCTGCTCATCGGCGGCCTGGAGACGACGCTGCACCTGCTCAGTCACGCCGCCCACCGGCTCCACCTCCAGCCGGAGCTGATGACGCTGCTGCGTGAGAAGCCCCTCCTCGTCCCCCGCTTCATCGAGGAGGTGCTGCGCCACGAGCCACCCGTGCACGGGATGATCCGCCTGGCCACCGAGGAGGTGGCGCTCGGCGGGACGCGCGTGCCCAAGGGCGCGCAGGTGCTCACCCTCATGGGCTCGGCCAACCGCGACGAGAGCCACTTCCCCCACCCGGACGTCTTCAACCTGGATCGGCCCGGTCCGCAGAACCTCCCCTTCGGGCACGGCATCCACTTCTGCCTGGGCTCGCAGCTCGCACGCCTGGAGGCACGGCTGGCCGTGGAGGCACTGCTCGCCCGCTTCTCCGGCCTCGGCCCGGGAGACGCACCGGTGCAGTGGAACTCCTCGCTGATCGTCCGGGGCCCCGCGAAGCTTCCGCTCGTGGCCTGGCCGGCCTGACGCCGGAGAGTGCCCGGCTGCCCTGCCTTCTTCGGGACACCTGCGCCGTGCCTGCCCGGTCTGGTGCGCGTGTCCATGCTGTACAGAAGGCAGGAGGCCCCCATGTTGACCGTCGATACCGATATCTCCACCGCTCGGGCGGTCGCCGCCCGGGCAGCTCCCTCACTCGCCATCATCGAGATGCCCGGCAGGCAGGGGGTCGGTTTCGTCGTCTCCTCCCAGGGCCAGCTCGTCACCAACCTGCACGTGGTGGCGGGCGCCGAGGAGATCCACGTCCTGCTCGCCGACGACCAGCTGCTGCAGGTGGAGCAGGTGCTCGCGCTCGACGAGAAGCGGGATCTGGCCGTGCTGCAGTTGCCCGTGCACGGGGTGGAGGCGCTCCAGCTCGACGGCCATGCCCACCCGGGCGAGGGCGACGCGCTCTTCATCCTCCTGCCGGCCGGCGGAGGCATGCTGGGGCTGATGGAGACGCGGGTCCAGGCGGTGCAGGTGCTCGACGAGTCCCTCACCTTCCTCGAGCTGGAGGCGGGCCTGCCGGAGGATGCCTCGGGCAGTCCGGTGATGGATGCCTCGGGCGCGCTGGTGGGCGTGGCCACGTGCGCCTTCGCGGACGGGCGGCCCATCACCATCGTCATCCCCTCGCGCTACGTGGAGGCGTTGCTGGAGCAGCAGGCCACGCTGCCGCTCTCCACGCTCGCCCTGGCCCGGCCCCTGGCCTCGCGCCAGCGTCAGGTGCCCACGCATCCGCTCTCGCTGCTGGAGGGTTGCGCCACCGACAGCGTGGAGGAGATCGCCCTCGCCATCATGCAGGCCATCCAGCTCGGCGCACCCGCCTACAACCAGGGGGACCCGGAGTCCTGCTACCGCCTCTATGAGCGCACGGCCGAGCGGCTCATCCAGGAGCGTCCGGACTGTCCCGGTGCCCAGGCCGCCCTGCGCGAGGGACTCCAGCGCTGTGCCCGGCTCGACGGCGCGGACGCGTGCGCCTGGGCCCTGCGCGACACCTTCGACGGACTCCTCCACGTCATCGACCGCTGGCTCCAGGCCCAGGCCGCCTTCGCGCGCATGTCCGCTCCCAGGTCGTACCTGCAGTGAAGTGCTCCGTAACCGGAGGAGGCGACCCGTTGGGGATTCCGTTCAGTCCCTGACGCCATGGGTACCCCGGTCACCTGGGGGGACCTGTGGGTAAATCCCTACCCACCGGGGCCATCCCGACCCGTAGTAAGACGGGGTCTGGACGCAATCCACCTCGCCGAGGAGCACATGCGAGCCCTGCTCGTCCCATCCGGGAGCATCGATCTCTCGCCCGTGGAGCTCCTGCTCCGCCAACTCGGCGTGACCCCGACACGGGCCCGGGATGACGAGGCCGCCATCACGGCCTTCCACCTGTCTCCCTATCCCCTGGTGCTGCTGGGAATGGATGAAGCGGGAGACCGCATCGTGCTCGTGCGAGCGCTGCGGGCCTGTCCGCGGGGGGCACAGGCCTCCATCCTGGTCGTGGCGCGTCCCGAGCAGGTGGAGACGCTGCAACCGTTGCTGGAGGCCGGAGCGGACGACTTCCTGCTGCTGCCGCTGGACGAGGCCTCGGCGGCGCTGCGGTTGCGGATCGCCGAGCGCCGGTCGGCGGAGCGGCCGGCGCCGATACCGGACGACTTCGAGCTGGACGGGCTGTGCGCGGTGCTGCTGCGGGAGAGCCCGGTGCCCACCTGCATCACCACGCGCGAGGGCCAGGCCTTCGTGGAGGTGAACGATGCCTGCACGCGGCTGTTCGGCTACGCGCGGGAGGAGATGCTCTGGCGCACCGCGAAGGACCTGAACCTGTGGGAGACGCCCACGGAGCCGGATCGCCTGAGCGCGCTCTTCCGGGAGCAGGGCGTGCTGCGCGGGGTGGAGTCGCGGGTGCGGTCCAAGGATGGGGAGCTGCACCATGTGCTCGTCTACTCGGGCATCGCCGAGTACGCGGGCACGCCGCACGTGGTGACGATGTTCCCGGACCTGACCGAGCGCAAGCAGATGCAGGCGCGGCTACTGCTGTCGGACCGGATGGCCTCGGTGGGCACGCTGGCCGCGGGCGTGGCGCATGAAATCAACAACCCGCTGGCGTACGTGACGGCCAACCTGGGCTACGCGCACGAGGAGCTGGTGCGCCTGCTGGAGCGCGGGGCCGCGGTGCCACAGGACAGCGCTCCGGCCGCGAACCCGTTGAAAGCGGTGTGCGTGGCGCTCGGCGAGGCGCTGGACGGCGCGGACCGGGTGCAGACCATCGTGGGAGATCTCAAGACGTTCTCGCGCGACACGCAGGAGCCGCTGCGAGCGGTGGACGTGAAGAAGGTGCTGGAGCGCACGCTCAACCTGGCGTCCGGGGAGATCCGCCACCGGGCGAAGCTGGTGAAGGAGTACGGGGAGGACGTGCCCCTGGTGCGGGGCAACGACTCGCGCCTGGGGCAGGTGTTCCTCAACCTGCTGGTCAACGCCGCGCAGGCCATTCCGTCCGATGGGGACGCGGACCACCACGAGATTCGCGTCAGGACGCGCCTGGCGGCGCCCGGGAAGGTGGCGGTGGAGGTGTCGGACACCGGAGCGGGCATCGCGCCGGAGCTGATGGGCCGCATCTTCGATCCCTTCTTCACGACGAAGCCGCCGGGGGTGGGAACGGGGCTGGGCCTGTCCATCTGCCACAACCTCATCCACGCCATGGGTGGGGAGATGCAGGTGCGGAGCGACCTGGGGCGGGGCACCACCTTCCAGGTGTTGCTGCCGCCGGCCACCACGGAGATGGAGGAGGCCAGGCCAGCGCCGAGGCCCACGGTGAGCAGTGCCGGAGGGCCGAGGGGGCGCGTGCTGGTCATCGACGACGAGCCGATGCTGTGCACGGCGGTGGAGCGGATTTTGAGGCCGCACCACGACGTGGTGTACACGACGCTGGCGGCCGAGGTGCTGCCGCGGTTGGAAGCGGGCGAGCACTTCGATCTCATCCTGTGTGACTTGATGATGCCGAGGATGAACGGGATGGACTTCCACGCGGCGTTGCAGCGGCTGAGGCCGGAGCTGACGGGGCGGGTCATCTTCCTGACGGGAGGGGCCTTCACGGCGCAGGCGAAGACGTTCCTGGAGCGGGTGCCCAACCGCCGGGTGGAGAAGCCCTTCAACGCGCGTGCCCTGCTGGCGGTGGCGCGCGAGGTGATCTCCACCGTCAGTTGAGGCAGGTGGCAGTCAGGGCAGCTCCGCGTGGCCCGTGAAGGCACGCAGCCAGATTCGAGCTTGCAGCCCGACCGGAGACGTTGGCAGCATCTACCTACTGAATACGTAACCAGTAGGCTCGAATCGTGAACAGACTCTCGAAGGCATCCGTGCGTCGTGCCATGGAAGTGGCGCGGGCTTTCGACCAGCTCATCCTGGCAACCCAAGCTGACTCATTCGAGGTACTGGAGAGCCGATACAAAGCGCTGGAACGTCATCTCCTGCATTCAGTGGTCAAGACGGACTTCGAACGCAAGGAGTTACGGCGGCGTATTGCCGAGAGGCTCTTCACCGAGGCCTTCGGGCATGACTGTCCATGGCCAGTCTTCGGGCGCACCCTGCGGCGCATCCAACGGCTGGGCTACTCGAACGTGGAGCGCCGCTATCATGTGGCCTGCCTCTACGCCATGTGGTGTGAGCACCACCCGGAGCATGACCCACGAGAGGCACGCCGCATGCTCGACGACACCGAACGGCACCTGCTCCGGTTCCCTCGCTCCAGCCCACTGCGCCAGGGTCTGCTGGAGGCACTCGCGGCGAAGCGGAGGCAGACTGGCTTGTAGCCCCGCTCAGAATTGCCTTATCGGCCCCCCGACACCCGCTTGCGAGTGCTCAAGTCACTGCCCGTGCTCGAGTCGTCAACGACCGAGCCATCCGATACGCCAGATTGCTCCGTTCCTTTTGTACAGGCTGCCCAAGAGTACTGCGGCATTTGCGATTTCCGGTACTGCTCCTCCAGCCAGCGCCGCGCATGCAGCGGGTATCCGTCCCTGGTCTCCGCCACGCAGCGCGCCTGCTGCCCACACTGATCAAGCAGTGCCCGAACGGCCCGCATCCGATCGAGGTACGCCATCACACCGGCCTGCGGTCCCGGAACCTTCCCGCAGGCGATGATCACCCGGGCCGCCCGCCGAAACACTGCCTCCAGCCAGCGGTCGTTCTCAGCGCCCACCAGGCCCGATGCTCTCCCTCCTGCCAGCGCCTTGGAACTCACGTCCCGGAAGGCGAACAGGTTCACAATTGTGATGCTGCCCACGTCCTGAAGGCTGGGCGAATTACAAACGAAGGTCTGCACATTCCAGACGGTCCGGTCGCAGCGGCCCGGGTCCGTCCAGGACGGGTTCATCATCAACACTGCCAGTTCTGCTCCCGGGCGCCTGAGGGGCAGGGTGATGTACCAACGATAGTTGTGGCTTTCGTCCCATTCCTCGCGGATATCCGGAACCTTCACGGCCTTGTGGTAGGTATACAGCCTCTGCGGTCGCCGCGAGTCGCCTGCCGACTGGTGGTCGTCGCCCCTGTCGGCTTTGCGCACCCAGTTGCGCAGGGTCGAATCGGTCAAGTTCAGGTCCCTGGCCACCCGGAATAGGCTCTTGCTGCCCTCGCGCACCAACCGGACCGCCTCGGCCTTGAACTCCTGGGTAAAGTTCCGCCTCTTTCTTCGTTCCATGGACACTACCTCTCGTGTAATCGATCCTATCGGGGGTATCCACGAAACCCGAGCAGGCTCAGCGCCAGGGGAAGATCACGCCGTCGAAGAACTCGCCCCCGCCGCTCGCCTCCTGGCTCCGCAGCTTCAGGGTGAAGGCGCCGCGCGCCGCCTCCTCCGTCATCTCCACCTCCATCCCGACACGAAGTGACTTCCCCGGAGGAATGGGCCCCGGTGACCAAACGCCGAGCGCCCTCCACTCCACGCCCTTGGGCCCTACCAGCACCGCGCCAGCGGGTGTCCAGGGGTTGTTCCCGTTGTTTTTCAACTCCAGTTCCAACGCCAGCCGTACCACCTCTCGCCCTTCCTCCATGCGTGCGGTGGCTGTGCGGTAGCTGCGTGCCGTGACGCTGGTGAGCGTGTTGCCCGGACGCGAGGTGATGCTCCGGGTGATGTCCTGATGGGCGATGCCCCCCTCACCCAGCAGTTTCCGAGCAATCAAGCCCAGCAGCCCCACCTGCCCACTGCACCGCGCCTCCAGGCGCGCCTTGTCCTCCTGGCATTGTCGCGCTTCCGCCCGCGCCTGCTGCTCGCCCTCGCCGCAAGAGGCGGGCGGGCGTGGCTGGCGTGTCACCTCCACCTGCCGCGCGGCTTCGGAGGGGTGCACCACCAGCACGAAGCGGGCGCTGGCCGGAGTCATGCCGTCCTGGAAGAAGACCGTCATGGGCACGCGCTCTGCCTGCGTGAGCGCCCGCGTGGGCACCAGAGCCAGCCCCGTCTCCCCCTGCATCACCTGGAAATGCTCCCGCCCGGCCAGTTCCACGCCCCCCACTTTCGCGTCGAAGAGGACGCTGGTGGTGAGGCCCGGGTGGATGCACACCGCGTGCGCCTCCCCGTGCGTGTCTTCCGTCAGCCTCACGTGGCTCGTCCCCGTCACACAGCCAGGTGTCGCGGACAGTGCGGAGGCGTCCAGGGGGGCAGCGAGCAACACGAGTCGCAACAGGGCAGCGGAGGACAGCACGGGCATGGGCGGGGATCTCCCGAGAACGTGGACAGGACCGCGGGAGTGGGGCTCTACCATACCTCCTGCCCGGTCGTGTCCGGTCCACTGCCGTCCCACCTCGCGGACGCCCCTATTTGAAGCGGTCCACCACCCGCACCCGCGCAACGGGGACCACCATCATCTTGCCCGGCGCGCTGCCGGGCTCGAGCTCCTCGCCGACCTTGTTACTGCTGTCCAGCAGCTCCAGACACACGGGGTACGTCACCCCGTTGGGCGTGCGCGCCTCGGTGAAGCGGCCGTACACCCGCCCCTCCTTGACGTAGAGCCGCCCGGAGACCCGGGTGTCGCCCGGCAGCGCGAAGCGTCCGCCATAGCCAAAGTCATCGGCTCCCGCATCCCAGTCGCCTGCCAGGTAGACAGGAGTGTCTTCGTCCACGCGCACGGCCCTGCCACGCACGTTGCTCCATTCCACGCTCTTCATTTCTCCCAGGCGGAAGCCGAGCGTGCCCGTCATGGTCTCCAGGGCCCCGGGGGGGCACGCCTGGGGTGGCGGAGCGGGGCGCTCGGACGGCAGTTGCTGCGGGGCGCCCATGCAGGCTTGCAAGGCGACGCCGGTGAGGCCGAGACACGCGTTGCGCATGGCGGTGCCCCGGCGCTTGGGCGCGGCTTCGAGTTGGGGGCCGGGGGTTGTCTTCGGCGGCTGCTTCACGGGAGCACTGTCCTTTCGGGGCGCCAGCGGCGGGGCGGCGGCCGGGGGAGGAGGCGCCTCGGGCAAAGGCGCGGCCACGGCCCGCACAGGTTCCGGTGCTGGCCCACCCGGCGCCACTTCCTGGCTGGAGCCGAGCCACAACGCCCCCAACGCCACCGCCAACCCCACGCCCACCCCCGTCAGCACCCGGCCCCAGCGCGCCCAGGGCTTCACCGCGCGCCGCCGCTCCGGGTGCAGCACCTGCCGCCAGTCCACGTCCGTCCGGGCCCTCAGTTCCTTCAGCACCCGGCACAGCGTCACGGCGTCCGGGTAGCGCGCCTCGGGCGTCTTGGCCAGCAGCCGCA
>NZ_DASUNC010000061.1:0-107016 GCF_036277355.1 Archangium sp.
CGCTCCGTTTCGCTGCTTCGCCTCGCCGCTTCTTCCTGGCGAGGGGCGCGGAATCTACTTCGCTTCCGCATCTCGTGTCAACTCGCTTCGTCGACTCTTTCTTCCACCTCACTGCGGCTTTCGCCGCTTCGAGGAGAGGCGGCTTCTACCACCGCCGCGTTGGGAGTCAACTTCGCTCGCCGACTTCGTATTTCGTCTTTCACTGCTTCGGACGGGGTCTCCATCGCCAGTGCGACTTCGCCTTTCCGTCCGAGGGGGCGCGGCTTCTATCGCCTCGCCCTGGATGGAGTCAACCGCTTGTTTCCGACGGTTGATTCCGCTCGCCGTCCGCTTTTTTCAGCGGCGCTGGCGAGCTTCCCCGTATCTATGACCGCCTTGTGGACATGTCAACTTCATCGACCCGTCCACTCTGGTCTGCCCGGCTGCCACAGATACCCGCTGGCACGGCGACGCTGACCTTCGGTCTTATTGCTGATCAAAAGAACAACCCCGCTTCGCTGTTGTGTCACCTGGGTGACACCGCGCCGTGGGGTGAGGCGGCTTATCCACCAACTGATCAGGCGGCGCAAGCTCTTTCACCTGCGCCTTCCCGTACGCCCGACCCGGACGGCCTGTCCCAGCGGTCACAGCGCCTTGCGGCCAGGCTCGCTCCAAATCATGGCGGTGTGGGGGAAACGGGCTTCTCCAACTTCAGCTTCGAGAGATCCACGCGCCCCCGCCGGCTGCGCTCGGCGATGACCACCGCGTGCAGGTCTCTATAGGCCCGCTCGAAGTCATCATTCACGATGATGTAGTCGTACGAGGCGACTCCCCGCTCGATCTCCGAGCGAGCAGCCAGCATCCGGCGGCGGATGGTCTCCTCCGCATCCGTCCCCCGATCGCGCAGCCGCCGCTCGAGCTCATCCATCGCGGGAGGAACGACGAAGACGAGCACCGTGTCGGGATGCTTGCGCTTGATCGCCAGCCCGCCCTGTACGTCGATGTCGAAGATGGCCACGCCCTTCCGGGCTCGCGCCTCGTCCACCACCGCCTGGGAGCTGCCGTAGAAGTGCCCGTAGACCTCGGCCCACTCGACGAACTCGCCCCGCTCGATCCGCTCCTGGAAGGCGGCGACGTCCACGAAGTGGTAGTCCACCCCGTCCTGCTCCCTTCCTCGAGGCTTCCGGGTGGTCACGCTGACCGAGAAGATGGCGTCCGGCAGCTCGGCGAGCAGGCGGCGCGCCAGGGTGGTCTTCCCCGTCCCCGACGGCGCGGAGAGGACGAGCAGTAGACCGGGCTGGAGGGGAGTGGGCTCGTTCATTCGACGTTCTGGACCTGTTCGCGGATACGCTCGACTTCTGCCTTCATCGACACCACGCGCGAGGAGATCTCCGCGTGCTGGCTCTTCGAGCCCGTGGTGTTCACCTCGCGGTGCATCTCCTGCACGAGGAAGTCCATGCGGCGGCCGGAGGGCTCGCTTCCCGCCATGAGCTGACGGAACTGCTCGAGGTGACTCGCCAGCCGCGTCATCTCCTCGGCGATGTCCGTCCGCTCGGCGAACACCGCCACCTCCTGGGCGAGCCGCTGCTCGTCCACGGAGATGCCTCGCGCCAGCTCGGCCACGCGCTCGGCCAGCCGCTGGCGGTACTCCTCCACCGACCTGGGCGCCAGTTGGGCCACTTCCTTGCTCCAACGCTCGATGAGCCCGAGCCGCGCCTCCAGGTCCGTACGGATGGCCTCGCCCTCCACCTGGCGCATCTGCTCCAGCGAGCCCAGGGCCTGGGCCAGCGCCTCCTGCACCGCCTGCGTGGCCGCCTCCACGTCCATCCCCCGCTCCTCCAGCCGCATCACCCCCGGCTGGTTGGCCACATGCGTCCAGGAGATCTCCGCCATCATCCCGAGCGCCTCGGCCACCTGGCGGTAGGCCCGCGCGTACTCCCGCGCCAGCCCCACGTCCACCACCGGCACCGTCCCGGCCGCCGTCGCCGTCTGCCTCTTGATGAAGACCTCCACCGAGCCGCGCGCGAGCCGGTCCTTCACCTGCTTCACCAGCGCAGCCTCCAGCGCCGCCAACTCCCGCGGCAGCCGGGCCTTCACCTCGCAGAACTTGTGGTTGAGCGAGCGCAGCTCGACGGAGAACTCCTCGTCGCGCACCCGCGCGTGCCCCGCTCCGAATCCAGTCATGCTCTTCAGCATTGGCGGCTTGCTAGGCGCTTCCGGCCAACAGGTCAAGCCACCTGCGCGAATCCTCTCTGCTATGGTCCGCCCCCCGATGGTCTGGCACAAGCGGCTCGAGTTGTGGGCGAAGCTGGCACTCGCTCTGGTGGCTTCCGCCCTCCTCTGGCGTCCCGGCCGGCGGCGGAAGCCCGGAACCCCCCTCCCCTCCCCCCGGCGCGTCCTCCTCGTCCGGATCGACAACCGCGTGGGAGAGGCCCTCCTCACCACCCCCCTCCTCTCGACCCTCAAGGCGGCCCCCCAGCCTCCCGAGGTCCATGTCCTCGTCCACTCCAAGGTCGCCCGCGTCCTCGCCGGCCACCCCGAGGCGGACCGCATCATCCCCTTCGACCGGCGGCTCCTCTGGCTCGGCGCACTCGCCCCCGGCATCCGCGCCCTCCGGCGCGAGCACTATGACGTCGTCGTCGACTGCTCCAACTGGTCCACCCCCTCCGTCACCTCCGCCCTCATCTCCCGCCTCGTGGGACCTCGTGCCCTCGTCATCGGCCCCCACCAGTGGCCCGTCCGGTATCTCCACTCGCTCTCCGTCCCCACTCGGGGAGATACCACCCGCGAGGTGCTTCAGCGCGTGCACCTGCTCTCGCCCCTCGTGACTGGCGCTCCCCGCGAGGCGATGTCCTTCCGCCCTCCCAACGTCAGCGACTCGTTCCGCTCCTGGCTCGACGCCGGCTCCGGTTCGCCCCGCGCCGTGGTCAACCCCGGGGGGAGACTGGGTTGGCGACGCATTCCTCCCGAGGCCTTCGCCGCCGCGGCCCGGGCGTTGATTGCCTCCGGGCGCACGCCCATCGTCACCTGGGGCCCCGGTGAGGAGGAGCTCGCCCGCTCCGTCGTCGACTCCGCCCCCGGCTCCCAGCTCGCCCCTGCTACCAACATCGACGAGCTCGCCGCCCTCATGCGCTCCGCCGGCCTCACCGTCTGCAACAACACCGGCCCCATGCACCTGTCCGTCGCCGTCAGCGCCCCGACCCTCGGGCTCTTCCTCCGCATGGACATGGCCCGCTGGGGTCACCCCCTCCCTCCCCACCGCATGGTCGACCTCACCCCCGTCGTCGACTCCGGGGGAGATCTGCCCGCTCGTGTCTTCGAGGTGGTGAGAGACTTCGCCGCGGGAGTCCCGGTCCGGACTTCAGCTTCCTGAGCTGAGTGGGCGGGACTCCTCGGGCAGTAGCACCGGGACTCCGTCTCGGATGGGGTACGCGCGGGAACAGGTGGCGCAGCACAGCCCGGCCACGGTGTCACTCCCGGGATGGGAACCCGGGGCACGGATACCCTCACCCCGTCCCTCTCCCGGGGGGAGAGGGGAAATCGTGAGCGGGCCCTTGCACCTCGGGCACGCCAGTGTCGCGAGCATCCAGTCGGGGAGATTCATTCCGATCCGCCCCTACTTCGTTCCTCGCTCCGCCTGCAGCCGCTGCGCGAGCTCGGTCGTGCTGTGATTCTTCGGATCCCCCGCCACCGCCACCCGCCCTCCGTAGGCCCTCACCTCGTCACCCTCGGGAATCGTGTCCGGCGTGTAGTCCGTCCCCTTCACGTGCACGTCCGGCTTCAACGCCCGGATGATGTTCCTCACGTTCGGCTCGTCGAACACGATCACCCGATCCGTACACGCCAGCGCCGCCACCATCTCCGCCCTCTCCCCCTCGGGGATGTGCGGCCGGCCCGGCCCCTTGTACGCCCTCGTCGAGGCGTCCGAATTCACCGCCACCACCAGGCAGTCCGCCAGCACCTTCGCCCCCTCCAGGTAGCGCACGTGCCCGACGTGGAGCAGATCGAACACCCCGTTGGCCAATGCCACCGTCTTCCCCTCCGCCCTCCAGCGCTCGCGCTGCTCCACCACCGCCGCCAGCCGCTGCACCTTGTCCAACGTCCTCACCGTGCACTCCTCAGCTCGCCCAACAGCTCGTCCCGCGCCACCGTCGCCGTCCCCGGCTTCTGCACCGCCAGCGCCCCCGCCACGTTCGCCAGTCTCGCCGCGTCTCCGAAGCTCCCTCCCGCCGCCAACCCGAGCGAAAAGGCCGCGATCACCGTGTCCCCGGCCCCCGTCACGTCCACCGCCTCCCTCGCCCCGTGCACCGGAATCACGTCCAGCCCGCCCTTCGCATCGAAGAGCGCCATCCCGTGCCGGCCCCTCGTCACCAACAGCGCCTGGCACTTCAGCTTCCGCACCACTTCGTGCCCCGCCTCCACCAGCTCCGCTTCCGTCCTCAACGGCCTGCCCACCAATGCGTGCAGCTCCGGCTCGTTGGGCTTGCACACCGTCACCCCGGTGAACGCCGACAGGCTGTAGCGGCTGTCCACGCACACCGGCAGCCCTTCCGCCGCCAGCTTGCGCAACGCCTCCCTCATCTCCTCCCCCACCACCCCCGCTCCATAGTCCGACACCACCACCGCGTCCGCGTCCTTCGCCGCCTCCTCCACCCTCTTCACCAACGCGCGTCTCAGCTTCGGCGGCAACGGACCCCGCTGCCCTCGATCCAGCCTCAACATCTGCTGCCGCGTCGTGTTCACCCCTCCCGCCAGGATGCGCGTCTTCGTCTCCGTCTCCACGCCCTTCGCACTCACCGCGCTCAGCTCGATCCCCGCCTCGGCGAACAGCTTCCGCAGCGCCCTCCCCATCTCGTCCGCGCCCAACAGCCCCACCGCCGTCACCTGACCCGACAGCGAGCGCACGTTCGCCGCCACGTTCGCCCCGCCTCCCAGCTTCACCTCCGAGGACTCGTGACGCACGATCAGCACCGGCGCCTCGCGGCTCACCCGGTCCGTCTGTCCGTAGATGTAGTGGTCCGCGACCAGGTCCCCCACCAGCAGCACCCTCCGGCGCGCGAAGGCCAATGCGTATTGGACCAGGGGGGGAGCAGTCACTCGGGCGGGCAGCACGGCAGCCATGGCGGCGCGTTGTCCCACAGCCACTCCCCGTCCACAAGCCGACCTTCTCCTACCCGAGCCCGAGCGCCCGCCGGAGGTGCGACTCCCCCTCGAGCACCTCCACTCCCAACCACACCGTCCACGTCTCGAAGCCCCCAGGCAGCCGCGCCCGATCCTTCTCCGTCGTCACCACCCGCGCGCCCAGGCCCGCCGCCCGGCTGCTCACCTCGCGGAGCTCCCGCTCGCTGAAGTGATGGTGGTCCGGAAAGAAGGCCGTGCCCCGGACGTCCGCGCCCAACTCGCCCAGCGTCCTCAGGAAGCCCCCCGGCCGGGCAAGCCCCGCCAACGCCAGCACCGGCTGTCCCGACAACGCTTCCACCGGGTGGAGCGCTCCCGCCGGATCCACCCAGGCCGTGGGCCGGTAGCGCGTCCTCACGCATGGCGCTGGGAGCGGTGGCAGCTCCGGCCCGGGCACCGCCGCGGCTCTCACCCAGAAGAGCGTCGCCCGGCGCAGGCCCGTGAGTGGCTCACGCAACGGGCCTCGCGGCAGCATCCGTCCGTTCCCGAAGCCCACCGCCTCGTCCACCACCACCACGTCCTCGTCCCTCGCCAACTTCCGGTGCTGGAAGCCGTCGTCGAGCAGCACCACCTCCAACCCGAACTCGTCCCTCGCCCGCCGCGCCAGCATCCGCCGATCCGCTCCCACCAGCACCCTCGCCTCCGGACACCGGCGCGCCAGCAGCAACGGCTCGTCCCCCGCCTCCTCCACCGAGGGCAACGGACCCGCTCCCGTGAAGCTCAGCGGCTCCTTCGAACTCCGCCCGTACCCTCGCGTCAGGATGCCCACCCTCCTGCCCTCCCGCACCAGCAGCTCCGCCAGGTACAGCACCGCCGGCGTCTTCCCCGTCCCTCCCACGTTCAGGTTGCCCACCGACACGACCCGCAGCCCCTCCACCCGCTCGCCCTTCAGCACTCCCGCGTCGTAGAGCGCTCCCCTCAGCCTCACCCCCGCCCCGTAGCCCCATGCCAGCACCTCCAGGGGCGCCAGTGCCGCCCTCCGGCTCCACGGCTCCGGCTTCTCCGGGTAGAAGACCCGCTCGATGGTCGTCGGTGCCTGTTGTCGTGGGGCGCCCTCGCTCACTTCTCCGCCCTCGCCTGCTCGTACAGCGCCAGCACGTCCGCGGCGATCCTCGCGTTGCTCGGGTGATCCACCAGCGCCCTCGCCCCAGACTCCGACGCCTCGGCCACTGCCTCCGGCGTCAGCTCCTCCACCAGCGCGTCCGCCAGCGCCGGCAGGTTCCCCTCGTCCACCGCCACCACCCGGACTCCACACGCCCTCGCCTGCGCCGCCGCCCTCGCGCTCCAGTCGTTCCCCAACCCCAACACCCAGACCTCGTCCAGCGCCCTCAGCCAGCGCACGAACGCCTCGCCCTTCTGGTACCCCGCGAACGTCACTTCCTTCTCCAGCCCCAACGTCCGCACCTGCTCACGCACCGGCTCCACCAGCCCTCCATCCCCCACCAACACCAGCCGCGCTCCCGCATTCTTCTGGCGCAGCCTCGCGAAGGCCTCCACCGCCAGCGCATGCCTCCTCGAGGCCTGGAACGTCGACACCATCCCCACCAGCGGCTCCCCCGTGAGTCCCAGCTCCCTGCGGAGTCCCTCGCGGTCCTCCGCCGGGCGGAACAGTGGATCCACCAGCGGCGGTAGCACTCGCACCCGCTTCCCCACCAGCTTCGTGATGAGCGACGACGACGGCACCGTGTACCCGTCCGCCGCCGGCAACGAGGCCCTCAGCGACCTCGGCGCGTGCACCGAGCGGATCAACACCGCGCCCCTCGGCCTTCCCCAACGCGCCACCAGGTGATCGTGCGTGAAGTGCGCGTGCACCACGTCCACGCGCATCCCCTTCAGCCTCCTCGCGTCTCCCCACACCTTCCACGGCGGAGACTTCACCGAGAGCTCCAGCCCTCCCTCGTCCAACAGCCCCAGCGCCGAGAATCTCGGCACCCCCGGTTCCTCCGAGGACACCTCCGTCCGCCGGCGATCCACCGCCACCGTCACCTCGTGCCCCGCCTCGCGCTGCGCCAACGCCAGCAACGCCACGTTCTCCGCGGGACCACTCCAGAACGGACTCGCGAGCAGGTGCAGGATTCTCATCGCAGGTGTTGCTCCTGGCTCGGGTGGGGGGACGGGCTCACGGCTCCAGTGGCCAGCACGGTGACGGGCACCCTCACCCCGTCCCTCTCCCGGAGGGCGAGGGGTGATTGGGCGCGGTAGGAGTCGTCTTCTCCAGGGCGCTCGCCATGTGCTCCACGTTGCGCTGGCTCGCTCCCGAAATCTGTCTCACCGTCGCCCTCGCCAGCTCCCCCAACGAACCCACCGTCTCCGGCTTCGCCAACAGCTCCGTCATCACCCGGTACAGCTGCTCCCCATCCTTCACCTGGATTCCTCCCCTCCCCACCAACACCTGCACGCTGTCCCGGAAGTTCTCCATGTGCGGCCCGAACAACACCGGCTTCCCCTGCCCCGCAGGCTCCAGGATGTTCTGCCCTCCCCTCGTCGTGAACGAACCCCCCACGAACACCAGCGTCGCCAGCCGGTACGCCCTCGACAGCTCCCCGATCGTGTCCAGCACCACCACCTGCCCTCCCTCCTCGTTCCCCTTCGAGCGCAACCCCACGCTCAACCCCGCCTCCTTCACCAACCCCACGATCCGCCCCGCCCTGTCGATGTACCTCGGCGCGATCACCAGCCTCAGGTCCGGGTGCCCCTCCAACAACCGCCGGTACACCTCCAGCAGGTGCTCCTCCTCCCCCTCGTGCGTGCTGCCCGCGATCCACACCCGCTCCCCCACCTTCAGCCCCAACGCGCTCCGCAGCGCCTCGTCCTCCTGCCCCTGATCCGCCACCGCCAACGCGTCGAACTTCGTGTTCCCCGTCACGAACACCCGCTCGCCCGGCGCCCCCAGCCCCAACACCCGCTCCGCCTCGTCCTCCCCCCTCATCAGGAACAGCTCCATGTCCTTCAGCGGGTTGCCGATCAGCCCGAAGAACAGCCGGTACTTCCCCTGCTGCGCCGGGGAGAACCGCCCGTTCGTCAGCACCACCCGCCCTCCCGCACGGCTCGCCGCCCGGATGAGGTTCGGCCAGATCTCCGTGTACTCGAGCACCAGCAGCTCCGGGCCAATCGCCTTCACCGCCCGCCGCGTCGCGCCCCACAGGTCGTACGGCGCGTACACCACCCCGTCCACCTGCTTCGCCAGACGCTCGCGCCCCATCATGTAGCCCGAGTTCGTCATCGTGGAGAGCACGATGCGGCACCCCGGAAAGCGCGCCCTCAACGGTCCGAACATCGGCGAGAGCGCTAGCAGATCCCCCGCGCTCGCCCCGTGCATCCAGATGGTCGGCCCCGGCCCTCGCGCCGGCAGCTCTCCCTCCGCGTAGAAGCCCAACCGCTGCCGCAGCCCGTGCCGCGTCTTGCGGTGCAGCGACAACACCGGGAACAGCACGGCGAACAGCACATAACTGGCGAGGACGTAGAGCAGTCGCATGGCACCGGGGGGGGCCTCGCCCCTCTACCAGATGCCGCCCCTCCCCACAGCACACATCCCCCCTGCGTCCAATCTCCTTGAAAACCTTGAAAGCTCAACCATTCTCGAAATGTATTAAAACAGGATAAACGGAATTTACCAGCAATCCTTGAAAGTGTCGGACCCATCAGGCACAGTGATTCCATCCTTGAGGCACAAGGATCAGGAGGCAGCACAGTGGCGAATCGCATCCGTGGAGTGATGGGAGTAGCGGCCCTGTCGTTGATGATGGGCGCCTGCACCGAGGGCAGCACCGCTGAGAACAACAAGCCCGGGGCGGTCCGGACGTTGGCGTCCGCGCTCGGCAACAATGTCGTGGACGCGGACAAGGACGGCGTGGCCCGTTTCATCACCGGTGACCTGGGCAGCCTGCCCGAGGTGGCCTCCCCCGAGGCGGCCCTCACCGCGGACCTGAGCCCCGTGCTCGCCAGCATCGCGCCCCAGTTCAAGCTGGACGCGGGCAACCTGACCCTCAAGCGCGCCTACACGGATCCGCAGGGTGACACCCACTACCGCTACGCGGTGAGCCACAACGGCCGCGCCGTCTACGGCGGCGAGCTGCTCCTGCACGCGCGCGGTGGGAAGATCATCGCGGCCAACACCAACGTGCGCGGTGACCTGGTGGGCCCGGCCAAGGCCACCGTCGCCCCCGAGGCCGCCCTCGCCGCCGCCGAGCAGGACCGCGAGGCGCCCCAGGCCTCCCGCATCGCCGGCTCGCCCGAGCTCTTCTACTTCCGCAATGGCGACAAGCTCGAGCTGGTCTACGAGGTCCGCCAGACCGGTGAGCAGGCCGATGGC
The DNA here is from genome assembly GCF_036277355.1 of Archangium sp. Classification (GTDB taxonomy): domain Bacteria; phylum Myxococcota; class Myxococcia; order Myxococcales; family Myxococcaceae; genus Archangium. Next base: position 9,470 of record NZ_DASUNC010000061.1, read on the forward strand.
ACCCCGGTGGACGACTCGGTGCTGGTGAACGCGGTGGACGGCTCCGTGCTGCTGCGCATCCCGCACGTGCACACCGCCCTCAACCGCAAGCTGTACGACGGCAAGACGCTGTCCACCCTGCCCGGCACCCTGGCGCGCTCCGAGGGTGAGGCGCCCGTGGCCGACGCGGTCGTCAACACCAACTACGACCACCTGGGCACCGTCTACAACTGCTACCAGAGCCTGTACGGCCGTGACTCCATCAACAACGCGGGCGCCGCGCTCCTCAGCACCGTGCACCACCGCGTCAAGTACGTGAACGCCTTCTGGAACGGCACCCAGATGGTGTACGGCGACGGCGACAACGTCACCGCCTCCAACCTGGCCAACTCGCTGGACGTGACCGCCCACGAGCTGACCCACGCCGTGACGGACAACGAGTCGGACCTCATCTACTCGGGTGAGTCCGGCGGCCTCAACGAGTCCATGTCCGACATCTTCGGCGCCGTGTGCGAGTGGTACGGCGACGGCAAGGTCGTCAGCGCGCGCACCTGGCTCATCGGCGACGACGTGTGGACGCCGGCCACCCCGGGTGACGCCCTGCGCTACATGGCCAACCCCACCCAGGACGGCGTGTCGCTCGACTACTACCCGGACTACGCCTCGGGCGTGGACGTGCACTACAGCTCCGGTATCTCCAACCTGGCCTTCTACATGCTGAGCCAGGGCGGTACCCACCCGAAGGGCAAGACGACCCAGGCGGTGGCCGGCATCGGCATCGAGAAGGCCTCGCGCATCTTCTACAAGGCCAACGCCGACCTGATGACGCCGAGCACCACGTTCGAGCAGGCCAAGGTCGCCACCGAGCAGGCCGCCCAGCAGCTGGGCTACGACGCGGCCACCGTCACGTCCGTGTCCAACGCCTGGAAGGCCGTGGGCGTGGGCGTGCCCGTGCCTCCTCCGGTCAACACCCCGATCGAGAAGAACACCCCGGTCTCCAACATCTCCGGCGCCCGCGGCTCCAAGGCGTACTACAGCTTCCAGGTGCCCGAGGGTGCGTACGACCTGAACGTCAGCATCGCCGGTGGCACGGGCGACGCGGACCTGTACGTGCGCTACAACAACGCGCCCACCACCACCCAGTACGACTGCCGTCCCTACAAGTCCGGCAACGCCGAGAGCTGCGCCTTCGCCGCTCCGGCCCAGGGCACCTGGTACGTCATGCTCAACGGCTTCAGCGCCTACACCGGCGTGACGCTGACGGTCACCTGGAAGGGTGGCTACATCCCCGTGGAGCCCGGCGTGCAGCTCGACGGCCTCTCCGGCGTCGCTGGCTCCGACCAGGTGTACAAGGTCGTCATCCCCGCTCGCGCTGACGGCGGCCTGCGCAACATCCACGTCCGCATCTTCGGCGGCACCGGCAACGCCGACCTCTACGTGCAGCACGGCTCGGCGCCCAGCCTCTTCGAGTACGACTGCCGCGACGTGAAGGAGCACAACACCGAGAACTGCAACCTGAACAACTACCGCCCCGGCACCTACTACATCAAGCTCTTCGGAGCGAAGGGCGGCTACCAGAACCTCTCGCTGCGCGCCGACTTCAACTGAGTTGATCGCACGGTGACACGACGGCCGCTCCCGTTCTCACGGGGGCGGCCGTTTCACTTCGCGGGGCACGGTGGGGAGGACAGTGAGGAGAACGGAGACGGGCACCCTCACCCCGTCCCTCTCCCGGGGGAGAGGGGAAGTTGGGGACTGTGTCACTCCTCGGTGTCACTCCTCGGTGTCACTCCTCGGTGTCACTCCCGGGCTGCTGGCAGGACCTTCACCGGGCTCGGGGAGATCCAGGGGCGCCACTGTCTTCCGAAGAAGCGCCCCGGTGCTTCCACCCACGCGTCCACCTGCACCGCCCCTTCCTCCACTAGCTCCACCGACCTTCCGTCCGGTCTCAATCGCCCCGCCCCTCGGACCTCGACTCGCACCCGCTCCCCGGCTCCCGGTGGCAGGCGCACCGTCAAGACGTCCCCCACGTGGGCCTCCCGGCTCTCCGCCTTCAGGCCCTCCAGCGCGAAGCCCTCGGGCTCTCCGAGTGCCCGGAAGGCGCAGAGTGCTCCGCCCCCCGAGAGTCCCTTCACCACCTGGTCCGCCGCGGCCCGCGCGTCCTCGGGCAGCTTCCGCACGTCCGGCAGGTACATCGCCAACGCCCGGAAGACGTCCTCGTACCTCGGCAACCCGTGCGCGTCGTGCGAGCACAGCGCCACCCGCGGCTTCTCCCGCTCGAGCGCCAGCAGCTTCTCCATCGGCTCCGGGCCCGGCTCGGCCAGGAGCATCACCCCATGCACCGGATTGCCGAAGGACGCCCCCACCGCCGGCAGCAACCGGCTGAACGGGTGGCGCATCGCGTCCCGGAAGAACGTGTCCGCCGAGTAGAGCTCGAAGCCATCCGCCCGCCGCGCCGCCTCCTCGTGACGCCACGGATTGCGCTGCTGCACCGGATGCGCGAGCACGCTCACTCCGCCCGCCTTCTCCACCGCCGCCTCGGCTTCCCCTCCGTCCATCCCCTTCTGGAAGCCCTCCAGCGGGCGCCCCAGGCCCAACGCCACGAGGTGCCCATGCGCCGTGGACAGCTCCACGCCCGGCACCATCAACACCCCGTCCACGAAAGCGGGCTCCCGCGGCGCGACGTCGTTGTGGTCCGTGAGCACCACGAAGTGCAGGCCCGCCGCCTTCGCCGCAGCGGCCACCTCCTCCACCGTGCCCCGCCCATCCGAGCGCACCGTGTGCACGTGGAAGGCGCCTCGCACCCACCCCGGCCCGTCCGTCCCGGACGCCACCACCGGGTAGTCCACGTACGAGGCCGCCAGGGTGAAGAACCCCGCCACTCCCAGCAGCAACAGCACCAGCCCCAGCAGCGCCCGGAGCAGCTTGCCCACCACCACCGCAGGCTTCACGCCGCTCCCCGCTCCGGTGCCGCCGTCTGCAGCGCCCACAGCGCCGCGTAGCGGCCTCCCGCCTTCAGCAATTCCGCGTGGCTGCCCCGCTCCACCACCCGCCCCGCCTCCACCACGCAGATCATGTCCGCTTCCGCCACCGTCGACAGGCGATGGGCGATCACCAGCGCCGTACGCCCCGGCAGCACCGCCGCCAGCGCCGCCTGCACCTCGCGCTCGCTCTCCGGATCCAGGCTGCTCGTCGCCTCGTCCAGCACCAGCACCGGCGCCCTCGACAGTACCGCCCGCGCGATGCACAGCCGCTGCCTCTGACCTCCGCTCAGCTTCACCCCGCGCTCACCCACCCGCGTCTCGTAACCCTCGGGCAGCGCCCGGATGAAGCCGTCCGCGTTCGCCACCCGCGCCGCCGCCTCCACCTCCTCGCGCGTGGCGTCCGGCCTCGCGTACCGCAGGTTGTCCAGCACGCTGCCCGAGAAGAGCATCGGCTCCTGCGTCACCAGTGCGAACTTCGCCCGCACGCTCGCCGCCGTGTAGCCGTCCACGTCCACCCCGTCGAAATACAGGTGGCCCTCCTGGGGACGCTCGAAGCGCAGCAGCAGGCTGGTGAGCGTGCTCTTCCCTCCGCCGCTCGGCCCCACCAGCGCCACCACCTTGCCCACCGGCAGCTCCAGCGTCAGCCCGTCCAGCGCCCGCCGCTCCCCGTAGGCGAAGCGCACGCCCTCCACCCGGATGCCCTTCTTCGGCGCGGGAGCCTCCACCGCCCCTGGCACGTCCTCCACCGGGTGGCGCAAGTCCAACAGCGAGAAGAGCCGCTCACCCGCCGCGCCCGCCTGCATCGCGAACTGCGTCACCCGGCCCAGGTCCTTCACCGGCTGGTACACCAGCACCACCGCGGTGAGGAACGAGAGCAGCGACTCGGGCTCCATCGCGTGCGTGGCCGCCGCGTACGCCAGCGCTCCCGCCAACGCCGCGGCCGCCAGCACCTCCATGATTCCCGGCACTCCGCCTCGCGCCCACGCGGCCCGCACCAGCGCCTCCTCGTGCGCCCGCGCATGCTCCGAGAAGCGCGCCAGCTCCGCCGCCTGCCCGTTGAAGGCCTGGATGGTGCGCATGCCTCCCAGGCCCTCCTGCAACTGCCCCGCGAGGTGGCCCAGCTGCACCTGGCCCTCGCGCGTGCCCTTCAGCGCCTTGCGCGTCAGCTTCGAGGCCGGCAGCGCCGCCAGCGGCAGCACGCCCAGCATCAACCCACCCAGCAGCGGACTGATGGACAGCGCCACGCCCGCCAGCACGACAATCTGCAGCGAGTCCCGCAGGTACGAGCCCACGGTGTACATGGCCGCCATCTCCACCGCCTGCACGTCCGCGGAGAAGCGGCTGAGCAGATCTCCCATCCGCTCGCGCGCCAGCTGCGCGGGCGACAGCGAGGTGAGCCGGACGAACAACTCCCGCCGCAGGTCCGCCACCACCTTCTGGGCGAAGAGCCCCATGAAATAGAACTGCCCGAGGTACCCCACGCCCTTCACCACGCCCACCGTCAGCACCACCACCGGGAAGCCCCAGAGCACGGCCTCGCGCGGGAGGCTGGACAGCCATGGCACCGGCTGCGCGCCTCCAAAGCCCTCCGCGCCTCCCGACAGCAGGAAGCGCAGCGCCGGGCCCATCAGGTACGCGTACGCACCCGTGGCCAGCCCCAGCAGCGCCATGCACGCGAAGGCCGCCCCCAGCACCCCCACGTGCGGCCGGGCGTACCCCAGCAACCGCCTCAACGACGTCCACATCACGGAATCACCGGCCCACCTTGCGCAGCGCGGCCTTGGCGAGGTGCGCGTTGGGATTGAGCTCGAGCACCTTCAACAGCTTCTTGCGCGCCCCGGACGCGTCCTCCATCTCGCTGTCGATGATGGCCGAGATGATGAGCGCCCGCTCCAGGTACGGGTTGAGCGAGAGCGCCTTGCGCAGCACCTTCTGCGCCGCCTTCGCCCGGTCCTCCTTCGGCCCCGTGCCGGCCAGGAACGTGGCCCACGCCAGGTACGAGTAGTACTCGGGCTCCTGCGGGTTGAGCGTCACCGCCTCCTCGAAGTGGATGAGCGCCGAGCGGTACTGCTTGCGCTTCAGCGCCGCCTCCCCTCGCCGCAGGATGATCTCCGCGTCCACGTTCACCGTGGTGGAGCGGCCCACGTCCATGCGCGACATCAGGTACTGCAGGTACGCCTTGCGCTTCTCCTCCACCGACAGCACCCGGTACGCCGCCGACAGCTTCTCCTGCACCGACTCCAGCAGGTCCTTCATCTCCGAGGTGTCGAACTCGGCGTAGCTGTCCGGATGGAAGTGCGTGGCGAGCTCGTGGTAGGCGCGCTCCACCGCCTCGGTGTCCGCGGCGATGTCCAGCCCCAGGCAGCGGAAGTAGCTGCCGGTGATGATCTTCACCGCGCCGTCCCGCAAGCTCGTCTCCGTCTCCGGCGGCAGCGGCTTGCGCTTGCGCGGGGCGATGGACTCCGGCACCGCCACCACCTCGCCCGGGCCCGTCGCCACCGGCGTGGGCGAGAAGCTCACACAGCCCGCCACCTTGAGGAACCACAGCAGCGAGTACCCGCGCCGCAGATCTCCCCGCCCGTGCGCCAGCAGATCCCGCAACGGGATGCGCCCGTTCACCTGCATGGCGATCTTCAGATCGTCCGTGTTCAGCCCCAGCTCGGCCAGGTCCTTGCCGAACTCGGGCGTGCGCACCGGGTACTCCGACTGGTGCGCGCGCAGCGGAGCCGCCATCACCTTGAGCGGAATGGCACGCCGCGCCCCATCGAGGATCGGCGCCAGGGCCGGCGTCTCCACCGTGGCCACCTCGGCCTGGTACTCGTCACCCGGGTAGAAGGCGTAGCGGCCCTCGCGCATGCCGATGACCTGGGCCAACCGGTCCGTCGTGTAGTCGCGCAGCAGCTGCAGCAGGTCCTCTCCCGCCGCCTCCACCCCCGACTCCGCCAGCGCCGCGCCAATGCGCAGGCCCGAGCCCAGCGCCTGCACCACCCGCTCCGCCTGCGCCTCCGTCACCACCTGGCGCTGCAGCAGGTAGCTGGGCAGGGCGTCCTGCCGAGCGCTGGAGTCGTAGTTCACCGCGCCGCCCCGGGCGAAGAACACCCGCCGCGTCAGATCCCGGTACGCCACCACCAGCACGCCATCGCGCTGCATCCGGTGCAGCGACACCAGCAGTGCGGGCAGCGGGAAGCCCTTGAGATCGCCGCTGACCACCGCCGGACGCGAGAGCAGCGCCCGCACGCCCTTGAGGGGCGCCGCGGAATTCGCGGCCACGGTGGCCAGCGAGTGGAGCTTGCCCACCAGCTCGCCCGGCTTGAGAGGGTCCGCCACGTAGGCGTTCACCTTCAGGTCCAGCACCGAGGCCACCCCGCGCGCCCGGCCCAGGTGGCCCTTGTCGATGGCCACGATGGGCACTCGCGCGCCCTGGCTGTGGTTGCGGATGAGGTGGCCCACGTGCGACCCCTCCAGCCGCGGCAGGTCCACGGACACCACCACCATGTCCGGGTTGTCGGCGACGAAGTGCTCCATCGCCGAGCCGGGGTCACTCACCGCTCGCACGGTGTACCCGGCTTGAGACAACAACCCGGTCAGGTGCTCCAGAGTGGGCGGATGGCTCTCGGCCAGAAGAAGCGTCTTCAAGGGCCGCCGAGTGTACACATTCGGCCCGCTCGCATCAGGGGGAACCTTGCTCCCTCGCTCGCGCCTCCCTGCTTCCTCGTCCGGAAACCGCTTACCCGGTTGCCCAGGGAGAAGCCGGACGCTCCCGGAGTGAAAGAGTTCAGGGAGAGCACCTCGCGAACCGTCCATGTGCAGGAGTACGGGATCCTTGAAAGTGGTGCGGGGGCGTTCCCCCCCGTCGAGCCAGCAGGAGACCCGGGCGGGATTCCCCGCCGCGAGCCGCGTCTGCATGGAGCTGCCGTTGAACACGGACGGGACAGCCGTGCGGGAGGAGTGTAAGGACGCTTCCAGGGACCCATGATCGAGCTCCTCCTCCACAACCCGCTCCTGCTGCTGTTCGTCGTCGTCGGCATCGGCTACCCGCTGGGGCGCATCCGCGTGGCGGGCAGCTCGCTCGGCGTCGCCGCGGTGCTGTTCGTCGGCATCGGCATCGGCGCGCTGCACCCCGACCTCAAGCTGCCGGAGATCATCTACCTGCTCGGCCTGGTGCTCTTCGTCTACACCATCGGCCTGAGCAGCGGCCCGTCCTTCTTCCGCTCCTTCGGGCCGCGCGGGATGAAGTCCAACCTGCTCGTGCTGGGCATGCTGGCCCTGGGGCTCGGGCTCACGCTGGCCGCGCAGCGCCTGCTGGGGTTGCGGCCCACGCTCGCCGGAGGCCTGTTCGCGGGCTCGCTGACGAACACGCCCGCGCTCGCCGCCGAGCTCGAGTTCCTCAAGCTGCGCGCGCCCCACGACACGCAGGCCCTGGCGGATCCGGTGGTGGGCTACTCCATCTCCTATCCCCTGGGCGTCATCGGCGTGCTGCTGGCCATCGGCTTCACGCAGCGGCTGTGGAAGGTGGACTACCGGGCCGAGGCCGAGCGCACCCGCGAGCCCGGCGCCGCAAACCAGCCGCTCGAGACGCGGGTGGTGAAGGTCCTCCGCGCGACCGAGGAGCCCGTGGGCGTGCTCATGCAGCGCCTGGGTTGGGACGTGGTCTTCGGCCGGCACCAGCGCGGCGGCCAGTTGCACATCGCCGACCTCTCCACCCGGTTGCAGCCGGGGGACCTGGTCACGGTGGTGGGCCCCGCGCAGGAGCTGGACGAGGTCACCGCGGGGCTCGGCGAGGTGAGCCAGGAGCCGCTGGCGCATGACCGGAGCGTGCTCGACTACCGGCGCATCTTCGTCTCCAACCCGGAGGTGGTCGGACGGCGGCTGGCCGAGCTGGATCTCCCGGGGCGCTTCGGCGCGGTGGCCACCCGGCTGCGGCGCGGCGACGTGGACATGCTCGCCCAGGAGGACTCCGTGCTCGAGCCGGGCGATCGGCTCCGCGTGCTCACCCGGCGGGACAAGCTCGACGAGGTCAGCCATTTCCTCGGCGACTCGTACCGGGCCATCAGTGAGATCGACATCCTCAGCTTCAGCCTGGGGCTCGCCCTGGGGCTGCTGCTGGGCGCGGTGCCCATTCCCCTGCCCGGCGGCGTGGACCTGAAGCTGGGCTTCGCCGGTGGTCCGCTGGTGGTGGCGCTGGTGCTCGGCTGGCTGGGACGCACGGGCCGCTTCGTCTGGGGCCTGCCCTACAGCGCCAACCTCACCCTGCGGCAGGTGGGCCTGGTGATGTTCCTCGCCGGGGTGGGCACCCGCTCCGGCCATGCCTTCTTCTCCACGCTGACCCAGGGCGGAGGGCTCTCGCTGCTCGTCGCCGGTGGCCTCATCACCTTCACCGTCTCGCTGGCCACGCTCGTGCTCGGCCACAAGGTGCTCGGCATCCCCATGAGCGTGCTCACGGGCCTGCTCGGCGGCCTGCAGACCCAGCCCGCGGTGCTCGGCTTCGCGCTGGAGCAGACGAAGAACGACCTGCCCAACGTGGGCTATACCACCGTCTACCCGCTGGCCACGGTGTCGAAGATCATCCTCGCCCAGGTGCTGCTGGCCATGCTGCTGTGAGCCTCATCCCCAGCGGATGTCGTACTCGCTGTCGAGCGCGGACGTCTGGCGGCCCAGCACCTTCGGCCGGAGCACCTTCGTCTTCTCGAGCAGTTCCAGCAGCACGCCCTCGTGGAACGGATAGGGGATGAAGGTGTGCCTCACCGCGAAGCGGGCGTGCGCCGGAGCCACCCACGACAGCTCGTACATGCCGAAGCTCAACGCGATCCGGTACACCACGGGGAGGCAGTCCAGCAGGCGCCGTGCATCGCTCCCGTGCATCACCCCCACGGCCCTGCCCGCCGAGGACTCCCGGAAGTCCGCCGCCGCCCTCCGGCCGATGCGCCGCAGCGACTCCTCGATGTCCCCGTACTTCGCCGCCAGCAAGTGCACCGCGGTGGCGACCATCCGGAGATAGGTGGCGATGGGGTAGTTGAAGAGCTCCACGAAGGTCGTCTCGCCACTGGCCTGCAGACAGCGCCGCGCCGCCTCCGCGCCCCCCAGGTCCTCCATCGCCTTCAACAGGCCGATGCAGAACACGCCGCGCGCGGTGTCGGCCGGAGTCGCCAGGGAGATCCGCCGTGCGAAGTCACGCTCCCAGTGCTCCCGGGAGAAACGCGGTACGTCCACCTGGACCTCCTGGTTCATGTGTCGTCCCCCATGTGAGCAGCCGGCCGAGGTTTCCATGCACCCGTCACGAAGTCATGAAGCACCGATAAGCAAATCTTCAGGGATGCGACAGGGATTCCCGCTCAGAGCATGAGGAACATCAGCTCCTCGTCGACGTACGTGTCACCGATGCGCAACGCGCGCTTCTCCACACCGTAGGACTGGAAACCCAGGGCGCGGTAGAGGGCGCGCGCCGGAGCGTTGTCCACCATCACCTCGAGGTGGAGCTGCTCGACGCCCCCCATCTTCCTGCCGGCGTCGATCGCCGCCTCGAGCAGGCGCCTGCCGATGCCTCGGGACTGGTACTCGGGCGCGACGTACATGCCCCAGATACGGGCCTTGTGGGACGCCTTGCGGAAGGAGTCGCGCCGCAGCCCCGTCATGCCCACCAGCTTGTCGTCCACGAAGGCGCCGAGCACGAGGTTCGTCGAGGGAGACTGGCTGTCGAGCCGGGCCCGCACCACGTCGAGGGGGACGTTCTCCTCTTCCTCGGGGGAGGAGGCGAAGCAGCCGGGGTGCTCCCGCAGCGCCCGGAGCCGGAGGGACCAGAAGGGCGCCGCCTCCGCGGGGAGCAGCGTCCGGATGATCGGTTCGGTGGGAGGAGCCATACCGGGAGCCTGATGCGTCCGGGGGTGTGCCGTCTACTCCGGCGCGACCCCGCGCGACCCCGCGCGACGTCTGGGTGACTGGAGCATCCGAGCGGGGCCCCCGACTCCGGAGCCGCCCATGCCCTCCCCTTCCGCCTCGCGCACGAGCCTGACCCTCCTGTTGCTCCTCTGTACGTCCTTCGCGGCCCAGGCGGCGGAGGCCACCCCCGAGGCCTTCCTGGCCACGCACGACACGGAGGCGGTGAAGCTGAACCAGACGGCCATGGGCGTGCTGCTGGGTTGGGCAGTACTGAACATGGGGGCTGGGACGGCGGGACACTTCACCACCGAGGGCGAGCGGAAGGCCTTCTGGCAGGCCAACGCGGCCTGGAACGTGGTGAACCTGGCCATCGGGGGCTTCGGCCTGTACGGGCAGCTCACCGCCAGGCCGGAGACGTGGGACCTGGCGCGCAGCCTCGCCGAGGGGCAGAAGATGGAGAAGCTGCTGCTGCTCAACGCGGGCCTGGACGTGGGCTACGTGGCCTTCGGGGGCTTCCTGCTGGAGCGCGGGCTGCGCACGGACTCGGCGCAGTTGCGCGGATGGGGCAGGAGCCTGCTGCTGCAGGGCGGCTTCCTGCTCCTCTTCGACGCGGTGCTGTGGGGGCTCAACTGGCACCTGAACTCGCAGCTCACGGCGCGGCTGGTGCCCGCCCCGAGCGGCGTGGGACTCCTGCTGACGTGGCCTTGAGCGGCGCTTCGGCTAGGATGCGCGCCGCTTCTCATGTCCACCGCCCCCCAGATTCTCGTCGTGGCCGGCGAGGCGTCCGGTGACGCCCACGCCTCCGAGCTCGTCGCCGCCCTCAAGGCCCGCCGTCCGGACCTCACCTTCTTCGGCATGGGAGGCTCGCGTCTGGCCGCCCAGGGCGTGGAGCTGCTCTACGGTGCCCACGAGGTCAACGTCATGGGCATCACCGAGGTGCTGCCCAAGATTCCCCGCATCCTCCAGGTCATGGGCGGGCTGGCCCAGGCCGCCGCCGAGCGCCGCCCCGTCTGCGCCATCCTCGTGGACATCCCCGACTTCAACCTCCGGCTCGCCGCCCGCCTCAAGAAGCTCGGCATCCCCGTGGCCTACTACGTCTCGCCGATGATCTGGGCCTGGCGCCGCGGCCGGGTGAAGACGATCGCCAAGCTCGTGGACCGGATGCTCTGCATCCTCCCCTTCGAGGAGGACTTCTACCGGGAGGCCGGTGTCTCCGCTCGCTACGTGGGCAGCCCCGTGGTCGAGCAGGTGCCCTCCCCCGCCAGTGCCTCCTCCTTCCGCCAGAAGCTCGGCCTGCCCGTGGAGACGCCCACCCTCGCCCTGCTGCCGGGCAGCCGCATGAGCGAGATCCGCCGCATCCTCCCCAGCATGGTGGGCGCGGCGAAGCAACTCGTGGCCGAGCGTCCCGGACTCCAGGTCGTCGTGCCGGTGGCCCCCACCATTCCGCGCGAGGAGATCCTCTCCCGCTTCCAGGGCAGTGGCGTGCAGCCGGTGCTGGTGGAGGGCCGGGCCCCCGAGGTGGTGGGCGCCAGCGACGCGGCCATCGTCGCCTCGGGCACCGCGGCCCTGGAGGCCGGGCTCATGCAGCGGCCCATGGTGGTGGTGTACCGCGTCTCGCTCGTCACCTACCTCGTGGGCCGGATGATGCTGAAGGTGGCGCACGTGGCGCTCGTCAACCTGCTCGCCGGCCGCCGGGTGGTGCCCGAGCTGCTCCAGGGCGACATGACTCCCGAGCGCATCGCCAGCGAAATCCGCCGCTTGTGGGTGCCAGGCACACCACGCGAGGAGATGCTCCAGGGGCTGGAGGAGGTGCGCACGCGGCTCGGACAGCACGGGGCCGCCGCCCGCGCCGCCGAGTCGGTGATGGAGCTGCTCCCCCCGGCCCAAAAAGTCTAGGGGCGGACACCGCGCCGCTCTGCTATGTCCCGCCGCGCGATGAATCCAGCCCTGGTCTGCATCCCCACCTACAACGAGCGGGACAACCTCGAGCCCATCACCCGCGCGGTGCTCGCGGCCGATCCGCGTGTGGACATCCTCGTCGTCGACGACAACTCCCCGGATGGGACGGGGAAGCTCGCGGACGAGCTGGCGGCGAAGGAGCCGCGCATCCGCGTCCTGCATCGCGAGAAGAAGCAGGGCCTGGGGCGCGCCTACCTCCATGCCTTCCGCGTCGCGCTCGAGGCGGGCTACCAATACATCATCGAGATGGACGCGGACTTCAGCCATGACCCGCGCTATCTGCCCACCATGCTGGACATGGCGCAGGGGGGCGCGGACCTGGTGCTGGGCTCGCGCTACGTGAGCGGCGGCGGCACCGTCAACTGGGGCACCGGCCGGAAGATCATCAGCCGGGGTGGCTCGCTCTACGCGCGCACCATCCTCGGCGTGGACGTGAGGGACCTGACCGGCGGCTTCAAGTGCTTCAACCGCCGGGTGCTCGAGGGCATCGAGTTGGATCAGGTGCAGAGCACCGGCTACGCCTTCCAGATCGAGCTCACCTACCGCACCCTCAAGAAGGGCTTCACGGTGAGGGAGACGCCCATCATCTTCGAGGACCGCCGCGTCGGTCAGTCCAAGATGAGCCGGAAGATCTTCCTCGAGGCCCTCACGATGGTGTGGAAGCTGCGCCTCACGGTGTAGAGGGGCGCATGCTTTCCGAGCAGCTCTCCCTGTTCCTCGTGTCGCTCCCGGCGGTCCTCTTCGTGGTGGACCCGATCGGGGTGGTGCCCATCTTCCTGGCGATGACGTCGGGGGACTCGGAGGAGAAGATCCGCCGCACCGCGCGGCGCGCCTGTCTCGTGGCGTGCTCGCTGCTGATGTTCTTCGCCGTCTTCGGCGGGCTCATCTTCAAGGTGTTCGGCATCTCGCTGGGCGCCTTCCGGGTGGCCGGCGGCATCCTGCTGCTCATCACCGCGCTGGACATGCTGCGGGCGCGGCCCTCGGAGACGCGCACCACCCCGTCCGAGCGGGAGGAAGGTGAGTCCAAGGAGGACGTGGCGCTGGTGCCGCTGGCGATGCCGCTGCTGGCGGGGCCGGGCGCCATCGCCACCGCCATGGTGCTGATGGCCAAGGGCGGCGACAACCTGCTGTCCGCCGTGCCCGTGCTGGTGGCCATCGTGCTCACCTTCGTGACGAGCTACTTCGTGCTGCGCGCCGCCGGCTTCGTGCAGCGCGTGCTCAAGCAGTCCGGCGTGGCCATCCTCGAGCGCGTGATGGGCCTCATCCTCGCCGCCATCGCGGTGCAGTTCATTGCGGACGGCGGGAAGGACCTGCTCCGGTAGGCACGGGAGCAGGCCCGGACGGCTCAGATGCTGGAGGACACCCAGGCGCCGCCTTCGCTCTTCATCACCGCGCCCTTGGCCTCGCCGCCCAGCGACAGCTCGTCCGGGGCCGCGCGCTGCGCGTCGTAGATGTAGCCGCCCACGCGGGGCTGGAGGTAGAGCACCACCGCGTCCGTGGTGATGTTCTGCACCACCTTGTAGTTGGGACCGCCGCACGTGGGCTCGTCGCCCGCGAAGAGCCGCTCCAGCATGGCCTCCTCGGGCCGGCGCACGAAGACGAGCACCTGCGAGGGACCGTCGCGCCCGTCCGCCGCCAGTCCGGCCAGCAGCTCCTGGGGCGCCTGCTCGCGCATCAGCGTCTGGACCAGCTCGCACTTGGCGGCCTCCTCGTCCGGACGGATGAGGGAGGCTTTGGAGCGCATGCAGCCGGTGGCGGCGAGGGCGAGCAGAGCGGGCAGCACGAGTCGCTTCATCCGTCGGTTCTCCTTGGAGGTGCATCTCGAGGGTGCATCACAGCTTCCGCCACTGCGGCGGGAAGGGGGTGGAGGCCAGGGCCGGAGGCTCGATGGCCAGGATGTATTCGGCGCGCCGGTTGGCGGCCTCGTCCGTCTCGTCCTGCGTGGGCACGCGCGGGGACTGCTCGCCGAAGCCCTCGTAGAAGATGGGCAGCTTCAGGCCCCGCTTGCGCAGGTACGCGGCGATGCTCCGGGCCCGCTCGAGCGACAGCTTCCGGTTGGAGTCCGTGTCCCCCACCGTGTCCGTGTGCCCGAGGATGTAGAGGCGCAGCTCCGCGAAGCGGCCGTAGCGTGTCACCGCGTCGGCGATGAGCGTGTGGCTGGCGTCCAGCTTCCGCCGCTCCGCCGCCGGCACGTCCGCCTTGCCCGAGGCGAAGTTGATCTCCTCATGCGGGATGTCCACCCGCCACGGGAAGAGCTCCACGGACGTGTAGAACTCCGAGGTGTCGAAGGCCTTGAGCGAGATGCGCAGCACCTTTCCCTCCGCCTCCGGCCACGTCACCTCCAGCGGCCTGCCCGCGGGCGCGCCGTCGAAGGGAAGCTCGCCATCGAAGGCCGTCTTGCCGGTGTCCATCAGCACCGTCACCTGCGCGCGCGCCGCGGGCCGCGACAACGTGAAGCGCAGCTTGCGCCCCGGTACGTCCACGTCCTCCGGCACCACCGTCAGCTTCAGCGGCCCCAGCAGCTCAGTGTCGAAGGACAACGGAATCGAGGCCTCCTCGGCGTCCGGGAAGCGCACCACGAGCTCTCCCTCGTAGTGGAAGCGGCCCTCGGGCTGCTCCAGCGGAAGGGCTCGCGTCACGCCCGGCTTGCCTCCGCCCTTCACCCTCACCTGCTGCCCGTCACCGCGCTCGAGCTTCAACTCGAAGCCAGCGATGGGCTCCTCGATGTGCACCCGCAGCTCCGGCATCCCCTTGCCCACCGCGGCCTGGGGCTGGAGCGACACGCGCACCGCGTCCGCGAGCGCGCACAGGGGAGTCAGGGTGAGGCACAACAGCAGGAGACGGGCGTTCATGCGGGGTGGCGACCTCCGGGACAAGGCCAACCCTGGCCGGTGCGCGTGGCTCGTTGCAACGCGGACCCGGGTGGGAGCCCGGAGTAGTGTCCGGAACAGGCCCTTGGGCGGCGAGCATTCCACACAGGGGTGTGAATTGACGACCCTCACCCCAGCCCTCTCCCAGAGGGAGAGGGAGCATGCACGGGGAGGAGCCAGGGGAGCGTGGCACCCTCACCCCGTCCCTCTCCCGGGGGGAGAGGGGAAATGCTCGACTCAAGGGACTCCGATAAGAGTGATGCCCGCCTTGTCCGCTCCCCGGAAGAGCTCCGGCGCGTCCAACAGCACCGTCTTGCCCGCTTCCAGGGCCAGCACCTTCGCCCCCACCTCCTGCATGACCTCCAACGTGCGCGGGCCCACCGCCGGGAGATCGAACCGCAGGTCCTGCCCCGGCTTGCAGCGCTTCACCACCACCCCGCCCGCGCCACCGTACTTGCCGCCCCGGCGGATGGCCTCGTCCGTACCCTCCACCGCCTCCAGCGCCAGCACGTGCCCGTTGTGCACCACCACCGTCTGGCCCACGTCCGCCTGGCCGAGCAGCGTGGCCACCTCCCGCCCCAGCGTCACGTCCTTCTCCTGCGCCGCGTTCAGCCGTGGCCCCGCCAGGTGGCCCTCGGGGCACAACGCCTGCGCCAGCCAGTCCGTGGGCGCCACGATGGTGATGCCGTGCGACTCGAAGTAGTCCGCCACCGCGCGCAGCAGGGCGTCATCCCGGAAGCTGCGCAGGCGAGAGATGATGCGCACCGCGCCCAGGTCCGGCCGGGCCTCCGTCAACGCCCTCACCCGGCCGATGCCCCCGGCCATCGCCGCCCGCTTCACCCCTCCCTTGCGGAAGGCGCGGACGATCCGGTCCAACTGACCCAGCTTCACCCACGTCAGCTCGGCGACCTCCCCCTCGAGCGAGGGATCCGCCTCGCCCCGGTGGGCCACCGCCACGACCTCCAGCCCCTGCTCCCGGGCGGCGCTCGCGAACAGGAAGGGCAACCGGCCGTTGCCCGCGATGAGGCCGATGCGCTCCACGTCAGCGCGTCAGCCCGCGCTTGCTCTGGCTGACGAAGTCCACCAGGTAGTCGATCTCCGGCTGGCCGCCCATCTCCGCCTTCAATTGGGCCAACGCCTCCGCCAGCTGCAGCTTCGAGCGGAAGAGGATCTTGTAGGCCTCCTTGATGCGGCCGATCTGCTCCTCGCTGAAGCCGTGCCGCTGCAGGCCCACCACGTTGAGGCCGGCCAGCTCCGCCCGGTCTCCCTGCGCCGTGCAGTACGGAGCCACGTCCATCACCACCATGGAGCCGCCCGCGATGAACGCGTGCTTGCCCAGCCGGGTGAACTGGTGCACCGCGGACAGGCCTCCGAGGATGACGGCGTCCTCCAGCACCACATGGCCGGCGAGCGCCACGCTGTTGGCGATGATGCAGCCATTGCCCACCACGCAGTCGTGGGCCACGTGGCTGTAGGCCATGAAGAGATTGTTGTGGCCCACCCGCGTCACCCCGCCCCCACCGGCCGTGCCGATGTTGAGCGTGGTGGACTCCCTCAGGGTGTTGCCGTCCCCGATGATGAGCTGGGTGTCCTCGCCCGCGTACTTCAAGTCCTGCGGGGCCCCGCCCACCGCGGCGAACGGGAAGATGCGGTTGCGCGCGCCAATCGTCGTGCGTCCCTCGATGACGACGTGGGGACCCACCCGCGATCCCTCGCCGATCGTCACCTTCTCGCCGATGACGGAATAGGGACCCACCTCCACCGTCTCGTGGAGGCGAGCACCGGGGTGGACCACCGCAGTGGGGTGAACCTGCGCCATGGTGTCTCCTCCTTACCCTCTCAGGACGCCTCGGCCGTGGAGCCGCCGCCGCCCGTGTCCTTGTTCTTGTCCACCACCGTGGCCAGGAACTCGCCCTCGGCCACCTTCACGCCATCCACCGTGGCCGTGCCCTTCGTCTTCCAGATGGCACCCTTGTGGCGGATGACCTCGATGTTCAGCTGAAGCCTGTCGCCCGGCACCACCGGCTTGCGGAAGCGCGCCCCGTCCACCCCCATGAGGTACGTCACCATGTTCTTGGGGTCCATGTTCTCGGTCTTGTACGCGAGAATGGCCGTGGCCTGCGCCAACGCCTCCAGGATGAGCACTCCCGGCATCACCGGGTGCCCCGGGAAATGGCCGTTGAAGAACTCCTCGTTCATGGTGACGTTCTTGAACGCCACCAGCTTCTGGCCGGGGACGATCTCCACCACCCGGTCCACCAGGAGGAACGGATAACGGTGCGGCAGCAACTGCTGGATCTCCTGGATGTCCATCATCCGGCCTTCTCCTTCTTCTCGAGCGTCTCGACCCTGCGGCGCAGGGTACGCACTTCCTTGAGCAGGTCGCTGATCTGCCCGAGAGCGGCCGACATGCGCAACCATTCCCTGTGGGGGACGGCCGGGCTGCCACTCACCACCTGCCCGTCCTCCACGTCGTGGGCCACGCCGGACTGGGCGCCCACCTTGGCCATGTCCCCCACGCGGATGTGGCCCACCACCCCCACCTGCCCCGCCAGCACCACGCCCATGCCCAGCTCCGCCGAGCCGGACACGCCCGCCTGCGCGCAGATGAGCGACAGCGGGCCCACCTTCACGTTGTGGGCGATCTGCACCAGGTTGTCGAGCTTCGAGCCCCGGCCGATGACCGTTTCACCGATCGTCGCCCGATCGATGGTGGTGCAGGCTCCCACCTCCACGTCGTCCTCGATGCGGACGATGCCGGACTGGGGCACCTTGTAGTGCTCCGGGCCATTCTCCCCCTCGGGGTTGAAGGCGAAGCCGAAGCCGTCCGCGCCCACCACGCACGAGGCATGGAGGATGACGCGCGCGCCCACCTGGCAGTGCTCGCGCACGGTGACGTTGGGGTAGAGCAGGCTGTCCTCGCCAATGCCCGCGCCCTCGCCCACGTAGACACCGGGGAAGAGCACGGCGCGAGCGCCCACCGTGGCGCCCTTGTCCACCGTGGCGCCCGCCATCACCGTGGCCTCCGGGTGCACACGCGCCTCGGGGTGCACGTGCGCCCCGGGCCGCACTCCGGCCACGTAGGTGGGCCTCGGATGGAAGAGGCTGGAGATCTTCGCGAAGGCCAGGTGCGGATTGGCCACCCGCACCAGCGACACGCCCTCGCGAGGCTCGGCGTCCAACGTCACCAGCACGGCCGAGGCCTTCGTGGCCTCGAACTGCTTGCGGTAGCGCGGATTGCCGTAGAAGGAGAGCTCGCCCGGAGCCGCCTCGGCGAGTCCGTTGAGCCCGGTAATCAAGAGGCCGGCATCTCCGAGGAGCTCGCCGCCCACATGGGTGGCGAGCTCACCGAGCCGGCGGGGGGTGGTGGCGTGCACGAAGAGGCCTACTTCTTGGGAGCGTCCTTGGCGACCGGCGCGTCCTTGGGCTTGCCCGAGGCGCTGTTGTAGTTCCGGATGACCTCGTTGGTCAGATCATACTGGCTCATCGCGAACACCAGGCCGGAGTCCCGCTTCTCGAAGACCATGCCCAGGTTGTCGCGCCGGGCGATGTTGGCGATGACCTCGTCGATCTTCCCGATGATGGGCTCCATCTCCTTGCGCTCGCGCTCGGCGATCTCCGCGCGGCTCTTCTCGAACTTCTGCATCAGCTCCAGGTACTTCTTCTGGAAGTCGGCGGCCTTCTGCGCGCGAACCTCCTCGCTCATGGCGCTGGCCTGCTTCTCCAGCGTCTCCTTCTCCTTGAGGAGGTTCTGCTGCTCCTGGGCGATCTCCTTCTCACGCCCCTCCACCCACTTCTGGAGCCGGTTCTTGGCGGCCTTGCCATCCGCCACCTCGCTCATCACGCGCTGATAGTCCACGTAACCGACCTTCAGCTCCTGGGCGGCGGCCAGGGTCGGAACGGCGAGCGAGAGGGTCAGGGCCAGAACCGACAGTTTGCTTCGAAGCGACATGTGCGACAGCTCCTCGGAGAGGTTTGGAAAGTCCGACGTTCCGACCCGCTTCCCTGTTCAAAAGGCCGTGAGGACGGCCACCTGGGAAGCGGGCAGGCCGCCTGTCAGAAGAAATTGCCGATCGTAAACTCGAAGAGGATGGGCTCGTCTTCCGTGCGCTTGTTGAGCGGGATTCCCCACTCGAAGCGCAAGGGACCGACCGGCGAGAACCAGCGGAAGCCGAAGCCCACCGAGGTGAACAGGCCCCCCAGCGGCAGATTCACACCCCGGTCGTTCCGGATGGCGAAGAAGTTCTCGTTGGAGGCGAACGCGTTGCCCGCGTCGAAGAAGACGACGCCGCGGATGCCGGCCTTCTCGAAGACGGGGAACTCCAGCTCCAGGTTGAGGATGAGCTGCTTGTTGCCACCCACGTTGAGCCGCTCGATGGGGGCGTCCGGCGAGCCCGAGCTGGGCGCCAGCAGTGAGGGGCTGATGCTGCGCAGCAGGTAGCCGCGCACCGAGTTGATGCCACCCAGGTAGTAGAGCTCGGAGATGGGCAGCGGCCGGTTGGCATCCAGCTGCTGGATGTAGCCCACGGTGGCGTTCGTCTTGAAGACGGCGCCCAGGGGCAGGGGGAAATAGAGGCGCGAGTAGGCCGTGTAGCGGGTGAAGAGGAACGGCGAGTTGCCGATGCCCAGGAAGGGCGGCGCGTACTCCACCGAGCCGTAGTGGATGAAGCCCTTGGAGGGGAACAGGCGGTTGTTGCGCTTGTCGTAGGTGACCGAGAAGCGCACCGAGCTCGTCACGCCGCTGAGGAAGCGGTTGGCCAGCAGCACGCCGCCGAAGTCCTGCGAGGCCGACACGTTCACGTGCTCTTGCGAGTAGCCCACGTTGAGGAGCAGGTCCTCGATCACCTGGTAGCCCAGCGAGAAGTTGCCGCCGGTGGACTGACGGGTGAAGTCGACGTAGTCCGCCTCCACGCGGAAGAAGTCGGCGGACAGCAGGAAGTTGGTGTCCAGGAAGTACGGATCGAAGAAGGACAGCTGCACGAGCGAGCGCAGGCTGGAGATCTGCGCCGAGGCCGACACGCTCTGGCCCCACCCCAGGAAGTTGTTCTGCGACACCTGGGCCGTGAAGATGAAGTTCTCCACGTTGGAGAAGCCGAGGCCCACCTGGAAGGTACCGGTGGCCTTCTCCTTCACCTCCACCTGGATGATGATGGAGTCCTGGCGGGTGCCCGGCCGCTGGGTGACTTCCACCGTCTCGAAGAAGCCGAGCGCCGTCACGCGCTCCTTGCTGCGGCGCACGCCGGTGCCGCTGTAGAGCTCGCCCTCGTAGACGCGCAGCTCGCGGCGGATGACCTTGTCACGCGTCTTGGTGTTGCCCACGAGCTCGATGCGCTCGATGGTGACCTGGGGGCCCTTCTGCACGTCGAACGTCAGGTCCACCGTCTTGGTGTCCGCGTTGACGTTGGTGACGGGGTTGATGTTGGCGTAGGCGTAGCCGCGGTCGTAGTAGACGTCCGTGATGGACTGGATGTCCTGGCCCAGCTCCGTACGGCTGAAGTGCCGGCCCGTCCCGGAGCTCATCAACCCGGCCAGCTCCTCCTTGGAGACCACCAGGTCGCCGGAGAAGTCGATCTTCCCGATGTTGTAGCGCTCCCCCTCGGCCAGCTTGATGGTGATGTAGATGTAGCGCTTGTCGGCGGAGAGCGAGACGGTGGGCTTGTCCACGCGGACGTTGATGAAGCCCTCGTCGTAGTAGGTGGCCTGGATGACCGCCAGGTCGCGCTGGAAGGCCTCCTCGCGGTAGGTGCCCTCGCCGGTGATGAAGGAGAGGTAGCCGCCCTCCTTGGTGATCATCACGTCCTTGAGCTTGGAGCCGGACACCTGCTCCGCGCCCAGGAAGACGATGTCCTTCACCATCACCTTGGAGTTCTCGTCGATGACGAACACCACGTCGACCTGGCCACCCTCCACGGGGGTGATCTCGTGGCCGACCTCGGCGAGGAAGTAGCCCTTGTCGACGTACTTCTCCTGGATCTTCTTCTGGGTGCGGCGCACCGCATCCATGTCCAGGATGGTGAGGGCCTTGACCTCGATGGACTCCTTGAGGTCGTCCTGGCTGAGCTCCTCGTTGCCGCGCAGCTTCACGGCGCGGATGGAGGGCCGCTCCTGGACGCGCACCACGTAGACGATGCCGCCGTTGGGCAGCCGCTGCGTCAGGAGTTGAACGTCCGCGAAGTAGCCGAGGGCCCAGACGGCCCGGAGATCCTCGGCGGTGCGGGACTCGTCGAAAATCTCACCGGCCTTGGTGCGGAGGGCGCGGCGGATGGCCTCGGCCTCGACGCGGCGGTTGCCCTCGATGCGGATGTCGGTGACCTCGCCCTCCCGGACCTCCCGGTCGGGGGCGGCGGGTGCATCGGAGCCGGGCGTGGCGGGGGCCGGGGGAAGCGCCTCGGACGGCACGGAGGCCGGCGGGGTGCCCCTGTCCGCCTGCGCGAGCACGCGACCGGGCATCACCGTCCAAGCGGCGACGAGGAGCGGGACAAGGAACCTGAGCGAGAGAACGGGGAGCCTCAAGGAGCGTTCGGCCTGTGAAGGGCGGGGCAATCTACGGGAGGACTTCGACGGGTCTCAATGGGAAATCGCCGGAGGGGGGGCGGAGACGTCAAGCCTCGGTCACCTGGCCGGCCACCAACCGCAGCCGGCGGGGCATGGAACGGGCCAGGACCTCGTTGTGGGTGACCACCACGGCGGTGATGCCCAGGTCCCGGTTCACCTCGCGCAGCAGCTGGTGGATGCCCTCGCCGGTGGCGGGGTCCAGGTTGCCCGTGGGCTCGTCGGCGAGCAGCACCGCCGGCTTGAGCACCAGGGCCCGGGCCAGGGCCACGCGCTGGGCTTCACCACCAGACAATTCCCCGGGCCGGTGCTCCACCCGGCTCCCCAGCCCCACCCGCTCCAGCAATTCCCGCGCGTAGCCGTAGGTCTCGCCCCGGTCCCGGCGCTGGATGAGGGCCGGCATGGCCACGTTCTCCAGGGCGGTGAACTCGGGCAGCAGGTAGTGGCTCTGGAAGACGAAGCCGATGGTGCGGTTGCGGAAGTCGGCGATCTCCGCGTCGTTCATCGCGAAGACGTTGCGGCCCTCGAAGCGCAGCTCGCCCGCGGCCGGCATGTCCAGCGTGCCCAGCACGTGCAGGAAGGTGCTCTTCCCCGCTCCGGACGCACCGATGAGGCTCACCAGCTCGCCCTTCTCGATGTCCAGCGACACGCCGCGCAGCACGTCGATGCGCTTGCCGTGCAGGAAGTAGCTCTTGAAGACGTTGTGGATGGAGAGCAGCGCCATCTTCTTCACTCCGCCTTCAGGCCTTCCACCGGCTCCACGCTGCTCGCCTTGAGCGCGGGATAGATGGAAGCCAGGTAGGTGACCAGGACCGCGATGACCACCGCGAGCGCGGTCTGCACCGGCTCGATCTTCACCGGCAGCGAGGGGATGTAATAGACGGACGGGTCCAGTTTGATGCCCACCTTCAGGATGAAGTAGCACCACGCCAGGCCGGACAAGAGCCCCAGCAGGCCGCCCGCCACGCCAATCTGCAGGCCTTCCGCGAGGAAGATCTTCACGATGCCGCCGTCGGAGACACCGAGTGCCTTGAGCACGGCGATCTCCTTGCGCTTCTCCAGCACGAGCATGATGACGGTGGCCACGATGAGGCCGGCGGCCACCACGATGATGATGGACAGGATGATGCCCATCACCAGCTTCTCCAGCCGGAGCGCGGAGAAGATGTTGCGGTGGATCTCCCCCCAGTCGCGCGAGCGGTAGGGGTAGCCGCCCAGCTCGCGGGACACCGCCTGGGAGATGCGCCGGGCGTCGTCCACGTCCGCCACCTTCAGCTCGATGCCGCTGGGGCCATCGGTGCCGAAGAGCTTCTCCGCCTCGGACAGCAGGATGTAGGCGAACTTGGCGTCGTACTCGTACATGCCCGAGTAGAAGATGCCGGCCACGCGGAAGGCGCGGCTCTTGGGGATGAGACCGGCGGGGCCCAGCTCGGCGCCCTGCGGGGAGATGACGTTCACCCGGTCCCCCACCACCACCCGGAGGATGCTGGCCAGCTCCCGGCCGAGGATGATGCCGGGCAGCACCTTGTCCGAGGCACTCTTCGTGGACTTGCCGATGATCGGATCCTCGGCCTCGTCCTCCTCCTCGGGCGCATCGGGCTGCTTGCCGAACATCGTGCGCCGGGGAGCGATCTTCTGGGGCTGCTCGAGGTGGTCCAGGCTGCCGCCCGGCAGCATGTTCTGGCGCAGATCCAACACCGAGCCCACCGTCTCCGGGTCGATGCCCTTGAGGACGATCCCCTGCACCTCGTCATCGGCGAGCACCATCACCGGGTTGTCGATGGACGGCGTCTGACCCTGCACGCCGGGCACCTTGGCGATCTGCTCCATCAGCCGCTTGTACTCGGGCAGCTGGCCCGCGTACTTGGACACCACCACGTGCGAGTGGGCGCCGAGGATCTTCTTCTGCAGGTCCTCCTCGAAGCCGCTCATCACCGACAGGACGATGATGAGGGCCATCACGCCCACGCCGACGCCGCCCACCGACAGCGCCGTCATCATCATGGTGGGCGACTGCTCACGCAGCTTGAGGCGGTTGAGCGCGGAGGCGGCGGCGAGCGGATCCTTCAGGCCCAGGGCCCGGATGCGCGTGCGCTCCACGGCCGCCTCCACCGCGCGGATGATGCCGTAGACGATGAGCGGCGGGACGATGCCGAACATCAGCACCGCCAGCGTGCCCAGCAGCAACGAGGGGCGGAAGACGCCCACGTGGCGGCGGGCCACGAACAGCTCGAAGCCCAACCGGAGATCCAACCGGCCGCTGCCCGCGGCGATGAAGCCGGTGTTGATGCCCAGCACCAGCATGAGCACCAGCAGCGAGAAGACGAGCCAGTAGCCGATGACCGGGCGGCCGAGCATGTCCGCCAGGTACGTCACCTCGCGCAGCCGGTAGCCCAGCGACAGCTGGAGATCCGGGAGCTGCTCCATCAGCGTCAGCAGGATGGGCACGGGCAGGCCCAGGTAGATGACACCGATGGTGGCCTCGGGCATGGCCACCCGCCGCGCGCGCGAGGCCCCCACGAAGCCGCACGCGAAGGCGACCAGCGAGGAGACGATCAGCGACACCGCGAAGGCGACCGTCGGCGCCAGCCCCGACGACTCTCCCGCCGCCCCGGAGCCGCCACCGCTGGACAGGAACGTCTGCAGGAGGATGAGCACCAGCTCCGACAGCAGGATGCCGCCGCCGTAGGCGCCCAGGGTGCTCCAGTAGAAGTCCCGGTACTGGGCCAGCCGCGGGTACAGCGTCGCGCCAGCGGCCGGGCTCGGACCCTCGGCGGAGGCCGGAGCGCGCCGGATGCCGGAGGCGATGAGCACCCAGCCCACCAGCCAGGCCGCCGCGCCGGAGATGAGGTACTCCTTCCCGACGAGCTCCACGGCGGACGGCAGGGCGGACTGCACCGGCAGCAGGCCCAGCGCGTTGAGCGCCTGCAACAGCCCGCCCCAGCTGAGGGTGGACAGGCCGAGCGTGCCGGCCACCCGCGCCCAGGCGTCGGCGCGGGTGATGGCCAGGCCGAGCAACACGGCCCCCACGAGCGCCACGAGGGCGCCGCTCCAGATGAGACTCCAGCGGTAGACGGTCTGCCGTTCGGCGTTCACGAGATTCCCTGCCTACTTCGTAAGCGGCTTGAGGAGGGGGAAGAGGATGACGTCGCGGATCGACGGTGCGTCCGTGAACAGCATGGCGACGCGATCAATCCCGATGCCCTCGCCAGCCGTGGGCGGCATGCCGTGCTCGAGGGCACGGATGTAGTCCTCGTCGTAGTCCATCGTCTCCTGCTGGCCGCGCTGCCTGGCGTCCAGCTGGGCGAGGAAGCGCTCCTTCTGGTCGAGCGGATCATTCAGCTCGGAGAAGGCATTGCCGATCTCCCGGCCGGCCACGAAGAGCTCGAAGCGGTCGGTGATGTCCGGGTTCTGATCGTTGCGGCGCGCCAGCGGGCTGACGGCGGTCGGGTAGTGGGTGATGAACGTGGGGTGCACCAGCTTCTGCTCCACGTGGTGCTCGAAGAGCGCGCCCACCAGCTCTCCATGGTGCATGGTCTCCACGGCGCGGCGCTCGGCGTCGCCGTGCGTCGTCTTGAGCAGCTCGCTCCGCAGCCGCTCCGGGTCCGCCATGTCCTTGTCGCTCAGGGAGGGCACCACCTCGCGGATGGCCTCGGTCATGGGGATGCGCTTCCACCCCTTGCCGAAGTCCAGCACGTGCCCCTGGTAGGTCACCTGGGTGTCGCCCGTCACCGCCTTGGCCGCGCCCGAGAGCATCTCCTCGGTGAGGTCCATCAGGTCCTCGAACGTGGCGTAGGCCTGGTAGAACTCGAGCATCGTGAACTCGGGGTTGTGCCGGGTGCTGATGCCCTCGTTGCGGAAGTTGCGGTTGATCTCGTAGACGCGCTCGATGCCGCCCACCACCAGGCGCTTGAGGTACAGCTCCGGGGCGATCCGCATGTACAGATCGATGTCCAGGGCGTTGTGGTGGGTGCGGAAGGGCCGGGCCGCCGCGCCGGACACCAGCGGGTGCATCATCGGCGTCTCCACCTCGACGAAGTCGCGCGCGTCGAGGAAGTCCCGGATGAAGCGCACCAGCTTGTTGCGCTTGAGGAAGACCTGCTTCACCTCGGGGTTGGAGACCATGTCCAGGTAGCGCTGGCGGTAGCGGACCTCGACGTCCGTGAGGCCGTGCCACTTCTCGGGCAGGGGCCGCAGGGACTTGGTGAGCGGCACGAACTTCGTGGCGGACAGGGTCAGCTCGCCCGTCTTCGAACGGAACACCGCGCCCTGGGCGGCGACGAAGTCACCCATGTCCGTGAGCTTGAAGAGCTCGTAGGCGTCCCCGAGGGCGTCCTTCTTGAGGTGGACCTGGATCTCCCCCGAGCGGTCGCGCAGCTTGACGAAGGCGGCCTTGCCAAAGCTGCGCACGGCCACGATGCGGCCGGCCACGTCGTAGACGGCGGGCTCGGCCTTCTCCAGTTCCTCCATGGACTGGTTGCCGTGGCGGGCGAGGATCTCCGCGGCCAGGTGCTGGGGGCGGTAGCCGTTGCCGTACGGGTTGAAGCCGGAATCCCGCCATTTGCGCCCCTTCTCGAGGCGCTGGTCGTAGATTTCCTGCTCCTTGGACCCGAGGTCCGCTTCCGCGTTCTTGTTCTCTGGAGTGTCAGCCATGGGGCATCCCGTAGGGGCGCGGCACCGTAGCCAAGCCCACCCCGGGACGCAACGAATGGCTGGAAGGGATGTTCCCGAAAAGACCCGCCCCCGCCCGTCTCAGGGCGCGGACATGATGAGGAAGGCCCCCACCGCGGCCGCGATGAGCAGCGGAATGAGGATCTCCACTGGCAGGCGGTAGTGCGCGTGCATCTGGTGCAGCCGCTTGAGGCCGAAGCGCCGCTGGCGCTTCACCCGCGTCATCACCATGGAGGCCAGCGCCGGGGGCGCCTTCTGCTTCTCCACGTTGCGCACCCGCAGCACGGTGGCCGAATAGCGCTGCCACCCCTGCGCGCACTCGCCGCACCCGTCCAGGTGCGAGCGCACCGCCTGGGCCTTGTCGGCCGGAAGCTCCTCATCGGCGAGGGCGATGAAGAGGGCCTTGGTCTCGCGGTGGCTGAGCTGCGCTGGCATATCCCGGAGTCTCCGCTGAAAACCGTTCATTCCTCAAGCCGTCCCAGGAGATCCGCCAGCTTCTCCCGTGCGCGGTGGAGCCGACTCTTCACGGTACCCAACGCCAGCTCCGTGATGTCGACGATCTCCTCGTATGACAACCCCTCGATGTCCCTCAGGGCCACCAGCATCCGGGCGTCCGGATCCAACTGGGAGATGGCCCACTGTACCCGCGCCTGTTCCCTGGCCGACTCCAGCGCCGCGTCCGGCCCCGGGGGCGAGCCCAACAGCTCCGCCAACGCCCCCTCGCTCTGCTCGCCGTACTCCTCCGAGCGTCCCCTGCCCCGCCGCTTCAGGTACTTCAGCCGGTTGATGCAGTGGTTCTTTCCAATCCGGAACAACCACGTGGACAGCTTCGAGTCCTCCCGGAAGCGCGACAGGTTCTGGTGGGCACTCACGAAGACGTCCTGCACCAGATCGTTCGCCTCCTCCCGGTCCCCCAGCATCCGCACGCAGAAGTCGTAGAGCCGGTCCTGGTGCGTGTTGACCAGCGACTCGAAGGCCCCCGGGTCGCCCCGCCTCAGGCGCGCCAGCAACAGGCGCTCCTCGCGCGCGGCGGCCTCGGCCTCGGCGGACACCGGCGTTCCCTCTGTCTCCATCCCGAGCACCCCGCTCGAAGACACCGGTGACCTCCCCACGTGGCCTACACCGCGCGCGTCCATCCTACCCCGTCTCGCGTTTTCCCGTTCCACGGCCTGAGACAACGAGGCCATGGAAAGGTTCCGCGGGACTTCCGGGCAATTACTCGGGGACGTTGCGGTTGGGGTTCTTCACGCCCATGAGCTGGGCGGTGACGAACTCCTCCAGGCTGCCGTCCAGCACGGCGTCCACGTTGCCCGTCTCCACGCCGGTGCGCAGGTCCTTCACCATGCGGTAGGGCGCGAGCACGTAGGAGCGGATCTGCGAGCCGAAGGAGATGTCCTTCTTCTGGGCCTCGGCGGCGGCCTGCTCGGCCTCGCGCTTCTTGAGCTCCAGCTCGTAGAGGCGGGCGCGGAGGATCTTGAAGGCCATGTCCTTGTTGGCCGACTGCGAGCGCTCCGTCTGGCAGGTGATGAGGATGTTGGTGGGCAGGTGGCGCAGCTGCGCCGTGGAGGAGGTCTTGTTGACCTTCTGACCGCCCGCGCCACCGCCGCGGATGAACTTCAGCTCGTAGTCCTTCTCCGGGATGTCGATCTTGATGGTGTCATCCACCTCCGGATAGACGTCCACCGAGGCGAAGGCCGTCTGCCGGCGCGCGTTGGCGTCGAAGGGGCTGATGCGCACCAGCCGGTGCACCCCCACCTCGGCCTTGAGGTAGCCGTAGGCGAACTCGCCTTCAATGCGCAGCGAGACGTTCTTGAAGCCCGCCTCTTCGCCCTCCACCGCGTCGTTGATCTCGACCTTCCAGCCCTTCTGCTCGCAGTAGCGCGTGTACATGCGCATGAGCATGGCGGCCCAGTCCATGGAGTCGGTGCCGCCCGCGCCCGCGTTGATGTCCATGAAGCAGTTGGAGCGGTCCTGCTCGCCGGAGAGCATCCGCGCCAGCTCCAGTTTGGCGACCTCCGACTCGAGCGAGCCGAGCGAGTCCTCGGCCTCCTTGGCACTGGCTTCGTCGTTGAGCTCGGCGGACAGCTCGAAGAGCACCTGGGCGTCGTCCAGGCCGCGCAGGGTCTTCTCGTAGGCGCTCACGCTCGACTCGAGCGTGGTCTTCTCCTTGAGCATCGCCTGCGCCTTGGTGTTGTCGTCCCAGAAGTTGGGGAGCGTGGACTCTCGCTCGATCAGCGCGATGCGGGACCGCTTGCGGTCGAGGTCAAAGATGCCCCCGGAGCGCGAGCAGGCGCTCCCGAAGTCCGTTGATCTTCTCCATCGAGTCGTTGGCCATGTGTGTCGTGTCCTCGGTGTGCGCGAGGGGTACCCGCGCGCGATTGCCGGATGATCAGCTACCGGAAGCCTTCAGGGAAGGAGACAGTGGTTCCGCGGGCCGGGCCGCCCGAGCCGGGAGTCGGGCGAGGGTGCAGGCCCCCTCCAGTCCCATCGACACGGGAAGCAGGAGCGCGATGAGGCGCCAGTTGTCCTGGTCGAACATGGGCAGCAGCTTGAGCACCAGCCCCAGGACGCCCAGCGCCGCCAGCACCCGCCACACGCGCCGCAGCCGCTCGAGGGCCCGGGGCGAGCCGCGCATCAACTGGATGCCCAGGGGGATGGCCAGCACGGTGAGCGGGTTGGCCAGGAAGAGGTTCTCGTTGCGGTACGTCACCGTGTGGTCGGTGAACAGCCACATGATGAACAGGGCGAGCCCCGGAATCCCGGACACCAGGCCCACCAGCAGGTTCTGCAGGCCGAGCAGGATGCGAGGCAGCCGCCCTCCCCCGCTCCGGCGGATCCACCACCCCAGGCCCGCCGCGCCACCGCCCAGCAGCAGCCCCAGCACCAGCAGCACGGGCCCGTACTTCGGCGGCTCCGCGGGTGTGACCGGGCGGCCCTCCGCCGTGTAGATGTTCAGGGTCTTCGCCACCAGCGGGTGCTTCTGCCCGTCCTCCCCCACCACCTGCGTCTCCGCCACCTGACGCTCCAGCTCGTCCGGGAGGAAGGCCTCCTGCCAGCGGGTGACGGGCTTGTCGATCTCGTCGTTCATCAGGAAGTCGAGCAGCAGGCCCAT
Organism: Archangium sp.; assembly: GCF_036277355.1. Classification (GTDB taxonomy): domain Bacteria; phylum Myxococcota; class Myxococcia; order Myxococcales; family Myxococcaceae; genus Archangium. Next base: position 38,473 of record NZ_DASUNC010000061.1, read on the forward strand.
GGCCGGGTTGACGTCCGAGTAGCGGCGCGTGTGGTCGCGCAGCGTCATGCGCCCGGGGCCGCTCATGGCCTGGTGCAACTGGCCGCCCACCACCTTGTCGATGGCGTCGCGCAGCCGCGTCACGCAGTTGTCGTTGTAGTGGTGGTAGAGGTAGTGCCGGTTCTCCGGCAGCACGTTCACCGCGAGCAGCCGCCCCAGCTCCACCTTCTGCGCCGGGGACAGGTTCAGCTCCTGCAGCCGCACGTCCCGGTTCAGCGAGCGGTAGAAGCGGAAGGTGCCCGCGGGGCTCGCGTCGTCCACCCAGAACTCGAGCCGCCCCATGGCGTAGCGGGCCAGCATGGTCGAGTCGAAGGAGAACATGCCGTAGTTGTAGAGACGCGACTGCTTGAGCCGCGCATCCTCCACCACCAGCGAGCCGTGCCCGAACCACGAGGCCACGTCATCTCCGGGCCCGAAGGTGGCCAGGTAGATGTTCAGGTCCTGGCCCTGGCTCTCGCCCGTCCCCCAGGGAGGCATCTCCTGGGAACGCGCCGGGGTGGCGGCCAGCAGCAACAGGCCGAACAGGCAGGTCAGCAATGGAGCAAGACGAGGCATTGTCCGTCCCAACAAATGAGGGCGGGCCTACCTATCATGCGCACTGCCCGACTCAACCCCGAGAGTGGCTGGCAGGTGAGCGGGCGTTCGGGGCATGAAGGGCCCTCCCCTTTTCCCAGGAGTCTCTCATGTGGCGCGGCATCCTGCTCGGCACCCTCTTCTTCATCGCCTGTCATCGCCCCCCGGCCCCCCCCTCCTCGGAGGCCCCCCAGCCCACCACGACCGCGACCGAGGAGACCCGGAGCGGAGGCTCCGCGCTCACGTCGCCCTCGGACGCGGGGGGCTCGGCGGCCCAGCGCCCTCCTCCGGTCCAGACGGAGCCCCAGGCGGGTGGCCCGGGCGACCCGAAGGCGGACGACCGCTGCACGCGCGATGCGGACTGTGTCGTGACGCAGACCGCCGCCGAGGGGTGCTGCCCCCAGTGCACGCCGCGGGCGCTCTCCACCGCCGCGCTCGCCCGCCTGAAGCAGTCCTGCGTGAGCGTCCCGGAGGAGACCTGCCCCATGCCTCCCTGCATGCCTCCCCAGGGCATTCCCACCCCGGCCTGCGTGGGCGGGCACTGCACGGTGCGCTTCAAGCCCCTGGACTGAGCGAGGCCTCCGGCGCGAGGGCCCTCAGGTCATGAGCTTGCGGGCCCGGGGGGCCACGGCGTCGCCCACCATGCCGCTCTCGCCCAGCAGCCGCTCCTCGGTGCGCGCCATCTTCTGCGCGTCCTTGGGGCGCTCGTGGTCGTACCCCAGCAGGTGCAGCAGCCCGTGGGCCAGGTAGCGCGCCACCTCGGCCTCGAGCGTCCGCTCGTACTCCCTGGCCTGCTTCTTCGCCGTGTCCAGGGAGATGACCACGTCCCCGAGCTGCCTCGGCCCGGGCGTGCCCTTGGGCAGATCCCCCGCTGGGAAGCTCAGCACGTCCGTTGCCTTGTCCTTCTTGCGCCACGTGCGGTTGAGCCGCCGGATGGCGTGGTCTCCCACCAGGGAGATGGACAGCTCGCACCCCGACAGATCCAACTTGCGTAGGAACGTCTCCGCCAGCTCCGTCACCTGCTTGGAGAAGCGCTTGCCCTGCGGGTGCGCCACCTGCACCGTCACCCGGTTGTCCTCCGCCTCCTGGGGCGCCTCCTCGATGTGGGCCCGCTCCACCCGGAAGGCCGGCGCGCAGAGCGAGTAGTAGTCACACGCGCCCTGCCCGTCGTTGCGGTACACCACCCGGTGGCCCCGCGGCACCATCCCCAGCTCCCCTTCCCCGATGAGCTGGCGCCGGCCATCCACCACCAGCGTCAGCTCCCCCTTGAGGACGATGACCACCTCGTCGAACTCGGGGGTCTGCGCCGGCTCGGACCAGCCCGGCGGCGCCAACATGCGGGCCACCGACATGGAGTCGGTGCCCGTCGTCGCCGCGCCCACGAACTCCTCGATGCGCTTTCCATCCTCGCGCGGGATGATCTTGCCCTTGCGCAGCTTCACCACGTTCGGCCTCCTCCGCCGCCTCAGGTGCCCGTGCCCGCCGGGCGCGCCTTGCCATCCTGCTTCGTCGTCGTCCCCGCCACCGTCAACGCCGCCCCCTTGGGGCCCGCCTGCAGCGCTCCCGCCGGGTACTCCGGGCGCGCATGGTAGATGCCCTCCAGCGTGTGCAGGAAGGATTGTGCGATGAGGTTCAGGTCCCTCAGCGTCAGATCACACTCGTCCAGCTGCCCCTCGGAGAAGATGAGGTTGATCATCTTCTGCACCTGGGCCTGCAGCCGGGTCGTGGTGGGCTCGGGCAGCGCGCGCGTCGAGGCCTCCACCGCGTCGGCGATCATCACCAGCGCCGCCTCGCGGAACTGAGGCTTGGGGCCCGGGTAGCGGAAGATGCTCTCGTCGATGGGCGGAGCGCCTTCCTTGCCCTCCTGCTCCTTGACGGCCTTGTGGAAGAAGTAGCCCACCAGCCGCGTGCCGTGGTGCTGCGGAATCGCATCCGCCACCAGCTTGGGCAGCCGGTACTGGCGCGCCATCTCCAGCCCCTCGGTGACGTGGCGCTTGATGATGACGGCGCTCATCGCCGGGGCGAGGCTGTCGTGCCTGTTCTCGCCCTTCTGGTTCTCGCCGAAGTAGAGCGGATTCCGGCCCTTGCCGATGTCGTGGTAGTACGCGCACGAGCGCGCCAGCAGCGGATTGGCGCCAATGGCCTCCGCCGCGTTCTCCACCAGCGTGCCGATGATGATGGAGTGGTGGTAGGTGCCCGGTGCCTGGACGATGAGCTCCTTGAGCGCCGGGTGGTTGAGGTTGGCCAGCTCCAGCAGCTTCAGGTCCGACGCATAGCCGAACACGGACTCGATGAGCGGCGTGAGCGCCATCACCATCACCGGCACCGCCAGCGCCGTGCCCGAGAAGGCGAACAGGGCCGTGATGAGCGTGTCCGGCGTCAGCCCCTTGCCCTCGGCCAGGAAGAGGCAGAGCACCGCCACCAGGTTGACGCCACCGGTGGCCACGCCCGCCCGGAAGAGCCCCACCCGGTCCTTCGCGTAGGTGACGCGGTCCGCCGCCACCAGCGCGCCCACCAGCGCGTAGATACCGAAGGACAGCGAGTTGCCCAGCATCACCCCGCACAGGCTCGCCATCACCAGGGCGAAGAAGAGCGCCAGCTCCTCGGAGAGGATGAAGCGCACCAGCATGGCTCCGGCCGCCACCGGGAAGGCGTAATAGAAGGCCTCCAGGGGAATGGCCGTGTACCGGTCCTGCACCGCGTCCGCGATGGACACCCACACCTGCAGCAGGCCCAGCATCGCCACCAGCAGCGAGCCCAGCAGCATCGCGTCCTTGCGCGTGGGCCGGAAGCGCCGGAAGGCCGCCCGGCAGAAGAGGTACGTGGCGGAGATCAGCAGCGCCACCAGCCCCGTGCCGCCCACCTGCAGCTGCACCAGGTCCAACCGGTCCGTCTGCGAGCGCATGCCCCGGATGGCCACCAGGTGCGTCTCGTTGACCAGCTCCCCGTCCCCGATGACCCGCTGGCCCTTCTTGATGGAGATGACGGCGTCCTTCACCGCCGCCGCCGCCTGCCGCCGCCGCGCGTCCGTCTCCGCCAGGTTGATGGTGAGGTTGGGCCGCACCAGCCGCTTGGCCAGCCGCAGCACCGCCCGCCGCTGCACGCCCGGCGAGTCCGGCAGCAGGTTGCCCGGGATGGACGCGAAGCGGTCCATCTCCATGTGCGCCTCGCGCACGTCCACCACCGTGGGCGCCGTCCCCGGCAGCGTCTGCTCCCCGTTGTGCCTCAGGTCCCGCACGGTGATGCCCTGCGGACCCTCGCGCGATACCTCCTCGCGCGAGTTGGTGATGTACACCGGGGTGGGCTCGGAGAAGCCGTACGCCCGCTCCACCAGCGCCACCGTGGCCTGCTCCATCGCCTCGGAGAAGCGCGCCGAGGCCAGGGCCTGGACGTCGTCATTGTCCAGCACCGCGTCCTTGCGCCCGAACAGCAGCCCCTGGAAGAGCTCGCGCTCCTCCGGCGTCACCAGGGACGCGGCCGGCTTGCGTGCCTGCGCCTTGCCCGTCTCCGGCGCCACCACCGGCGCCTCTTGCTGGGTGGCCGCCGCCCGGGCCGCCAGCCGCTGACGCATCTCCTGGAAGGCCGCGCCCACCGCCGCGCGGATCTCCAACAGCACGCCCGGGCTCAGGTCGTACACCGGCCGCACCGCGCCGCGCGCCTCCAGGCGCCGCTGCTCGGTCATCGCCTGGTGGATGATCTCGTAGTCCCGCCCCGCCTTGAAGCCCGCCGGGGAGTTGGCCCGGAAGGGCTTGCCCAGGTGCTCCTCGGTGAGTGCGGGAATCTGCTGGCTGAAGAGGCCCGGGGAAATGACGAACCCCGCCGCCACCGACACCGTCAGTAGCAGCAACACACTCGTCAGGCGCCGGCCCCAACGGGGGCCGAGCCGGAAGCGGTGGGCGAGCGCGTCCAGCGGACTGGGTCCGGGGGGCGACGATTCCGGTTCGGCCATGGGGCTGTCCAACCTATGGGAGGCGTGGCGGGTTCATCAAGCAAACCGGGCGGCGGGAATCCCCTCCGCCGCCCGCCGCCTGCTCACCCGGCTATCGAGCGAGGAAATTCAAGGGGTTGGCGTGTCGGATTCCGGCGCACCGGCAGCTACTTCCGGTGCCGTTCCGCCCGCCGCCGCCGCTTCCGCTTCCTTCAGGGCCTTGGCGGCCTGCTGCGCCGCGTCGTAGCGATCGTAGGCGCGGATGACTTCCTGCACCAGCGGGTGACGCACCACGTCCACCTCGGTGAACTCGGAGATGTTGATGCCCTCCACGTTCTTGAGGATGGAGCGCGCGTGGTGCAGGCCGCTGGCCTTGCCCACCGGCAGGTCCACCTGCGTCACGTCACCCGTGATGACCGCCTTGCTGTTGTAGCCCAGGCGGGTGAGGAACATCTTCATCTGCTCGATGGTGGTGTTCTGCGCCTCGTCGAGGATGACGAAGGAGTCATTGAGCGTGCGGCCGCGCATGAAGGCCAGCGGGGCCACCTCCACCACGCCCTGCTCAATCAGATGCAGGGCGCGCTCGACGGCCATCATGTCGTGCAGCGCGTCGTAGAGCGGACGGAGGTAGGGGTTCACCTTCTCGGCGAGGTCACCGGGGAGGAAACCAAGCTTCTCACCGGCCTCGACGGCCGGACGCGCCAGGACGATGCGCTTGACCTTGCGCTCCTGCAGGGCGGCCACCGCCATGGCCATGGCGAGGTACGTCTTGCCGGTACCGGCGGGGCCGATGCCGAAGACGATGTCATGGGCGCGGATCGCATCTACGTAGCGCTTCTGCGCGAGGCTCTTGGGGGCGATCTGCTTGTTGCCCGAGCTCTTGAGCACCGGGCTGTTCATCACGTCCTGGAGCGACTCCGCCCCGCCGCGGCCGAGCACCTTGATGGCCTGCTCGACGTCCTCGCGGTAGATGGGGCGGCCGGCGCGGATCATCCCCTCGAGGTTCTCCACGAGGCGCACCGTGAAGGCCACGGCGTCCGAGGGCCCCGACAGGTGGAGCTCGGTCCCCCGCTGTCCGACCCGGACGCCGAGCCGACGCTCCATGAGCTTCAAGTTCTCGTTCTGGTTGCCACACAGCGCCAGGGTCGTTGCGTTATCGCGGACATCCACCTTGGCCGAGGTGGGGCTGACTGCTGCTTGAGCCTCTACTGTGGCGGGGTTTCGCAATTCGTCTAATCCCTCGGGACGGGTGTCGGACAATTCAGGATCCTCACTGTCAAGCTAACGTCCTCCCACTGTCGGCGAAAGGAGGAAGCGAGCAACCCACCTAGCGCAGGGGAGACAGGAGGATGAACTGCCGATCTGACGTCCGGCGGTAGTAGTAATCCTCCCGCCAGGGGTAGCGCAGGTCCTCCTGCTGTAGGAGTCCCACCTCCACCAGGGCATTCAAGCGCTCGGGGAGGGCTCCCTTTTCCAGTCGGAACACCTCCAGTGCGGCTTCGATTCTTGCCCGCTGGGCGCGCGCCAGGAGGCGCTGGGCCGCCGGGTCCGCGAACGAGGAGGCGGAGTCGTCCCCCAGGTCCCAGGTGTCCGGGCGGAGCCGCGAGCCCACGAAGCCCAGGGCGGCCAGGACGATGACCGTCACCACGGCGCGGGCCACCACGCCACCCACCCGGACGAGCAGGTTGGCCGCGCCCACGGAGGCGGACCGACCCGAGGGCTGATGGGCGCGGATGTACTCGAGGTTGAGCAGGTTGACGAGCGCCTTGCTGGTCTCGAACTCGCCCAGGCTGCTGAGGTCCACCAGCTTGCGCAGGTCACGGCCGGGGGCGATGAGCTCGTAGACGCGGCGCTCGGCGCTGCCGATGGACTTGAACTCGCCCTTGTTCTCGTCCTTCTTCTCCTCGGAGAAGGCGTCGTCGAAGGAGGCGTCGAAGTCGTCCTCCTCCTGCTGCTTCTTGTTCTTGGGGTTGGGGGCGGGCAGCTCCTTGAGCCGCTCGAAGGTCATGGCCTCGCTGGAGATCTTCTTCCGGACGTGGGGCCACTCGTCCACCATCCGGAAGCCTTCCATCAGCACGCTCTCGGCGCGCAGCGGCGTGATGGACTCGCTGTCCGGCTGGACGTCCTCCTGCTTGAACTCGTAGGTGCCCGCCTTCCAGAGGAAGAGCCCGTAGAGGGTCTCCGTCACCTGGAGCTGCATCATCTGCTTGAGCTTCTGGGCGGAGATGGCACCGGAGCTGGTGAGCACGTCGCCCAGCCGCTTGAGGGTGCGCTTCTGCGTCTCCAGCGCGCTCTCGAGCTGCTGCTCGGTGATGAGCTCGGCGCGCACCAGCATGTTGCCGATGAGGTCCTTCTTCTTCCGGGTGACGCTCTCGGCGCGGACGATGGCGCCGTCCCGGAAGAAGACCTGGACCTCCTGCTCCTTGCTCTTGAGGTACAGGACACCCGTCTTCTGCTGCTGACCGATCAGCTGCAGGATGTCCGCGATACCAAAGTCCTTGAGCGTTCCCGTGAGGGCCATCGTCGGTCCCGGCCTATTCGTTCTGGCGGCGGTACAGGCCGCGCAACGTCAAAAGGTGGAGGGGAATGAGCAGCAGCAGCAGCGGCGCGAGCTTGAGGTACAGCGGAGCCTCGCCATAGGGCGCGCGCAGCACGCCGGAGCGCAGCAGCACCCCGGACACCGCGAAGAGGAAGAAGAAGGCGTAGAGGGTGCCGCGCACCGGCAACCCCTGGAACAGGTGGCCCGCACCGGACACCAGCGCGCCCACGGCGTACGACACGCCGCTCTCCCACTGGCGGTGGCGCTCGATTTCAATCTGCTTGCGGGCCCGGACCCGCGCCTCCACCGCGCCCTTGCGCGAGAAGGCGTTGACGCACTGGGCGCACATCTTGCTCGCCACGCCCAGCTCCTTGTCGCACCGCCGGCACACCGGGCGGCCGCACTTCTCGCACTCGCTCGAGGCCTTCATCGACTGGCCCGCGAAGCCGAGCCCGAAGGCCAGCAGCGCGCCCAGCACCGGCAGGCCCCAGGCGGTCAGGCCCGAGCCGCCCCCGAGCAGCCGGCGCGACAGCTGCGCCTCCACCCGCACGCCGGCCTCCGGATCATCCGTGGGCGGCAGGTCCTCCTCCGCGAGCGCCGGGGCGAGTAGCAGGCGGTTCATCACCAGGCGATCCTCCGGCGGCCGCTGCCACATGAGCAGGGAGGCGTCGAGGCGCTGCGCGGCCTGGAGCGCATCGCGCGCCTTCTGGTTCTCGGAGCCGATCTCCGAGTCCGGGGCCACCGCGGCGCGGCGGCGGTAGATCTCGGCCATGTTGAAGGCGGGAGCGGCCATTCCCGGATCCGCCTCCGAGGCCTCGGTGTACTTGCGCAACGCCTCGTCCGTCTCGCCCTTGACCAGCAGCGCGTTGGCCCAGTTGGTCAGCAGCGCCGCATGCGGGGCGTTGCTCATGGCCGACGCCGCCTTGTAGTGGGCGATGGCCTCGTCCAGCTGGCCGCGGCGGGCCTCGAAACGCCCGAGCGCGAACAGCTCCGCGAACTCGATCTTGTACTGCTTGTCCTCGCTGCGCGCGCGCACCCGATCGGCCACCGCCTCCGCGGACAGGCCCCCGCGCTCCAGGATGTAGACGTCCTCGGCCACCGTCCCGGCGAAGGCCGACGTCTGGGCGATCTTCCCGGCGGCGAACGGCACGAAGGCCGCCGCCACCAACAACACCGCGCCCACCGCCCGCTCCAGCTTCGAGAGGTAGAGCGACACCGACAGCAGGAGGATGAGCAGCACGGGCACCAGGCCCAGCCGCAGCGCCACCGGCGTGCCGATCAGCAGCAGCACCGCCAGGGCCGCGGACTGCCACCGCGCCGCCGCCCGGGGGAAGAGGTGGTGGAAGTCATGGAAGAAGAAGCGCGCCCGCCGCAGGAAGAGCACCGCCACCACCACCGCCGCCGTGGCCAGCACCGCCACCAGGAACACCGCGCCCAGGTCCGCCAGCGCCGGGCGCCGGTAGCGCGGATCCTTCAGCATCACCATCAGCGCGGCCTTGATCTCCTGGCTGTACGCCCCCACCTCACCGGGCGCGCGGCGCGCATGGGCCTCGGCGAGCGCGAGCCGCGCATAGGGAAGATTGGGCGAGAGCGACACCGCTTGCTGCAGCAGCTGCAGCGCACCGGCCCCGTCGTTGGCCTTGCGCCGCCCCTCGGCCGCCCGGATGAAGCCGATGCTCAGCGACTCCATGTCCAGCGCGGCCACGTCGTCCTTGAGGGACACCAGCTCCGTCTGCGCCTTGCGCGCCGACTCCATGTCCAGCGCGGCCACCGCCTTGCGCCACTTGTCCCAGGCGGCCTGCAGGTCCGCGTCCGTCACCCGCGGGGCCCGGATGGGCGGAGGCGGCGGCCGGACCACCGGCGGCGGCGCGGGCGCGGCCGGCTTCATCTCCACCGTCATGCCCGTCGCGGGCTTCTCGTCCACCGGAGGCGCGTCCTGCGCGGCCTCCTCGTCCCGCCCCTTCTGGCCCTTGCGGTTCTTGCCGCGGCCCGCGCGCGTGGAGCCCTCGTCCGTCTCCTCCTCGGAGGTGTCCTCCTCGGACATCTCGTTCGAGGGCTCGACCGTCATCTCCGACGGCTCCAGCATCGACGGATCGTCATACCCCGGCTTCTCGGCGGGAGCCTGACGCTGGGACTTCTGCGCAGTGGAACGCGGCTTCTGCGCATGCGCCGGCCGCGCGGGCATCCACACGGCAAGGCACATCATCAACGACAAGAGGCGCAACAGGGGAAGGCGCGGCATTCGGGGTCCCGATGATAGGCGACGGGCCACCCCCACGGAAGTTGTCACCCCCGTTTCGCAGTTCCCCCGTGTTACAGGGAGCTCGCTCGCTCGCCGGGGGAGGAGAGCCATCATGAGTGCAGCAGGGGAGCAATTGGACAGGTTGGTGGAAATCATGGCCCGGCTCCGGTCCCAGGATGGTTGTCCCTGGGACAGAGAGCAGGACCTGCGCTCGATGCGTCCCTATGTGACCGAGGAGTCCTTCGAGGTCGTCGACGAGATGGACCGGGTGGCCGAGGGCGGCCCGTGGCGCGCGCTGTGCGAGGAGCTGGGGGATCTGCTCTTCCAGATCGTCTTCCACGCGCGGCTGGCCGAGGAGCTGGGCGAGTTCTCCATGGCGGACGTGTCCCGCTCCATCAGCGACAAGCTCACCAGCCGCCACCCGCACGTCTTCGGCGAGCGGCAGGCGGACGGCACCCCGCAGCCGCTGGCCAACTGGGCGAAGCTGAAGGCCGAGGAGCGCAAGAAGAAGACGGGCCGCGAGGGCTCGGTGCTGGACGGAGTGCCCACGGGCGCCCCCGCCCTGCTGCGCGCCGAGCGGCTCACGGAGAAGGCCAGCCGCATCGGCTTCGACTGGCCGAGCCTCCAGGAAGTCCGCGCCAAGCTGTACGAGGAGCTGGGCGAGCTGGACGAGGCCATCGCCTCGGGGAACCGGGACGCGCTGGAGCACGAGCTGGGGGACGTCCTCTTCTCCCTGGCCAACCTCGCGCGCTTCATCCAGACGCCGGCCGAGGACGCGCTGCGGATGGCCATCCGCCGCTTCACCACCCGCTTCCAGCACATCGAGTCCGCCCTGCGCGCCGAGGGCATCCCCCTGGGCGAGGCCACCCTGGAGCACATGGATCGGCACTGGGACGCCGCCAAGACCGTGGAGAAGGGCCTGCCGCCCCCCGTCCGCGTCCCCCGCGCCCCCCTGGTGGCCCTGCGCCTGCCGGTGCCGGACCTCGCCGCCCAGCGGGCCTTCTGGGATCGGCTCGCCCCGCTCCTCGGTTGGAGCGCCGAGCGGGGGGCGGCCGACGAGGCGGCCTACGGTGACGGACTGTACCGGCTCGTCTTCACTCCGGGCCCGGGTACCCCCTCCCCCACGACGGCGAGCTTCGGGGCCCCCTCCGCCGAGGCGGTGGAGCGGCTGCGGACCCTCCTGGAGGGCACCTCCCCCGGGTGCGTGCTCGAGGGCGGGGGCTCCACCGGGCGGATCACCTTCCGGGACCCGGCCGGCCTGCGTTGGGAATACGCCTTCGGAGCCCGCTGATTGATGAGACTCGGGCGTCCGGAAGGTGGCATGGATCACGCAGGTCTTGACGCTCAGTGGGCGCCGAAGTAGGTACGGCGCCTCTTTTCCACAGAAGTAAGCTGGAGATCACCTTGGCCAACACCAAGTCCGCAGAGAAGCGTAACCGCCAGGCCCAGAAGCGCCGCGCTCGCAACGTCAACGTCCGCACCACGGTGAAGGATGCCGTGAAGAGCATGCGCGACTCCCTCACCACCAAGGACACGGCGAAGACCGGGGACGCCCTCAAGGCCGCCACCCGCACCATCGACAAGGCCGCGTCCAAGGGCGTCATCCACAAGCGCGCCGCCTCGCGCCGCATCTCCCGGCTCGCCAAGGCCGCGAACCGCGCCAAGGCCGCCGCGAAGTAATCGCGCCCCTCACCAGTTGCTGGCCAACCGGTCGTAACCCTCGCGCAGCAACGTCTCGGCGAGACGGTGCAGCGCGGCCCGCCGGTTGGCCTCCACTTGCAGCACATCACCGGACACGCTCGTCGTGCCCGGAATGAAGTCCTCCGTACCGGAGACCTCCGTCTCCGCCAGCACCCGTCCGTCCCGCTCGAGCCGCAGCAGCACCACCGCGGACGCTTGGTAGCCCGCCACCTGCGCGGCCGCGCTCCGCGGATCGCTCTGGAAGGAGGGCTCGGCGACGACGGTGGGCCCATTGCCCACGCTCCGCACCACCCCCGACAGGGTGGCCTCGCAGGCCCCCGTACCGCCGAGCACCCCGGCGCGCACCAGCTCCTGGCGCAGGATGCGGGTGAAGAGCACCTCCAGCCCCGGCTCGGCCGTGTCGTTGCGGAAGACGGGCGCGCACACCGAGCGCACCCCCTCGGGAAGCCCCGCGTCCCGGGACGTGAAGCGGTAGCCGCACCCGGCCGCCGACAGCAAGAGAACCCACCCCATCGCGCGCATGCGGGACATGGCGCCCACAGTAGCGGCGAGATCCCCCGGGTCAAGCGCGAGGGGAGCCCCGGCCGAAGCAGGCTACGCGGGGGGCTCGCTCACCTTCACGCCGCGGGAGCGCACCGCGTCCGCGAGCGTGCGCCAGACCGAGCGCAGGTGCTGCTCCTGGGAGGAGCCGCGGCGCACGGTGCCCAGCTCCCAGCGCGTCTCCACCTGGCCGGTGGACTCCAGGACGAGCGTGTAGCGCCGGCTGGAGAACGCCAGGGCCAGCCCCACCAGGGCCAGCACGCCGAGCAGGAGGCGCAGGCCCTGCCGGGGCACGAACGGCAGCAGCACGATGGCGGCGGCGGTGAGGGCCAGGGCCTCGGAGCGCGGCCGGTGCACCAGGGAGAGCCGGCGCAGACTCGGCAACTCGAGGAGGAAGGGCGTGGCGGAGTGGCCTGGACGGTAGGAGAGGCGGTTGCCCTCGCCGGTGAGGACGCGCCCGCCCGGGAGCTCCGCCGAGAGGAAGCGCTCCGGGGAGGTGGTGCCCACCGCGAGAGGCAGGGGCGCATCGGGCAGCTCCCCCCCGCACGCGGCGCACCGGCCCGCCCCCGCCTGCTGGGGACGGCCGCACCGCTTGCACATGACGAGGACCTCGGTGGGCACCGGGCTCCCGTCTCAGCCGACGACGAAGTTCACCAGCCGCTTGGGGACGAAGACGAACTTGCGCAGCGTCTTGCCCGCCATGGCCGCCTGCACCCGCTCGTCCGCCTCGGCCGCGGCCCTCACGTCCGCCTCGGCCGCGTCCGCCGCCACGCGGATCTCCGCGCGCAGCTTGCCGTTCACCTGCACCGCGTACGGAATCACGTCGTCCACCACCAGCGATGGATCGAACTCCGGCCAGCCCTGCGTGACGGTGAAGTCCTTCGCGCCATAGGACTCGGCGATCTCATCCGCCAGGTGCGGAGCGAACGGCGTCAGCACCACGGACAGGATGCGCACGGCCTCGGCCATGGCCGCCTTCTCCGCGGGCGTCTCCGCCGTGCCCAGCGCGTACAGCGCGTTCACGTACTCCATGGTGCCGGCGATGGCCGTGTTGAAGGACAGCCGCTCGATGGCCTCCCCCACCCGCTTCAGGCACTTGTGCGCCGCGCGGCGGATCTCCAGCGCCTTGCCCTCGTAGGCCCCCGTGTGCGTGGACCCCGCCACCCCCTGGTGCTGCACGGCCAGCGTCCACACCCGCTTCAGGAAGCGGAACGCGCCCTCCACCTGATCGTCGGACCAGTCGAAGTCCCGCTCGGGAGGGCCGGCGAACAGCACGTAGGTGCGCGCCGTGTCCGCGCCGTACTTCTGCACGATGGAGGCCGGCGCCACCACGTTGCCCCAGCGCTTGGACATCTTCCGCCCGTCCGGGCCATTGACGATGCCCTGCGTCACCAGGCGCTTCACGGGCTCGTCCACCGGGCTCAGCCCCAGCAGCTTCATCACCCGCGTCCAGAACCGGAAGTACAGCAGGTGCATCACCGCGTGCTCGGGGCCGCCCACGTACACGTCCACCGGCAGGAAGCGCTGGGCCTCCTTGGGATCGAAGGGCGCCTCGGTGTAGTCCGGCGACAGGTAGCGCGCGAAGTACCAGCAGGAGTCGACGAAGGTGTCCATCGTCTCCGTCTCGCGCCGCGCCGGGCCCTGGCACTTGGGGCACGTCGTATTCACCCACGAGGGCACCTTGGCCAGCGGCGGCTCGCCCTTGCCCGTCAGCACCGTCTGCGTGTCGATCTCCGGCAGGCGCACCGGCAGCTGCTCCAGCGGCACGGGCTGGCCCTTGCGCTCCGGATCGCACTTCTCGCAGTACACGATGGGGATGGGCGTGCCCCAGTAGCGCTGGCGGCTGAAGCCCCAGTCCTTCTGGCGGTACGTCACCTTGGGCTCGCCACGGCCCTCGGCCCGCAGCTTCTCGCCCATCTTCTTGCGCGCCTCCGCCGACGCCAGGCCCGAGTACTCACCCGAGTCCACCAGCACGCCGTCCTCGGTGGCCGCCGCCTCCAGCTTGTCGCCCGAGGGCAGCTTGTCCCCGGTGGCCGGCTGCACCACCACCTGGATGGGCAGGCCGTACTTGCGCGCGAAGTCGAAGTCGCGCTCGTCGTGCGCCGGCACGCTCATCACCGCGCCCGTGCCGTAGTCGGACAGCACGAAGTTGGCGATCCAGATGGGCACCGGCTGGCCCGTGAAGGGGTTGATGGCGTGCGCCCCGGTGAAGACGCCCTCCTTCGTCGCGCCCTCGGCCGTGCGGTCCGTCTTGGAGATGGCCGCCATCTTCTTCACGAAGGCGTCCACCTCGGCGCGCTGCGCGGGCGTCGTCACCTGCGCCACCAGCTTGTGGTCCGGCGCCAGCACCACGTAGGTGCAGCCGTAGATGGTGTCCACGCGCGTGGTGAAGACGCGGATGCGCGCGTCACTGCCCTGCACGTTGAAGTCCGCCTCCACGCCCTCGGAGCGGCCAATCCAGTTGCGCTGCATCGAGGTGATGCGCTCGGGCCACTCCTTCAGCTCGTCCAGGCCGTCCAGCAGCGCCTGCGAGTACTTCGTGATCCGGAAGGACCACTCGGGCAGTTCCTTGTCCACCACCGGGGACTCGCAGCGCTCGCACGTGCCGTCCTTCACCTGCTCGTTGGCGATGACCGTCAGACAGCCCGTGCACCAGTTCACCTTGCTGAAGCGGCGGTAGACGAGCCCCCGCTCCAGCATCTGGATGAAGAACCACTGGTTCCACCGGTAGTACTCGGGCTCGCTGGTGTTGACCTCGCGCGTCCAGTCGTAGCTGTAGCCCAGCGAGCGGATCTCCTTCTTGAAGGAGTCGATGTTCTCGCGGGTACGCACCGCCGGGTGCACGCCGTCCTTGATGGCCGCGTTCTCCGCCGGCAGACCGAAGGCATCCCAGCCCATGGGGTGCAGCACGTCATGGCCCCGCATCTGGAAGAAGCGCGCGTAGACGTCACCGATGAGGTAGTTGCGCACGTGCCCCATGTGCATCTTCCCGCTGGGGTACGGCAGCATCTCGAGGATGTACTTCTTGGGGGCCCCGGGGCGCTTGCCCGCCCGGAACACTCCCGCCTCTTCCCAACGGGTCTGCCACTTCTGCTCGATTGCCTGCGGCTCGTAACGCTCGTTCATGGCCATGACGGGGTGCGTCTTAGTGGGACGCCCGGCCCCAAGCAACAACAGACGCCCGGGTCCGTCTCCCTCTGACGCTCGGCGTCCAGGCGCGAGCGGAGCCAACGTCCGCCCGGCAACGAGCGCCCGCCAGGCAGGCCGCCGCTACTCCAGCCGCAGCAGGCTCTTCACCGTGTCCTGCACCACCTTGGACTGCACCGGCTTGACCAGGTAGGCGCTGGCCCCGAGCGCCATGGCACGCTCCCGGTCCTCGACGGCCGACTCGGTGGTGATGACCACGATGGGCACCGTGCGGTACGCATCCGTCTGCCGGATGTGGCGGATGAGCTTCAACCCGTCCATCAACGGCATGTTGATGTCCGTCAGCACGAGATCGTAGCGGCCCAGGGTGAGCTTCTTGAGGCCCTCGGCCCCGTCCTGCGCCTCGTCGGTGTGGAGCCACGAGCCCAATCGCTGCAGCGCGTACATGAGACTGCGCCGCATGGCCAAGGAGTCATCCACCACCAGCGCGCGGATCTGCTGCGTCATGGCTCCCGACCATAGCACCGCCGGACGCCCGCCTGGGGAACACTCGCCGGGCCCTCCCCATCGGCCGGGCGGGCAAGCCGGCCCGACGCCCGACGAGACAGGTCATGCCCCCGGCGTTACCTGGGAGGAATGCCCGAAGGCAACATCCTCCATCGTATCGCCCGGGTTCACGGTCAGTGGCTCGTGGGGCGGAGCTTCACCGCGGACTCGCCCCAGGGGCGCTTCCCGGCCGGCTGCGGCTCGCCTCCGCTCCACCTCGCCGGGCCTCAGGCTTGCGAGCTCCTCAGCCACGAGGACGCGGCCGAACTGCGCTCCCGGCTGGGGCCGGACCCACTGCGCCCGGATGCTTCGCCCTCGCGCGCCCTCGAGGCCCTCCGAAAGGGACGGATTCCCCTCGCCGCCGCACTGCTGGACCAAGGGCGCATCGCTGGCGTGGGGAACATCCTGCGCGCCGAGGCCCTGTTCCTCGCGCGGCTGCCGCCCCTGCGCCCCGCCTCGGAGCTGCGTATCGCGGAGTTCGAGCGGCTGTGGGAGGCCCTCCGGCTGTTGATGGAGGACGCGGCCCGTGATGGGCGCATCGTCACGCCCCATGCGCCCCCGGCCCCCTGGGAGACGCCCGGCAAGCGCCGCGAGGATCGCTTCAGCGTCTACGACCGCGAGGGACAGCCGTGTCCCCGGTGTGCCACGCCCCTCTCGCGCGTGACGCTGGCCGGACGCGGACTGTTCTTCTGCCCTGGGTGCCAGACTCCGCACGAACACACCGCGTCAGTGGCGCGGCGAAAGGAGATGGAACACGCTCCCAGGAAATGAAGAGAGCACCCGCGCTGCCGCTCCTGCTCCTGGCCCTTGGAATCGCCCTGTTGTCCACCGCATGCGCGACCTCGCAGGTGCACATCACCGATGGGCAAGCACGGCAGGCTCCAACACTATCGAGTGTTCCTCGGCATGAGGTCGCCCGCCCCGGAGAGACCCGGCAACAGCAGGCACCGGGTGTCCAGGAGCAAGCAGCGTTCACGAGTGAAGGTACCCAGGTGAGGGGGCTCCCGGTGGGCATCCGCGAGGTACCCGATGGTCGCTGGCAGTTGCTCTTCCCACCTCGTCTGCTCAACCCGGCCCTGGAGGTGCTGAGCCTCGACGACGTGCGCCCTCTGCTCGACGCCCTCGCACCTCTCGCGCCACCAAGGACCCGGACCCCTCGGCTGCGCCTATTGGAGAGTCCTGGAGCTGACCGGGCTTCCCCCGGCCACGATTCCGACTGGGAAGCACGCCTGCGCGAAGAGTTGCTCTCCCGCTTCGGCCCTCCTCTGCTGCCTCTCCCAGAGTCTCTCTCCTCCAGCCGCCTCTTCCTCGCCCTCCAGCTCTCCACACGCTATGTGGCCGAGGGCATCCGCGAGGCCGCCGTCGCCCTCTTCGCCTCCCCTGCCTTCGTCATCAGCGTCTGCTTCTCCATCGTCGTCTACTTCTCCGCCTGGTTGGCACCCGAGCCGCTGTTCTCGAAAGCGTTCGCCGCAACCCTTACCTTGCGACTCTCCCTCGCCGTGGGTCTGTTGGAACTGGGACAGGTGGCGATGGCCTGCCTTCGCCTGTATCAGGAGGTGGAAACCGCCTCCACACCCGAGGCGTTGGAGGCCGCATCCGCTCGCTTCGGCAGGTCCATGGGCGGCACCTATCTCCGAGTGCTGGTCACGGTGGGCTCCCTGGGCCTGGCTCGCCTCATTCCCCAGGTACCCGAGGGTGGAATCTGGCGACTGTTGCCGCCGGTGACGTCCGAGGGGCTCGTCATCCTGCAGCAGTCCGCATCCACCGCCCAGGTGGTGGCGGATGGAACCCTCATCGTCTCTGGCGTAGCCGCAGGCACGGCTACCTGCTCCGGTCTTGCCCTGTGCTCGACAAGCGCTTCGAGCAACACCCCCAATAACGCTCCCAAGCTCTCTACCCGTTATGGCAAGCCCCACACCCGGAAGAACCCGCCGCACAATGAGGCCATCGAGGACGAATTGGCCGCGCGGGAGGCGGCGGGGCATACCGACTTGCGGAAGAACAAGGCACAAGTCAGTGCCCAGAAGAAACTCGTTGAAGACCCGAATCCAGTCAGAGGAACACACTTCCGCAAGCCCGACGTGTCCTCCATTCGACCCGATGGCGTGCGGCACAACATCAACTACGTGTCCAATGCACGAGACATGCGGCGCGAACTGGAAGCTTTCGATTCCATGGTCCGCGCGGATGCCAGGGCCATCCATGAATTGTACCTGCTTGATGGAACCCTGGTGAGACGGCACGTTCCCTCAGGCGTGCTCTACCCGTAGAAAAGGGAACAGGCCATGCCACGCGAACTGGACCTGGAACAGTGGAAGGACGACCTCGTCACGGCATGCAGATTCGGTGAAGAGGAGCGGGCCCGCGCCCTGGTGCAGAAACCCGGTCCGCGCAAAGCCAGGGCCTTGCTCGAAGCCATGATGGACGAGGAGGAAGGACTCGTACGTCAGGCCGCGGCATTCGGACTGGGCGAACTGGGAGGTGCCGCCAGTGCTCGACGCTTGGAGCAGCAACTCGTCCGCGAAGAGGCCCGCGGTGATTACGATGGAAACTCCGTCGCGGAAGCCATCACACAGGCACTGGGGCGTCTCAAGGATGCAGGCGCTCGCTCGACCCTCATCCGCAGGTTGCAGCGAAGTAGCGTCGGCACCATGGACCCCGCGGACCTGTGTACGCTGGCGCGTGCCCTCTGGCGCAGGCGCCATCTGGAACTGCTGCCGCCCGTCCGCAAGGCCCTGGAGCAACTCACTCCAACTGCTCCCACGGCCCTCCATGGCCTGCTCGTGCTGCTGGAAATGACGCCAGAACAGCTCCGTACGTGGGCACAGGACATGTCGATTCCCATCGAACTCAAGGAGGAGGTCCTCTCGGTCCTCACCGAGGACATCACCGAGGCACTCGTCCCCACCCTGCCCTCGTTCATCTCCACGGCCCATGCCTTTCCCGAAACGACAGTGCGGGAGGAAGGGGTGGTCTCCTCATACTACCTGGCGTTGCTCACCCTCTTGCTCCGGCACAGGGAGCAAGTGCTTCCCCAGCTCTCCCCCGAGACCCGAGCCGAGCTCCGGGCTCTGGCTCGAAGGCTGGTGGCTGCCACGGCGCTGAGCAACTGCGCCATTCGCGCCGCCGTCCTGCTGCAGTACGTGGGAACTTCCGAGGACGCCGAACTCCTCCTGGCTCACCGCCCAGCGGAACCCGTCCTGGCCAAGGTATTCGACGACGCCGCCCAGGCCCTGCGCCCCCCTCCAGTCCAATAGCTCTGACTGTCCGCATGCGCCGGGGCCTCTGGTCGGCTACAAACCTTCACATGCTCCGCCGCACCGCCCTCGCCGCCTTCAGCCTGTCGCTGGCCGCCTGCTCCACCCCGCAGCACAACACCCGGGAAGTGCTCCAGCGCGCCGACACCCGCTTCTTCATCCGGGAGCAATGTCAGCCCAAGACCACCGCCTCGTTCTCCCGCAACCAGGTCTCCGGGCTCGACGAACTGCCCGCCGCCCTTCGCGAACGACTCCTCGCGGACCTGCCCGTGGAGGCCACCGGCAGCAGGCCGTTCATCCAGTGCCAGGACGTCGCGGCCCGGCTCCTCGAGGACCGGCTTCATGCCCTCTGCTGGCCGGAAGCACGCGTGACGTGGCAGGCCGATACGGTCACCGGCGCCTCCGCATCCCAGCCCCGGCTCACCGTCCAGCTCGGGGCGCGCTACCAGGTCGGTGACATCTGGGTCGTCCAGCGCAAGAACGCGACGGTGCCCGCGGCTCGCATCATCAAGGCGGCGCAGAGCGCGCTCCCCAAGGACAGGGCGTGCACGGCCCGCACGTTCGAGGACATCCGCACCCAGGTCTCCAAGCTCGGGACCTTCCACCGGGTGCTCGTGGTCCCCGGCCCACCACCCGGCGGCGAGCAGAAGAAGGTCCCCGTGGTCGTCGACATCAGCGAGAAGCCTCCGGTTCAGAAGCCTCCGGCTCCCCGCGCGAAGTGACCGGCCATCCCGCTCAGGTGGCGCAGTGGGAGAGCTGGCGGAACAGCGCCGCGTGCTCGGGATGGCGGGCGGCCAGGTCCTCGCCTCGGGGCATCTCCCAGTCCGCGAAGTCGAAGCCCGGTCCCACCGTGCAGCCGCACAGCGTGTAGTCCCCGCGAGGCCGCGCCGCCTGCAGCACCCCGGCCGGTACGAGCACCTGCGGACGCTCGCCCCTGGCCACATCCCTGCCCAACGTCACCGTCTCCAGGTGGCCGCGTTCGTCGAGCAGGTACATCGTCAGCGCGTGCCCGTCGTAGAAGTGCCACAGCTCAGCCGAGCTCACCCGGTGCCAGGCGGCGAACGTGCCTCGCGGCAGCAGGTAGTAGATGGCCGTGCCCACCGAGCGCGTACCTCGCGGCGTCTCCACCGGCACCGTCGAGCGCCAGGTCTCGCGGTAGAAGCCGCCCTCGGGATGCGGCGCCAGCCCCAGTGTCCTCACCAGTTCATCGACCATGCCGGCCAGTGTAGCGCCACCGTGGCGTGTGACACCGCCGAGGTGGCGCGAGGCGAAGCGCCTGTTTATCTTGCGCCCCCACCCCCGATTCCAGCCGCGGCCTCATGGGACACGTTCACATCATCCGAGACTTCCCCTCCCCTCTCGAGGGCCGCTCCCGCACCGTGCGCATCTACACGCCCGATGCGTACGACTCCGCCCCCGAGGGCCACCGCTTCCCCGTCCTCTACATGCTCGACGGGCAGAACGTCTTCGCCCACCCGGAGTCCGCCGTCTACGAGACCTGGTGCGCCAACCTCACCCTCGAGCACCTCGTCCGCGAGGGCTCCATCGAGCCGTGGCTCATCGTCGCCGTGGACTCCACGCACCACCGGCTCGCCGAGTACTCCCCCTGGGACGAGCCCCGCGGCAACATCCGCGCCCAGGCCGAGCCCTACATCCGCTTCCTCCTCGACTCGCTCAAGCCCTACGTCGAGCGCGTCTACCGCACCCGCCAGGGCTCCGAGTGGACCGGTGTCATGGGCTCCTCCCTCGGCGGGTTGATGGCCCTCTACCTCGGCAGGCACTACCCGCACCTGTTCGGCCGCATCGGCGGCCTGTCTCCCTCGGTGATGTGGGGCTGGAACCAGCTCTTCTCCGATTGGAAGAGCCACACCCGGCAATGGTCGCGCATCTACCTGGACGCGGGTGCCGAGGAGATCATCGATCCCGTCGGCTACACCATGTTCTACGGCGACGCCACGCGCGACTTCTACCACCACCTCAAGCGCCTGGGTTACGCCGACCACGAGCTCCTGCTCGTGCTCGACCCCGCCGGCCACCATCACGAGCTGGACTGGCAACGGCGGCTGCCCTTCGCCATGGACTGGCTGCTGCGCTGAGCAGGCCGCGCGCCCCGCTCAGGCGCGCGTCTGCTGGATGAAGCGCAGCGCCTCCTGCATCGCCGGCAGCTCCCGGTGACGCGTGAGGTACATCTCGTCCCCCAGGGCACTCCGGTAGACGCCGGGCATCTCGCGGTGCAGCAGCAGCGACTCGCCGAGCCGGTTCACCACCTCCTGGTGGCCGTAGCGGTACTGACGGCTGGAGCGCCGGGCCGCGTGGCACACGTGGTACTTGGGCTCGTAGCGGAAGCTCCGCACGTCCTCCCCGGCCAGCATCCGCGCCCAGAGCCGGTACACGTCGATGTCGCACGCGTAGTTCATCATGTCCGGCAGGTAGGCCCCGGGCGGACGCAGGTTGGCCTCCAGCGCGACGTAGCTCCCGTCCGACAGCCGGAAGAACTCGAGGTGGAACCAGCGCTCGCGCAGCCCGAGCACCGCCACCGCCTTGCGTCCCAGCGTGTCCAGCGCGGGAGGAATCTGCTTGTGGCTCCAGATGGCCAGGTCCCGCTGCTCGAGGACCGACTCCATGATGCCGTCGCTGTACTCGTGGCTGAAGACGAAGATGATCCGCCCCTCCCGGTCCACGAGCCCGTCGTAGGTGACGATGGTGCCGCGCACGAAGACCTGCGCCACGTAGCCGGACAGGGACTCCGCGAAGGCGGCATCCACCTCGGCGTCACTGGACACCTTGAAGGTGCGCGCGGCGCCGACGCCCACGTCGGGCTTGATGACGAGCGGGTAACCCACGCTCCGGGCGAAGGCCTTCACGCCCGCCACGTCCTTCACGGGGATGGCGTCCGGGTGGGGCACGCCCGCGCCCTTGAAGACGTCATGCATGCCCTGCTTGGAGCGCAGGCGGGCGATGTCCGAGGGCAGCAGCCCCGGCACGTGGAAGTCCTCGCGCAGGCGCGCCTCCATCTCGAGCCACGTCTCGTTGAGCGAGTCGATGCGATCGATGCGGCCGTGGCGCCAGGTGAAGTAGCCGGCGGCGCGCAGCAGGGCGTCGTAATCGTTGAGGTTGGGGGTGAAGAAGTACTCGGTGAGGGCCTCGCGCAGCTCGGGCCGGAGGGAGTCGTAGGCAGCATCGCCAATCCCCAGCACGTTCACCCCGAGCTCGCGCAGAGCGGTGACGAAGTGGAAGAACTGGGGCGGAAACTGCGGGGAGATGAAGACGACGTTCATGGCGGCACTTCCGGCGGGTGACTGACGCGCTCCCGATGCCGCTCGATGATGACGCAGAGCGGCAATCAAAGTGAAGGGAGATCAGGGACAACCGCACCACGAGCAGGCCAGCGCCTCCGGTGCCCCGGGCCCCTGTCAGGCCGAACGTGGCTTGGGAGGACGCAACCAGGCCGAGCCTCGAGCGGATAACCCAGGCGGCCGGATTACCCGCCAGTGCCTGGAGTCAGGTCATGCAACGAGCCCATGTCGTCGGTCGTGGCCATCCGTATCGAGCGATGGTTCTCGCAGCAGGTCTTTTCCTCCTGGCCTCTGGGTGTGCACACGTTGGCGAGTGCAATCCGGCCGACAACACCGTCTCATGCTGTTTGAAGGAGCACCCCGGAGAGTACGAACGGTGCGCAACCGTCGCTCCACCCACCCCGCAGTCGCAACCGAATCAGCTGCTACCTGGGCGAGCAGAGACCGCACTCCCCGAGGCAGAAGCCGCGCCGATCCCTGAGCTTCCCACTCTCGACGAGAAGGAGAAGTGGAGGGACATCTGCATGGACCACTACATGAAGTGCAGAAGTGGCAGGCATGATGGCCGGGTCTGGGGTGAGTCGCAGTGCAAGGCGTGCTACGAGGCCTGTATGCGCCACGGCTTCTGGCCATTGCGTGCAAACGAAAAGCCGTGTCCAGGAGCGTGACCCAGGTGACTTCACGGCAAGAGAGAGCCCCGACGTTTGGTGAGGAGCTCGATGCCCTCTTCATGGAGTTGTTCAAGGCCAGGGCGCCCTATGAAGAGCGAAAGCGCGAACTCCTGAAGCTGGAGAAGCGGTGGCTTCAGAGAACGAAGACTCCGGCTCAGCGCCTCGCGGTGCAGCGCATCATCGCGAAGACCATCCTGACCGAGGCATTCGGGTTCGACATGCCGTGGAAGGAGTTCGGGCGATGGCTCCGCCGCATCCAGCAACTCGGCTTCCGCGATCTGGGCATGCGTGTTCACGTCGCCTGCCTCTACGTGCAGTCACTCCACCTCTTCCCTCGGCAGGCCCGCGAGGCATGGGAGATGCTGGAGGACGCGGAGCGGAGAGCGCTCCGGCTTCGTCGCGATCGACCCCTGCGGCAGGAACATCTGGAGTCGATCTCGCACGCGAAGAAGGTGGCCCGGATACCGGCCCCTCAGTAACCCACGTAGGACTGGCCCTGGCCGAGCGACTTGATGCCGGGCACGTTGGACACGGAGCCGTAGCGCTCCACCGCGTAGCGGACGCCCGCGATGATGTTGTCCACGGGGTTGCGGATGTTGTCGTGGCCCGGGAGCTTGTACGCGTCGAATGTCGGCTGGATGGTCTGCATCAGGCCGATCGACGGGTGGCCATCCTTGGCGTTCTGATCCCAGAGGTTGATGGCGTTGGGGTTGCCGCTGGACTCGTGCTCGATGATGCGCGCGATGTCCTGCGGGTTCATCTTGTCGGCCGGCACGCCCGCGGCGCTCAGCTTCTGCATGGCCTCCTTGATCCAATCCCCCACCTGCCCCCGCGGCACGTTGCCCACCGGAGCGCTGGCCTGCGCGCCCTTCGTGGAGGCTCCCCCGTCGAGGTTCACGCCCTTGGGGCCAGAGGCGGACACGAACTCGTCCTTGCTGCCCGGGATGTTGAGCTTCGCACCCGCGTAGATCAGGTTCGCGTCCTTGATCTGCGTGTTGGCCTTCATCAGCTCGCCAACGCTGGTGTGATAGCGCTGCGCGATGTTGCTCAGCGTGTCCCCGGCCTTGATGCTGTAGTTGCCCATGTGCGTGCCCTCGAAGTGTCGGAAGCGAAGTGACTGCGGATGCACCGGCACAAAGCAGGAGGCGTGCCATGCACCCCGCCCTCCTCCCCGGGCCCGCAAGTCCTTGATTCCACGCACATGCACTCGGGTTCCGGCCGCACCTGGTGACAGCCGGCACCGCTCTACACGGGTTGCCCCTGGTGACTGCCCTCACCCCCTGGTGACCGAAGTCACCACCCGGGGGCCGGGCCTCAGCCGGGCCGAGCGACGGACGGAGGCGGCTCGATGGCCGTGCCCCGGCGGTACTCCCGGGGCGCGTCCAGGAACGTGCCCAGCAGCACCCAGCGCCGTGCGTCCTCCTCGGCGCCCGGCTTCGCCATCAGCGGCGTCGTGTAGTGCCAGAAGGGCAGCCGGTACACCGTGATGCCGCCCACGGTGTTCACGCTCCGCATCTCCGAGAAGTGTCCGCCCTTCGCGTAGACGAGCCACTGGTGCGCCACCGCGGGCGTGGCGAACGTGAGGTGCATGTCCACGTAGCCGTCGAAGGCCTCGGCGTCCTCGGGGTGGTGATCGTTGTGCGGGCCCGTGTAGTCCCCCGGGCCGTAGCACAGCGCCTGAATCCCCCACTTGCGCCGCAGCGCCCGCCCGCTCACCGACGACGCGAACGCCGCGAAGCTCTCCGAGCGCATCATCGCCACCAGCCCCACGGCCTCGGCCGCCTTCCACGAGCGCGAGCGCCGGCTCTCCAGCAGCGCCGTCCTCACCCGCACCGTCTTGGGCAGCAGCTCCGCGTAGTTCTCCGTCATCCCCCAGATGCTCTCCGGGGGAATCGCATCCTCCATCTGCGTCAGCGTGTCGCGCAGCGCCTTCTCCAGCAGCTCCCGGCACGCCACCGCCTTGCGCGCGTCCAGCACCCCGCCGAGCGCCACGAAGCGCTGTCCCGGCCGCAGCAGCGCCCCACAGGCCTCGCTGTCTTTCCCCTCCAGGATGCGCCGCCCCTTCGGGGTGAGCAGCTCCGCGAACTCCGTGGGAAACGTCTTCATGCCACTGCCTCTACCGTCACCGGCGCTTGCGCGCCAGATCCACCAGCGCCGGGCCGATCTCCCCGAGCGGCAGCACCCGGCTCACCGCGCCGGTGGCCACCGCCTCCTGGGGCATGCCGTAGATGACGGCCGTCTCCTCGGATTCGGCCCACACCTCGCCGCCCGCCTTGCGGATGACCTTGGCGCCCACCGCCCCGTCCGAGCCCATCCCCGTCAGCACCACGCCGATCGTCTTGGAGCCGAACACCTCGGCCAGGCTCATGAAGAGCCGATCCACCGAGGGCGCGTGCTTGTCCTGCATCGTCGGCGGCGGCGTGCCCACCACGTACTGCCCGTTCTGCCGGTACACCACCAGCTGCCGCCCGCCGGGCGCGATGAAGACGTGGCCCGGGGCCAGCACGTCTCCCTCCTGCGCCTCGCGCACGGAGAAGGGCCCCAGCTTGTCCAGCCGCTCCGCGAAGGCGCGGGTGAACTGCTTGGGCATGTGCTGGCACACCAGCAGGCACATGGACGGCTCCCGCGCGAGCGACTCCAGCAGCCGCTGCACCGCCGGTGGCCCGCCCGTGGACGCCCCGATGCCCACCACGAACGAGGGCTCCAGCGGCGTCACCTTCGGCTTGCGCGCCACCGGCTTCACCTCCGCCGGGCGGATCAGCCTCGCCGCCTGCACCTTCTCGTGCAGCTCCTTGCGCAGCTTCTCCAGCACGTCCGGCGTGGGCTTGGCCGGCTTGGCGATGAAGTCGAAGGCCCCCAGCTCCAGCGCCTTGAAGACGTCCGTCTTGTGCGCGTAGCTGGAGATGACGATGACGGGCGTGGGCGCCGAGCTCTTCAGCAGCCGCAGGAACGAGTACCCGCCCAGCCGGGGCATCTCCAGGTCCAGCGTCACCACGTCCGGGTGCAGCGCCAGCACCTGACGCAGGCCCTCGTTGCCGTCGCACGCCGTGCCCACCACCTTCACGTCCGGCGAGGACTCGAGCAGCTCCGTCAGCAGCCGCCGGTTGTGGGCCGAGTCATCCACCACCAGCACCTTCACGGGCTCGTGGGCGCTCACGGGCTGCCTCCTCCGCCGAGCTCCGGCTTGCGGTAGACGAGATCACTGCGCAGGTGCACCAGCTCGAAGTCCGCGCTGAGGTTGATGAGGTTCTCCGAGTGCCCCAGCAAGAGGTAACCGCCGGGCACCAGCTTGTCGTAGATGAGGCGCAACACCCGCTGCCGCGCGGGCGTGTCGAAGTAGATCATCACATTCCGGCAGAAGACGACGTCCGGCCGGGTGATGTGCAGGGCCGCGTCCGGATCCTGCAGGTTGTGGTGCCCGAAGGACACCCAGGCGCGGATGTCGTCGCGCACGCGCACGCGGTTGGGGCCCACGTGGACGAAGTAGCGGGCCACCTTGTCCGGAGGCGTGGCGCGGAGCGCGGAGGGCCCGTACTCGCCCTGGCGCGCGGCGGCCAGCACCCGGCGGGAGATGTCCGTGCCGTGCACCTCCACGTCCCAGCCCTCGAAGCGCCCGCTGTCCTTGAGGAGCATGGCCACCGTGTAGGCCTCCTCCCCGGACGAGCACCCCGCGGACCAGATGCGCAACCGCTTCGTACGGGCGTTGCGGCGCTCCAGCTGGGGCAGCACCTCCTCGGAGAAGGCCTTGAGCTGGCGCGGCTCGCGGAAGAAGTACGTCTCGTGCGTGGTGAGGGCCTCGATGGCCGTCTCCAGCTCGGCGCGGCGCTGCGCGTCGAAGCGCAGGTAGCGGTAGTAGGCGCTGAAGTCCGTCAGGCCCAGCGCCTCCAGCCGCGGCCACAGCCGCCGTTGCATGACGTACTTCATGTCGTCACGCACGAGGATGCCGCAATGGCCGTAGACGAAGTCCCGCAGCAGGCGGAACTCCTCCGCGGTCATCTCCGGCCTGCCTGTATCGAAAGGCATCACCCCCGGGAACCTCCGCGGCAGCTCAGCGCCCAGACAACCGTTCCACCGCGTCCACCAGCGCGCGGCGGGCCAATGAATCCATCTCGGCCGCCAGGGCGGCCCGTGTCGCCGGCAGGCACTCGGGCCCACCGGAGTCTCCCAGCACCCGCGCCGCCGCGGCCCGCACGTCCCAGCTCGCGTGGCCCAGCAGCCCCACCGCCAGCGACACCCCCTCGGACGAGGCCGCGCCCGCCATCAGCGCCGCCTTCACCACCTCATGGTCTCCATGGCCCACGGCCTTCCGCAGCACCTCGTCCCGCAGCGCCCCCAGCCGCGCCAGGGCCTGCACCGCCCGGTACGCGATGGCTCCATCCGGGTGCGGCACCAGGGCCTCCAGGTCCGCCACCCGCTCCAGGGCCCCGCACTCCCCCACCGCATCCAGGGCGGCGAGCCGCACTTCCAGGGCCTCGTCGGCCAGGGCCTGCTTCAACAGCCCCGCCATCGTCTTGTCCCCCACCTGGCCCAGCACCCGCACCGCCGCGGTGCGCACCCGGGGAGACTCGTCCGTCAGCGACTGGCGCGCCAGCTCCAGGCCGCCCACCGGATCCACCGCGGCCAGCACCTCCACCGCAGTGGCCCGCAGCGGCACGGAGGCCTCGCGCGCCGTGCGCCGCACCAGGGGCAGCATGGCCGTGCCTCCCACGCGCACCAGCGCGCTCAGCACCACCGGCTCCGCCCCGTGCTCCAGCGCCGACTCCAGCGCCTGCACCACCTGCTTGGGGAAGTGGGCGGCCAGCGTCACCAGCGCGCGCACCGCCGGCCCGGCCAGCTCCGGGTGCGAGAGCAGCTGCGCCAGGGGCTCCACCGCCTCCAGCGAGCTCGTCCGCCCCAGCGCCTGCACCGCCACCGCCTTCAGGTCCACCTCGCCCCAGTCGAGCATCTGCACCAGCTCGGGGACGAACGTGGCGTCCACCAGCTCCACCAGCACGTGCCCCGCCACCTCGCGGGCCGGGAAGGAGAGCCGATCCATGCTCGCCAGCAGCTCGCGCCCCGTCTCCGGGCCGAAGTACGCCAGCGTGCGCATCACCTCCGGCATCAGCCGCTCTTCCTGCGCCACCTCGGCCACCAGGGGCGCCAGCTGCGGCTCGCGCAGGGCCGCCGCCGCCACGAGCGCTCCGGCCTTCAGCTCGATGTCATCCGACTCCAGCGCGCTGGCCACCCACCCCACCGCCTCCGGCAGCCGCTTGAGCGCCAGCCGCACCGCCGCTTCCATCTCGGGCCGCAGGGACGGCTCGGCCAGGCTCGCCTGGGTGCCCAGGGCCACGAGCGCCGCCTCGCGGGTGGAGCGAGACTCCGCGCCCAGTCCCCGGCACACCAGCTCCGTGGCGGCCACCTGCGGAATGAGGCCCAGCACCCGGTAGGCGCTGCGCTTGAGCGTGGGATTTCCCAGCAACCGCACCACTTCCGGCAGGGGCGGCGGGTGGCGCAGGGCCGCGAGCGACTCCAGCGCGCTCAACTGCAGCAGCGGCTCGGGGTCGTACAGGATGCGCTCCAGCGCGCGGGCCGCGACCTTGCCGCCCACCTGGCCCAGCGCCTCCGCCGCGGCCACCCGGACGTTGAGGTCCGTGTCCTGCATCATCGCCTGCACCAGGGCGTCCTCGGCCTGGGGCTGTCCCAGCTGCCCGAGGATGTCCGCGGCGAACTTGCGTTGATCCGGATCCACGTGCCCGAGCAGCCGCACCAGCGGCCCCACCGCCTCCGCGCCCATGCCCGCGAGCGACTCGGCCGCCGCGTTGCGCGCGCCCGTCTCGTCGCGCTCGCCCAGCACGGAGATGAGACGCTCCACCACCTTGTCGCGCTCGGGCACCCGGGTGAGGCCGTCGGCGGCGGCGCGGCGCACCCGCCAGCTCTCGTCATGGAGCCCCGCCACGAGCGTTTCCCGTGCGCCCGCGGCGGACACGTCCAGCTCCAGCAGGGCGCGGTAACGCGCCTCCTCGGCGTTCCGCCCCTCCTCCATCATCCGTTCACCCTCCGGTCGCACACCATCTCCGAGAGCAGCAACGCCTTCACGTCCAGCAGCAGCTTGAGCCGCTCCTGTCCCCGGGCATCCGGTGCGCGCCGCTCCAGCCCGCGCCGCTCCGGCTGGCGCTTCTCCTGCTTCTCCTGCTCCCGCTTCTCCTGCTCGCCGTACACGCCGACGACGAAGGGGGCCGGGCCCACCGCGCCAATGGCCGGGGCGGGTTTGATCTCACTGCGCCGCAGCCGCACCACCTCGGACACGCGGTCCACGGTGAAGGCCACGCGCCTGCGGCCCAGCCAGCACACCAGCAGCCGCGTCTTCGGCGTATCCACCGGGGCCTCCACGCCGAGCAGCCGCTTGCGCAGATCCACCACGGGGATGATGGAGCCGCGCAGGCGGATGACGCCCTCGATGAAGGGCGGCGCGCCGCGGATGGGGGTGAGGCGCTGGGGCTGGAGGATCTCCTCCACCCGCATGATGTCCACCGCGTACTCCTCGGGCCCGACGAAGAAGGCGCACAGCTGGACGAGCGGATCCCTCTCGGCCGCGGCGGACTCGTCGGCCTGGGACTGCGTCAGCTGGCTGAGGACGTTGAAGCGCTGTCTCATGTGAGGGCCTGCCAGATGTCGAGCAGGATGAAGAGCTGCTGTTTGCGCCGCCCGAGCCCCACCACGCAGTCACGCTCGCCGCCGCCCACGCCGGGAGGGGCCAGTTCCAGCATCGAGGGCCGGAGCCGCACCACCTCGGAGACCGAGTCCACCCAGATGCCCGCCAGCCCGTCCGCCGTCTGCACCACGATGATGCGCGCGCCGCGCGGAGGTTCCGCCGCATCCGGACCCGCCACCAGCGGCGCCTTGTCCGCCAGCCGCAGCTTCACCTTGATGTCGTAGACGGGCAACACCTCGCCGCGCAGGTACATCACCCCGAGCAGGTTGGCCGCGGCGCGAGGCACCTCGGTGAGCGGCGGAACCTTGACGATCTCCCGCACCCCGTGGATGGGCACCGCGTAGTGCTCCCCTTCCAGCCGGAAGGCCAGGTACTCCTCGGGGATCTCCTCGGGAACGGGCTCGACGGTCTCATCGGTGCCGGCCACCAGCTCCTGGATGGGGCCGACGTCCTCATCCGGACGGTAGAAGAAGCTGTCGAGCAGGACGGACAGGGAAGGCACGAGGTAGAGGATAGCAGCCCTACGGCCGGAGACATCACGCGCGGCGTCGTTCCAGGCTCATCCCCTCCTCCAGCAGGGCACCGACATCCAGCACCAGGACGGTGCGCCGGTTGGCCAGGTCCGCGGCGCCCGAGATCCCTCGCACGCCCTGCAGGCGGCCACCCAGCGACTTGACGACGATGTCCTGCTGGCCCTGCAGCTCGTCCACGGCGATGCCCAGCCGCTCCTGGGCCAGGCCGGCGACCACCACGAAGTGCCGGTCGTTCTGGCGCTCGGGGTGGCCGAACTGCCGGGCCAGGCGCATCAGGGGCAGCGTGGTGCCGCGCACGTCCAGCACCTCGCGCCGCTCCACGGTGCGGATCTCCGAGGGCTTCACGGAAAGGATTTCCAGCACGCTGTTGAGCGGCACCGCGTAGGTGCGGCCACTCACGCCCACCACCAGGGCGCGGATGATGGCCAGGGTGACGGGCAGCGTGAGGTGGAAGGCCGTGCCCTGCCCGCGCTCGCTCCACACGTCGATGATGCCGGACAGGTTGCCGATGTTGTTCTTCACCACGTCCAGGCCCACGCCGCGGCCGGACAGCTCGGACACGCTGCGGGCGGTGGAGAAGCCCGGCAGGAAGATGAGGTTGAGCAGCTCGCGCCGGCTCATCTCCCGCGCCTGGACCTCGGTGATGAGGTTCTTGCGCAGGGCCATGTCGCGCACGGCCAGCTCGTCGATGCCGCCTCCGTCGTCGCTCACCTCGATGACGACGTGGTTGCCCTTCTGCTCGGCCCGCAGCGACACGCGCGCACGCCGGGGCTTGCCCGCCGCCATCCGCGCCTCCGGCGACTCCGCGCCGTGGTCGATGGCGTTGCGGATGATGTGCATCAGGGGATCGCTCAGCTCCTCGACGATGAGCTTGTCCAGCTCCACGTCGCCGCCGCCGATGACGAAGTCGATCTCCTTGCCCGCGTCCCGGGCGATGCGGCGCACCAGCCGGGCGAGCCGGTCGAACACCTGGCCCACGGGCACCATGCGCGCCTCGAGCAGGCCCTGCTGGAGCGCGTCCAGCTTGCGCTCCAACTGCCGCGTCTCGCGCGACAGCTCCTGCCCCCACAGCTTGCTGGAGAGCATCACCGAGCCCTCCTGCTGGCGCGCCGTCTCCACCATGCGCTGCAGGTTGGCCTTGATGAGCAGCAGCTCGCCCACGGTGTTCATCAGCGCGTCCAGACGGCTGATGTCCACGCGCACCGTCTGGGTGAGCGAGCGCGCCGACTCGTTCTCCATCCGCGGGCCGCGCGGGGACGCCGGCTCGTCCGTGAGCGTGCGCACCGGGGGCCCGGCCAGCTCGGGGCGGGGGGGCGAGGAGGACTCGCCCATCCGCATCGCCTCCAGCACGCCCTGGGTGAGATCCTCCGGGCTGGCCTCCTCCACGGCGCGCAGCAACGGGGCCTGGACGAGGCTCTCCGTCACGGCCGGGGCGGGCGTCTCCGCGCCACTCCCCTTGGGAGCCCGCTTCTTGCGCGGCTTCTTGGGAGGCGTGGGCGCATCGGCGGCGGGGGCGGACGGGCGGATCCCCTGGGCCACGGACTGCGCCACGGGAGCGGGCGCCGCGGGGGCCTGCGCACTCCCCACGGGACGCACCTTCAGCGAGAAGAGCTGCGCGGGCGTGCCCTGGAGCTTCGCCGCCAGCTCCGCCTCCGGCACCTTGGCGCCGAAGATGAGATCGAACGCGATGCCCGAGGCCCCGCCCGGCTCCGACGAAGGCAGCGTGCTGACGACCTCGCCCAGCGGCTTGAGGCGCGAGTTGAGCTCGGCCAGCCCCGTGTCGAAGTCGGACAGGTCGAACGCGGCGCGCACGCGGTAGAGGGCCACGCCCCGGCGCACGTTCTCGCGCAGGCGGTGCTCCTCGTACTCGGTGAAGACGGCGCGCACCTGCGCGTCCAGCTCCAGCCGATCCAGCGGATCCTCGTCGACGGCCGCCGACGTGACGCCCAGGTTCGCCAGCCGCGAGCCCAGCTCCGTCACCCGCCCGCTCAGGGCATCCGAGGACACCTCGCGGGAAGCCTCGGCCAACAGGGCCTGGAGCACGTCCAGCGCCTCGATGAGCGAGTCCAGCACCTGGTCGTCCAGCGACAGCTTGCCCAGCCGCAGCCGGTCCAGCAGATCCTCGGCCTGGTGGGCGAGCTTCGAGATGCGCTCCTGCCCGAAGAGCGCGGACAGGCCCTTGAGCGAGTGCGCCGCCCGGAAGATGCCGTTGATGAGATCCGGGTCCGGGTCCGAGCCGCGCTGTTGATCCAGCACGAGCAGATCCTTGCCCAGCGCCTCGAGGATCTCCGTCCCCTCGGCAACGAACTCCGCGAGTGCTTTTCCGGCCTGGTTCACGCGAGCTTGAGATAGCGGCGCACGAGCCCGACCAGGCTCTGCGGTGAGAAGGGCTTGACGAGATACTCCGCCGCGCCGAGCGCCAGCCCGCGGTCGCGATCCTTCTCACGGCCCTCGGTGGTGACGATGAACAGCGGCGTGTCGCGGTAGTTGGGGTTCTTCTTGACGAAGTTGATGAGCTCCAACCCGTTGATGTCCGGCATGTTGATGTCGGTGATGATGAGATCGAACCGGTGCCGGGGCAGGAGCTTGAGGGCCTCGAAGCCGCTGCTGGTGGCGATCGCCTCCAGACCGGAGATGGACTCCACCGTCGCGGCGATCAGCTCGCGTGACGCCTTGGAGTCCTCCACGATCAGGATCTTGAACTTCATGGGTTGGAACCGGCCCCCCATCGTAGCAGAACGGAGGGCGGCGGCGAGCTTCAGCCCTTACGTCCGGGCAGGCGGCGTGCCAGATCCTTGTCCGCCAGGACGGCGACCTTCTTGCCTCCCTTGAAAGCCGGGATGAACTTGTCTGTCAGGGAAGCGGCCCGGGCGGCCTCGTCGAGCGCGCCGGTGCCGGGGATTTCCAAGGCCACGCCCTCCACCTTCGCCCGGGCGAGCACCTGGCCGGCGTTGGCGAGCGCCTCACCCAGCGAGGAGGCATCCAGGCCCTTCCTGCGCCCCAGGCCGACGACGAAGATGCGGGGCACGGGGAAGCGGCCATCGGCGGGCAGCAGGAGCGAGTCGCCCTGGGCGCCCACGAAGAAGCCGGACTGGAGCACGCGCGACAGGGCGCCGCACAGCCGCCAGTCCACGAAACCGGCCGAGCCCGGCAGGGGCCGGTCGTCCTCGCCGACGAAGAGGCAGAGCGCGTCCACCCCCTCCAGCGAGTCCAGGCCCTGCAGGCCGATGTCGTAGGCGGCGACGTTCACTGCTTCCCCAGCGCCACGGCCACGCGGTCCAGCAGGCCGTTGACGAAGGCGCTGGACTCCTCGGTGCCGAAGTTCTTGCCCAGCTCCACCGCCTCGTTGAGGGACACCTTCTTGGGGATGTCCGGGCGGTACTTCAGCTCGAAGACGCCCAGGCGCAGCACGTTGCGGTCGATGCGGGACATGCGGTCCAACCGCCAGTTGTGGCTGTGCTGCTCGATGAGCCGGTCGATCTCCGCCCGGTTGCCCATGACGCCGTCCACCAGCTCGCGGGCGAACTTCACCGCCTCGGCCTCGCGGTGGGACTCCTCGGTGGCGGCCCACGCGGACTCCAGGGCCTCGTGGACGGAGCCGGGCGTCATCTCCAGTTGGTAGAGCGCCTGCAATGCGCGCTCCCGTGCGGTTCTCCGAGCGCCCATGGCTAGCCCTTCTTCCCGTCCGAGGCCAGCGTGGTGGCCAGCTTCGCGTGGAGGTTGACCATCTCGATGCAGGCGGCGGCGGCCTCCGAGCCCTTGTTGCCGGCCTTCACGCCGGCCCGGTCGATGGCCTGCTCCACCGTGTCGCACGTGAGCACGCCGAAGGTGACGGCCGCCTGGGCGTTGAAGGCCACGGTGCCGATGCCCTTGGCGCACTCGCCCGCCACGTAGTCGAAGTGCGGGGTGCCGCCGCGGATGACGGCGCCCAGGGTGATGATGCCCACGTAGGCGCGCGAGTCCGCCACGCGCCGCGTGAGCGCCGGCAGCTCATAGGTGCCGGGGCAGCGGAAGACGTCGATGTCTCCGTCGGCCACTCCGTGGCGCACCAGCGTGTCCACGGCGCCCTTCACCAGCTCCTCGGTGATGAACGCGTTGAAACGGGCCACGCAGATGGCGAAACGGCCCTTGGGAGGAAGAAAGTCACCTTCGATGTAGCGAGGCATGTGCGGCCCCTCTCTACACCAGCCACCCGGCTGGCGTCCCTACAGAGTTTTCGTCGTGCGGCGGCGGGGAGGACGGCGCGCGGCCACCCGCCGGACGGGCTCGGCGGACAGGGTGAGCGGAATCTGCTCCACCACCTCCAGCGAGTAGCTCTCCAACCCCACGATCTTCTTGGGGTTGTTGGTGAGCAGCCGCAGCCGGGACAGCCCCAGGTCCTTGAGGATCTGCGCCCCCACGCCGAACTCGCGCAGGCGCGTCTGATCGTTGTTGCCCGGCACCGCCTCCTCGTTGGAGACGTGGGTGCACTGCAGGCGGTTCTTCGGGGGCACGTCGCGCTGGAGGAAGACGACCACGCCGCGCCCCGCCTCTTGAATCCGCTGGAAGGCCTGCTCGAGCTGGCTGCCGCAGTCGCACCCGGCGCTGCCCAGCAGATCTCCCACGAGGCAGGCCCGGTGGACGCGGGTGAGCACGGGCTCGCGGCCGGAGATGTCCCCCTTGACGAGGGCCACGTGCACCGCGCTGTCCACGTCGCTGCCGTAGGTGTAGGCCTGGAAGGTGCCCTGCCCCCGGCGCTCCAGCGTCGCCTCGCCGATGCGCCGGATGAGCCGCTCGCGCTCCAGCCGGTAGCGGATGATGTCGGCCACGGACAGCAGCACCATCTTGTGCTTCCGGGCGAACTTCACCAGGTCCGGCCGGCGGGCCATGGTGCCGTCCGGGTTCATGATCTCGCAGATGACGCCCGCGGGCGTGAGGCCGGCCAGACGCGCCAGGTCCACGCTGCCCTCGGTCTGCCCGGTGCGCACGAGCACGCCGCCGTCACGGGCGCGCAGCGGGAAGACGTGGCCGGGGCGCGCCAGGTCGCTCGGCTTCGCGTCGGGGGCCACCGCGACCTGGATGGTGTGGGCACGGTCCGCGGCGGAGATGCCGGTGGAGACGCCCTGGGCGGCCTCGATGGAGACGGTGAAGGCCGTCTGGAAGGAGGAGGTGTTGTCCTGCACCATGAGGGGCAGGTTGAGCCGGCGGATGCGCTCCTCGACGAGCGACAGGCAGATGAGCCCGCGCCCGTGGGTGGCCATGAAGTTGATGGCCTCCGGCGTCACCTTCTCCGCCGCCATGACGAGGTCTCCCTCGTTCTCCCGGTCCTCGTCATCCGTGAGGATGACCATGCGCCCCTTGCGGATCTCCGCCAGCGCCCGCTCCACCAGGGAGATGCTGTCCGACTCGTGCTGCCTGCCACCGCGCGCCATTGCTTCCTGGCCTTTCCTTCGAATCATCCGCCGAAACCCGCCGCCTTGATGACCGCCTCGGAGAGCCCGCCACCCGGGCCCTGGCGCAGCGACACCAGCCGCGCCACGTACTTGCCAATCATGTCCCCCTCCAGGTTCACCCGCTCGCCCACGGCCTTGGCCCGGAGCGTGGTGCGCTCCTGCGTCTCGGGGATGAGCTGCACGCTGAAGCGGTCCACCCCCACCGAGTTGACGGTGAGGCTGATGCCGTCGATGGCCACCGAGCCCTTCTCGATGAAGAAGGGCGCCAGGGCCTCGGGGAGCCGGAACACCATCACCCACGAGCCGCCCTCGGGCCGCGTCTCCAGCACCTCGCTGACGGCGTCCACGTGACCGCTGACGAGGTGGCCGCCCAGCCGGTCGCCCAACGCGAGCGCCCGCTCGAGGTTGACGCGCGAGCCGGGGGCCACGGCTCCCAGGGTGGTGCGCCGGAGCGTCTCCGGGGCCGCCTGCACCCGGAACGACTCCCCGCTCCGCTCCACCACCGTCAGGCAGGCGCCGTCCACGGCGATCGATTCACCGAGCGCGAAGTCCTTCGCGCCCAGCGCCGTGCGAATCCACACGTCCGTCATCCCTCCGGGGATGACCCGCTCCACCACACCGATGTCCTGGATGAGTCCGGTAAACATTTCGGGCTGGCTTATAACGGATTCCAGCACGAGGTTCCGCTAGAGCCTGCCTCGACCCCCCAGGCAAGCTCACGAGGGCCATCACCCCCGGATGCCGTCCAGGAGGAAGCTCTTGCCCGTGGCTTCACCACCGCACGGGCAGAGACTCGAAACCGCGGAACATCAGGCTGTGGCACTTGAGCTGCGGCGCCTGCTCCTCGTCCAGGCGCAGGCCCGGCAGACGCGTCAACAGCACCTCGAATGTAATCTCCAGCTCGCGGCGAGCCAGACCCGCGCCAATGCAATGATGGGGCCCGAAGGTGAAGGCCATGTGCTTGTTGTGCAGGTGGTCGCGGCTGATGTCGAACCGATCTGGATCCGGGAAGGCCTGGGGATCGCGGTTGGCGGCGGCCAGCCCCATGAACACCACGTCCCCCTTCTTGATGGTCTTGCCACGCAGCTCGAAGGTCTCCGAGGCGATCCGGTGCATGAAAGGGACCGCCGGACTGAAGCGCAGCATCTCCTCCACGGCGGACTTCACCAGGCCGAGATCCGACTGGAGTTTCTGGAGTTCCTCCGGATGCGTCAGCAGCGCGTACAGACCGTTGCTGATCTGATCCGTGGTGGTGGTGTGTCCGGCGAAGAGGATGAGGCTGGTGTTGGACACCAGCTCGTCCAGGGTCATGCGCCCTGCCGCCTGCTCCTGCAGCATCTTGCTGAGCGCGTCCTGCCCGGGGTTGTGGCGACGCTCCTCGATGAGGCCCTTGAGATATTGGACCAACTCCCCGATCGCCTTGTTGCTCTCACGGGCCAATGCCACCACGTCGGTGCCCGCGGCGGGGGCATTGAAATCCGCGATGGGGTGCGACCACTCCAGGAACCTGTCGCGATCCTCCCGGGGAATCCCGAGGAACTCCGCGATCACGATGGGAGGCAGCTGGGTGGAGACCGCCTTCACCACGTCCATGCGCCCCTGTTGCATGACCCGATCCACCAACTGCTCCGCGGTCTGGCGGATGGCCGGGCGCCAGGCATCGAGCGCCTGGGGCGAGAACCCCGCGGAGGTCTGCCGGCGCATCCGGATATGCTCCGGGCCGTCCCTCATGGACATCTGATGCGAGAGCGACCACATCAGATTGTCGATGAGGCCCGGGCCAATCTGCTCGAGCGGCCCGAGTTGGGCCTGGTAGAACGCCATCCGGTTGGCGCTCAGGCGCGGATCGCGAAAGCAGTTCAGCACGTCGTCGTAGCGCGTGATGAACCACGCATGCACCGCGTCCGACCAATAGACCGGGTCTACCTCTCTCAGCCGCTTGTAGAGAGGAAGGGGCTCGAGGAGATTCTTGGGGCTGACGGGATTGCCGTCGAACTGCTCCGCTTCGCTCGCCATGGCGTCCCTGGTAGAAGTGACAGGCTCGGTGGGGTCGGGCACGAGCGGGAGGCTAAGCGCTACGGGCGGGGTTGTCGACGTTCGTGAGACCCAGAGTGTGCCGGACGCGATGCCCTGGCGCCGTGCTCCGCGGAGCGCCCGCGGAACCCGCCGGGTCAGGACCAGCGGGCCCAACCCCTGACAGTGTGAGCAGCTCGCTCACCCTTTGCGCGCCATGAATTCGCGGATGTACGGGATGACCTGTGCCGACCGCTGCAAGGTGACCCAGTGTGTCGCCCCTGGGAATTTATGGAGGGTGAGATCGGGCACGTATTCTTCCAACCCATTGAGGCAGTCCGACAGGAGTGCGCGGTCTGCATCCCCCCAGAGCATCAACACGGGGAAGTTCACCTTCCACCTCTCCTGGGGCACCCCCTCCAGGAGGTTGCTGCCACCCGGGTAGCCCTTGCCGTCCGGTGGGCCGAGCCTCGCGGCCCGGTAGTAGTTGAGGATGGCCTCGATGGCGCCAGGAGCCCCCCAGGTCCGTACCCACTCCTCGACATCCTCGTCCGAGAGCTGCGCCCCCCCTTTGCGAGCGTCCTCGATGACCGACTGGCGCATGAACGCGAAGTCGTTTGCCGCCAGTTGGGCGCCGATGCCCGGAATGGAGAAGGTCAGCATGTATCTGCTGGCCTCCTGCTGCCTCGGGTTCTCCCGCAGCTCGCGGTTGAACAGGGCAGGGTGTGTGATGTTGGCGGTGATGAACCTTCGGACGCACTCCGGGTATCGCAGCGCGAAGCTCCAGCCCAGCAGCGCGCCCCAGTCCTGGCTCACCACGGTGACCTCGCGCAGGCCCAGGTGCTCCAACAGCGCGCGCACGTCCTCCACCAGCAGGTTGATGCCGTACTGCTCGACTTCGTTGGGGCGTGTGGTCTGGTTGTAACCCCGGAGATCTGGAGCGATGACCAGATGGTCTTTCGAGAACTCCGCGAGATACCGCTTCCAGACTCCCCAGTATTCAGGACATCCATGGAGGAAGAGGATGGGCTCCCCCTTCCCTTCCATGACGTAGTGCATCCGGATGCCGTTGATGTTCGCGTAGGCGTGCTGCATGTCATTCATCCAGGGGAAGTAGGTGCGCTCGCCGCACTCCGTTCCAGATGATGCCACTTCGGCAGCATGCCGCTAATCGGAATCAGGAGCACATCTGCTCGACGTGCTCAGGCTGTGAACAGAACACGACAGTGAGGTGCGGAGGGTGCCGAGGTAGAGGCACGGTCGACGCGTGCCCCCCTCGCAGCGGCAGCCCTCGAACAAGCGCCAGCGGGCCTGGAGCGAACCGCTCAGCCCTGGGCGTCGCCGCGCCCTTCCTGCTTCTGGTCACCCTGCCAACCGTAGTTGCCCACGAACTGGGTCACCGTCTCGGCCACTCCATTCACCACGGTCAGCGCCTCGTCCGAGGCACGCAGCTGCTCCATCGTCTGGTCCATCATCGTGGACAGCTGGGTGACCGCCTGGACGATCTGCACGATTCCGCTGTTCTGCTGCGTCACGGCCGCGGTGATCTGCCGCACCGACGCGGCGTTGTCCCTCACGATGCCCGCGAGCTCCTGGATGCGGGTGCCGAACTCCCGCACCTGGACGATACTGGCCTCCACGCGCACGGTGCCCTGCTCCATCATCGACACCGAGGTGCGAATGGCCGAGCTGATGTCCAGGAGGATCTCCCGCACCTTGGTGGTCGCCTTGATGGACTGATCCGCCAGCGAGCGGATCTCGCGCGCCACCACACCGAAACCCCGGCCGTGCTCACCCGAGCGCACGGCCTCGATGGCGGCGTTGAGCGCCAGCATGTTCGACTGGTCGGCCAGATCCTTCACCGTGGTCGTGATGTTGCCGATCTGACGCGCCCGATCTCCAAGCGCCTTGATCTGCCGCGACATCTCTCGCACCTGATCGCCGATCTGCTGGATGCTGTCGAGGCTGTGCTCGATGGCGGACTGACCCAGCCGGCTGATCTCGTCGGCCTTCTCCGTCTTGTGCAGGATGTCTTCGGCCTTCTGGGCGGCGAGCGCGGAGGTCTCCTTGATCTCCTGGGTGGTGACCTGGGTCTCCTGCAAGGCCGTCGCCTGGAGGGTGAGCATCTCCGTCTGCTTGGAGGTGGACGACCCCAGCTGCTGGGCCGAGCCGCGCAGGTTGTTCGCCGACTCTCCCAGCGACAGCGAGAAGGCGCGCAGCTGCTCGAAGGCCTGCGCGGTGGCCAGCGAGAGATCGCCCACCTCATCGGTGGAGATCCAATCCGGCAGCTTCGGCTTGCCCGACGCCAGGGCCTGCATGGCCTCTTGCACGCACCGGGCCGCCTCGGACTGGTGCTGGGCAATCCGCCACGCGGACAGCGCGGCGTTGAGCAGCAGGAAGATGCCCAGCAACGTCAACGGAACCCCGATGCTCACCTTCAGCTTGTCGACGGATTGCTCCAGCACCTCCAGGAACGGGAGCGAGGAGTTGCTCACCACGAGGTTGCGCATCTCCTCATAGGCGCCGAGCGCCTCCTTCCCCACGATGGTGGCGGTGAACACCAACGTGTTCGCCACGAACAACCCGAACGCGTAGGGCAGGTACCAGCGCTGCCGCGGCCACAAGAGTCCACCCCCCCGGAGGGCCGCCTCGGGATGCCGATGGAACTCCTCGATGGCGTACGGGCTCATGAGCTTCTCGAGGGCGAGCCGGATCTGCAGCCAGACCAGCAGCGAAATCAGCATCGCGACGAGCGTGGCCCAGGGCACCACCCAGAGGCTCGTCCCGTAATAGAGGGCCGGAAGGCCCACGTACAGACCGACACCAATGCCCGTCCCCGTCGTGAGGTACATCTCAATCGTACGCGGCACCTTCAAGATGCGCGTCAACCGATCGCCGGGCTTGTCCTCGGCATTGTGGGCGAGCGCCTTCTTCAGCGTGGTGCGGATGACGAAAAAGGGCAGCAGCAGACCCAGCGTCACGATGAGCCCCGGAAGCAGCGCGATGGCGATGTTGCGCGACCGCTCTCCCTCGTGATCCATGATCAGCATGGTCAAGTAGACCAACGGCGGCGTCGCCATGCCCGAGTGGTTCTGATAGCTCTGGAACAGCTTTTTGGTGATCGCGTTCAGCTCAGTTGGCGTCATTTCTAGAAGCGCCCTTAAGTGGCCCTGCTGGAGGTACTGGTTGACCCGACCATAGCCGACCCGGAAAGCGCAGTGAAGTGCAGGTCGTCCCCTGGCTCGGAGAGCAGAAATACGGGGCCCCGTCCCCTTGCCCGGATTGCCGCGAGATGAACCCAGGAGGTCGGTTCAGGAAACCCGATTCCATTGAAAGATTTCTCGTTTTACGGCTTATCCTGTATTTTGACTTTCCAAGAAGATTCTGCTAAGAGAGGTCGCTCTATGGCCTCCTGAGTTGGGGGCAACCGTGGCCCCTGCCCGTCCGAAAGGTGGGTCAACATGCGAGGGGGGTCGAGGAGACAGGGCCCAATGGACTCCAAAGCATTGACTGAGTCGTGGCCGACAGAAACGCCTTCCGGGACGCAGGAGGAGAGTCAGCGTCCGCGGTCACGCGCCCTGTGGGCATTGGTGGCACACGAGGTGTCCTTCATCTATCAGGTCATCCGGAGGGACATCTCCTCGGCGGTGATGCCGGGCCTCATCTTCGGGCTGGCGGCCTGGCATACCGCGGGAAGTTCCGCGCTCGAGCTGGTGCCGCAGCTGGGGCGGGGCCTGCTGTACTTCACGCTCTACGCCTTCACGTTCTGTCTCTCCAACCAGCTCATGGGTGTGGAGGAGGATCGGATCAACAAGCCGGACCGCCCGCTGGCACGAGGAATGGTGTCGCTCCGGGGCGCGAGCATCCGGTGGGTGCT
This sequence comes from Archangium sp., assembly GCF_036277355.1. Classification (GTDB taxonomy): domain Bacteria; phylum Myxococcota; class Myxococcia; order Myxococcales; family Myxococcaceae; genus Archangium. Next base: position 79,498 of record NZ_DASUNC010000061.1, read on the forward strand.
CGCCATGACCCTCTACACGCTGGTGGGCTGGTGGTTCGGGGTGTTGGAGTGGACCCTGCTCTGGCAGGCAGTGACCATCGTCCACAACCTGCTGCGCGGTGCGCGCAACTGGTTCATCAAGAACCTGTCGATGGGGCTGGGGGTATGGGCGTCACTGGAAGCGGGATGGAGGATCGCGTCCCCCATCGTTCCCCAGGGAGCCAACGAATGGCTCACCTTCCTGTCCGTGTCCGTCTTCCTGCTGGTGCCGCTGCAGGACCTGCGTGACATCGAAGGGGACAGGGACTGCGGGCGCAAGACATTCCCGATGGTGTTCGGCATCACGGCCACGCGCAGATTCCTGGGCGTTGGCTTCGCCGCGCTGGCGGTGCTCACCCACCTGCTGATGATGCGGCTGGTGGGCGCGCCCGCGACGATGGCCGGCGCCTCGCCTCAGGTGCTCGTCTTCGATGCCCTGCTCGCGCTCACGAGCTTGATGATCTGCATCCAGGTGCTCACCCGGCACCGCCCCGAGCAGGACCACAAGACCTACATGCACTACACCTACTGGTACTGCCTGGCGCTCGCGAGCACCTTCGTGCTCGTCTGAGGAGATACCCGTCGCGGGGCGAGATGCGGACCCACCGCCACCAGACAGGTGGAGGTGGGGTCCGCGGACTCGGAGCCCCGCCGCCCGTCCGGACCATCACGACGAGGCGTGAGAGGTCCCGGCCTTCGGCGGGCGTGCCGTCAACACGCGCCACAGCATGCCAGGTGAGAACAACGTCGCGGGGGACTTCAGCATGTGCTGCACGTTCGCGAAGCTGCGGACGACCTCCTCGTCATGCGCGGCCAGGGAGATGATCTGCTTGGTGTACCAGGTCATCAACCCGAAGCCGGGAGGCCGGGCGCCCTCCACCTCCGGGTGGCTCATGTCCTGGCTCATGGCCATCATCCACGGCAACAGCAACACGGAGGGCACCTGCTTGCGGAACCGCTGCGCCAGGCCCGTGAGGGAACCCGGAGCCTGGTTGCGCAAACACTTGTCGAGCAGCATCACCTGCAGGGCAGCGGACGTCATGCCCTGGCCGTACAGCGGGTTGAGGCTGCACACCGCATCCCCGAGCACCACCAGGTGCTCAGGGAAGCGATCCATCTGATCGTAATGCCGGCGCTGGCTGCCGGGAATCTTGTGCTGGACGATCGGCCCCGCCGGCTCGGCGTCCTTGATGGCATCATGGACGTCGGGCCGCGCCAACGAGCGCGCGTATTCCAGGAACCCGGCATCGTCCATCGGAGCATGCTCCTTGAGGTAACCCGCCAGCGTCACGAGCCAGCGGTCCTTCTCGATGGGGAAGATCATGCCCACGCGCTTGCCATGGGGCGGCTCGGCGTAGATGGCCACCATCAACCAATCGGCCTGGTGGTTCTTGGGCCGGTGGAAGATACGGCTGGTGTAGCAGACGTCCGTCTTGACGAGTGTCTGCGGTACACGAGGATAGCCGAGTTGCTCCAACCACTGGGGCGTCTGGGAGCCACGGCCGCTCGCGTCCACCACGAGGTCCACTCCGTCCAGGACCGTCTCGGCCTCCCCCTTGCGGTGGAGCCGGATACCCGTGACGCGCGTGTTGTCCGGGGTGGCCAGGTAGCCCTTGGCCTCGCAGCGCTCCATGACCTCCACGTTGTGCAATGCCCGCACGCGCTGACGCACCTTCCAGTCCAGCAACCCCCGGCTCTGGCTGTAGGCGATCACCCCCGTCTTGGCGCGTACCAACCAATAGCCCGAGTGGAACCAGGCCGCGTCGGACATCTCCGCGGGGGTCGAACCCGCCGCCACGAGCTCCTCGAAGAGCCCTGGGAAGAGCTCCGCCATGATTTGAGCGCCCTTGGCCAGCAACACGTGGGGGTGTTGGATCTGGGGCGTGCCCTTGCGTGGCTCCGGATCGTCCCGCAGTTCGTCTCGCTCGATGAGGGTGACCTTCTCGAACTGATCGGACAGGACCCGGGTCGTCAGAAGACCCGCCATGCTCGAACCGAGTACGACCGCGTGCTTGCCCACCTTACCGTTCGCGTCACCCGACATCGTCATCACCCTCAGTCTGGGAGGAATTTTACAGGCTGAAGAATAACCGATGAGCGTGTGCGCGCCCAAGCAGCGGGTGAGGACAGAGGAGAAGCCGGGCTCATGCACGGCAGGCGGGCAGGTGCGGAGCGCGTCCGGACGAGCGCTCCGGCGGAGTTGGATTGCTGTCCGCCACGTGCTCCTGGCAAGGTCGGCCGCTTCCACGCAACCGACTCGAAGCCCATGCCCCTCTCCCAGCAGGCCAGGACCCGCCTCGCGGTGGTGGCTACGGCCTTCGCCCTCCCCCTCCTCTACTTCCACCGGGCGGCCTTCTCCGGGAAGATCTTCGCCTCGCGCGACATCCTCCGCGTCTACTACCCGCTCAAGCAGTACTGGGCCGAGCGCGTCTCGCAGCTCCAGTTCCCCGACTGGTACCCGTACAACGCGCTGGGGCAGCCCTACCCGGGGATGCTCATCTCCGGGGCCTTCCACCCGGCCAACCTGCTCTACCTGCTGCTGCCGCCCGGCACGGCGCTCAAGCTGATCACGCTGCTCTCCTACGTGGCGGCCCTGGGAGGCACGTTCCTCTTCGCCCGGCTCTGGAGCCTGGGCCCCGGTCCCGCCCTGTTCGCGGGGCTCACCTACGCGCTGTGCGGCTACATGGTGGGCATCAGCAACAACCTGCTCTACCTCATGGCGGCCAGCACGTTCCCCTGGGCCCTCTGGGGCGCCGAGCGCTTCCTGCGTGCGCCCTCCGTGGGCCGCGCCACCGCCGCCGCCCTCCCGCTGAGCCTCGTCCTCCTCAGCGGAGATGCCCAGAGCTTCGCCCTGTGCAACGGCATGCTGCTGGTGCTCGTGCTGCTGCGCCCGGCTCGCGTGGACGCGCTGCGGGCCGCGCCCCGGGCCGGACTGCTCATCGTGCTCGGCGCGCTGCTGTGCGCGGTGCAGATCCTCCCCGTCCTCACCACCCTCCAGAACGCCTGGCCCAGCGCGCCCACGCTCCAGGTGGCCACCTCCTTCTCGTTCCATCCCCTGCGGCTGCTCGAGCTCGCCCTCGGGGCGCTCTTCCTGGATCCGGAGTCGGGCACGGCGGCCTCGAGCGCGATGGCGGATGAGCTGTTCCTGACGGGAATGGGCGGCTTCTGGGTGCACTCGGTGTACATGGGGCTCCCGGCCGTCCTCCTGCTGGGCGGAGCCCTGTGGACCTGGCGGCGCCACCCGCTGGCCTGGAAGGTGTCCGCCGTCACGCTGGCCATCCTCGCCCTGACGCTGGCGCACCAAGTCCCGCTCTACCGCTGGTTCTACCAGTGGGTTCCTCTCTGGAAGGCCTTCCGCTACCCGGAGAAGATGCTGCCCTACGTCCTGTTCCCCCTCGCCCTGGGCGCTGGCGCCGGGCTGGAGGCCGTCCTCCGGGACTCCGCCCTGTCGCGGCGGCTCGGCCAGGCCGGACTCGTGCTCGCCGGTGTTCTCGGGCTGCTCGCGCTGGGCGAGTGGCGGTGGCGGCTGTTCTCCAACGGCGTCATCCCCTCCCTCTGGGAGAAGGCGGATCCCCCCTCCCTCGAGATCCTCCACGGCAACTTCCTCCAGGCCGCCGGAGTGGGGGCCGTCACGCTCGCGCTGATGGGCGGGGTGCTGGCACGCGCCCTCTCCCCGGCGCGGTGCGTGGCCGCCGTGCTCGGGCTCCAGTTCGCCGTCCTCTACCAGGCCAACGAGGGCACCTACCACGTGACCTATGTGGACGTGCTGGAACGGCCCACGGGCTTCCTGAAGCTCCTCTTGAAGCGGGAGGCGGACGCGGGCCCGGTGCGGCCACGGGTCTTCGCGGGCGCGGAGGATCTCTCTCCCCGCGAGGTCCCCGAGGAGCTCCATCCCGTGGACCTCATGTCCATCAACTTCGTCGCGGGGCTCGCGCCGGACACGCCCGCGCTCTGGCACCTCGAGAGCGCCGGGCCCTACCTGCCCGCCGCCTCCCGCCGGCTGGCCGGACTGCTCTACTCGCCCGACTCCGCCCGCCTCTGGTTGAGCCGCCTCTCGGGCCTCTACCACGTGCGCTACCTCACCCTGGAGACACGCACCTATCAGCAGATGTCCGGCAACTGGGATGTGGTCCTCGGCCAGGATCGTCTCCTGGGGCCGGGCGTGGTGCTGCTCAACAATCCGAACACGCTGCCTCGCGCCTACCTGGCCACGCCCGTCTGCGTGCCAGATGAATCCTCCGCGCGCGCCCTCGTCCTCTCGCGCGCCTTCCACCCCCACCAGCAGGCGGTGCTGGAGTGCCCGCCCGGAACCCCGCGCGACGCGGCACCTCCCTCCCCCGGAGAGCCCGGCCAGGTGCGCATCGTCCACTACGCGCCGGAGTCCGTGGAGCTCGAGGTGGACGCTCGCGTGCCGGCGGCCCTGGTGCTCAACGACGCCTTCTACGACGGGTGGAGCGCGACGCTGGACGGACAGCCCACGCCCATCCTCCCGGCCAACCTCGCGGTGCGCGGCGTGCGCGTGCCCGCGGGCTCCCACCGCGTCTCCTTCACCTACCGCACGCCCCGTCTGATGCTCGGGGCCTTCATCTCCCTCGCGACCCTGGGGCTGCTCGGGCTCGCGGTGCTCGTGGAGCGCCGCAAGCGGGGAAGGCGTGCGCTCAGTCCATCAGCCGGTTGAGGCTGAGATCCAACCTGCTGCGCACCAGCCCCAGGAGGCTCTCCAGCTCGGAGCCATCCAGCTTCAGCCGGGAGGCCAGCTCCCCCCGGGTGAGCTTCAGCAACCGCTCGCGGGACTGCATCACCCGGCGCGCGATGCTGGAGCGGGGCTCGCCATACATCGTCGCCAGCCGGTCCATGGTGAGGCCATGGATGTGGTGCAGCCGCAGCAGGGCCCGCTCGCCCTCGGGCATGGCGGCCAGGGCCGTGCGCAGCGCGGTGACGAGCGCCTGGCGCGAGTCCTCCTTGAGGAGCTCCCGCTCCGGGTCATCCGGTGCCAGCATCCGCGCGAGCGTCTCCGGCGGCTCGTCGAAGAGCTCCTGGCGTCCGTCCTGGCTCGCCAGCTCGCCCACGATGCGCACCCCGATGATGCGCACCCAGGCCAGCAGCGGTCCCCGGCCCGAGTAGTCGGCGATCCGCGGAGGCGTGTCCCCCCGGCCCAGCAACAGCCGCTGGCGCATCACCTGGAGCACCTCGTCCACGGTGGACGCGGCGAGCTGTCCGAGCCGCGCGGGGACCTTCTGGAGCACATGCTGCTCGAAGGCGAGCAGGGCCTGGCGCTCCCCCACGGCGCAGGCACACGCCAGGTACAGATCTGCCCCATGGAGGTGGCGCAGCACCTCGGCGCCGCCTTCCGCGGGCAGGTGCCGGGCCAGGTGCCGCACGAAGGTCTCCGCCGGGAGCGTGACGGCGGGCCAGGCCTCCCGCCCCGTGCGCAGCAGCTCCCGAAGGAGTGTCTCCAGCTCCTCCACCCCCTCCACCCCGGCGCTCCGCTCCGGCGGCACATGGGCCCGCAGCAGCGCGGCGAGGGAGTCCACGTCCTGAGTCCCGCTCATGGCGTCACCGCCTTGCGCGCCACGGAGGACGGCGCCGGGTGCCGCTCCTGCCAGGCCGTCACCTCCCGCAGCTCCACGCGCGCCCGCGTGCCCAGGGCGGTCATCTGCGCCCGCGCCTCCTCCGCCAGGGCGGCGGCCCGCGCGAGCTCCACGGCGGGCTCCCGCTCTCCGAGCGCCCGGGCCAGCAGGAAGGAGACCCAGGCCTCGTCCAGCGGATCCCTCGGGGCCCGCGCGTTGAGGCGGCGGGCCCGCTCGAGCAGCGGCACCGCCCGCTCCGCGTCACCGAGCGCCAGGTGCGCCTCCGCGACACACGCGAGATCCATCGCCACGTCCGGGGTCTCCGAGCCCTGCGCCTTTTCGTCATTGCCCAGGGCGCGCTGGCAGTACGCGAGCGCCTTGCGGGGCGCACCGGCCTCCAGCTCGAGCCGGGCCAGGGGGCGCAGCGCGTTGTTGACGGTGGCGCTGTCCGGGCCGTTCTCCTTCTCCCACAGGTGCAGGGCGCGCAGCAGGTGGCGCCGCGCCTCGTCCTGGTGGCCCATCCGCTGCTGGACGACCCCGAGGAACATCAGCGGCCCGGCGGCCCGCGGCGAGTCCGGACCCAGCGCGCTCTGGATGCGCTCCAGGGCCTGCCGCTGGTAGCCGAGCGCCTCGTCGAGGTTCTGGGAGTCGTAGGCCACCATCCCGAGCGCGCTCAGCGCGGTGGCGGTGTTGGGATGATTCGGGCCCTTGCTGCGCTCGAAGATGGCGAGCGCCCGCTGGAGGTACCGCCGGGCCTCGTCCAGCCGGCCCTGGTCGCGCAGGGCCGAGCCGAGGTTGTTGAGCGGAGGGCCGAGGCTGGGATGATCCGGGGGGCGCGAGGCCTCCAGGAGCGCCAGGGCGCGGATCCACGCGGAGATCGCCTCGTCGCGCTGGCCCAGGGCCAGCAGCGCCGTGGCGAGGTTGCTGAGGTTGAGGGCGAGCGCGGGGTGCTCGGAGCCCCAGAGACTCTCGCGCAGCTCCTGGGCCTGACGGTACAGCGCCAGCGCCTCCGCCGGCCGGTTCTGGCGGGAGCGGACCCGGCCCAGGCTGGAGAGGAAATAGGAGGTGCGCAGGCTGTCGGGCCCGTACGTCTTGCGCGACAGCGCCAGGCCCTGGGTGAGCTCCTCGTCCGCCTGCTCCAGCTTGCCCTGGACGAGCCGCACCCCGCCCAGCCGCAGGTGGAGATCCGTGGCGATGGCCGGGAAGCGCTCGCGTCCCAGCCGCTCCACCACGGCCCGGGCGTGCTGGGCGAGCCGATCCGCCTCCTCCACGCGCGCCATCTGATCTCCCACGATCCACACGAGGAGCACCCATACGCGCGCCACCGTCTCGTCATCGCGGCCGGCCTCGGCGGCCCAGAGGGCGCGGTAGAGGATGTCCTCGGCCTCCTTCGACTTGCCCGCGTGGCCGTGGAGCTGGCCGCGCAGCAGCAGCACCTCCGCCTCCAGCGGACGGTAGTCGAGTCCGTTGATCTCCTGGAGGAGGGCCGCCGTCATCTCGATGCCCTCGGCGTGCCGGCCGGCCTCCATGCGGGCGCGGGCCTCGGCCAGCTTGCGGCGAGCGGCATCCACGCGGGGACGGAGCAGCTCGGGCGGCTGGGGCCGGGTGGAGCTGGCCGGAGCGTCCCGGCACCCGGCGAGCCCCTCGAGCGAGGCCACGAGCTGCGGCACGTTCTGCACCGTCTGCGCGTCCGCCTTCTCCAGCACCTCGGTGACGGCGGCGAACTGCCACAGCCGGGCGTCGAGGCACGCGGCGGTCTGCAACGCGAGGCCCGAGGTGCCTCCGTCGTCCGACGCCAGGCAGGACTCGGTGCGCAGCGAGCGCCAGAGGGAGGCGTGGGCATCCAGCGCGGAGGAGAGCTTCTCCCAGGCATCCGCGGCATAGGGCTTCTTCGTGGCGAGGAAGACGGCACGCACCCGCTCGCGCCGCGCGGGACCCCAGGCCGCGTCGAGCTTCTCCGCCTCCTGCGCGCAACGCACCTCGCGCCGGTGTGCCGCCACGTAGCCCATGGCCACGCCCATCAGACAGGCCATGGCGGCGGACACGGCCACCCAGGTGCGCACGCGGCCGGGCCCCGGGTCGAGCGCCGCCAGCAGGGCCTCCATGGAGGGGAAGCGATCCGCGGGCTTGGGCCGCAACCCGCGCAGCACCGCGTTGCGCACCCGCGCGGGCACCTTCGAGTCGCGCCCGGGCGGCTTCACCCTGCCCTCGCGCGCGGAGCGGCCGAGCTCCTCCAGGCTCAGGCCCTCGAAGGGCCGCACCCCGTGGAGCGCCTCGTAGAGGGCCACGCAGAAGCTGAACTGGTCCGAGAGCGCGTCCACCCCATGGCCCTCGAGCTGCTCCGGCGCCATGTAGGCCGGCGTCCCCAGCAGTGCCCCCGTCCGGGTGAGCAGTCCGAGGGAGTCCTCCTGCGCCACGGGCACCTGGGCCGAGGAAGGCTCCGGGAGCGCGCCCGCGGAGGTGATGGGGCGAGCCAGTCCGAAGTCCGTGACACGTGCCCGGCCATCCCGGCCCACCAGGACGTTGGCGGGCTTGAAGTCCCGGTGCACCAACCCCGCCGCGTGCGCGGCCGCCAGCCCCCGCCCCGCGTCCACGAAGACCCGCAGCACCTCGCGCCAGGGCCGCGGCTCCTTCAACCAGTCCGCCAGCGTGGTGCCATCCACCAGCTCCAACGCCAGGAAGACGCCGTCTCCACACATGCCCACGTCATGCACGGCGACGACGTGGGGATGGGAGAGCCGGGCCAGCGCCTGGGCCTCGCGCAGCAGCCGCTGCCTCAGCTCCTCCACATGGCGGCCCTCGGGACGCAGCAGCTTGAGGGCCACCTGCCGGTCCAGCTCCGGGTCATACGCCGCGTACACCACCCCCATGGCGCCGGAGCCGATCCGCTCCTGCACCACGTACCGGGAGAGCGTCGCGCCCCGGGCCAGCGCCTCGGCGCCCCCGGAAGAGGACACGTCCGGGACACCGGCCGTCGGCGTGGAGTCGCCGCCCGCCGCCAGCGCCCGCTGGCATCCGGCACAGCCCTCCACGTGCGCCAGCACCTCCTGCCTGCGCGCCTCCGGCAGCAGTCCCACCAGGAAGTCGCTCAGCGTCGTTTCGTCTGGGCACCCCATCCGAATCCCAAATTATCAGGGTCAGGGATTTCTTGTATATCCGAACTGGCGCTTTGGTACCGTTACGTCGGAAGAGTAGCGGCTGCCGGAAATGTCCGGAAAAGCACGCTACAATGGGCGGCATGGATCTGTCCGTCTGGTTGACGAACTTCCGGGAGCTGCACGAGCGCGCGCGCCGCAGGCTGCACACGAGCGATGAGCGGGCGCTGTACCTGGAGGCTCGCGAGCAGCTCGCACGCTCCCTGCTCGCGGCCCAGGGCCACAACCTGCAACCGGGAGCCAGTGCCCGGCGCAACTTCCGCGTGCCCAAGGGGATGCACGTGGACGTCAGCTTCCGTGCCGGCGCCCTGCGCAGCCGCACCCTGGACATCTCCTCCGGGGGCTTCTCCTGCTTGATGGGGGGTGCCCCCGGCGAGGGCACGCTCGGCGGTTTCGTGCTGTGGATGCCGGGGCAGGACGAGGGGCCCGTGGTGGGACGCGCGCGCATCGTCGCGGCGACCCCGCCCTCCGAGCACGGCAACCAGCGGGTGTCCTTCACCTTCGAGGACGTGAGCGACGAGGATCGCGAGCGGCTGGAGATGCTGATCTTCGACCTGGCGCTCGGCTACATCGTGGCCTGAGCGGCCGCGCGGGCCCGGGCCCTCACTTCGGTTCGGAGAGCCGGGCGCGGAGGAGCAGATCCTCCCCCACCTGCTCGAAGGAGAGCTTGCCCACCGTGAGCGCGCGGGCCATCTGCTTCACGCCCAGCGAGCCGGACCAGGACAGGCCCTCGCCGCCGATGAGCTTGGGGGCGACGAAGAGCAGCAGCTCGTCCGCGAGCCCTCCACGCAGGAACGAGCCGTACATCTCCGCGCCGCCCTCCACCAGCACGTGGTTGAGGCCCTCCTTGGCGAGGCGGCGCATCAGCGCCTCGAGGTCCACGCGGCCCTGCTTCGCGGGCATCTGCCAGACCTCGGCGCCCGTGGCGGTGAGGCGCTTCGCCTTGCGGCCGGTGGGGTCCTCCAGCGTGGCCACCACGGTGCGGGCCGGGGAGCGCTGGGTGAAGACGGTGAGCTTCGGGGACAGGCGCAGGTGCGAGTCCACCACCACGCGCACGGGATCCTTCCCGGTGCCCTCGGGGAGCCGCGTGGTGAGCTGGGGATTGTCCCGCTGGACCGTGGTGGCGCCCACGAGGATGACGTCCACCTGGTCGCGCAGCCGGTGCACCCACGCCCGGGCCTGCTCGCCCGTCACCCAGCGCGAGTCACCCGTGGCGGTGGCCAGCTTGCCATCCAGCGTCACCGCCGCCTTGAGGGTGACGTAGGGCAGGCCGGTGCTCATGGCCTTGAAGAAGGGGCGGTTGAGCTTGTCGGCCTCCTCCTTCAGCACGCCGGTGACGACCTCCACGCCCGCGCGCCGCAGCCGCGCCACGCCCTTGCCATTCACCTTGGGGTTGGGATCCGACGAGCCGACGAAGACGCGGCGCACGCCGGCATCGAGCACGGCCTGGCTGCACGGCGGGGTGCGCCCATAGTGGTCGCACGGCTCCAGCGTCGTGTAGAGGTCCGCCCCGCGCGCCCTGGCTCCCGCGGCCTCCAGCGCCACCACCTCGGCGTGGGCCGTGCCCGCCCGCCGGTGGTAGCCCCGCGCGATGATGCGCCCACCCTTCACCAGCACCGCCCCCACCACGGGGTTGGGGCTGGTGCGGCCGAGTCCCTTGGAGGCCTCCTCCAGCGCCAGGCGCATGAAGAACTCGGCCACCGCCCGGTCGAAATCCGCCGCGCGCTTCGCCCTGGGGGTGCGCTTCTGCATCCGCGCTCGCGTCAAGAGCCGCATGGCCCGTCAACCGTCCTTGCCCGCGGGACGCGGCGGCTTGAGCTCCCGCGTCCGGTCAGACAGCAGATCCTTCAGCTCCTCCATGAACTCGGAGATGTCACGGAAGCTCCGGTACACCGAGGCGAAGCGGACATAGGCCACCTCGTCCAGCCCGTGCAGCCGGCGCATCACCTCCTCGCCGATGACCGACGAGGGCACCTCCTTCTCCCCCATGCCCTGCAGCAACCGCTCGATGGCGACCACCGTCTCCTCGAGCTGATCCGCCGACACCGGCCGCTTCTCGCAGGCCTTCTTCAGCCCCGCGAGCAGCTTGTCCCGGTCGAACGTCTCCCGCCGCCCGTCCTTCTTCACGATGAGCGGGTAGAGCTCCTCCACCCGCTCGTACGTGGTGAAGCGCCGCTTGCACTGCAGGCACTCGCGGCGCCGGCGGATGACAGACCCCTCGTGAGACTCGCGCGAGTCGATGACCTTGTTCTCGGCGTCCTGGCAGAAGGGGCAACGCATGAATGGGAGGCAGGGTTACTTCAGCCGCGAGGCGTAGAGCGGGAAGCTCCGGGTGAACTCCTCGATGCGCGAGCGGATGTTGAACAGCCGCTTGTCGTCCGAGGCGTTGTCCAGCGCCTCCACGACGAAGGCGCCGACGGTGGCCATCTCCGCCTCCTTCATCCCGCGCGAGGAGATGGCCGGCGTGCCGATGCGCACGCCCGACGTCACCATGGGCTTCTCCGGGTCGAAGGGGATCATGTTCTTGTTCACCGTGATGCCGGCCTTGCCCAGCACCTCCTCGGCCACCTTGCCGGTGAGGTTCTTGGGGCGCAGGTCCACCAGCATCAGGTGGTTGTCCGTGCCGCCCGAGCACAGGCGCAGGCCGCCGCGCTTGAGGGCCTCGGCCAGGGCCTGGGCGTTGGCGACCATCTGCCGCTGGTAGGCCTTGAACTCGGGGCTGAGCGCCTCGCGGAAGGCCACGGCCTTGGCGGCGATGACGTGCATCAGCGGACCGCCCTGGATGCCCGGGAAGATCTGGCTGTTGAGCGTCTTGCCGTACTGCTCCTTGCTCAGCACGAGGCCACCGCGCGGGCCGCGCAGCGTCTTGTGCGTGGTGGAGGTGACGATGTCCGCCAGGGGCACCGGCGAGGGGTGCACGCCCGCGGCCACCAGGCCGGCGATGTGCGCCATGTCCACCATCATCGCCGCGCCCACGCTGTCGGCGATCTCGCGGAACTTCGCGAAGTCGATGGTGCGCGGGTACGCCGAGGCGCCCACCACCACCACCTTCGGCTTGTGCTCCTTGGCGAGCGCCGCGGCCTGGGCGTAGTCCAGCGTCTCGGTGTCCCGGGTCAGCCCGTAGTGGACGATCTTGTAGAGCTTGCCGGAGAAGTTGAACGCGGCGCCGTGGGTGAGGTGGCCGCCCGAGTTCAAGTCCAGCGAGAGGATGGTGTCACCGGGCTTCATCAGCGCCATGTAGGCGCCCATGTTGGCCTGGCTGCCCGAGTGCGCCTGGACGTTGACGTACTCGGCGCCGAACAGCTCCTTGGCGCGGGAGATGGCGAGGTTCTCCGCCACGTCCACCACCTCGCAACCGCCGTAGTAGCGCTTGCCCGGGTAGCCCTCGGCGTACTTGTTCGTCAGCACCGAGCCCATCGCCTCCATCACGGCGGGGCTCACGAAGTTCTCCGAGGCGATCAGCTCCAGGCCTTCTTCCTGGCGGCGCGTCTCGTCGTGAACGACCTTGGCAATCTCCGGATCGACCTCGGCCAGCTTACGGATGTTCTCCATGGACACGCTCTCCTCGGTTGGGAACGAGGGCCTCAACGTCCGTTCTCGGACTCGGCCTCGCGAATCTTGTCCAGGCGCTTCTGGTGCCGGCCGCCCTCGAAGGGCGTGGCCACGAAGGCCTCCACGATGCTGCGCGCCAGCCCCACGCCGACCACCCGCTGGCCCAGGCACAGCACGTTGGCGTCGTTGTGGGCCCGCGTCATGCGCGCCTCGAACTCACTGGTGCACAGCGCCGCGCGGATGCCCCGGTACTTGTTGGCCGTGATGCTCATGCCAATCCCGGTCCCGCACACCAGCACGCCGTACTGGTACTCCCCCGCCGCCACCGCCTTGCACACCGTCTTCGCGAAGTCCGGGTAGTCCACCGAGGCGGTGGTGGTGGGGCCCACGTCGTGGACCTCGGCGCGCAACTCCTGGAGCGCGCTCACCAGCTCGCGGCGCAGCTCCAGGCCCGCATGATCCGACGCGATGATGATCTTCACGTGAGCCCTCCCTCTTCCACTCGGACACGGGGTGGGGAGACCCTCACCCCGACCCTCTCCCAGGGGGGAGAGGGAGCGCTGGGGTGTGGTCCTACTTGAAGCGCTTGAAGACGAGCACCGCGTTGGTGCCGCCGAAGCCGAACGAGTTGCTCATCACCGCGTCCACGCGCTGCTCCCGCGCCTGGTTGGGCACGTAGTCCAGATCGCAGTCCGGATCCGGCGTGGTGTAGTTGATGGTCGGCGGGAGGACGCCCCGCAGCAGCGTCTGCACGGCCACCACCGCCTCGGCACCGCCGGCCGCGCCCAGCATGTGGCCGGTCATGGACTTGGTGGAGGAGACGGCCAGCTTGCGGGCGTGCGCCCCGAAGACGGCCTTGATGGCCTTCGTCTCGTTGGCGTCGTTGAACGGCGTCGAGGTGCCGTGCGCGTTGATGTAGCCCACGTCCTCGGGGTTCATGCCCGCGGACACCAGCGCCAGACGCATGCAGCGCGCCGCGCCCTCGCCCTCGGGGGCCGGCTGCGTCACGTGGTGCGCGTCCGAGTTGGCCCCGTAGCCCACCAGCTCCGCCAGGATGTTGGCGCCGCGCTTCTTCGCGGCCTCCATCTCCTCGAGCACGATGATGCCGGCGCCCTCGCCCATCACGAAACCGTCGCGGTCCTTGTCGAACGGACGGCTGGCGGCGGACGGGTTGTCGTTGCGGTTGGACAGCGCCTTCATCACCGAGAAGCCACCCATGCCCAGCGGGGTGATGGCCGCCTCGGAACCTCCGGCGATGACCGCGTCCGTCTCACCCAGGCGGATGGACTTCCAGGCCTCTCCGATGGCGTGGGCGCTGGTGGCGCAAGCCGACACGGGCGCCCAGTTGGGGCCCTTGCAGCCATAGCGCATGGAGATGAGGCCCGGCGCCATGTTGATGATCATCTGGATGATGAAGAAGGGAGACAGACGGTCGAACCCCTTCTCCAGCCCCTTGCGGTGCTGCTCCTCGAGGGAGGAGATGCCGCCGATGCCCGAGCCGACGATGACGCCCACCTTCTCGGGCGCATAACCGTGGGGCGCGTCCGGCCCGACCGGCAGACCGCTCTCCTTCACGGCCATCTCGGCCGCGGCGAGCGCGAACTGGGAGAACAGGTCCATCCGGCGCACTTCGCGCTTGTCGATGAACTGCTCCGGCTCGAAGTCCTTCGCCTCACCGGCGAAGTTCGTATCGATCTTCTTCGTATCGAAGCGGGTGATGGGTCCGATACCAGACTTGCCGGCGAGCATCGCCTGCCAGTTCTTCTCGGTCCCGGTACCCAGTGCCGTGATGATTCCGGTGCCGGTGACGACGACTCGACGGTTTGACACGTTGCTCTCCACTCGAATACGCGCTGCTGCCATGGAACGCTGGGCGGGACCAGCGCTCCCCGGCCCTACGATGATGCCTACTTCTTGTGGGTGTTGATGTAGTTGATGGCGTCGCCGACGGTCTTGATGTTCTCGGCCTCCTCGTCGGGGATCTCGACCTCGAACTCCTCTTCCATCGCCATCACCAGCTCCACGATGTCGAGGCTGTCCGCGCCCAGGTCCTCGATGAAGGAGGACTCCGGCTTGATCTCCTCCTCGCCCACGCCCAGCTGATCGGCGATGATGTTCTTGACCTTGGCCTCGATAGCATGAGTCGACATAGGTATTGAACCTCCAGGAACCGCGTGGCGGCCCGGCATACTCCCCGGAGCCATGTAAATGCGGGCGCGGTATAACCTACGACCGTCGCCGATCCAACCCTTGGCTACATGTACATGCCGCCATTCACCTTCAGGACTTCTCCGGTGATGTAGGCGGCGGCATCGCTGGCGAGGAAGAGGACGGCGTTGGCCACGTCCTCCGGGGAGCCCAGGCGCCCCAGGGGAATGGCCGCTTCCATCTTCTCCCGCGTCTCTCCGCCCAGGTGCGAGGTCATGTCCGTGCCGATGAAACCCGGGGACACGGCGTTGACGCGGATGTTCCGGCTGGCCAGCTCGCGGGCCACGGACTTGGTCAGGCCGATGAGGCCCGCTTTGGAAGCCGAGTAGGCGGCCTGTCCGCCATTGCCCATCTCCCCGACCACGGAGGTCAGGTTGATGATGGAGCCACCCTTCTGCTTCATCATCGGCCGGCTGACGGCGCGGATGAGCGAGAAGGCGCCCTTGAGGTTGGTGTCCAGCTGCTTGTCCCAGTCCTCGTCCTTCACCCGCATGACCAGGCCGTCCACGGCCACGCCCGCGTTGTTGACGAGCACGTCCAGGCGGCCGTGCGTCTTGAGGACACCCTCCACGGCGGTGGTGCAGGCGGCGGCGTCCGACACGTCGAAGCGCACCGCCTCGCCCTTGGCGCCCGCGGCCTGGATGAGGCCCAGGGTCTCCTGCGCCGCGGCCTCGTTGCCCGCGTAGCTGAAGACGACCGTGGCGCCCTGCTTCGCGAAGCTCACGGCGATGGAGCGGCCGATCCCCCGGGAGCCACCCGTCACCAGCACCACCTTGTCCTTGAACGCGCTCATCTCAGGCTCCCAGTGCCGCGAGGGTCTTCTCCAGGCTCGCGGAGTCTTCGACGTTGAACGACTCGATATCCCGGGTGATTCGCTTGATGAGGCCGCCGAGCACCTTGCCCGGGCCCACCTCGACCACCCGCGTCACGCCCTGGGCGTGGAGGTACTGGATGGTCTCCACCCAGCGCACCGAGGAGCTCACCTGCTCCAGCAGCAGCGGCACCACACGGGCCGCGTCGCTGTTGGCGGAGGCCTCCACGTTCGTCACCACCGGGACGGACGGAGCGGACACCTTCACCTTCGCCAGCACCTCGGCCAGCCGGGGCTTCACCGGCTCCATCAGCGCGCAGTGGAAGGGGGCGGACACGGGCAGCACCTTCGCCTTGCCCCCCATCTCCTTCGCCTTGGCGATGGCCCGCTCCACGGCCTGGGCATTGCCGGCGATCACCGTCTGCTCCGGCGAGTTGTAGTTGGCCGGGGACACCACCTGGCCCTCGCCCGCCGCGTCGCACGCGGCCTTCACCCTGGCCGGCTCCAGGCCCATCACCGCGGCCATGGCGCCCACGCCCTCGGGGACGGCTTCCTGCATGAAGGTGCCACGGGCCCGCACCGCCCGGACCGCGTCCGCCAGTTGCAGCGCGCCCGCCGCCACCAGCGCCGAGTACTCACCCAGCGAGTGCCCCGCCACGAAGGCCGGCACCGGCCCCCGCTTGGAGAAGACGGCATGCGCCGCCACCGACACCGTGAGGATGGCCGGCTGCGTGTTGGCCGTCTGCTTCAGCGCGGCCTCCGGTCCCTCGAACAACACCTGGGAGAACTTCTCGCCCAGCGCCTCGTCGGCCGCCTCGAAGACGGCCCGGGCCTCGGGGAACTTCTCGTACAGGTCCTTCCCCATGCCGACAGCCTGGCTGCCCTGCCCTGGGAAGACGAACGCGATCTTCGACATGCTCCTGCTCCCTCCCTTTCAACGGCGCGTCACCAGCGCATCACCGCACTGCCCCACGTCATCCCCGCGCCAATGGCCATCATCGCCACCACGTCTCCCTGCTTCAGCCGGCCGGCCCGGTTGGCCTCGTCCAGCGTCATGGGCAGCGACGCGGAGGACGTATTGCCGTATTCGTGCAGGTTGAGCCAGCACTTCTCCACCGGCAGCTCCAGCCGCTGCAGCACGGCCTCGAGGATGCGGATGTTGGCCTGGTGCGAGATGACATGGTCCACGTCCCGCGCGTGCAGTCCGTTGGACGACAGGGCCGTGTGCGTCGAGTCCGCCAGCGCGCGCACGGCGAACTTGAAGACCTCGCGGCCATTCATGTGCAGCGTGTGCAGCTTCTCCTTCAGCACCTCTTCACAGGCGGGCTTGCTCGTGCCGCCCCCCGGAATGCAGAGGATCTCCGCGAAGGAGCCGTCCGTGTACAGGTGCGTGGAGAGCAGCCCGCGGTCCGCGTCCTCGGTGGGCGCGAGCACCATGGCACCCGCCGCGTCCCCGAAGAGCACGCACGTGTTGCGGTCCTCCCAGTTGACCGCCCGGCTGAGCATCTCCGCGCCGATGACCAGCGCGCGCTTCACCTGGCCGGTGCGGATGAACTGATCCGCCACGGTGAGGGCGTAGAGCGAGCCGGAGCACGCCGCGGACACGTCGAAGGCGAAGGCGTTCTTCGCCCCCAGCTTCGCCTGCACCACCGCCGCACAGGAGGGCATGGGCATGTCCGGCGTGACGGTGCCCACCACGATGAGCCCCAGCTCCTCCGGCCGCACCCCCGCCATCTCCAGCGCGCGCCTCGCCGCCTGCACGGCCATGTCGCTGGTCGCCTCGCCCGGGGCCGCCACGCGACGCTTGCGGATCCCCGTGCGCGCGGTGATCCACTCGTCGGTCGTGTCGACGATCTTTTCGAGGTCGGCGTTGGTCAGGACCTTCTCCGGTGCGTACGAGCCGGTACCGATGATGTGCGTGCGTGCCATGCCAAGGTGCCCCCTGTGGGTGTACCGGACACGAACGCCTCGGGCGCGCTCTCTAATCGGAAAAGGCCTCGGCTGTCGCTCCCTTTCCCCGTTGCCGGGCGGGGAGCCAGGCGGCGGCGTCCGCAATGCAACGCGTCAACTCGGTGCGCAATCCGGCCTGGGCCGTCTGCAGGGCGGCCTCCAGCGCCTTCTGGATCGCCCGGGGCGAGCTGCGGCCATGCGCGACGATGCCCACGCCCTCGATTCCCAGCAGGGGCGCGCCGCCGTACTCCGCGTAGTCCATCACCTTCTTCAGGCCCGTGAAGGTGGGCTGGAGCAGCAGCGCCCCCAGCTTCTCCGGAATGCCCCCGCGCCGTTCGATGGCCGAGCGCAGCAGCCCCGTGACGGCCGCCGCCACCCCCTCGGACGTCTTGAGGACCACGTTGCCGGTGAAGCCGTCGGTGACCACCACCTCCACGTCCCCGGAGAAGAGGTCCTTCCCCTCCACGTAGCCGGTGAAGTCCAGGTTGGAGGCGCGCAGCAGCGCGGAGGCCTCGCGGGTGAGGGAGGTGCCCTTGGTGGGCTCCTCCCCATTGGAGAGCACCGCCACCCGGGGACGGGGGATGCCCAGGCGGGCGCGCACGTAGGCGGCCCCCAGCACCCCCCACTGGGCCAGGTGGACGGGCCGGCACTCCACATTGGCCCCGGCGTCCAGCAGCAGACAGCGCCCCACCCCCTCCAGGGCCGGCAGCAGCGTGGCGATGGCCGGACGCTCCACCCCGGGGATGCGGCCCAGCACCAGCAGCCCCCCCGCCATCACCGCGCCCGAGTGCCCCGCTGACACCAGGGCATCCGCCTCCCCCCGGCGCACCAGCTCGAAGCCCACCCGGAGGGAGGAGTCCTTCTTGCGGCGGATGGCGGAGAAGGCGTGATCCTCCATCTCCACCACCTGGGTGGCGGGGTGGAGGCGCACGTTGGGCGGCAGGCCCCCGGCCCGGCTCAGGGGCTCGCGCAGACGCACCAGGTCCCCCACCAGCACCACCTCGTGCGCCGGGTGCTCGCGCGCGAACAGGAGGGCCCCCTCCACGGGGGCCGCGGGGGCATGGTCACCCCCCATCGCATCCAGGACGAGCCTCATCGCGGGCGCATCCTTCCATGGACGCCCCGAGCCTGGGAGCACGGAGAGCAGACGGGTGGACACCCCGGGGCCCGGGGACGTAAGAATGCGGCCCGCCAGGTCAGGGTTGGACAGGGCACGGC
Organism: Archangium sp.; assembly: GCF_036277355.1. Taxonomy (GTDB): domain Bacteria; phylum Myxococcota; class Myxococcia; order Myxococcales; family Myxococcaceae; genus Archangium. The sequence goes on from NZ_DASUNC010000061.1 coordinate 97,980, forward strand.
GACCCCCGCACACGCGCGTTGACTCACACGCTCCGAGCGGCTAGGGTCCGCCGCCTTCCGAGTTTTTGCCGGTCGGGACTGGTGGGGAAGCCCCGGAGTCCAGGGCCGTGACGATACAGAGGTGAGCCGTGGGTGTTCCCAAGAAGCGTACGTCCAAGATGCGTCGTGACCGCCGCCGGGCGGCCAACAACAACCTGCGGAGCGCGGTGCAGGTGATTTCGTGCACCAACTGCAAGGAGCCGGTGCTCCCCCACCGCGCCTGCGCGGCGTGCGGCCACTACAAGGGCCGCGAGACGGTGCCGGGCGCCCAGGCCTGATCACCTGACTCCAGTTCCACTCGAAGGCACGAAGGCCGCTCCCTCTTCGCGAGGGGCGGCCTTTCTGCTTTGGGCCAAACGGCTCTAGTGTCCCGCCCGCGCCGGCGGTGGCACCCCGCCCCCTGGCGCTACAGGGAGCACACAACACATGAAGCTGAAGATCGCGTACTGGGTCCTCACCGGACTGTTCGGCGTGATGATGCTGGCCTCGGGAGGCATGTACCTCAGCGGCGCCCCGCAGCCGGTGGAGGGATTCCGCCACCTGGGCTACCCGGACTACTTCCGCACCCTGCTGGGCATCGCGAAGCTGCTGGGCGCGGTGGCCCTGCTGGTGCCGGTGGTGCCGCGCACGCTGCGCGAGTGGGCCTACGCGGGCTTCGCCATCACCCTGGTGTCGGCCTCGGTGTCCCACTACGCCTCGGGAGATCCGACGGGCCAGGTGGTCACGCCGCTCGTCATCCTCGGCGTGCTGCTCACCTCGCACCAGCTGTGGCACCGGGTGTCGCAGGGCGCCGCCGAGCCACAGGCCGCCGCCCGCCCCGCGATGGGCTGAGTCACATCCCGGCCCAGGTGTCATGGCAGGAGCTGCCCGGAATGGGGGGCGGCTCGGACTCGAGCAGGTGCGGGGGCGCCAGCTCGCCCTCGTCCCGCATCCGCAGCGCCAGATCGATGCGCGCCGCGGCGTTGATGAGCCCCAGGTGGCTGAAGGCCTGGGGGAAGTTGCCCAGCTGCTCGCGCGTGAGGGGGTGCACCTCCTCGGCGAGCAGCCCGAGGTGGTTGGCCGCCTCCGCGTGGTACATGAAGACCTTCTCGGCCTCTTCCAGCCGGTTGGACAACACCAGCGCCTCGACGAGCCAGAAGCCGCACAGCAGGAAGCCCCCCTCCGGCCCCGCCACCCCATCGTCCATCCGGTAGCGGCGCAGGAAACGGCCCGCCCCCAGCTCCGAGCGCAACCAGTCGATGGTCCCCTGCACGAGCGGCTCGCAGGCCCGGAAGCACCCCGCGATGGGCAGCAGCAGCAGCGAGGCATCCGGCTCGTTGCCCCCATAGAAGCCCACGAAGTGCCGGCCCGAGGGGTCCACGCCGTGCTGGAGGATGTCGTGGCGGATGAGCTCCGCCTCGTGGGTGCAGAACTCCTGGAGCGCGGGCTCGGCGAAGAGCCGGGCCAGGTGGCGGCCCCGGTGGAGCGCCAACCAGCACATGAGCTTGGAGTGCACGTTGTGCCGCTTCTCCCGGCGCGGCTCCCAGATGCCGTGATCCGGCTCGCGCCAGCGGCGGGCGGTGGTCTCGATGACCCGCTTGAGCAGCGCCCAGGTGCGCAGCGGCAGCCGGCCCCCGAACCGCTCGTAGAGATAGGCCGCGTCCAGCAGCGCCCCCGCCGTGTCGAACTGGAGCTGATCCCGGGCATCGTTGCCGATCCGCACCGGGCTCGAGCCCTGGAGCCCGGACAGGTGCGGGAGGATCCGCTCCTCGGGCACCGGCCCCCCATCCAGCGAGTACATCACCTGGAGGGGCTCGCCGTGCTTCAGCGTGTCGCGCACGAAGTAGAAGAACTCGCGGGACTCCTCCGCGTAGCCGATCAGGTTGGTGGCCCGCACGGCCATGGCCGCGTCACGCACCCAGCTGTAGCGGTAGTCCCAGTTGCGAGGCCCTCCAATCCACTCGGGCAGCGAGGTGGTGGCCGCGGCCACCATGGCGCCGGTGGGCGCGTACATCAGCAGCTTCAACGCCAGCGCCGAGCGCAGCACATGGTGCCGCCAGGGCCCCTCGTACTGGAGCCGCCGGGACCACTCCCGCCAGGCCTGGCGCGTGGCACGGAGCAGCTCGTAGGGCCGGTACGCGGCCACGGGCTCCGGATGCTCCGAGTCCCAGGCGAGGATCATCCAGCGCCGCTCTCCCCTGCCGAGCTGGATGCGCGCCCGCAGGCCCGACTCGCCCTGGCGCTCCCAGTGCGCCTCCCCATCGAGCACCGCGACCATCCGCTCGCCCCGGGCGCCCTTCGCCACCAGCCCGTGCTCCTCGAGCTCCACCCGCGTCTCCGACTCGCCGTACCGGAACCGCGGATCAAAGACGACGTCCAGCTCGAGCGAGCCCTCCACGCACTCGATGCGCCGGTGCACCTCGTGGATGGTGGCCCGGGGATCATTCGTCCACGGCATGTAGTCGATGATCCGCACGACGCCCTGGCGCTCGACCCGGAAGAGCGTCTCCAGCACGTTGGTGTCCGGGTCGTAGCGCTGCAGGCTCTCGAAGGGCCAGACGGCCGGGGTGATGCCGGTGAAGCCGCCCCGCTCGTCATCGAGGATCGCCGCGAAGACGCTCGGGCTGTCGAAGCGGGGAAAACACAACCAGTCGATGACCCCGTCCGGCCGGACCAGGGCGCACGTGATGCCGTCTCCGATCAGCCCCCGGCTGGCCAGGGAGATCTCCCGGTACGACGCCGGATTCGAGAACCGGAACGGCCGGTTCATCCGCCTGGCGGCACTGTAGAGGTCCATGCGCGCTGCCCTCTCCTGCCCCAAGGGTAGGAACCCTCGCGCGCCCCGAGGCCAACCCGGGCGGACACCAGCCGGACGTCCTCGTCACGCGCTGTCACGCCCAGGGAATGAAGGGCGAGTCCAGGTCTCGCTTTTTGAGGGCCTGGAAAACACGCCCCGCTCTTCTCCCGGAGAGCCCCGTTTCTATAGATTGCCAAGGGTTCACTGAAAAACACCTTGAACCCAAACAACAACCAGACACCGCACCCACCCAGAACGCCATGGAAGCCATCCTCAATCAATTGAAGTCGCTGGCCCTCACGGAAGCCCTCCCCTTCATCCTCAAGGCCGTGGGCGCGTTGGTGCTCTGGTTCGTGGGCCGGACGGTCATCACCGCGTTCCGGCGCGTGCTGAACCTGGGCCTGCAGAAGCGCCAGCTCGACGCCACGCTCATCCGCTACATCGAATCGCTGTTCGCGGGCTCCCTCACCATCCTCCTGCTGCTGGCCATCCTGGGGATGATGGGGGTGGAGACCACCTCGTTCGCGGCGCTGCTGGCGGCCGCGGGCATCGCGATCGGCACGGCCTGGTCCGGCCTGCTGTCCAACTTCGCCGCGGGCGTCTTCCTGCTCGTGCTGCGCCCCTTCCGCGTGGGAGATGAGATCTCCGCGGGCGGCGCCGCCGGCATCGTGCAGGAGATCGGCCTGTTCGCCACCACCCTCGACACCGGCGACAACCTGCGCATCTCCGTGGGCAACAACCGGCTGTTCGGCGACAACATCGTCAACTTCACCCACCACGCCCACCGCAAGGTCACCGTCAAGGTGCCGCTGCTGCACGGCGTGGACGTGCCCACGATGATGCGCGCCCTGCAGGAGCGCGTGGCGGTGGTGCCCGGAGTCCAGGAGCAGCCCGCCCCCGGCGTCGAGGTGGTGGAGTTCACCGCGCTCGGGCCCGTGCTGGGCGTGGGCGCGTTCTGCAAGCCCACCCAGGCCGGCGCCACCCAGGCCGCCATCGCCCAGGCCGTGGCGGAGCTCCTCATGGCCTCCGGGTACGCCGTCCCCCAGCAGACCGCCCAGCAGCTCATGGCCAAGGCCAGCTGAAGGGCCTGAAGGGCGCCAGGGAGCGAGGAGCCACGCACGCGCATCGGCCGAGCCCCTCCGGTGAGCACGTCCGAACCCGGGGGACAACCCCCGGCCTGGCGAGCGGGCCCTCCAGCGCCCCCGTGTGGGAAGTGGGCGGAATAAAGGGTGGCATCCACCCCGCATGAAGCACTTCCTCACGCGTGGGTGGGCGTTGTCCTGGCTGGTGCTGTGGGTGTCGCTGCCCGCGCTCGCGGGGCCCCACCCCGGCCTCTTCTTCGACGCCTCGCAGGTGGAAGCGTTGCGCCAGAAGGCGCGGACCACCCACCAGGCCATCTCCCAGCCCCTGCTCGAGGGCGCGACGAGCTACCTGGACCGCACCGTCTCGCCCTCGGGGCTCGTCACCTGGAAGGCCACTGGGAAGACGCTGCAGCTGGATCGCCGCGAGGCCGGCAACCTGCTGGTGGTGCTCGCCGCGTCCGCGCCACCCGGGGAGAGCTGCCGGAGGGCACCACGCAACCGTGGCTGGAGCTCGCCACCGGCAACGCGCGCAAGGTGAAGCGGGTGTTGGACCTGCAATCTGACTCCGTCAGTAATGAAATCCCCCTACCGTCCGAGCCCCGCCATGCACACACCCGCTCAGAAGGAACGTCTCCAGACCGCCGGGCAGTGGTGGGGCACCTTCATCGACGAGTTCCGGGTCATCTGCCCGAGGTGCGAGCGGACCGCACTCGTGCTCCCGCGGCATGCCGGTGAGTCGGGGCTCTTCGCCTCTCGCCGGGTGACGTGCACGCACTGCGGGTTCAACAACCCGTGGGAGGGACGGACTGTGCGCATGCCCTGGTACGCCGACCCCATGCGGGACTTCTACTTCCAGCTCCCGCTCCGTCTCCAGCTCCACTGTGGCAGGCACCTGTTGTGGGCCTTCAACCACCGCCACCTGGGTTTCCTCGAGGCCTTCGTCCAGGCCTCGCTCCGGGAGCGGACCCGGGACCCATACGGCTGGCACAACAAAGGTCTCATCAGCCGGTTGCCCAGGTGGCTCAAGGCCGCCCAACACCGGGCCGCCATCCTGAAGGCCATCGAGACACTCCGCGAACGCGATCGACGCTGAGTCCACCCCAAGGAGGAGAGGCAGGGGCATTCCTCGGCCAGGGGCTGCTGGAGTACAGCTGGCCCTCGTACCTGGACATGGGGACCGTAGACATGTCCTGCCACGCTGTCTCCGGGGTGAGGCGGCTACGGCAGCGTGCACTTCGAGATGTTGTGCTCGGTCGGCTGCGTGATCCACAAGGTGTTTCCCAGGCCACGGGCGAGCCCCGAGGCGCCGAGCACTTGCACCACCTCGGTGACCACACCGTTCGGCGTGATCTTCGCGAGCTGCCTGGTCCCGTAGTATTCGGTGAACCAGATGTTGCCGTCCGGGCCGGCGATCTGCCGCGCGGCCCTCGCCTTCGCGGAGGAGGACTACCGCCTCAACCGCCGCCCGTCGCCGCGCGATACGCGCTGGCTCGTTCTCCTCACCGCGTGATGCCCCAGTGACGTGGCGCTCCCGCGGTGTGTGTGAATCCCGGGCGCATCCGGATGGCCGCATCGCGGCGTAGGGCGCCGGAGAATCCGTGGTCGAACTCGGGCCACCGGCAGCGAAAGAACAGGTGAGGGCGGTGAGACACCGGCCCGTTTCGCTACCGGGAGAGGACCCATGACGCACGTTCACTGGCGCTGGTGTGTCGCCACCACCCAGCGGGAGCTCGATGACGCGGCTCGCATCCGCTGGGCTGTCTTTGGCGGAGAGATGGGATTGCTGTCCGAGCAATCGGCGGTGTCGCGGCGGGAGATGACCTGCATCGACACGCTCGACACCACGGTGCACCTGCTCGTCCATGCCGGTGACGAGCCGGTGGCGACCATGCGGGTGGCGCTGCCCAACGCGGAGGTGGCGGCGAACCTGGGCGCGGCGGTGGGGCTCGAGATGGCGCAGCGGGTGGACCTCTCGGGGTTGATCCGTCCGGGGAGGGTGTTCGCGGAGCCCTCCCGCTTCTGCGTGCTGCCGAAGTGGCGGCGCACGGAGGCCGTCACGTGGTTGCAGGCGGCCATGTACGCGGAGAGCCGGCGGCTCGGGGTGACACACTGGATCGCCTCCGCGAACCTGGAGACGGACTCCCCCGAGGACGCGCTGCTGTCGTGGCAGGTGGCGGCCAGCCGGGGATGGTTGAGCCCGCGCTGGCGGGTGGACGTGCCCGACCCGCGGCAGGCCCCGGTGCATCCCCGCCACCCCTTCTACACGCCGGAGGAGCGGGCGAGGGCGAAGCAGGGACTGATGGACGGGCTGCGGGTGCCCAGGCCGCCCTCGCTCTTCGCCAGGACGATGGGGGCGCGCTTCATCGCGGAGCCGCTCTACGACGCGTACTTCCAGTGGTTCACGCTGCCGCTCGTCATGGCCCTGGATGAGATCCCGGCGGACAGCCTGGCGCGCTTCCACGCGCTGGAGAACGGCGTGAGCCCCACCGCCTAGGCTCGGGGCGGTTCCTTCTTTCCCTCTCACCTTCAACACGCAGCAGCCGGGAGCCTGACGGAACCCGGACAGGAGACGTACGTGCAAACACAGACGGAGAACCAGGCGGAGACGCAGTGGGTGGCGGCGTTGGACGCGGAGGCGCGAGGGCTGGTGGCGGCGGTGGATGCGCAGCCCGACGCCAGCCGCCTCCTCGACGGCACCCTCGACCAGGCGGGCTACATCCACTACCTCATCCAGACGTATCACTACGCCCGCTGGAGCACGCCGATCCTCGCCGAGGCGGGCCACCGGCTGAAGCGGTTGGGACGGCACCCGGAGCTGGCGGAGCTGTTGATCCAGAAGGGGGAGGAGGAGCGGGGGCACGAGCGGTGGTTGCTGGCGGACCTGAAGAACCTGGGGTGCCCGGCGGCGCAGGTGGAGGCAGCGGCGCGGAGCCCGGCGGTGGATGCCTACACGGGGTGGAACTTCTTCACGTCGCGCGCGGGCGTGCCGGCGGCGGTGCTGGGGACCGCGTACGTGCTGGAGTACCTGTCGCAGACGCGGGCGGGCGTGTGGGCGGAGCGGCTGCGGGCGGTGGCCGCCATTCCCAACATCCACAAGTCGGTGACGTTCCTGCGCAACCATGGAGCGCTGGACGGGGACCACGTGGCGGAGATGGCGCGCATCCTGGGACGGCTGACGGACCCGGAGGAACAGGCGGCGATCCTCTTCTCGGCCCGGGTCGCACGCCTCGTCTACCCGTGCATCTTCCGTGAGGGCGGCGCCGCCAGCATCCCTCTCGCGAGGTAGAGACAGCCGCACGTCAGATGGGAGAGCCTCCCGTTCGAGCCCTGGCCTCCGGGAGGCGTCTTCCCTTGCATTCCACTGTCTCAGACAGGCTTGTTGAGACGGGCGGCCTGGTAGAAAAGGTCCGCGCGTCCATCGACGCCCAGCTTGGCGAGGAGGTTTCGCACGTGGGTCTTCACCGTGTGAAGGGACAGCTCGAGCTCACCGGCGATCTGCTCGTTGGTCCAGTTGCGGAGCAGGCACGCCGCGATGGTGACCTCGCGAGGGGTGAGCTTGCGCTTCATCTCCGCGGGGAGCGGGATGGAGATGGGAATCTCGTGCATCAGCAGGGCCCATTGCCGGGGGCCCTCGGGGGCGGGCAGTTCGATGAACCGGACCGTGCGGTAGCCATCGGCGTAGAGGGAGACCCAGAGGTTCTTGTCGAGCCGCGCATCGGGGGCCATGCGAACCAGGGCGTCCAGCCGCTCCTGGAGCGGGAGGGGGAGGCCGGAGGAGTGGAGCTCGGAAGGGGTAAACCACCGCTCCAGGAGGACGGCGGCGTGAGGAGAGCGCAGCACCTCGTGGTGGGGAGGCTCCACGACGAGGAAGGCGGTATCCGGGCGGCGGTAGAGCTCTTCGAGGAGATGGGCGCTGGTGGTGACGTCCTGGACGTCGCTGCAGTTGCGGACGGTGTTCACCAGGTGCGCGGTGAGGCTGGCGAGGACGGCGGCGTTCTGGCCGGAGTAGGCGCGTGGCCGGTTCCGGTAGAGCGCGAGGGCGCCGAAGGAGCCGGGGCGGATGGGGAGGAGCACGGCCATGATGTGCTCCATGCGCGGCTCCAGCTCCCGGCTGCGTTGGTAGATGAGGGTCCGTTCATACTCCTTGCGGGAGAGAAGCTCCGAATCGCGGATGACCGTCTGGGGCCGGGCGAAGATGGGAGGCCGGAGGAAGTCATGGTCGGCCAGGCCGGCATACTCATCGAGGATGGGGATGCGATGGCCCGGGACGAGCCATTGGAAGTGGAGCGAATGCGTGACCTCCATGAGGCACAGGGCCATGGAGTCGGCCTGCGCGAGCTCGAGGAGGTGCGGTCGAACGGCTTCGAGCGCCTGGGGGAGGGACAGCGAGCTGTTGAGGGCCGTGATAGCCCTGTCCCTGAGCATGAGTTCGTCGGCATTGAGATTCATTGCACTGAACATCCAGCCTCCCGGGTCAAGCCATCCTGCGGGGTTTTACGTAACGACCCCTCATCCATAGTCACGACCTGAAAACCTGTCCCTCACTCTTCAGAGGTATTGACCGGGCAGGGGCGCATGGCCCACATCCAGTCCTTCGTGGCCGTGGCCGTGGCCGAGGAGCGAAACGTGGGGCGCGCCGCACGCCGGCTCCACCCCACCCAGCCGCCGCTCAGCCGCCACCTCCTCGCGCTCGAGAGCAAGCTCGGCACCCGGCTGTTCGAGCGCACGCCGGGCGGCCTGCGCCTGCTGCCGGCGGGCGAGAAGAGAAGGCCCTCACTTCCGGACCATGAGCCCCGCCGCTTCACCCAGGAGCGTCTCGATGGAAGTTTTTCTCCTCGGGAGAGGTCTGCTCCGTCCGGTACCTTCCGATGCTCCGTGGCGCCTCGAAGCTGATGATCTCCCCTATCATGAGGGGCCTCATCCGTTGCTAATGACGCCCCAACTCCCTGTCCCAGATGTACAACTGCCGGGTCACCGCGTACTTGTCGGCGCTGGAGATATCCTCGAACTTCTCCGGGGGAAGCGTGCGCAGGCGCTCGCGCAGGAAGTCCGGGTCGCTGAGCGCCTCTCGGTGTTTGAGATCGGTGTTCACGTCCACCAGGAAAGGAATCACCCGGAGCACGGCCTGCTCACACTCCTC
>NZ_DASUNC010000062.1:0-73938 GCF_036277355.1 Archangium sp.
GGATTTTTTTTGAAGGCCCCGAGTCCTCACATCACGTGAAGACTCGGGGCCTTCGCCTTTGCGGGCTCCTCGGTGAGCTCACACCAGGCCGCTCGAGGCCGGCGCCGCGGGCAGGAGGAGTATCACCGTCGTGCCCACGCCCTCGTGACTGTCCAGCGTGATGGTTCCACCGTGGTCCTCGATCACGCGGTGGCACACCGCCAATGACAGGCCCTTCCCCGTCCACTGCTGCTTGGTGGTGAAGAAGGGATTGAAGATGCGCTCCAGGTGCTCGCGCGCAATGCCCCGGCCCGTGTCCCGCATCTCCACGCGCACCAGCTCCGCGTCCACCACCTGGGTGCTCAAGACGAGGTTGCGCTCCGGCCTGTCCCTCATGGCATTGAGGGCGTTGCCCAGCAGCCGGCCGAAGACATCTCCCAACGCCTGGGTATCGCCCAGTACCTTCACCTCTCCCGGGTGGAAGCGGCGGTCCACCTGCACCCCCACCTGGTTCAGCTCCGCGCCTCGGGACTCCAGCACCCGCTCCAGCATCCGGTGCAGGTCCAACGGCAGCCGTCCCAATTGCTGACGCTCGGAGAGCAGTTGCAGCTCGCGAACGATGCTGGCGATGCGCTGCGCCTGCTGGTGCACCGTGCCGAGCATCCGGCGCGAGGGGTCCTCCTGTGGCAGATCCATCAGCATCAGCTGCACGTTGCCCAGCACCGCGGCCAGCGGGTTGTTCATCTCGTGCGCCATTCCCGCTGCCAGGTCTCCCATCGCCGCCAGCCGCTGGCTGCGCGAGAGCTGCACCTGCGTCTGCTGTAGCTCCCGGGTGCGCTCCTCCACCTGCGCCGCGAGCTGCTCGTTGAAGCCCAGCAACTCCCGGTGCGCCTGCTCCAGCGCCTGCCCCATGTCGTTGAAGGCTCGCGCCAGGTCTCCCAGCTCGTCCCGGCGCTTGAGCGCGATGCGGTGGGCGAGGTTTCCCCGGGCCAGCTCTCGTGCGCCCTCGGCCAGCCGGGCGATGGGCCGGGCCAGCGCGCGCGCCAGCACCGGCGCCAGCGCCAGTACCCCCACCAGCGTCAGCCCCAGCACTCCGAACGTGCTCCGCGTCAGGGCATGCAGCGGCTCGAGCGCGGCCTCTCGCGGGCGGGCCACCACCGCCACCCAGCCCAGCTCCGGCACCGGGCTGACGGCCGCCTGCCACGCGCGGCCCTCCTCCTCATACTCCGCCAGCCCCGTCCGCTTCGCGCCCACCACCCCCGGCAGCTTCCCGGTGAAGTCCTCCCGATGGCGCTCGCGCTCCGGCTCACCGTCCAGCAGCAGCCGGCCCGCTCCATCCAGCAGGAAGAGCCGTTCATCGCCCACGCCCCGCGCGGCCAGCCGCTGGGCGAGCTCCTCCAGGCCCAACTCGGCGGCGAGCCCTCCCGCCCGGGTCCCCGGCACTCGTGCCGCCACCACCACCGCCGGCCGGCGGCGCACCTCGGTGAGGTAGGGCGCGGAGACGGCGTACGCCCGGCCCTCGGGCACCTGCGAGAGCAGCTCCGCCGCCCGCCGCTGGAAGTCCTCCACCTCTCCGGCGGCCACCGTGTCGTGGCGTCGGAACTGCGGCTCCTTCCGCGCGAAGGCCTCCGGATCATCCACGAAGACGGAGGTCGTCAGCTGGCCCCCTGCATCGAAGAGCCCCACCTGGGCAATGCGGTCGCGCCGCAGGAAGACGCGGATGAGGAATTCCTGCGCTTCCGATGGGCCGAGCTCGAGCGGCTCCTGGTGCACCAGCGCGCCGCCCAGCTCCGTGGCCAGCGAGAGGACATGCGCGGCGGCATGCTCGGCTTCGACCAGCGCCGTGCGCCGGTGCTGTTCGGCCACTGCCTCCGAGAGCGCCCGCTCCGCGTCGCGCCAGGCCAACAGGCCCACCGCCACGGTGGGCACCACGGCGGTGGCGATGAGCAGCAGCAGCAGCCGGGTGCGGATTCTCATGGGCTCGGGCTCATTGGCGCTTGGGACAGCTCAACTGCAGGTTGAGGCACTGACTGACCGTCTTCCTCGCGTCCGCGCTGTCCGTGATGATGAGCTCCAGACAGGACTGCGGCTCCCGGCCCGCCACGTCGTTCAACGTGACGTTGGGGAGGGTGACGGTGCCGCCCGTGAATGGCGGCGTGGTGCTCGGGCTGAGGGGGCCGAACGGCGAGAGCGCGAGCCGGGCCGTCCCCACATAGGACGTCACGGCGTTGTTCCAGTTGTCCACCGCTTGCAGGGTGAGCTTCCAACGGTCCGAGGCGGTGATGCAGGGGGGCACTTGCGGCTGGAACCGCGCCACGGCGCCGGGGTTCACCGCGAAGGTGCCGGGCTGCTGTCCCTTGGCGTTGCCCGAGACGACGCTCAGCCTCGTACTCGAGAGGGCCAGCAACACGGTGAGCTCCACGTCGGCCTGGCCCTGAAAGCCGGTGTAGCGGGCGGGAGAGAACTGGTGCGCGTGCACTCCCTGGGCATCCAGCTCCAGCTCGTGCACGTCCCGGGTGGTGTTTCCGTAGGTGTCCACCGCGCGAATGCGCACCCGGAAGGGCACTCCCGCCGTCTGTGCTCCGGGTGTGTCCTCCACCACGAAGCGCTGCGTGGCTCCAGGCAGCACGGCGAAGCCTCCCGTGGTGGTGCGCAGCGCTCCCGGTTCCGAGACCGTCCCCTCCACCAGGTTGATGCGTGTCTCCTCCACCGCGGCCGTGAGCATCACCGGGAAGGTGATGGCGCCCGTGAAGGTGCCGCTCGTCGTGGGGCTCAGCGCCCCCTCGGGAACGCCCGAGGCGGAGAGCGTCACCGACAGCGGGGTGTCCGCCCGGTTGCCGAAGCGATCCAACGCCTCGAGCGTGAGGAGGAAGGCCTCGCCCGCCAGCTGCGGCCCCACCACCGGGGACACCGCCAGGTGCGTGGGCGGCCCCGCCTGGATGGTGAGCTCCGGGGTGGCGCCTCGTACGTTCGCCGCGTGGGGATCCTCCGCCACCACGGACACCCGCTGCACGCGGGAGAACTCGGCGTTGAAGGCCGCCATGCCCACCTCGAGCTCGACGTCGCCGGGCGAGAAGCCCGGGTCCGGCGGCGAGGTGTCCAGCCGCACCGTGCCGGTGTACGGCGTGCGGTTGTTCCAGGCATCCAGCGACGTGAGGATGAAGCGCTCGGGGACTCCCGCCTGCAGGGGGCCCGTGCCGGTGCGCAGCACCTCGAAGCGCTGGGTGGCGCCGGGCCGCACCGCGAGGCTCACCGTGTGGGGCGACAGCGCTCCGTACGTGTCCCGGTTGAAGCCGCTCGCCGACAGCCACACCTCCGCCGCACTGCGCGTGTCCTTGTAGAGCAGGGGCAGCCGGCCCTGGGAGCCCTGCAGCACGAGTGTGAGAGCGGGGTGGGAGGGGTCGCTCTCGCTGACGGCCAGTCCTCCCGCGGGCGAGTTGGTGCGCAGCGTGAGCTGGATGCCGGTGGCTGGCAGCGACGCCGGGCCGCCACTGGAGTCCAGCACGTCCACCGTCAGGGCCACGGGCTCTCCCGCCACCAACGGCGAGGTGGGCACCCGGGTGAAGCGCACCGCCGTGGGCGGGCCGAGCCGTCCTACCGCCACCGTCTGGGCGATCGGCGGCAGCTCGTGGCAGCTGGATTCCAGCGTGTGATAGCCCGGTGTGGTGTCCCGGTAGCGCAGGTCCACCCCGGACTCCCCCGGGGCGAGTGTCACCTCCAGCTCGCGCTGGGCCTCCTCCCCCTGCCCGAGCCGGGCGAAGCGGCCCGACTCCGAGTCACTGATGACGCGCAGCACGCGCGGCGTGGCAGTGGGCGCGGGCTGGCCCGAGAGGTCCCTCAGCTCGATGCGGATGGGCTCCGTCCACTCGCCGGGCCGCGCCGCGCGCATCGAGGTGACGAAGACGAGCCGGTGCACACCCCGGTCGATGACCTCGAAGGCCCCCGACAGCGTGGAGGCGCGGCCCTGGGCATCGGTGACGGTGACGTCATGGCGTCCAGGTGGCAGGGTGGCCGGGGCCGTGGCCTCCAACGCGTCGCGCGAGCGGAAACGCACGGCGTAGGCGCGCTCGGAGCCGATGCGCACCTCGAAGCGGTTCTCCAGCGACGGCGGAGCCTCCGAGCCCAGGTCCACCGCCACGTCCGGCGCGAACGAGCCACTGAGCAGCAAGCGCTCGGGCGTGCCGAACGCGGTGCTCTCCGGGGACACCGCCTGGAGGCGCGGCGTGTCCGGCTGGGCGCCGCAGGAGAGCACCCAGGTCAGCAGGGCCAGGGCGAGGAAGTGCATGCCGGTACGGAAGCGCATCCGTGCCTCCTTTCGTCAGAGCGTGAAGCGGTAGCCGAGCGACGTGGAGAGCCCGCCGATGGGGCCCTGGAAGGTGCCGCCCTCGGGAAGCCGGGCGAGGCCGTAGCGCCCCTGCAGGACGAACTCCCCGGGGCCGAGCGGGTACACCACCCCGAGCCGCACGTGGCCGCCGAACGCGGGGGACAACTGCCGCCGCGAGCCCGGGTCCAGGCTCAAGCGCCAGTCGATGCGGACGAGGTGCGCGTCGAGCCCGGCACCCGCATAGCCGGACAGCGAGCCGATGACGGGCACGAGCCAGCGCGCCCCCATGGATACGGTGGTGGTGAAGGCCTGGGCGTTCAGGTCGAAGGGCTCGTGCGCCGCGCTCTCGCCCCGCAGCGAGAAACCTCCCCAGGCCACCTGCACCGAGGCACTGGCGGCGAGCCGCTCGCCGAGCGCGTAGGGCCGCACGTCCCCCTCCAACTCCAGCGAGGGCTGTACCAGCCGGCCCAGGTTGCTCTGCGCTCCGAGCCGCAGGGCCAGGCCCCGGGGCATGCGCGAGGCGAGGGTGAGCCGCGCATCCCCCCGGGCCTCGCGCGCGGCGGCGAGCACGGTGGCCACTCCACCTTCACACCGGGCCGGTGCATGGAAGCGGGTGACGAACTCCCCTCCGCCCAGGGAGGCCACTCGCTCGAAGCGCCCGTGCTCGGCCTGCGTTCCCGCGGCTCGCAGGGTGATGGGCACGCCGTCCAGTGGGTTGCCGTACATGTCCTCGACGAGCAGATGCACCTGCGTGCTGTCCCTCCCGTCGCAGAGCACCTCGTCCTTCTCGGTGCGCACGCGCAGCCGGGCGGGCTCTCCAGGCACGAGCCGCACCGTGGTGCTGACGCTCTGGTCCTCCCAGCTCACCCGCACGAGCGCCTCGCCCGTCCGACGGACAGACTCCAGCTCGACGGTGGCGCGGCCCTCTCGTGTCGTCACCGAGGGGGGAAGCCGGCCGAGCGTGGTGGACAGGAGGATCTCCGTACCGTCCGGCGCCGGCATCCCCTTCGCGTCGCGGGCGGAGAGCTTGATGCTCACCCGCGAGAGGCCATCCGCGGGCAGCTCGTGCCCGTTCCGCTCCCTCCCGCCGAGCTCCAACGTCAGGCGGGGAATGGGAAGGAACGTCGCGCTCGACGAGACCGGTGGCACGCCGTCGAGCCACGCCATGAACCGCTCCTCGCCTCCTCCAGGCGGTGCCCGGTAGCGCGCCAGGTAGGTGCCATCTCCCTGGTCCTGCACGGGCCCCAACTCGCCGAGCGAGGCCTGGAGGCGCACGGGCTCTCCCGCCAGCGCACGCCCCCGCTCGTCGTGGACGGACACATGAACGAACGCCCCCGAGAACCCACCCTCCAGCGTCTCGACCTCGAGGGCGAGGGTGGGCTTCACCCCGGCCCGCAGCTCCACGCGCACCGTGCAGGGCTCGCCATTGCCCGCCTGCGCCGTGAGCACCGCCTCGCCCGGCGTGGTGGCCCGGGGATGGGGCACGAGCGTGCCCAGGTGGACACCCGGCGCGATGCGCTGCGCCTCGAAGGTGCCTCCCGTCGTCGATAAGCCAGGCGCGGCCTCCAGCGGCTCGCCCCGGCCGTCGAGGCCGAAGGCCCACACGCGCGGACCGCGCTCGCCATTGGCCTCGACGGAGGACTCCTCGGCGATCAGGAGTACCGTGGGCCTGGATGACACGGGCAGGGCCATGGGCCATTGCCGCGCGGGTTGGCCGGGCGCCGTGGCCGAGACGGTGGCCTGCGTGACGCCGGGCGAGAGGAGAACGGGCACCTCGGCCTGTCCGGCCGCCGTGGCGCGCACCGGCCCATGAAGCGTGTCACCGATGCGGACCTCCACCCGGCCCAGGGGCGGCAGTCCGGACAGGGGCAACACCTGGCGGCGCTGCACCTCGAGCACCACCGTGGCGTGGGCCCCCCAGGATGGCGACACGGCGGCGCAGAGAATGGGCGCGAGCGTGTCAGTGCGCGGCGGGACGAAGCCGGCCTGGAGCGTGTCCGGGGCGGAGCGTCGCGCCGGGAGGACCCGGCCCGCGCTGCACGCGAGGCGCACGTCCGGAGGCAGCCCGGGCGCTGAGACGGTGAGGGTGGCGCGGGTGTCGCGTCCGGAGAGCAGCTGGCGCGGCGAGTCCTCCAGTCGCAACGCGGCCGCCGCACGGCCCGGGCTCGCCAGCAGCAGGCACATCAGGACGAGCGGCCCGAGGCTCCACCCGGCCCCGCGCCCGCTCTGGGGTGTCTCCACCACTCGCCCCGTCATCCCGGAAGCGCCCCCTGTCCTTGAATGGAGAGAGAGCCAGGATACTCTTCCCGAGGGACGTGGGGCGTGAGGCCCGGGGAAGTGACTTCCGGGGGACGACAGGCGCGGTGCCCCCCGGGTGGGAGCCGCGACTACTGGCCCGTGACGACCCGGCGGACGCGCAGCACCGTAGCGGCGCCGGCGGGGCCCGCGTTGGGCACCGTGTCCAGCGTGCCCTCCACCTTGAGGCCGGGGTTCATGTGCGTGGCCTCCATGATGCTGGCCCGCTTCTCGTCGTCGACGCCGAGCGCCGCCGTGTCCACCTCGTGCACCTGGATGGGCTCGTCGTTGGGCCGGTCCGGCCGCGTGGCGATGAAGTAGGGGCAGGGCGTCGTCATGCAGCGCACCCCGCTGTCACGCAGGAAGAAGACGGCGGGCCCCCGCTCGGCGGAGGGCGCGGCGGCGGTGCCCCCCGAGGGCGTCTCGGGAGCGGTGGCGGGCTTGTCGGTGGGCTTGTCCATGGGCGCGGAAGGTGTGCCGCCGGACTCGGCGGCGCGGGGGGTCTCGGGGGTGGTGCCTTTGCTGCAACCGGCGAGCAGGCCAAGGGCGAGGGCGGCGGTGAGCAGGGGCTGACGGAAGGTCATGGGACGGGCTCCGGAAAGGGAGGGGGCGCAGTCTCGCCGCCTCCCGGGACAGATGCCACTTCCGACGCACGCGGGGCCCGCGTCATTCACGCCGGCACGCCGATGTCCTCCCCCAGTGCCTGCTCCTCCAGCACCTGCTCCTCGGGCTCGAAGGCCAGCGCCGCCGAGTTGATGCTGTAGCGCAGCCCCGTGGGCGGCGGCCCGTCATCGAAGACATGCCCCAGGTGGGCGCCACAGCGGTTGCATGCCACCTCCGTGCGGATGCGCAGGAAGCTGGAGCGATCCTCGTGGTGCGCCACGTGGCCGGGGCGGATGGGCGCCCAGAAGCTCGGCCAGCCCGTGCCCGGGTCGAACTTCGCCTTCGAGGCGAAGAGCGTGTGTCCACACCCCGCACAACAGTAGATGCCACGCGCGTGGTGATCCACGAAGGCCCCGGTGAAGGGCGCCTCGCTCTCCCCCTGCCGCATCACCCGGTACTGCTCCGGGGTGAGATCCTGCCGCCACTCGTCGTCGGTCTTGTAGACCCTCTCGTGCATGGCGCTCTCCTCCTGGCTCGACCCTCCCTAGTCATGGGGGCGGCACGGCCAGGAAGCACCAACCGGTTGGCGGGTCGGTAGGTGCGGCTCCTACCTGCATGCCGGGGGCTGGGGAGAGGGCGCAAGTGCCCGTCCGGCTGTGTGCCGGACAAAGGAGCATGACCGCAGACGTCAGGTTCGTTGACGACCCAATCCCCCCGGGCTACATCCGCCCGACGCGGCCACGGGGCCGCGACCCTTTCCCGACCCCCTGGTTCTTCAAGGACCCCCGAGATGGAATTCCGCATCGCCGCCGACGAGCTGAAGAAGGCCCTCTACCGCGCCCAGGGCATCGTGGAGCGCAAGACGACGATGCCCATCCTGGCCAACGTGCTCGTCACGGCCCACAAGACGGGGGTGACGGTCACCGCGTTCGACCTGGAGATCGGCATCGTGTCCGAGCACCCGGCCGAGGTGATCAAACCCGGCGCCGTGACGCTCAGCGCCAAGTACGTCTTCGACATCGTCCAGAACCTGCCGGACGCCCACGTCACGCTCAAGAAGCTGGCGAACAACTACGTGGAGATCTCCTCCGGCTCGGCGCACTTCAAGATCGTCGGCACGGCGCCCGAGGAGTACCCGAAGCTGCCGCGCGAGGAGAGCGCCCCGCTGGTGCAGGTGACGGGCAACACGCTGCTGGAGATGATCAAGAAGACGCAGTTCGCCATCTCCACCGACGAGACGCGCTACATCCTCAACGGCGTCTACTTCGAGCCGCAGCAGGGCGGCAAGGTGCGCATGGTGGCCACGGACGGCCACCGCCTCTCGCTCATCGAGCGCGAGCTGCCGGGCGACTTCAAGCTCAAGGGCGGCGTCATCATCCCGCGCAAGGGCCTGCTGGAGCTCAAGCGCCTGCTGGACGAGGCGCCCGACGCGGAGTGCCAGCTGGGGTTCGCGGAGAACTCGGCGCTCTTCAAGAAGACGGGCCTGACGATGGTGATGCGGCTCATCGACGGCCAGTTCCCCGAGTACCAGCGCGTCATCCCCAAGGAGGGCGAGAAGGCGGTGCTGGTGCCCAAGACGCGGCTGCTCGAGGGCCTCAAGCGCATCGCCCTGCTGAGCGCGGACAAGAGCTACGCGGTGCGCATCGGCCTGGCGGAGAACCAGCTGCTCATCACCGCCAACAACCCGGACCTGGGCGAGGCCAAGGACGCGCTGGATATCGCCTACCAGGGCACCTCCATCACCATCGGCTTCAACGCGCGCTACCTGATCGACGTGCTGACGGTGACGGACACGGACGAGGTGGCCTTCGAGCTGGGTGACGAGCACAGCCCGGGCGTGCTGCACGCGCCGGGGGACCGGAGCTTCACCGCCGTGGTGATGCCGATGCGCGTCTGAGCGTGAGCGGCGTCCTCTCCTGTCTTGCAACGTGTTGAAGGGATGAGTGCCCAGGCCCCCAGCGCCGAGCCACTCCCGACGGTACCGGGCTCGCGCAACACGGGCCTGGACCGGGCGCGAGCGGTGGCCACGCTCGCGATGGTGATGGGCCACACGCTGGACGCGGTGCTGTCCGACGCGGCGCGCGACGGCGTGGGCATGGTGGCGTACTGGTCCCTCCGGGCCGTGACGGCGCCCCTGTTCCTCTTCGTGGCCGGCTGGGCCTTCGCGACGACGGTGCAGCGCACGGGCGCGCATGGCTCGAGCGTGCTGCGCCGGTACCTGCCCCGCGTGGCCCTGCTGCTCGGCTGGGGTTACCTCCTGCGTTGGCCCGGCTGGGGGCTGCCCCTGCTCTTCGCCGGGGATGTGACGGTGTGGCGGCACTTCCTGGCCTTCGACGCGCTGCACGGCGTGGCGGCGGCGCTGTGCATGGGCGCGGGCGTGATGTCGGTGCTCCAAGGAAGGGCGGCGCGGATGGGCGCGCTGGCGGCGCTGGCGGTGCTCGTGCCGCTCGTGAGCCCGTGGGTGCGCGCGACGGTGCTGGCGGGCGGATGGCCCCTGGCGCTCGAGCAGGCGCTGGCGAGCAAGACGTCCAACTTCCCCCTCTTCCCCTGGTCGTCCTACTTCTTCCTGGGAGGCCTCGCGGGGCTGTGGCTCGCGCAGGTGAAGCGGGTGCCGCACTGGCTGTGCCTGATGGGCGCGGGCACGGTCATCCTGTCGCTGATGACGCTGTGGGGCGGAGACCCGCGGGTGAGCGACCCCACGCTGGTGGCGTGGCGGGTGGGGCTGCTGTCCGTGGCCGCGGGCGCGGCGATGCTGCTGCCCGCGAGGCTCGACCGGTGGATGGCGCCCGTGGGCCGCGCGTCGCTCTGGGTCTACGTGGTGCACCTGCCCCTGGCGTACGGCTGGTCCACCTTCGCGGGCCTGGCCACCCGGTTGGGCCGCTCGCAGGACGTGCTGCCCGCGCTGGGACTCGCGCTGTCCGTGTTGGCGGTGTCGCTGCTGATCGCCCTGCCCGCGAAGAAGCTCCACGGACGCTGGCGGGGGCGCAACCGCGGGCCCGCTCGTCCGGATGCCCCCGGTGACTCCACGGCCCCCGGGCTGACCCCATAAGTCCGGCTCCCGGGCCTGTGTTAGGCTGAACCCCCGGGTCCGGGGACACGGGCCCGCTTTCCCTGAGAGGCCACGGGAGCCATGCCGTCGTACCGGATCGCCACGCTCCTGACGCTGGGCCTCACGGTCCTGCTGTGGAGCAGGGAGGCTCGGAGCGGAGAGCCCCCGGGGCGCATCGGCTTCCGCAGCTACGGCACGGATTCGGGCATCGAGAACCACGACATGTCCTGCGTGATGCAGGACGCGGCGGGGTTCATCTGGGTGTGCGCCGCGGATGCGATGTACCGCTTCGATGGCGAGCGCTTCGAGCGCTTCGGCCTGGACGCGGGGCTGCCCTCGTCCATCGTGAGGGACGAGACGCTCGACTCCCAGGGCCGGCTGCTGCTGGCCACGCAGAAGGGCGTGGTGCGCTGGGACGGGAGCCGCTTCATCCCCGTGCCGATGAATGGCATCCCCTCGCTGGTGTGGAACATCCGCCTGGACGCCGGGGGCCGGCTGGTGGCGGGCACCGAGCAGGGCCTGTACGTGGAGGTGGAGCCGGGGCGTTTCGTGCCGATGCCGGGCTGGCCGGGAGGGCCGGCCATGGTGCTCTGGGCGGATGCGTCGGGCGCGCTCCAGGTGGGCTCGGGCTCGCGGGTGCTGAGCCGGGATGCCGGAGGCCATTGGCGCATCCACGAGGTGACGGACAGCCGCAATTCCATCCTCGACCTGGTGCGGGACGGCCTGGGCCGGCTGTGGGCCGCGGGCGAGGGGTGGCTGGCCATGCAGCCGCGCGAGGGCATGCCCTTCGAGGATCGCTCACACCTCTTCCAGGGGTTGATGGGAGCGGGGCGCCGCCTGCGCGTGGGCCTGCGTGGACAGCTGCTGGTGCCCAACTACCGCGGCCTGCTCTCCGTGGAGGGCGAGCGGGTGGAGCTGCACCGGCTGGGCCTCTCGGAGCGCTCGACGCGCATGCGGGACGTGCTGCATGACCGGGAGGGGACGCTCTGGGTCGTGAGCCTGGGCGTGCACCGCTCCCTGGGCCGGGGCCTGTGGACCGTCCACGACACCTCCACCGGGATGCCCTCGAGCATGATCTGGGGCCTCATCCGCGACACCCACGGGACGTTGTGGGTGGGCACGGATGATGGGCTGGCGCGCGCCACGCCCGAGGGGTGGCTCACCGTGCCCGGGCTGCGTGGGTATTCGCTCAAGAGCGTGACGGAGGGCCCGGACGGGGCCCTGTGGGCCGCGGGCAACCCGGAGGGGCTCCACCGCTACGAGCCCTGGAGTGGGCGGGTGCGGACGTACGGCGTGGCCGAGGGTCTGCCGGCGCGCTACACGTTCGACCTGCTGTGGGAGCCGGATGGGACGCTGTGGGTGGCCACCAGCACCGGCTTGTTCCGCGGCGTGCACCGGGACGGGGATTGGTCCTTCGAGCAGGTGTTGCCGCACAGCCGGCGGACGTTCTTCGGCGGAGTGGAGCTGGACCCGGCCGGGAGGCTGTGGGCGGCGGGGGATGGGCTCTTCGTGCGAGACGGGGGAGTGTTCCGGCGCCTGGGCACGGCCGAGGGGCTGCGGGACGAGCGCGTGCGCTACCTGGTGGCGCGGCACGACGGCCGGGTGTGCGTGTCCTACGTGGAGCCGCTGGGGCTGAGCTGCTTCACCTACGAGAAGGGGCGCCTCACCGAGGTGTTCCGCCTGGACCGGAGCTCGGGGCTGCTCAACGGCGTCACGTACATGGTGGACGAGGACGCGGCGGGCCGGCTGTGGGTGGGGACGGGCGCGGGAGTGCACCTGGTGGGCGAGGACGGGGTGATGGAGCACTTCGGCGCGAGCGGAGGGCTCCCGGGAGATGACTGCAGCGGCAACTCCTTCCTGGCGGAGGAGGACGGCACGGTGTGGGTGGGCACCTCGAGCGGGTTGGGGCGCTTCAACGGCGCGCGCTACACCGGCCCGGCCGCGCCCCCGCGTGTGGTGCTGCTGAACACGCGGCTCGGGCCGCACGAGGTCTCCGGCTCCGAGGTGCGGGGGCTCGAGGCGGAGCACGGAGACACGACGCTGTCGGTCCGCTTCGCCGACCTGGGCGCCCTGGACGAGGGACACGTGGGCCACGAGGCGCGCCTGGTGGGCATGGACGAATGGCACGCCGTGCCGGGCCGCTCGGTGCGCTACAGCGCGCTGCCGGCGGGCAGCTACCGTTTCGAGGTCCGTGCACGCAACGACTGGGGCCCCTGGGGGCCGGTGGCGGGCTTCGACCTGGTGGTGCACCCGCCGTGGTGGGCGTCCTGGTGGGCGAGGGGCCTGGGCGTGCTGCTGCTGAGTGTGGCGGTGGCGGGCGTGGTGCGCTGGCGCGGCATCGCCCTGCGGCGCAGGAACGCCGAGCTGGAGCGCCTGGTGGCGGCCCGCACCGCCGAGTTGGATCAGGCGCGCCAGAAGGTGATGCAGGCCGAGAAGCTCTCCGCCATGGGGCAACTGCTGGCGCGGCTCTCCCATGAAATCAACAACCCGCTCACCGCCATCCACACCAACCTGCCGGCGGTGCGCGAGTACTTCGACCAGCTGTCCGACGTGCTGCGGCGCTGCCGGGAGCGGCTGGAGGCGCACCCCGAGGACGTGGACGAGGTGGAGCGGCTGTGGCGGGAGCTGGACGTGGAGTTCCTGCTCCAGGACACGCCGGACGCGCTGGAGGCGATGCAGCATGCCACCGAGCGCATCCGGGGGATTCAAGCGGACCTGAGGGCCTTCCTGCGCGGGGAGCGCCCCCGGCTCGAGCCGGGGGACCTCAATGAAGTGGTGCGCGAGACGGTGGAGCTGGTGCGGCGCTCGTTGCCCGAGAGCGCACGGGTGGAGGTCCACTGCGGCGAGCTGCCGGTGTTCGCCTTCCACCGGGGACAGCTGGGACAGGTGATGCTGAACCTGCTGCGCAACGCCCTGGATGCGCTGGGCGAGAAGGGCGAGGTGCGCGTGAGCACGGCCGTGCGCGACGGCATGGCCGAGCTGGTGGTGGCGGATGACGGCCCGGGCATTCCCCCGGAGCTGCGGGCCCGCATCTTCGAGCCCTTCTTCACCACGAAGGA
The DNA here is from genome assembly GCF_036277355.1 of Archangium sp. GTDB lineage: Bacteria > Myxococcota > Myxococcia > Myxococcales > Myxococcaceae > Archangium. The sequence continues at coordinate 13,310 of NZ_DASUNC010000062.1, forward strand.
CGTGGGGAAGGGCTCGGGGCTGGGATTGGCCATCTGCCGCCAGCTCATCACGGAGAACCACGGCGGGACGCTCGAGCTGGACACGTCCGTGGCGCGCGGCGCCTGCTTCCGGGTGCGGCTGCCGTTGGCGCGGGCGGACGAGCCCGCCGCACGCAAGGTGGCGTGAGGGCTCAGCGCGGGGGGCTGTTCGCGGACGCGGCCTGCACGGCTTCCAGCAGGGAGCCCAGGCCCATCGCCTCCACGCGCTCCCGCAGGTAGCTCATGCACTCCAGGACAAGGGCCGGCGGCGGATTGGGCGCCGCGGGGTCCTTCGCGTAGTGCTGGAGCACCTGGTGGAAGTCCCCGGCGAGCGTGGCCTGGAAGGAGGCCTGGGACTCCATCGCGAGCAGCGTCGCCCGCAGCTTGTTCAGCAGCCGCTGGAGGCTTCCCTTGGAGGAGGGAAGCTGCTTGCCGAGCTCGGCCAGCAGCCGCTCGCGCCTCTGGCGCAACGCCTCCGGCTCTGGCTTCAGGTGGCCCAGGACGGCCTTCACTTCATCGGGCAGATCCGCGGGAATCTCCTCGGGTTTGAACATGGCGGGCTCCTCGTTGGAGGGTGGAGAGGGAACGACGGGGAGGGTCAGTACGAGCCGCAGCCCGCGGCCTGCATCTGCCGCAGCACATCGACCAGCTGGAAGATCTGCCAGGCCTGTTGCATGGCCTCGTGGTGCACCGGGCTCTGCCCCGTCTGCTGCGCGGCGCTCGCGTGGCCGGGCTTGCGCGTGCTGTACGACGAGCTCATGTCCGCCTCGTTGAACTGGGTGTTCAGCTTGCGGATGCCGTGCTTCTCCAGGTCCACGAGCTCGCCCTTCTGGGTGATGCCGTCGCCGTTGCGGTCCTCCCAGATCTTCAGGCCATTGAGCTCCGAGCCCTTCACCTGCCCATCCCCGTTCTTGTCGAAGTAGTGGGCGAGCTTCTCGTAGCCGTTCTTGAACGTGTTCTTCCCGTTCAGGTCGACGTGGCCGAACAGCTCCTTGCCGCTGGTGATCTTCCCATCCCCGTCCACGTCCCACACGAGCATGCCGTCGCCACCGGTCTTCGAGTCCCAGGGCTTGGTCCACTCGTTCTGGTTCTGGTTGCCCCAGAAATAGAGGGGCTTGTTCTTGTTGGTGCCGTCGCGCTTGAGCTCGCTCACCAGCGTGCCGTTGCCGTCGCGGAACTCGGCGCGCATGCCGCCGCCGAGCCCCAGGCCCATGTCGCCGCCCCCCTTCTTCCAGGCCTTGCTGCCCTGTAGCTTCTTGAGCTGCTCGGCGCTCAGCGACTTCACCAGCTTGCCGTCCTTGTCGAAGACCTTGGCGGTCACCCCCGCCCCCAGCGCGGGCGCGCCGTGACCCGGGCGCCGGTTCAGGCTCTTGGTGGACCACTGGCGGTCCGAGGGGTTCAGGTCGAACCCCTTGACGGTGTTGCCCTCCAGCTTGCCATTGCCCTTGATGTTGCTGCCGGTGATGTCCGCCTTCCCGTTGCCGTTGAGGTCCAGCACGATGGGCGACTGCTGCTTCGTCTTCGTTCCCGATTTGGTGTCGAAGAACACGTCCCACATCTTCCCCTTCCCGTGCTGCTGCGGCTCCGGGGGGCACGGCGGCGGCCGCGAGGGGCAGGGGGGCGGCCGCGAGGGGCAGCCGCACTGGGGGAAGGTGGTGCTGAAGGACTGCAGCATGGAGATGGAGCTGAAGAGGTTCCCCAGCGTGTTGAGCGGGCGGTTGGAGGGGCACTTCTGGTACGCGCCATTCAGCCCGCCCAGCGAAGAGGAGGAGAAGACGGCCGAGCTGAAGGAGAAGCTGGCGAAGCTACCACCCCGCGACGAGGAGAAGTTCGAGGAGGCCTGGAACATCGCGAGCTGGAAGTTCTTTTGATTGATGAACATGGAGGAATTCCTTTCCATGAGAGAGATTGGATGTGGGGATTATCGCTCGCGGTCTCGCGGAGTTTCCTGCCGGCGCGGCGTCAGCGGGAGATGTCTGGAATTGCGTATGACAATGTCCCGCGGGGCATGTGGGGCGCTCAGCCCCGGATGCTGCTGAACTTGAGCTGTGCCTGGAGCTCCTGTTCCTCCCGGGACTCCTCCTCCGCGTGGGCGGACGGCGGGTCGGGGATTTCGTCCACCACCGCGAGCAGGGGGCTCATGCCAATGGCCTCCAGGTGCGAGCGCACGTGGTTCATGCAGTCGCGGATGATGTCGGGAGGTGGAATGACGGCGCCGGGGTGTTTCACGTAGCTGCCGAGCGCGGTGGCGAGCTCCCCGGCGAGACGGGCATTGAACGGGGCGTCGGGCCGCAGGGACCGCAGCACCGCCGCCACCTGGCGCTGGAGTTGCTGGAGCGGCTCGGTGGAAGACTCCTGGGCGGTGGCGAGCTCCGCCAGCAGCCGCTCGCGCTCCTGCGCCAACGCCTCGGGGACGGGCCGCAGGTGGGCCAGGACGAGCTTCACCTCATCGGGCACGTCATGGGGGATCTTCTTGGGCTGGGGCATCGTGGGCTCCTCGGCTCATTCGGCGAGAGGCCGGCCCTGGCCACCATCCCCTCGAGGGAATGTCTTGTTTGACAAGGGAGGGCCATCGCGGTCGCACACCGCTGCCGAATCAGATGAAGGGGTGTTCCGGCATGGTCGGCATGCGAGGGAGCGGCGGCAAGCCAGCTCCTCAGACCCTGGAGTCGCAGGCGATGGTCTTCCAGCGAGCGTTCTTCGCGGCACCTCAGGCCTCATGGACGCGCGGTCCCGGCGCACGGATTGAAGTCCGGGTAGGCCCGGGGCGCACTCTCCGGATATGGAATACTGGGGCCCTCCTCGAGCTGGAGGGTGTTTCGTGGCGTACCGCCTGGCCGTGATGGTCGTGCTTCAACGCGACACCCGAGGAGTTCGAAGCCTTGTTGCGGCAGATCTACAACCGGCCCGAGATGCGCGCGAGGTTCCCGGATGGCCTCTGACGCTCCTTCCCCGTCTCCGCGCTTCTTCGTCGTGGAAAAGCTGCGCGGAGGCCATCACGACACCGAGTTCGGCACGGATGACCTCAACACCGGCCCGGCGCCGCGCTGCCCCCGGTGTGGGGACCTCGTCGGGCTGCTGACCTGGCTGCCTCCCTACCGGGGCGAGCTGGAGCTCTACGGCAAGGACTATGGCGATCTCATGCATGCCCCTGGCGGCGGCTTGCTGATCTCCGAGCGCTTCGCGGAAGCCTTCAAGGCGGAGGGGCTGACGGGGCTCAGCGGCTTCCATCCGGTCGACATCACCCGCGTCCGCCGCAAGGGCCGTGGTCCCAAGCCCGGTCCACCCCCCCGCTACCTCTTCGTCATGCCGGCCTATGGCAACCCGGCCCTGGACATGGAGCGCAGCCGCATCCTGAGCAAGAAACCCGTGAAGTGCTCCTGGTGCCGCTACGCCGGTCCTGATGCCATCGATGGGCTCGTGCTGGAGGAAGGAACCTGGAAGGGGGAGGACGTGTTCCGGCCGCGGGGCATGTGGGGCGTCGTCCTCGTCTCCGAGCGCTTCAGGCGTTTCGCCGAGAGACAGGCCATGAGCCACCTGACCCTGGTGCCCATGGAGAAATACGTCTGGGACCCGCTGGGCCTCTGCTACCCACGGCCCATGCAGTTGGACCCGCCGGCCAAGGGGTAGCTGCCAGCACTCGCCTCAGGGGGCGTCCGCGCACAGCCGCAGGCCGACGCTGAGATCCCGGAAGCCGGGCTCGGGTGTCTCGCGGTTGGGGGCGCGCGCCGTGCTGGCTCCGAAGTAGTAGCTGCCCCCGCGCGCCGCCGAGCGGCCGGGCTGGAAGAGGGAGTCGGTCCACTCGAAGACGTTGCCCACCATGTCGTCCAACCCGAAGGGGCTGCGCGACTCGGGGTGACTGCCCACCTCGTCCGGGCCGAAGCTGGCCCCCACCTTGCCGTATGTCTCGTCGTAGTTGGCCTGGTGGGGCAACAGCACGTCGCCGTGGGGGTACTCGCGCTCGTCCGCGCCCCGGGCCGCGCGCTCCCACTCCAGCTCGTTGCACAACCTCGCACCGGGGATGCGGCCCGTCCGCGCCAGCCATGCCGCGTAGGCCCGGGCATCCGCGTAGTCGATGGCGCCCACCGGCAGCCACCGCCAGTCCTGTTCCACCCCGCGCGGCCTCGTGGTGTAGCGCAGTGGCTCGCCCTCGGCCGCCGCGTACGTCACCCCGTTGGGGTGGATGCTCAGGTGCCAGCGCCCATCCCCCAGCCGCTTCAGCTCGACCTCGGCGTTCAGCGAGGCCACCTTGGAGCCGTGCGGCGTGCGGCGGGCCCGCTCCTCCGGCGGCAGCGCCTCCAGCCAGCGCACGTACTCGCCATACGTCACCTCGGTGCGCGAGATGAGGTACGGCCCCGTCTCCACCTCGTGCAGCGGCGCCGTGTCGAAGAACTGGCGGATGTTCTCGTCCGCCGCGGTGCCGAACAGGAAGGTGCCGCGCGGCACGTAGACGAAGCCCTCGGGCACTCGGGCCGCCTCGGGCAGGGCCACCTCCAGCGTGCGCTCGGGGCCGGGCTCGGCCCGCAGCACGTGGCGCACCGGCGCATACCCGGGCGCGCTCAGCTCCACCACCCAGGTTCCCCGCTCCAGCGACAGCCCCTCCACCGGCGTGTTTCCCGCCTGGCGCGCCGCGGTGAGCACCCGCCGTCCATCACTCGTGGGCTCGTAGCGCGCCAGCGTCACCGTGGCCCCGGCCGGCCGCGTCCGCACCTTCACGCGCAGCGGCGCCTCGAAGCGCGCCAGGCGCTCGCCCGAGGTGTCATAGAGCCGCAGGCGTTGCAGCAACTCGTCGCGTTCGCCGGGGCGGAAGGTGCGCTCGGCGAGCCGGGCGCGCTCGGCGAGCACGTCCGCGAAGGCGCCTCGCACCTCCTCGCGGCCCGGGTCGAGCACCAGCGCCTTCTCCATCTCCTCGCTGGCCCGCGCATAGGCCTGCTGCGTCCCCGTCTGAATCCGCAGCGCTTCGGCCCAGCGGGGCCGGGCCTCGTCCAGCTTGCCCACGTCGAAGAGGGCGAAGGACTCCGTCCGGACCGCCTCCAGGGAACGGTCGCGCTCCCGGGCGTTCTCCAGGCGGGAGCGGGCCTCGCCCAGTTGTGTGAGCACCTGGCCCTCGAGCCTGTACCAGGCCTGGAGACGCAGGCCGGCGTACAGCAGCGCGAGCGAGGCGACGAAGCCCACGGCCAGCATGCGCGTGAGCAGCCTCCCCCGGCGCACGCCTCCGCGCGAGGCCTCGAGGAAGGCGGCCTCGCGCTGGGTGAGGCTCTCCGGGGCGAGGCCATGGACCTCGGCGAGGTGGCGGGTGCCCCACAGCGCCTCGCGCGGACGTCCCATCCGCTCCCACTCGGCGGCGGCCCGCTCCAGCCGGGCGTGGAGCTGACGGGCCTCGTTGGCTTCCAGCAGCCACTGGGCGAGCGTGGGCCAGCCGGTGAGCAGCGCCTCGTGGGCGATGTCGAAGGTGGTGCCCTCCTCGGTGCGGCGCACCATCACGAGCCGCGCGCGGATGAGCGCCTCCAGCGCGGCGCGCGAGGCCGGGTCCTGTCCCAGCAGCTCTGCCTCGGAGCGGCGGGCGCGTGTGCCGTCCACCGTGACGAGCCGCATGAGCAACTGCCGCGCCGCGCCCTGCTGATCCGGCAGCAGCTGGGCCATGACACCATCCGCGTACCGGGCGAGCGCGCCACTGACGCCGCCGAGGGACTCCAGCGCCGCGGCGGGGATGATGCCGCGCTCCTTGTCCCGCGCCTCCCACAGCTCGGCGAGGGTGAACTGGAGCAGGGGCAGGCTGCCCTCGGCGCGCAGGGTGGACTCCACCAGCGTGTCGATGAGGGCCTCGGACTCGAAGCGCGCGCCCTTGGCCCGGGCGGGGCCCGTCACCACCTCGCGCACCTCGGCGCGGCCCAGGGGGCGCAGCAGGTAGAGGGCGCGCGAGAGGGCCTCGCCCAGGCCGGGCAGCGCGCCCAGGCGGGTGAGGAAGTCGCTGCGGGACGTGGCCAGCAGCCGCACGCCCGCCACCCCCGAGGCGAGCTGGCCCAACAGCTCCGCCATGAGCGCGGCCTCGGACGGCTCGCTCAGGGTGACGAGCTCCTCCAACTGGTCCACGTGCAGCACCACGCCGCGGCGGGCACCTTCCCCGAGGGCCGAGCGCAGGGCGCGCACCAGGGTGGTGGGCTCGGCGCGGGCGAGCTGCTCGAGGCGGGCCTCCTCCAGCGCGACATGGGGCGCGAGCGCGGCGGCGAGGGTGGCCACGGGCCGGCGGCCGGGCACCATGCGCGCCACGCCCCAGGACAGGCCATCCTCCAGCGCGCCCTCGCGCACCCGCGGCAGCACGCCCGCCAGACACAGCGAGGACTTGCCCACGCCCGAGTCGCCAGTGACGAGCACGAAGGCATTGGCGCGCAGCCGCTCCAGCACGGCGCGCACCTCCTGCCGGCGGCCGAAGAAGAGGGCGCGGTGCTCCTCCTGGAAGGCATTGAGGCCGCGGTAGGGATTGCCCTCGGGGATGGGCGGGGCGGTGTCGCTGGCGCGCAGGTCCTCCAGCGCCTCGAGCAGCGCGTCGGCGGAGGCGAAGCGCTCGGTGGGCTCGCGGCGCAGGCAGCGGTCCACCACCGTGGCGAAGCGCGGGTCCACCCCCGGCGCGGCCTCGAGCAGCGGACGCGCCTCCTGCTCCTGCAGCGCGCGGGGCAGCTCCCGAGGGGGGATGTGGCGGAAGGGGCCCTGGCCCGCGGCGAGCTCGTAGAGCAGGGACCCCAGCGAGAAGAGGTCCGAGCGGACGGAGGCCGGCTCACCCCGCCACGTCTCGGGGGACATGAAGTAGGGCGTCCCCACCAGGGTGCCGTGGGGCAGGGAGGGCAGCTCGAGGTTTTCGGAGGAGGACTCCGTCGCGCCGGAGGCGGAGCCGGACGAGGCATCCGTGGCGTCGCCCGGAAGGGCCTCCGAGGGAGCGTCGAGCAGCTTGGCCAGGCCGAAGTCGAGCAGCTTCACCTCGCCGGACTCATCGAGGATGGCGTTGGCGGGCTTGATGTCGCGGTGGAGGACGTTGCGGCGGTGGGCGGCGGCGAGCCCGCGCGTCAGGCCGATGCCGATGTCCAGCACGCGCTGCCAGGGCTGGGGCCTGGGGAGCCGGTCCAGGCTGGTGCCGCGGATGTACTCGGAGACGAGGTACGGCAGGTCCTCGAACTGGCCGGCGCGGTAGAGGGTGGCGACGTTGGGGTGCTGGATGCGGGCGGCGGCGCGGGCCTCGATGAGGAAGCGCGAGAGCGTCTCGTCATCGAGCGCGGGGATGAACTTCACCGCCACGGTGCGCTCGAGCAGCGTGTCGTGGGCGAGGTAGACGTGCCCGGTGCGTCCCCGTCCGAGGGGGCGCAGCAGGCGGTACTCGTCGAACTCCCTCGGAGGCTGCCAGGCGGCGCCGGAGGCAGGGTCCCGGGGAGCCGCGGGTGGAGGGCTCACCGCGAGCGGGGTTTGCTGCCCGTCTTCTGCAGCAGGGCACGGATCTTGTCGGCCACCGTGTCGGGGAGGGCGGGCTTGGAGACGAACTCGTCACAGCCCACCTCCTTCGCCTTCTCCGAGTGCGTGGCGAGGACATGTCCGGTGAGCGCCATCACGGGGATGTGGCGGGTGCGCGCATCCTGCTTGAGCTGGCGGGTGGCCTCCCAACCGCTGACCACGGGCAGCGACAGGTCCATCAGGATGACGTCCGGATGGGACTGGTGGGCGAGCTGGAGGGCTTCCTGTCCATCCCGGGCTGTTTCGACCTGGTAGCCGAGGAACTCGAGGTACTCGGCGTACATCTCCCGGGCGTCGTCGTAGTCATCCACCACGAGCACCTTGCAATCACCCGGCTGGTGCTCCGAGGGGGCTTCAGGTGCTTCGGGCGGGGGCAGCTTTCGAGCGGAATCCATTGGACCTGGGGGTTGGCTCGATTGTGGCCCCAACGCCAGGAAGGGGCAATCCCCACACACTTCGAGTGTTGGATGACACAGTACAACGTCCCGGGGGCTGGACGGAGGGCTTGCCAGACGTCAAATAATGACTGACCGACCGGTAAGTCCCTGCCCCCCTGGTCGGCAACCCCACCGAGGTTCCCCATGGCCGACGCAATGGTGTCCACGTCCCTGCGCCCCAGCTTCTACTCCCCCATCCCCGAGTCCGCGCGGGAGGACCTGCTGCTGGCGTACCGGCAGTTCCTCGAGCGCCGCAACGGCGACATGAACTTCGAGCGGGGCTTCTCGCTGCGGGAGGACTGGCTGCGCCAGGCGGCGGGCTGGGACAGTGAGTACAAGGGGAAGGTCGACACCCAGGCCTTCAACCGGGCGTACGCGAGCTTCGACGCGGTGAAGGAGCTGTCCATCCAGGAGGTGGCGCTGCTGACGTTCGTGAAGGCGAACGCGGGCGAGGCCTACGGGGTGGAGGTGGTGGGCAAGGCGCGGCAGAAGCGCTACGACACGACGAAGCTCTTCTACCAGGTGGAGAAGCTGCTGGGCTTCGAGGAGACGTACCACACGCGCATCCTCATCGGCGCCACGCAGCACTTCGGCGTCAAGGTGGAGGGGGCGTGGAAGCCGCCGCTGCGGCTGCGGCTGCTCATCGGCACGCTGGCCCACGCGCCGGGCCTCTTCTTCCACCCCATCCTGCTGGCCTCGGAGATCGCCGGCGTCTTCTCCTTCAACTGGATGCTGCAGCGGGTGGGGGAGATCTTCCGGGACCAGCCCGCGGTGCGCGAGTCCATGGAGCAGCGGTTGATGGAGATTCTGGTGGACGAGGTGGGCCACGTGGCCTTCAACCGCATGGCGGTGGGGCCCACGGGCCTGGAGGTGGCGCGCCGCCTGGCGGTGGGCGTGCTGGAGGGCGTGTCCGGCACCACGCCGGAGTACAAGGCGCTCGGGTTGAACGAGGACGTGATGGGCAGGCTGGCGGGCTTCGACCTGCACCAGCTGCCCGAGGAAGTGCTGCGCCGCGCCTACTTCGTCTGACGGCGGGAGGCGGCGGGACGCGGCGTGTCGTGGGGCTCGGGGCTGGCGTGGGTGAAGAGGTAGCGCTCGATGATGCGCACCACCTCGCCCAGCCGGCGCTCGCGCCACTCCGCGTCCGTCACTCCCGGCCAGCCCTCCAGCGGCAGCAGGGCGAAGGTGGTGAGCAGCAGCGTGCCGACGTGCGCCACCGCGGCCTCGGCATCGAGCTCCTGGCGGATGCGGCCCTCGTGCTGGCCCTGGCGCAGCGTGTCCGCCATGAGGCGCAGCCACGGCTCCACGCCCTGGCTCAGCCGGGAGACCTGCGTGCGATCCCCATCCAGCAGCTCGCGCAGGATGACGCGCGCGGCGTGCGGGTCCGTGTCGAAGAACTCGCGAATCTGCGCCATGGCGCGCTCCAGCCGTTCCTCGCCCTTGCCGGAGAAGGCGCCGAGCAGCAGCAGGAGGTGGCGGTTGGAGTGCTCGATGAGCGAGGCGACGACGGCCTCGTGGAGGGCCTCGCGCGAGGGGTAGTGGTAGAGCAGGGCCTGCTTGCTGATGCCCACGGCGCGGGCCACGTCGTTGACGGAGATGGCACCGAAGCCGCGCTCGGCGATGAGGCGGGTGGCCTCCTGGAGGATGCGCTCGCGCGGCTCGGAGGCGGGAGCCTTCCTGGCCACGCGCGGCCCGCGTGTCTTCACGTCTCCGGCTCCATTGGGGTCTTTGCGCCGCATGGCTGGAGCGGGAGGAAGTACCTCATGGCGCGGCGGGAGCGGAAGTCCGCCGCGCAGTGTTGCCGGCGGAACATGGAAGTGCCTGGAATTCCTTCAACGGCCACTATTGTAGGTCGAGTTGCCGGTCCCATATGTACAACCGTTGGAGTACGGCACCCGGGCGTACGGCGGAGATGCGCTCGAACTCCGCGGCATCCAGTGTGGCGAGATGCTCGCGCCAGGCGGTGGAGTCCATCACCACCTGTGGGTGGGTGATTCTATGTCTATCCGCGAAGGGGAGGATGCGAGGGAGTTGTCGCAGGATGGTCTCGGCACACTCCTCTCGTGTTGCTCGTGCCATGCGCTCCGCGGCTACGGAGAACCGGGCGCAGACGGAGGCCCCTCCTTCGGGGCTCCATGCGTCCATGGCCCAACCACAGGCGTCGGTCATGAGCTCTTCCAATGTCATGAACGTATTGAGCTTCTTGTGGAGGTAGCGCCCGTGCTGGAGCGAGTCCCAGAAGCGGAGCACGGCCTGGAGGCGCAGCGCGATGCGCTCCGCGCTCTCGGGCGCCCGTCCAGAAAGCGCGAAGAACAGCGCGCCCCACGCTGTTTCACGAAAAGTCGTCTCGTACAGGTTTCCCAGGTGGCGATGGTTCTTTTCGTCCACGTCATACAAGGTCATCATCACCTCCGGGAGCATGTACAGCCGCCAGGCGGGAAGTTGGTCCTGGAAGTCGACGACGTCGTGCGTGAACACCACCTCGTTGGGGGCGACTCTTCGTAGCTCACGCGGCTGAGGGAGGGTGCCGTTGAGTTGATACTGTTTCCCACAACGGCGCCCCTCCGCCTTGGTCTTGCTCTTGATGGCGATGGAGGGGCCATGAAGGAAGGACGGCAGTTGGAGTGTGGTGGCCGGGAGGGAGTGCATGGTGTGGGGGTCCTGGGTTCACTCACATTCCCGATGCCTTTGGCAGTCGGGCGGGGAGTGCCGTGGGCGAGGACTTCGAGGGAAACGGGAGGAGCTTTCCTCCTGGCTGAGTGGCGCCGCGCTCAGCGGACGTCGCAGAGGATAGGACGCTCATCGCGACATGGCCTACGATGTCGATTGCCATGCCGATGGCTCCACTGAGCGTGGCGACGCGCTCTCTCCTCTCGACAAGGCCCTCGACAACCTGGGCTATCCATCCGCCGTGCCGCTTGAGTTCCTGCTCGGAAATCTCCACCCATTGATTGGATTGGTACGCGGCGGCACTCGAATCGAAGCGCTCATGGCTGCGGGTCCAACGATACTGGGTGACTCCAGGCGTGTTGGTACACCACTCCAGACGCCAGATGTACTGTCCCTGGGCGAACTGGATCAGGATTTCGCCCTCGAAGTTCCTGCCACCCGAGAATCTGCTCGCGGGCGTCATGATGGTCCGGTTCAGTGCGAGCAGGTACGTCTGGAGTTTCTGGAGACCTTCTTGGCGCCCCTTTTCATGATGGGGCTTTATCTCAAAAAGATAGAGCGCATCGGTGTCGGTGATGTCCGGACGCATGGCACGTTCAGTCTCGGATAGGAGTGACCAGTCCCCGAGCCCTGTGTCCTCGAGGATGGTCTTGATATGGGTGTTGTTGGAGTAGACATTGTTTGTCGGGTGTCTCGTGCGATAGATGTACGCAATGAGCCGGTGCGAGGCATTGCCGAGGAAGAGTTCCCACGGCACTTGGGAGTCCGGTTTCCGGCCGGGCACTTTGTAACCCGGGAGGGCCTGGGTGGAGGGGTTCTCGCAAACCGAGGGGCGGTTGCCCGGGGGCGTGCTACCCGCTGGGGACCGGGGGCCAGGTGGCTCCGCGGAGGCGAGTCCCACCCAGGCGGTCACCAGCACGAGTCCCATCAGACGGGCGAGGTCCCTGGTGCGTGAGGGGCGCACTTGACGCCTGCTGGCCCTCGGCTTCGTGGCAGGGAATGGAGGGTTCACGGTCGGGACGGTATGCCGGGGCCCCGAGGGCTCGAGGCGCGCGTCTTCTCCAGATGGCACGGCGGAAGCGGAAGTCCGCCGCGCGTGCGATTCAGGAGGCCTTGGCGAGCAGCACGCCGGGCAGGAGCGAGCGGGCCGAGGCGCCGTCGGGGCCGCGCTCCAGCCAGCGGGGAACGGGGAGGCCCTTGGAGCGGAGGAAGTCGGGGTTGAAGAGCTTGCTGGCGTAGCGGTTGCCGGAGTCGCAGAGGATGGTGACGAGGGTGTGCCCGGGCCCGAGCTTCCGGGCGAGGCGGATGGCCCCGGCGACGTTGACGGCACTGGAGGCGCCGAGACAGAGGCCCTCGTGCTCGAGCAGCTCGAAGAGGAGGGGGAGGGCCTCGGCGTCGGGAATCTGGAAGGGCTCGTCGACGGGAGCGCCCTCGAGGTTGGCGGTGATGCGGCCCTGGCCGATGCCCTCGGAGATGGAGGAGCCCTCGGACTTGAGCTCGCCGTGGGCGTAGTAGTGGTAGAGGGCGGCGCCCATGGGGTCGGCGAGGCCGATGACGACGTTGGGGTCGCGCTCCTTGAGGGCCATGCCGACACCGGCGAGGGTGCCGCCGGAGCCGACGGCGCAGATGAAGCCATCGATGCGGCCGCCGGTCTGGCGCCAGATTTCGGGGCCGGTGGTCTCGAGGTGGGCGCGGCGGTTGGCGACGTTGTCGAACTGGTTGGCCCAGATGGCGCCGTGGGGCTCGCGGGCGTCGAGGGCCTCGGCGAGGCGGCCGGAGACCTTCACGTAGTTGTTGGGGTCCTTGTAGGGGACGGCGGGGACCTCGAGGAGCTCGGCCCCGACGAGGCGGAGCATGTCCTTCTTCTCCTGGCTCTGGGTGTCGGGGATGACGATGACGGTGCGGTAGCCGAGCGCATTGCCGACGAGGGCGAGGCCGATGCCGGTGTTGCCGGCGGTGCCCTCGACGATGACGCCGCCGGGGCGCAGACGGCCGCGGGAGATGGCGTCACGGATGATGAAGAGGGCGGCGCGGTCCTTGACGGACTGGCCGGGGTTGAGGAACTCGGCCTTGCCGAGGATGGTGCAGCCCGTGAGCTCGGAGGCGCGCCGGAGCTTGATGAGGGGCGTGTTGCCGATGGCCGAGATGACGTCTTGATGGAAGTGCATGGCGCTCCTTCAACGGCCCTCATTGTACGTCGAGTTGCCGGTCCCACCGATAGAGGCTGCCGAGCACGGCCCCCGGACGTACGCCGGAGATGCGCTCGAATTCCGTGGCGTCCAGTGTGGCGAGGTGCTCGCGCCAGGTGGTGGAGTCCATCACCACCTCCGGGTGATTGAGTTTGTTCCTGTCGGCGAACGCGAGGATGCGGGGCAGCTGGCGCAGGATGGCCTCGACACAGTCCTCTCTCGTGGCGTTGGCCATACGTTCCGCGGCCACCCTGAAGCGGGAGGGGACGGAGGCGCCTCCCTCGGGGCACCAGGCATCCATGGCCCAGCCGCAGGCGGCGGTCATGAGCTCTTCCAGGGACATGAACGTATTGAGCTTCTTGTGGAGATAGCGTCCGTGTTGGAGCGAGTCCCAGAACCGGAGCACGGCCTGGATGCGCGGCGCCACGCGCTCCGCGCTCTCCGGGGCATGCCCGGAGAGCGCGAAGTACAGCGCGCCCCATGCGGTCTCCCGAAAAGTGGTCTCGTACAGGTGGCTGAGGTGGCGATGGTTCTTCGCGTCCACCTCGCACATGCTCATGATGACCTCCGAGAGCATGTACAGCCGCCAGGCTGGGAACTCGTCCTGGAAGTCGACGACGTTGTGCGTGAACACCACTTCACCGGGAGCAATCGCCCTCAGGTCATGTGGCTGTGGGAACGAACCCTTGAGCCGATACTGCTCTCCACAGCGACGGCCCTCTCGTTGCGTTGCGCTCTCGATGGTGGTGTAGGCGCCGTGAAGGAAGGATGGCAATTGGAGCGTTGTGGTCTGGAACGGTTCCATGGTGTGAGGAGCTTCGTCGTGGCTCTGGCCACTTCTGGATATGTCACATGCCCGAGGCCTTGGGTAATCGTACCGGAGGCGCGGCGGGTGGGGGGCTCGAAGGAAAGCGGAGGACCCTTGCTCCTTGTTGAGCGGTGCCGCGCTCGCCGCCGGACGCCGCAGTGGAGATGACGAGCATGGCCACTTGCCCCACAACGTCGATGGCGACGCCGATGGCCCCGCTGAGTGTGGTGAGCCGCTCGCGCCGCTCAACCATTTCCTCGCTGGCTCGAGCCACCCAGCCTCCGTACTTCTTCAACTCTTGTTCGGAGATTTCCACCCATTGTGCTGCTTCGTACGCAGCAGCATTCGACGCGAAATGCTCCCGGCTGCGAGTCCAATGATACTGGGTGACTCCGGGGGTGGTGGTGCACCATTCCAGGCGCCAGATGTACTGGCCCTGGGCGAACTGGATCAGGATTTCACCCTCGAAAGCCTTGCCGGCTGCGAATCGATCCGCGGGCAGTACGGTCCGATTCAATACGAGAAGGTACGTTTGAACCTCCTGACTGCCATCCAGGAGACCCTTCTCATTGTAGGGTTTGATCTCGAAGACTTCTTTGGCACTGACATCGGTGATGTCAGGGCGCATGTCACGTTCTCTCTCGGAGAGAAGTGACCAATCACCGATACCTTGTTCCTGAAGGATGCGTTTGATGTTGTGATTGTTGTAATAAACAACGTTCGTCGGGTGTCTCGTGTCGTAGATATATGCAATGAGCCGGTGCGAGGCGTTGCCGAGGAAGATCTCCCAGGGCAGCTGTGAGTCCGGCTTTCGACCGGGCACCTTGTACCCTTGGAGGGTCTGCGCGGTCGGATTCCCGCAAATCGACGGGCGGCTGACCGAGTTCGTGTTGTCGGGAGGAGACGAGGGTACAGGGGGGGCCGCGGAGGCGAGGCCCGCCCATGCCGTGGCGAGCACGAGTCCCACCAGACGGGAGAAATTCCTGGCGAGTGAATACCGCATCCTACGCCTGCTCGGTTCTGGCTTGATGGACGTGCATGGAGGGCTCGCGACGACGCTACTACCCGGTCCCCAACGGGCTCAAGGCACCCACCGTGTTGGAATCAGAGCGGCCCCCGCTCCCGGAGCGCCTCCAGTGCGTTCCGGCACCGTTGCGCCAGGGTCCGGAAATCCTCGCCGAGCGCCGCGCAGTCGATGACCCGGGTCCAGAAGTCGTGCGCATGGCGGGCCGCGTCCGCCCAGACATCCAGGGTGTCCGCGCTCGGTGGCGCGGGCTCGAACGGGCGCTCGACAACCGTCGTGCCCGAGGGCGCGAACAACATCGGGAGCATGTCGTACGCAGGCGCCAGGCTCCGCGTGCCGTCTTCCTGCTCCAGGAAGCTCACATTTCCGAAGTGGCGGTCCGTGTTGCCGATGAGCTGCCCGAAGACATCGAGCCAGCGGATGCGCCGCGCGTCCTCGGGGCCGATGAGCTTCTTCTCCAGCAGCTTCGGCGTGACACGCGTCCAGGATGCGCCACGGCCGGAGTCGCCGATGTACTCCTGGTCCAGCGCCTCGAGCGAGACCACTCCGCGTCTGCCTCTCTCTCCCACCCGGTCGAAGCGCTCGACCTCCAGGAACCGGAAGCCGCGCTCATCGAACCACCGTGCCCGGGCCGCATCGAGGCCCGCGGCGTGAATCACCTCGAGTGCGAGGCTTTCGCAGACGAGCAGCTCCCTCCACCTGCGAGCGACGGCTCCTTCATCATCGCTCACGAACTTGACCAGGACGTGACGGCCTCCCGCGTACGTCAGGAACTTGGGGTGTTCTCCTCCGGCGGAGGAGCCCGGCTGTTCGCGGGCCGAGCGGCGGGCAAGATCCGGCCAGGCGCCGCGGTCGGAGGGCACGAGCGTGCTCGCGAGCCATCGGTTCAGGGACTCGTCACCGAGGATGAGATGGCCGACGCAATCCTCGCCACGGCGTGCCAACGCGATGAGCCGGTGGTCAT
The DNA here is from genome assembly GCF_036277355.1 of Archangium sp. GTDB lineage: Bacteria > Myxococcota > Myxococcia > Myxococcales > Myxococcaceae > Archangium. The sequence goes on from NZ_DASUNC010000062.1 coordinate 28,920, forward strand.
CGCTCCAGTCTCCCAATCGGGAGGGAAGCTCCAACTCGGGGTAGCGCGCGCTGAACGTCCGTCCGACGTACCCCTGAGGGCTCATGTCGGAGGCGAAGGGAGGTAGGCCCTCGAACAGCGTCCCCGTGCCGTCGGACGCGCTGAGCCAATGTCTTCCCCCCTCCAGCAGGTGCAGGGCTCCGAATGGCTCGACCTTCCCCGACTCATGGACCCGGTAGATGGGGAGTCGTGTTCCGAGCCCTGGAAGCGTGCGTGTCCGCGCGTAGCGGGTCGCGCGTGTCTGCCCCATCCGGCACACGCGGTCTCCCGCGGCCCCGATCAGCCGGGACACGGTCGGCTGGGACACGCCCAGTTCCCGGGCCAGGTCCTTCGCTTGTGCCTCGCCCAGCCGGGCGAGCGCTCCAAGCATCCGTTCGAGGGCGTCCATGAATAGAAAGATGAATGGAAATCCAGGGGATGGCCAGTAGCAAAGGCTCGAAAACCAAGGGCTATTTCGAGTCGCTGCCATGAAACGTGAATAGAAAAAGGGCCCGAATCACCCCGAAGGGGACTCAGGCCCTCTGTGCTCCCGGGAGGCGGCTCCCGGCGGTACCTACGCCCGCGCGGACTTCTTCAGCTCCTCGACCTCGAGCTGGAGGAGCCAGTCATCCCGGAAGTCGGTGGCGGCGTTGGAGATCTGCTCCAGGCGCGCGAGGTTGAGGCTCTTCGACTCGCGCATGGTGCGCACCTCGCGGTAGAGCGCCGCGAGCGACGGGTGCAGTGCCGCGGCCTTCTTCTCGCGGGCCTTGGCCTCGCCCTCGCCCTCGGCGAAGGCGTTGAGCTCGCCGAACCAGCGGTCCCACGTGCCCGGATCCGCCGGCCCTCCGGCCACCGAGGGCAGCCCCGTGCTCAGGAACAGCTGCGCCACGCTCGGCAGCTCCACCGGACGGCCATCCAGCTCGCCGCGCAGGTTGAGCACCTCGCCCCCGCCCACCGCGAAGCCCCGCAGCTTCAGGCCGCTGGCCAGCTCCAGCTTGAAGTCCCCCTTGTCCGGCAGCTCCCCCTCGCCGAACGCCACCAGCGCCAGGCCCGGCCACGGCTTGCTCCCGTTCTTCCCCTCGCGCGACACCATCACCGGGCCCTCCAGCCGCACCAGCGCGCTGCTCAGGCCCTCGGCCACGGGACGCGCCCCGGGCAGCGCCTCCACCACGCGCGCGGTGATCTCCCGGCCATCCGCCAGCACCAGGTGGTTCACCGTGCGCGCCTGGAGGGCCTCGTTCAGCCCGTAGTCCCCGCCCCGCTTCCACGCGAGCGTCGCCTCGAACCCGCTCAGCACCTCGAACAGGTGCTCGAAGTCCCGCGCCACGAAGAGCTGCGGCTGCATGCGGGTGATGTCGTACTCGGTGTCCGCGCACGCCACGCTCAGCGGCACCTTCTTCACCGCGTCCGTGAGGCAGTGCTTCGCCTCGCCGATGCTCGAGAGCAGGCCGGCGCCGTAGATGCGCGGCTGCTCCATGCCGCCGATCATCCCGTACTCGGCCGTCCACCAGTACAGCCGCGAGGCGCGGGTGCTCTCGCTCACGTAGCGCCGGCTCTGGTTGGCCGCCTCCAGGCGCGCCTGGGCGTGGGCAATCTCCTCCTGTGTCGCGGTGGGGTCCTCCTTCACCACGCTCAGGTTGCGGATGGCCTGGAAGACGGCCTCGTCCTCCACCGTGGCGATGGCCTTGAAGCCCACCAGCCCGCAGCGCTTGAGGTACTCGGCATAGCGCTTGTTGGCGATGATGGGCGCGTGGCCCGCGCTCTCGTGGATGATGTCCGGAGCCGGCGTGTACTGGATGTGCTCGTGGGTGCGGATGTCCGCCGCGATCGCCAGCACGCCCAGGGCCTGCAGCTCGGTGAACACCGCGGGCGGGATGAAGCCGCGCACGCCCACCGCCGCCCAGCCCAGCTGGGACAGCTTCTCGTTCATCTCATCCAGGCTGGGGATGCGCTCCAGGCCGATGCCGGTCGCCTCCAGGCCCTCCAGGTAGACGGCGTGCGCCTTGTCCGACAGGTGGCCGCGCAGCTGGCCGAGGATGTGACGCCACACCGCCTGGTCCCTCGGCGTATAGGCGTCGTAGTCCTGGCTCACCACATAGCGCCGCAGATGCGCGGGCAGTCGGGCAATGGTCCGTTCGGTGGGCGTCATGGGGGCTTCTCCGTTGCATGAAATCTACGCACCGGGAGCCCCGACGGAAATCCGATAAAAACCGACGTCTTATTCGATTTTCCGCCGTTTTGACGCGAGGCGCTGACGCAGCCCGCCAAGGACGAGCTGCGCCGCCTCGGAGCCCGGGCCCCCCGAGGGACGCAGTGTCACCACCTCGACGAATTGGGGCTGTTCCTCGCGCAGGGGCCAGACGGAGAGGTCCTCGGGGAAGGAGCGCAGCAGCCGCAGGTCCGGGGCGATGGCGCAGGCGTGGTAGGCGCGCAGCAAGTCGAAGAGGTGCAGGAAGCTCTGCACGCGCGACACCTCGCGCACGGTGACGTCATGGGCGGCGAAGCGGGCGCTGTTGGCGCTGCCGTACGGGTCCTCGCGCTGCCAGTCCACGAAGGGCTGGCCCTCCAGGTCGCGCACGTGGAGCGTGCGGCGTGCGCCGTGGCGCGAGGACAGCTCGCCGCCGGGGCCGGCGAGCACGACGAAGGGCAGGTTCAGCAGGGACTCGGCCTCGACGCCGCGGTGCGGGGGCAGCGGGGTGAAGTCCACGGCGAGGTCCAACTGGCGCGTCTGCACCTGGCGCACGAGCTCGAAGGTGCCGCCGAAGCTGACCTCCAGCTTGATGCCGGCCCGGGCCACGTCTCCGGCGATGCCCGCGAGCAGGAAGTTGGAGAGGGTGGGGTTGAGGCCCAGGCGCAGGCTGGCCTCGGCGCTGGCCAGGTCCCTCAGGCGCTTGAGGCCCAACTGGTGCAGGGGCGTCTGGGTGCCCTCGTAGAGCTTCTCGCCGCGGGCGGTGAGGTGGAGGCGGCGGCCGGGGCCGCGCTCCAGCAGGGGCTGGCCCTCGGCGAGCGTGTCCTCGAGGGCGCGGATGTGCTCGCTGACGACGGAGCGGGCCACGCCCAGGTGCTCGGCGGCGCCTTCGATGCTGCCGGACTCGACGGCGGCCGCGAAGGACTCGAGCCAGACGAGGTGCCGGGGGAGCTTGCGCGGGGGCATCTCACCGGTCCCAGAGAACGCCCAGCTTGAACTCCAGGGCATCGAAGGGTTCCGCACGAATCAAGGCGTCCTCCGCGTACGAAGCGAGCAGCGTGTAGTTCGTGTCCACGAGGCGGAAGACCTCCAGGGTGCGCACGTCGGGATCCACGAGCCACACGTGCCGGATGCCCTCGCGCGCATAGAGGGGGAGCTTGACCACGCGGTCATGTGCCTCGGTGGACGGAGAGAGGATTTCACAGGCCCAGTCCGGAGCGAGCGTCAGGGCCGCGGTACGGGGAGCCTCGGGGAGCCGCTCGCGGCGCCAGCCGGCGAGGTCCGGGACGAGCACATCCTCTCCCAGGTGCAGCTCGGGTTCATCGAAGATGAGCCATCCGCCCGGGCCGTTCCATCCGAGGTCGAACGGACCCATCAGCACGCCACCGAGCCGGGAATAGGCCCGGCTGTGCGGGACCGCGGGCCGGGGGCTCGTGTACAGCTCGCCAGCGATGATCTCCCCCACCATGTTGGGCGGGAGCTCTTCCAGGTCCGTGTAGGTCGCGGGTCGCTTTCCCATCCCCACTCCATCCACATCCATCCGAGCGACAGGTTCCATGTCTGGAACATGTCGCCCCGGTCCGACACTTCTTCCCATGCACCGTGCCGGACGTCGAGTGCCGGGCATCCTCATCGTTCACTCGTCACCCCGGGAAGCCCGCCAGGGGGGCCTGCCACCGGGCCCGGGGGTCCCTATATTGGACGCCACCGTGGCCACCCATCCGGACAACCTGCGAGCGCGGCTGGAAGAGCGCGCGGATCTGCTCGAAGCCACCCGTCTGCGCTACCGCGCGCTGCACAAGCTGCTGCGGGCCTTCTTCTGGAAGGACCGGGTGCGGACGAACCTGGAGCTGCTGCGCGAGGTGGCGCTGGCCCAGCCGCAAGTGGACGCCACGTTGGAGGCGGTGGCCCGGCGCGCGGAGGCGGAGGGCTGGCCGGCGGGCTCGGCGCCGATGAAGCTGCTGGCCGAGGTGCGGCGGTTGCGCGAGGCCCTCGCCTGGGAGGTGCGGCGGAGGCTCATCGCGAAGAAGAAGCCGGAGCTGCTCGGCGAGGCGCTGCTGAAGCTGGAGGAGGAGGTGCTGGACGCGGGGCCGCTGCTGGGGCGGCGGCTGTGGGCCCAGGCGGTGGAGATATTGCCGCGCAACCTCCCGGAGCTGCGGGCCGCCTGCGCGGCGGCGGAGGTGCTCGAGCGCGTCTTCAAACGTCCGGCCCCCGAGGGAGCGCTGCCCTTCGACGCGGCGGAGGCGGAGGAGCTCCGGCGGGCGCTGCCCCTGGCGGACGAGGCGCTGGCGGCGCTGTGGGCGCGGCTGGACCGCTTCGACGGCACGGGCCGGGTGAGGGCCTTCCTGGAGAAGGGGATGAAGCGGGCGCCGGTGCACCCTCCGCGCAGCGGACCGGAGCTGTTGCAGCACGCGGCCTTCTGGCAGGACCTGGCGCGAGCGCGGCTGAGGGCGCTGGGGGAGTCGCGGCTGTCGCCCGTGGTGCCGCGGGAGGAGGAGTGGCCGGAGCTGCTCGGCTGGCTGGTGGAGCGGGAGGGCGCGGCGCGGGCGCCACTGGGGGCCTCGGAGGTGCTGAGCGAGGGCCGGGCGGGGCTGCTGGAGGTAGCGGCGGAACTGGCGGCGCTGTCTCGGGCACGTCCGGTGGGGCCGTGGAACGAGGAGGCCGCGTGGGTGCGGCTGTGGACGGCGGCGCAGCGGGCGAGGTCCGAGGAGGGCCCGGACGCGGAGCGGCTGCGCGACTCGTTGCGCCTCTTCATCCGGCTGCGGGGGCAGGGACAGATGCCGGCGCGGCTCTTCTCCCCGGAGCGGAACGTCCTCGCCGGGCCGGGGGGCGGACGGGCGGGCGGCGAGCCAGAGGATCTGCCGGGGCTGGTGCAGCGGGCGAGGGAAGCAGCCGGGCGGCCTGGGACGGGGAGGGTGCCAGGGTAGGGGTTTAACCTGGACGCACACGTGTACGGATGGGAGAAAGGCCTCCCGTGCGGCTGCTGGCACTTCACGTTCAGGACTTCCGAAACCTTGGCCAGGTGACCCTGGCGCCGAGTGCGCACGCGTCCATCGCGGTGGGGCAGAACGGCCAGGGGAAGACGAACCTGCTGGAGGCGCTCTACTTCCTGGCGACGCTCAAGCCCCTGCGAGCGGGGCGGCTGTCGGAGCTGGTGAAGTGGGGAGCGTCGTCGGCGCGGGTGACGGGCCGCTTCCTGCTCAAGGGAGCGGAGCGGGAGATTTCGGTCGAGGTGGCGGGAGGGGTGCGGCAGGCCTTCGTGGACGGGAAGAAGGCGGCGAGCCTGGAGGAGTACTTCGGGGGCGTGTCGGTGGTGGCCTTCACGCCGGACGACCTGGAGGTGGTGAAGGGCGGGCCGGATGCGCGCCGGGCGTTCCTGGACCGGGCGGTGTTCAACCGCTTCCCGGCGTTCCTGAGGGAGAGCCGCGAGTACGCGCGGGCGCTGAAGAATCGCAACCGGTTGCTGAAGGCGGGCCCGGTGGACGCGGCGTACCTGGAGGCCTACGACGAGACGCTGGCGAAGACGGGAGCGCGGGTGTACGCGCGGCGGCGGGCGCTGATGGCGGAGCTGGCGCCGAGGGCGCAGGCGACGTTCGGCTCCATCGGGAGGACGCCGGAGCCGGCGGCGTACGGGTACCACCCGGCGCACCTGGGAGACGTGGACTTCGCGGGAGCGGACGAGGCGGCGCTGGCGGTGGCGTTGAAGGAGGCGCTGGCGGCGCGGTCGAGGAGGGACCTGGACCGGGGCTTCACGTCGGTGGGGCCGCACGTGGACGACGTGACGGTGACGCTGGGGGCGAGGAGCGCGAGGGCGTACGCGAGCCAGGGCCAGCAGCGGGCGTTGGTGCTGGGGTGGAAGATCGCGGAGATCGAGAACCTGGAAGCGGCGATGGGGTTCCTGCCGTTGCTGCTGCTGGACGACGTGTCGAGCGAGCTGGATCCAGAGCGCAACGCGTACCTGATGAACTACCTGGCGGCGAGCGGGGCGCAGGTGTTCCTGACGACGACGGACGCGGGGCTGGTGAGGGGAGCGGCGGCGCAGGACACGCTGTGGCTGGGAGTGAGGACGGGAGAAGTGACGAGCGTTCCGACGGAGCAGGAGCCCGCGGCACAGGCCCAACACGCGGACGAGCCCGCGTAGAACATCGCGTAGAACAGTCTCCACTGAGCCCAATCACCCCTCGCCCTCCGGGAGAGGGACGGGGTGAGGGTATCGAGCATCCCAGGTTGCATCCGAGTCAATCCCCTGAGGGTCTACCGCTCCAAGCCTTGAACCCGTTCATCCGCTGTTCGAGCCGGAGCACCTTCACGGTGGCGGAGACATCCCCCCGGTGTGCCTTGAAGGCGCGAAGAAAGGTGTCCACGGGCTCGGCCTGGCCGGCATGGGGACCGACGGGACTGCCCCACCTGTCCTGCCGTGGGCTCGAGCCCCACAGCGCCTCGAGGAACGGCCGCACGTCATGAACGCCCCGAAGCATGCGAGGGCGGACGGGTTCCACGGGGATGCTCACGGTCTCCAGGACGAAGCACCCGGGCTCACAGGAGCATGCACGGCGGCGGCGCTCGGAGCGGTACTGGGGAACGAAGGTGACGCGGAGCCACCGGTTGAAGGCGCGGTGCCCGCCGGGGGCGAGCAGCAGTGCACGCAGCAGCTCGGCCTGCTCTCCGCGCTCCAGCCAGGGAGGAGTCCTGCCCCGGGCCCACCGTCGCCGCAGGGCCTCGCGGTGCGCGGCCTCGGCGGGGTGAACGAATTCCCTCTCATGCGCGAGATGGAACAGCGCATGGTCACCGATGACGCCGGGAGGGACGAGTCCCCGGAGGTGCCCCATGCGGCTGTGCTGAGGCAGCTCGCGGGTGATGGAGCGGGCCCAGCGGATGAAGGGGGCGAGCTTGTCGCCATCGCGCCGGCCGCGCACCATCTGGCGGATCTCCCCGGTCACATCGTCATCGAGCCCGGCGAGGTCCTCGAAAGCCTCCGGGTCCCGGGCGAGCTGTGCCATCTCCACACGGGAGCGATGGCGCGCGGAGCGGTGGATGGAGGCGCGCGCGGAGCGTGCGGACTCGCGATGGCGCGAGGGCAGCAGCGAGCGGGTCATGTCCCGCGCCTTCTCGTCTCCGTGGCTCATCGGGTCCTCCCGGCGGGGAGGACGAAGCGAGCCGTGGCTTCCTGACGGCCGTGCTAATCCCAGCGTCCCCCGCGTCCGGCGGTGAGGAGCGAGGTGGGGATGACGCTCACGATGACGAGCACGCCCAGGTAGAACCCGAGCATTCGCAGGGGCTCGTTGCCGAAGCGCGCGAGGAGCACGGGCAGGCCGATGGCGGAGGCCGCGGCCACCTTGCGAGCGAGCGGCTGGGGGATGAGCCGCAGCAGCCCGAAGGCGAGGCACGGGGTGAAGAGGGGCTCGAGCTTGCTGACGAACGAGCGCTCCTGCTCGAGCGCCAGATGCAGCTGCTCCAGGTACCGCTGCTTCTCGGCGAGCTGCTCGGCGGTGGCCTGCTGGTGGGCCTTCTGGCGGACCTGCATCTGCGCCTGGAGCTCGGCCTCGGCCTGCTCACGGGCACGGGCGCGCTCCGCGTCATGGGCGAGCTGCTCGGGGGACTGGAGGTCCGCGCCGCACGTCGTGCACTCCCGGGCGAAGCGGCCGTTCTCGGCCTCGCAGCGGACGCAGCGCGGAAACTGTTGTCCCCGCGAGGGCTCGGCATCGAGCGCCAGCGGCGTCTGTCCATGGAGCTTGAAGCGCTCGACATGGGCCTCGGGGACGGAGGCGGGGGCCTCGGGGCCGGGGCCGGCCACGGACTCGAAGCGGCCGCCGTCCTGCAGGCGCACCTGTCCTTCGGGGCCGGGCTTCTCGCCGCGCGCGCGCTCGAGGTGGAGGAATCGGGACTTGTTGGTGGACATCGCCTATTCCTTCCTCGAGCTGCCGGACGACGAGGCGGGACGGGTGCGCCCGCGGGCCCACTCGCGCAGCCGGACGATGTCATCGCGCATGGTGACGGCGAGCGGAACGGTCTCCTGGAGCGCTCCGGCGATGTGGCGCTGCTCCAGCTCCACGCCCTGGCCGAAGGCCTCGTAGAGCGCGGCGATGATGGCCTGCTCTATCTCCGCGCCGCTGAAGTTCTCGGCCAGGCTGGCGAGCGTGTTCAAATCGAACGCGGCCGGGTCGCGCTTCCGCCGCTGGAGGTGGATGCGGAAGATGTCGCGGCGCTCGGCGGCCTCGGGCAGGTCGATGAAGAAGATCTCATCGAAGCGGCCCTTGCGCAGCAGCTCGGGGGGAAGGCCTTCAATGCGGTTGGCTGTGGCGACCACGAAGACGGGAGACGTCTTCTCCTGGAGCCAGGTGAGCAGCGTGCCGAAGACGCGCGCCGTCACGCCGCCGTCCGTGGTGCCCGAGGAGGCGACGCCGGACAAACCCTTCTCAATCTCATCCACCCAGAGCACCACGGGGGCGATGCTCTCGGCGACGCGGATGGCCTTGCGGAGGTTCTCCTCGGAGGAGCCCACGAGGCCGCTGAAGATGCGGCCCATGTCGAGCCGCAGCAGGGGCAGGTTCCAGTGCGCGGCGATGGCCTTGGAGGTGAGGCTCTTGCCGCAGCCCTGCACGCCGAGCAGCAACAGGCCCCGAGGCTCGGGGAGGCCGAACTGGCGGGCGCGCTCGCCGAAGGCGGCGGTGCGTTGGGTGAGCCACTGCTTGAGGTGCTGCAGTCCGCCCACGTGGCCCAGGTCCTGCTCCGGCGGGTAGTACTCGAGCAGGCCGCTCTTGCGGATGACCTGGCGCTTCTCGTCCTGGACGCGGCGGATGTCCTCGGCGCTCAGCTTGCCGTCGTGGGCAATCGCCTTGGCGAAGGCATTCTCCGCCTCGGACAGCGTGAGGCCCTGGGCCGCCTGGATGAGCTGCGCGGCCTGCTCGCGAGACAGGTCGATGGTGGCCTTGTTGCCCCGCCGCACCACCGCGACGATCTCCTTGAGCAGGTTCATCAGCTCCTGGAAGCCGGGCAGGGGGACGTCGAGGACGGAGACCTCCTTCTCCAGCTCGGTGGGGATGACGAGCGTGGGGGCCAGGAGGATGACGGTGGTGAAGGTGCTCTTGAGGGCGTGGGCGAGCTCGCGCAGGGCGCGCACCACACCCTTCTCCTCCAGATACGGATGGAAGTCCTTGAGCACGACGAGCGAGGGCTCGGAGAGCTTCTCGATGGCGGCCAGGGCGTCGATGGGGTTGCGGGTGTCCTCGGGGAGCGCGGGGCCGCGGGAGCCGCCGAGGTAGCGCAGGCCGCGGGTGATGGACCAGGACAGGAGCACCTTGCCGTGGGCGCGAGCCATGTCCGCGAGCAGCGAGTCCACGCGGTGCTCCTCCCACGACACGAGGTAGAGGAGCGGGTAGCGGGCGCGGATGAGGATGTCGAGCTCCTCCAGCCACGGAGCGGAGGAGGACCCGGGGCGGGGGAGCGCGGGACTGGACACCATGCCCCGGGTATATCAGGCCCGCCTACTTGAGGGCGACGGGGTCCACCTCGGCGAGCAGCTTGGTGACGCGGGCCTCGTCGATGCGGGCGGTGAGCCGGTCCTGCTCGTGCTGGTCGCGCACCGTCTTGGACAGGCTGAAGGTGGAGCCGATGCTGAAGAGCAGGCCCATGCCCAGGAAGGCCTTCTGCCAGCCGTCGACGGGCAGGTGGTAGATGCCGATGGCCATCACACCGATCGCCAGTGCGAAGGAGAGCCAGGCCTGGATGACCCAGGCGCCACTGTGGGTCGGCTGCACGGCGGTGGTGTTGGGGCGGGCCATTGTGAACCTCGTTCGAAGGGCGCTTCCGGTGGAAGCGCGTGGACGAGACACAGAATGCACCCGTTCCTCGCAAACCGCATGGAACTAATGGCTCGTCCTTCGATAACCTCCCGTGAATGATTCAGCTCCAGCGTCTCGAGGGCTTCTACTGGGTGGCACGTTGTGAGGGTTACGCCCGGGCGGCCCGCGCCTTCCCGTACCCCATCACCCAGCCGGGCGTGCACCAGCAGGTGAAGCGGCTCGAGTCCGAGCTGGGCGTGCGCCTCTTCGAGCGGGTGGGCAAGGATCGCGTCGTGCTCACGCCGCAGGGCCGCGCGCTCTACGAGTACCTGGCTCCCTTCTACGAGGGCCTGTCCTCGCTGGAGCGCTCACTGCGCTCGGGCACGATGGGCGGGCGGCTGCGCATCCACGCCTCGGGGCACACGCTGCGCCACCTGCTGCCTCCGTGGCTGCGGCGGCTGCAGGGCCAGCGGCCCGACATCGAGGTGGCCCTCTTCGAGGCGAAGGTGCCCGCGGTGTCCCTGGTGCGCTCGGGTGAGGCAGATCTGCTGGTGGACCACCTGCCCGAGGTGCCCGCGGACCTGGAGGCCCGGCAGGTGGGCAAGACGCGCCCCTTCCTCGTGTTCCCGTCCAACCACCGGCTCGCGCGCAAGGGCCCGGTGAGCCCCGAGCCGTTCCGGGACGAGCCCTTCATCACCTACAGCTCGGATCCACAGTTGAGGGACCTGCAGCTCGCGGCCCTCTCACACTTTGGCGTGGTGCCGCAGCGGATGTACGCGGCGGATTCGTCCGAGACCATCCTCGGCTTCGTCGCGGCGGGGCTCGGCTATTCACTGCTGGCGTCGCTGCAGCCCCGCGGGCCGCAGGTGCCTGGCGTGGTGGCGCGGCCTCTCTCCGAGCCGGCTCGCGAGTTCCCCATCTACGTGGCGTGGCGCAAGAGCTCGCAGCGCAATCCCCTCATCGAGGCGATGCTGGGGCTCGCGCCGAAGCCCTGAGATGGCCTACTGCCTCTCTGCCTGGCTGACAGACGCCTGCTTGCCAGCCTCGGGGGCCTGGGCCTCGGCGCTCTTCTGCTTCTCCTTGAGCGTACCCAGGCTGTTGCTCCACCACTCCGGGCACAGAAGGATGAAGAGGCCTCCGAACAGCACCATGCCCACCAGCGAGACGATGATCACTTCACCCATTCACTCCTCCACACCGCCCTGACTCCCAGGACGGCCACGTTCCTCTACAACACCGGAGAACCGCCGTTTCACCCGGGGTCCGAGGACTGCAACAGACCGCCTGTTGAGAGGGAACAGGCCAGCTGGGCGGACCATCCAGGTTCGAACGTCTACACGCTACCAGGGCCGAGGGCCCGTGGCCCACACGTCCAGCGATGTCTCCAGCGGGAACTTCCCCGGTCAGGGCGCACAGGATGAGCGAGCCACGGTGGGCCGGAGTAAGAACCCCGCCATGAGCGCCACCTCCCCTGCCTACAGCATCCGGACTCCCCGGCTGCTGCTGCGCTGCTGCGAGCCCTCCGACGCCGCGCCCCGCCTGGAGGCGGTGACGTCCAGCGGCGCGCACCTGCACGAGTTCTTCCCTCCCCAACCCGAGGGTCCTCCGCCGCTCGCGCTCCACGTGGCGCAGCTGCGCAAGATGCGGGGCGGCTTCGACCTGGATCAGGATCGCCCCTACGTGGTGGTGGAGCTCCACACCGGGCGCTTCCTCGGCGAGGTGGGGCTGCTCACCCGGGCGGGCCTCGGCGCTCGCGAGGTGGGCTACTGGCTGCGCCGCGATGCGATCGGCCAGGGCCTGGCCACCGAGATGACCGCGGCCGTCATCCGCACCGCCTTCGAGCTCGACAAGGTGAGCCGGGTGGACCTGACGTGCGACCCCGCCAACGCGGCCAGCGCGGCCGTGGCGCGGCGGCTGGGCTTCACCCTCGAGGGCCGCCTGCGCGAGCGGCAACTGGCCCCGCACCACGTGCGCGGCGACATCCTCTGCTTCTCCCTCCTGGCCTCCGAGTACCCCCACGGCCCCGCTCACGCCGTCCCCATCGAGGCCTTCGACTACCTCGGTCAGAGAATCCTCTGAGTTCCAAGAATCCTCCATTTACGACGCGGCATGTCAGGCCCGGGTGTTACGTCGGGTCCCTGGGCATGTGGGACCGCGCGTCCCCTACCTTGGAGGAGTCTCGTGAAGAAGCTGTCGATGCTGCTCGCCGTGCTCACGCTGGCCCCGGTGCCCGCCTTCGCCGCCGACTACACGTGCAGGGGCAACCGGGTGGAGAAGGGCGGCACCACCCAATACACCGTGCGCACCTCGGGCGCGGACATCGTCATCGAGAAGGGTGGCAGTACTCGAGGCAAGGCCGTGAAGCGCGGCGATGACTACGCCGTCGAGGTGGGCGGCAGCACCCAGGCCACCATCGAGAACGGCCGCATCTACAAGGGTGGCTCCACCTGGAGCTCCGTGGGCGAGGCCCAGCGCGTCTTCGACTGCCCGGACATCGTCGCCGCCACCCTCTGGGTGCTCCAGCAGAAGGGCCAGCTCTAGGAGTCCGTCTCCCAGGCCCCCTGGCTCCTCACCGGCCCGCCGTGACGCCCACGGCGGGCCGCCGTGTCTTCACGCCCGCCGGCGCAGGCGGAAGCGCCGCAGGAGCGGAGTGCCCGGCCCCGCGGCCTCCTGCGGCATGTGCTGGAAGTAGGGGAAGCGGAACTCCGCCCACAGCACCAGGTAGGCCACCCCGAAGATGCCCGTGGCCACCACCCACCACCACGACACCGCGAAGGCCAGACTCACCAGCGCCGCCAGCACGCACACCGCCCCGATTCCCAGTGCCACCTCCCGCCGCCGGGGTGACTCCGACATGGCCAGGCCCATGGAGACGAGCGACATCGCCAACAGCAGCCACGCCAGCCCGAAGGCCTCCCGGGCATACAGGAGGGCAATCGACAGCAGGAACAATCCCAATCCGAACAGCCCCAACCCACCGTCCATGAGGTGCCTCCTCCTCCGGATTTGCCAGAAGCAAGGGTTCAGGCCCTAACATCCGCATCTGTCCACCACTGGAGGAACGCTCGGCGCGGCGTGCGCCCGGCTCGTCCGGCAGCCCTCCGCGTGGCGGACATTCAACCTTTCATTCCCGCCACAACTCACCGCCTCTTGCAGGGGTGCCTACCCTCGCGGCGATGAGCAGGGCCGTCCTCCGCCACGTCCTTCCGTTGTCCTTGCTGCTCGCGTCCGCCGTGGGGTGCCACCGCGGGGTGCGCTTCGAGGACCACGTCTTCTCCAAGCCCGGGGTGCGCTACCGGCTCGGCGCGCTGCCGCCCGGCTGGCAGCGGGTGAAGCTGCCCAACAACGACCTGGCCTGGTACACGGACGCGTCCGGCCACGCGCTGTCGGTGAACTCCACCTGCCAGGAGCACGAGGACGCGCCGCTGGACGTGCTCACGCGCCACCTCGTCATGGGCTTCACCGAGCGGCTGGAGGTGGAGCAACAGACGGTGGTGGTGGACGAGCGCGAGGCGTTGCGCTCGCGCTACCGGGCCAAGCTGGACGGGGTGCCGGTGGAGCTGCTCTTCCTGGTGCTCAAGAAGGACCGGTGCGTCTACGACTTCACCTACGTGGCGCCGCTGGGGCGCTACGAGGAGCGGCTCGAGGGCTTCGAGTCGCTGGTGCGCGGCTTCCACGCGGAGAGTGCCTCATGAGCACGGATGCCGGGCTCAATCCTTCTCGTCTGCGCCGGCCGGTGGAGACGTCGCAGGCCGGGGCCATCAACCCGCTGGGCGGCTCCTTCACCCAGCGCATGTCGGAGCGGATGGCGCGGCTGGGCTCGCTGGTGGTGATGACGGGCCAGGTGGCGGTGCGCGCGGTGAGCCCGCCGTACGCGCCCTCGGCGCTCGTCTACCAGATGGAGGCGCTGGGGGTGCGCTCGCTGCCCATCGCCCTGCTGACGGCCACCTTCGCCGGCCTGGTCATCTCGTTGCAGTTCGGCTTCTTCCTGGCGCGCTTCGGCGTGCAGTACACGGTGGGCCGGGTGGTGGTGCTCACCCTCTTCCGGGAGCTGTCCCCCGTGCTCATCGCCCTCACCGTGGGCGCGCGCGTGGGCTCGGGCATCGCCGCGGAGCTGGGCTCCATGACGGTCACCGAGCAGGTGGACGCCATCCGCGCGCTGGGGGCGGATCCGTTGCGCAAGCTGGTGGTGCCCCGGGTGCTGGCCTGCCTGCTGCTCACGCCCGCGCTCACCGTGCTGGCGGACGTCATCGGCATGCTGGCCGGCGCCCTCGTGGTCAACGTGCAGTACAGCATCAGCTTCCACCTGTTCTTCCAGGGGGCGCTGGACATCCTGCTGATGAGCGACTTCCTCTCCGGTGTCTTCAAGGGCTTCATCTTCGGGGGAATCATCGGCGTGGTGGGCTGCTTCAAGGGGCTCACCGTCGAGGGCGGCACCGAGGGCGTGGGCCGCGCCACCACGCAGACGGTGGCCATCACCTCCGTCTCGGTGTGTCTGGCCGACTTCTTCATCACCAAGATTACCCTGACCTTCTGAGATGCTCCTCCGACGCCATCCACCCCGTCTGCAGTTCCGGCCGCCCACCCGGGGCGAGGAGCTCATCCGCTTCGAGCACCTGCAGAAGTCCTTCGGGCCCAAGCACGTCTTCGACGATCTGCAGCTGTCCGTGTACGCGGGCGAGACGCTCACGGTGATTGGCGGCTCGGGCACGGGCAAGAGCGTGCTGCTCAAGTGCCTCATCGGCCTGCTGCGCCCGGACGCGGGACACATCCTCTTCGAGGGGCAGGACCTGACGGGCTTCCACGAGGAGGACTTCATCGGCGTGCGCCGGCACGTGGCGATGGTGTTCCAGGGCTCGGCGCTCTTCGACTCGCTGACGGTGGGGGAGAACATCGCCTACCCGCTGCGCGAGCACTTCCCGCGCATGCCCCCCGAGGAGATTCGCGAGCGGGTGGCCCGGAAGCTGGAGCTGGTGAACCTGCCGGGCATCGAGGACATGAAGCCGGCGGACCTGTCCGGCGGCATGAAGAAGCGCGTGGGCCTGGCGAGGGCCATCGCCACGGACCCCGAGGTCATCCTCTGGGACGAGCCCACCACGGGGTTGGACCCCGTCACCACCGAGAACATCAACCAGATGATTCGTTCCATGCAGAAGCAGCTCGGGTGCACGTCCATCGTGGTGACCCACGACATGATGAGTGCCTTCACGGTGTCCGACCGCATCGCGATGCTGGCCAACCGGCGCATCATGCAGGTGGGGACGCCGGAGGAGATGCAGGCATCCACGGTGCCGGAGGTGCGGGCCTTCCTGGACGCGCGGCGGCAGGCGCCGTGGGCGCAGGAGGCAGTGCGATGAGCTTGTTCAGCACCACATCGGCGGAGAAGCGCCGGGCGCTGCGGGTGGGCGCCTTCGTGGCGGTGGCCATGGGCATGGCGGGCCTCGTCGTCTTCCTCATCGGAAACGAGACCCACCTCTTCGAGAAGGAGGTGGTGTACCGCACCTACTTCGAGAACGTGGAGGGCCTGACCGAGGAGTCCCCGGTGTGGCTGGGGGGCCTGGAGGTGGGCCGGGTGGCCGGGGTGAGCTTCCCCTCGAGGCCCGGGGAGACGCGGCTGGAGGTGATGCTGCGGATGAGCTCGGAGCACGCGTCGCGGGTGCGGGGAGACTCGGTGGCGCGGCTGTCGAGCATGGGCGTGCTGGGAGACAAGGCGGTGGACATCACCGTCGGCTCGCCGGACCAGCCCGCGGTGGCGCCGGGCGGGGAGATTCCGAGCGCGAGCGGCGCGGACATCTCCTCGCTGATGCGCAGCGCGGCGCAGGTGATGGAGGACACGGTGGCCGTGAGCCGCACGGTGCGCAAGTCGGTGGAGGATCTCGCCACGCCGCAGGTGACCGAGGACCTGGCCGCCAGCATGCGCAGCCTGCGCAAGCTGCTCGAGGAGGTGGAGAGTGGGGACGGCGCCCTGCACGCGCTCATCTACGACAAGCGGACGGGCAACGAGGTGCGCCGGCTGATGGCCAATGCCTCGCGCACGGCGCTGCGGATGGAGAAGGCGCTCGGGCACGTGGAGGGCCTGCTCGACGAGGTGGAGAACGGCGATGGCTCGGCGCACGCGCTCATCTACGGCCAGGAAGGCGCCAAGGCGCTGGGCGAGCTGGGGGCAGCGGCGGGACAGCTCGCGGTGCTGATGGAGGACGCGAAGAAGAACCCGGACGGCGCGGTGCACCAGCTCGTCTACGGGAAGGCGGGCAACATGCTGGCGGACCTGGGCAGCGCGGCGGCGGACATCAAGCAGATTACCTCCATGGTGGCCAGGGGCGAGGGCTCGCTGGGCGGCATCCTGAAGGACCCCACGGTGTACGAGGACCTGCGGGAGGTGGTGGGCAACGTGCGGCGCAACCGGGTGCTGCGCACGCTGGTGCGCTTCGCCATCACCAACAACGACAACGTGCAGTACGTGGGCAAGCCCATCGAGCCGCCGAAGGACGAGGAGTCGCGGACGGGAATCGGCGGCGCGGGCGGGCATACGCCGGACGAACCGAAGACACCGCTCGTCCTGCCGCCGCCACCCCCCGTCCCTTGAGCAACGACATCCCCTCGCCCTCCGGGAGAGGGTCGGGGTGAGGGTATCCGGCTCGCGAGTTCCCATCCGTGCGGAGCGGGCCCGTTCATCTGTCGAGACGATTGACAGCCGGAGGTCCTCCAGCGAGGAAGGACGGCATGATCACCCTCCCCGAGAACGCGTCGATGAAGGACTACCAGCGGTACATCCATGAGCTCGAGACGATGCATGGATGGCTGAAGGTGGACCTGGTGCACAACTGCTTCCTCATGGGCGAGGAGATGGGAGAGCTGTTCAAGGCGGTGCGCCGCTACAACAAGCTCTTCGACGAGGGCCAGGGCACGCCCACGGAGCAGGCGAAGGCCAACCTCGCCGAGGAGCTGGTGGACGTCTTCAATTACCTGGTGGCCATCGCCAACCGGGTGGACGTGGACCTGGAGCAGGCGTTCCGCGAGAAGAACGCGAAGAACCAGCAGCGCACCTGGAGCTGAGGCTACGGGCGGCGGAGCACCAGGATCTGACGGCCGCGCCCCGGGACCGAGCAGTACAGCCGGAGCACGTCCGGAGCCTCCAGGGGCTCCGCCAGGGATTGGCACCAGCGCAGCAGCTCGCGCAGGGAGGCGTCGTCCTGGAGCCGCAAGCGCTCATCGGTGGCGACGCGGTGGCGGATGCGGGCCAGCGCCGCGGCGGAGACGCCGGCCAGGGTGCTCGTGCGGGTGATGAAGTACAGGCGGCGCAGGAACGGGCCCTGGCCGGGCTCGCGCCGGAAGTGCCGGAAGGAGCCGCGCGTGAAGAGGAAGCGCTCTCCGTCCTGTTCGTGCACGGCCTCGCGGTCGAAGTGCCCGGAGCGGAAGTAGCGGGTTCGATACTCCTTCGAGTCGTAGTGCGCGGTATCCCCCGTGAACCAGGCCAGGTTCTCCTGGCGGCGGCGGAAGCCGTGGGCCACGTCATTGAGGTTGCGCTTCACCTCGACCAGGGCGAGCACCTCCACCGGTTGCCCGGGGCGGAGCGGCTGACGGATGAGCAGTTGATCGAGCTCGGTCCGCGCCGCGCCGAGACCGACGCCCGTGAGCACCCGGAGCCGAGACGTGGCTCCGGCCCGCGCCCTCCCGAGCAGCTCGGGCACGATGGCCTGCCACGTCAGCGCGAGGACCTGGTGCTCGAAGTCTCCCCCCGTGTGCCCGGACCGGTGGCCCTGGTTCAGCAACAGCCCGGCCAGCTCGGCTTCCGCGCGCTCCAGCCCCAGGCGTGAGCGGAGCTGCCGCAATTCCTCACGGACGCGGAGCAATTCCTGACGCGGAGGGCTCGCCTGGGTCCGTTGCTCCTGTTCGCGTTGAAGTGCCCGCTGTCTGTCCTGGAAGCCCTCGAGCTTCCGCCGCAGTGCTGGTTGTGCTTCTGGTTCGGCCCGGGCGAGTGCCGCACTGAGTCCCGCGATGGCCTTCCCAGTCCTGGTGAGTTCCTCTCCTATCTGGAGCAGGCGCGCGAAGTGGGGAGAGGCCTCGTCCGCGGCGGAGGCGCGACGGCAGGTCCGCTCCAGCGCATGGAGTTCGGGATGGGCCCGCCGCAGGTCACGGATTCGAGCGCGCTGAACGAAGGCCGGGTCCGACTCCCAGAAGGGCAGCTGGCCGGTGAGCCAGCGGCGGAAGCCCTCCAGATCGAGGGTCCGGAGATCGACGGCCTGCCGCAGCAGGCGGTGCAGCTCGCGCGTGCCTCGGGCAACTGGGAGTGGGGCGGAAGAGACCATGAGAGCAGGGGTTCTGTCAGCGTAACTGCTCAGGGGGCGCCGCACTGTGAGAAGCGTGCAGCCTGTGATGGGTCTCCGGGAAGAATGTTTGCCTGCCAATGTTCTGGAGACGGGGTTCTCACGCTCGTTCGAGCAGCAGCCTGCCTGGGATGGCTGTCTTTCGTGCCTCTTGGAATGGATGGCTTTTCCTGTAGGGTGGATGCCAATGGTGCGCGCCCTCAGGCGCATCGCAAATTCACACATCAAAAGAGAAGACCACTGCTCATGATGAAGTTCTTCAGGAAGAGGACCTTGGCGGTCGGGCTGCGCATGTCGTCCATGACCACCCGCCTGGGAGTTCTGACGGGCGTGATGGCGGGACTCACGGTTTCTGCACAGGCGCAGGCGCAGGACACCCAGAACCGGCTGGCCATCACGAACGTGGAGGTGGATTACGCCCAGGGCCAGATGTTCATCTATGGCCGTAACTTCAATACCGCCACCGGTGTCCCGCCCATCGTCCATCTCATGGAGATCGGGGTGACCGTCAAGACCTACGGTCCCTCCACGGTGGTCGTCTACCTGCCTCCGATGCTCATGCGCTCCGGTTCCTATCGGCTGACGATGTCGACCGGTTCCAACGTGGAGCAGAACGACACTTTCGAGGTGACCATGGGCGCGGTGGGGCCGCAGGGCCCGGTGGGTCCGCAGGGTCCGATCGGCCCGCAGGGACCGATGGGCCAGCAGGGTCTCAAGGGCGATCCGGGGCCGATGGGCGCGGTGGGTCCGCAGGGTCCCCAGGGCGAGCCGGGCCCCCAGGGTCCTCAGGGCGTTCCAGGACCCAACAAGGTGCTGTCCTGCCGTTATGTGGCTGGACCTGCGGTGAACAGCTATGCCTACCCTGGTTCCCACGTGGGTTGTGTGTCTGGAGAATTCCTGACGGGTGGCTCGTGCTACTCGAACTCGTCCACGGTTGCGGCCGTTTCCCATATGGGCTGGGTGAGTGGAGTCTACTCCTACACCTGTACCTTGAGAGGACCGGCTTCGACGACCGCGAAGGCCACCGCCATCGCCATCTGCTGCGAACTTCAGTGAGCGACAGCCCCCTCCACCCAAGAGCCTGATTTTTCCCTTTCTTGCGAGAGGGGTGGATGAGGGAGGCGCTTCATTCCCCGGAATGCATGCCCGGGGAACTCGCACCAGCGGTCAGGCGGCCAGGCGCTGGCCGTCTGCCGTCACGTGCACGGCGATGGGCCTCAACTGGTCCGCCGTCGGGCTGTACGCCATGGCGCGGGCCGTCTGGTACAGGAGGTGGGCCGTGACCGCGACCGAGCCCACGAACGCGGCGAGCGCGAAGATCGCCTGGCCGTAGCGGATGTCGAGCAGCAGCGCGGCGATGGTCAGCGCGTAGCCCAGCGCGTACATCGCGAACGTCTTGAGGGAAGTGGTTGGGGTCGCCATGAGAAGTGCTCCATGCTGTGTGGGGGTTTTGCTACACAGATGGCGTCACTTCGCGCTTGTGACGGGAATGTTCCCTACCAGTGCACGAAAAATGAAACGAGCAGGGAGGCGAGCGCCATGATGCCAATCACGGTGAGCGCCGCGGGCGTGCCCTGGAAGATGGCGCCGAGGTTCTCCGACTCGCCGTGGTGGGGCCCGTGGGGCGTCCGCTCGACGATCGCCCGGTCGATGAGCAGCACCGAGAGACTGGCCGCGAGCCAGAGGCCCACGGCCAGCCAGGGCACCGCGCGCATCAGGTAGCCCAGCACGCACGCCCCGGCGGCGATCGCATACGCGATGGCGTACGCCACGAGTGTCCGTGGGGTGAAGTAGTGACTGGGACGGGTGGTTCCGCGGACCATGGCGCACTCCTCTCCCCCTCGTCGCCGCAAACGTGGGGAGTCACGGGTATGCGGGCAATCCCAGACGTGACGGAGGCACGGAGCCCGGGTCACGTCTGGTTGCCTCCTGGGTGAGCGGCGGGTCGTCCATGGACCGGACGCCCGCGAGCCACACTGGCGTTCACCTCCGGAGCTACCGGCCGCAGTGGCCCTCGGGACGGAAGGGCAGGGCCCACAGCTCGCGGCCATGCTCGCCGTCATCCGCGCTGAAGAAGACGTCCCACCCCGAGCGGATGAAGTCGCTCGGGTCGGAGCCCGTGGGCCCCGGTGCCAGCTCCGTGAGCGCGCGCGTGCCGCGGGACGTGCCGTCGCTCACCCACGCCTCCCGGCCCTTCTCCGCCGTCTCCGCGCTGAAGAAGAGCGTGTCCTGGATGGCCGTCAGCTCCGTGGGCGACGCGCCCGCTGCGCCCGGCTCGAGATCCTTGAAGAGCCGCGTGCCACCGGACGTCCCATCGCTCACCCACAGCTCGCGTCCCCGCCTCCCATCGTCCGCCGCGAAGAAGAGCCTGCGGTTCATCACCGTCAGCGAGCCCGGCCGCGAATCTCCCGCGCCCCGGTGGATGTCCTCGAGTACCCGCGTGCCCCGCGTCGTTCCATCGCTCACCCACAGCTCCTCGCCCTCGGGCTCCCCCTCCAGTCCGTCACTCCCCCGTCCGGCACTGAAATAGAGCTTCCCGTTCAGCGCCGTCAGGTCATGCGGGTAGGCCCCGTGGAAGAAGCGCAGCCTCCTCGTGCTCCCGAGGGTCCCCCGCGTCACCCACAGGCTCGCCTCGCCCTCGTCGTTGTCCACGAGGAAGAACAGCTGCCCGCTTCCCACCGGCGTCATGCGGAAGATGACGTTGTCCTCGAAGGCCTCGAAGACTGGCGTGGCGCCCGGCTCGCCCTCGCTGCGCCATAGCTTCACGTCCCGGCCCACGTTGGCCACGAAATAGAAGGCGTTCGGCGTGCGCGTCATGCGGCGCGGGCTGGATGAGCCCGGGCTGTCCGGGTCGAAGATGTCGCCGCCCGGGTACAGGTCCTCCACCATGAAGGTGCCCGCCTCCGTGCCATCGCTCACCCACAGCTCGCGTCCGTGCACCCCGTCATTCGCGGCGAAGTAGACCCGCCCGTCGAACTCCACCAGCCCGCTCGGGCCAATCTCCAACGGCGAGGCGTGGATGTCCTTCACCAGCGAGGTGCCCGTGGCCGTGCCATCGCTCACCCACAGCTCGCGGCCGTGCACCCCGTCGTCCGCGGTGAAGAAGACCCTGTCTCCCACCACGGTGAGCTCGTTGGGCTCGGCGCTGTCGAGCCCCGGGCGGACGTCCTTCACCAGGAAGGTGCCCGTTCCCCCCGTGCCGCTGCTCACCCACAGCTCGCGGCCGTGCACCCCGTCATCCGCGGTGAAGAACAGACCGTCCGCGCCTTTCACCAGGCTCTCCGGCAGCGAGCCCGGTGCTCCGGGCTGGATGTCCCTCAGCATGCGGGCCTTGGCCGTGCAGGGCTCCCAGGTGACGCTCGACTCCAGCGTGGCGAGCCCGTCGCCCGCCGGGGTCTCGTCCTCGAGGGGAACGGCGCAGCCCGTGGCGAGTGCCAGCAAGGCCGGAACGGCTCTCCAGTATCTCATCGTGTGCAGCTCCTGCAGTGGCGGCTGGCGCCGCGTGGGGCCGCAATGTGCTCACGAGAGTCCGGCTGCCCACCCGTGCACGGGTGCAACGGGCGGTCGTGCATCGACAGTCATGCAGTTGCGCGCGCCACTCGTTGCGATGGCGAGCACATCCAGGGGGGAACCACCGGGCGGGCGAGTGGGCGCCCTCCCGGTGGCCTGCCGTCTTCCGCCCGCTCAGCGCGTGAAGCGTTCCACGGAGCGCGGGCTGCTGCTGGTGCCACCCACGAACAGCACCTCGCCCGTGTGGAGCAGGGTGGCCGTCGGGGACGAGCGGCCCTGCTTCATGTTCGGCGTGGGCGTCCACGTGTTCGTCGCCGGGTCATACAGCGCAGCCTGGCCGATGGCGTCCGTCACCAGCACCTCGCCCGAGTAGAGCATCGTCGCGGAGAAGAGCGGCGTCAGGTCGTAGGGGAAGGGCGGGCCCAGGGACCACTGGTTGAGGTACGGATCGTAGAGCTCCACCGTGTTGCCGCCGTCGATGCCGCCGACGATGAGCACGTTGCCCGAGTAGAGCCGGAGGGCGGCGTGGCCGTGGCGGGCCCGGGCCAGGTTGCCGGCGCGCGACAGGCTGTTCGAGGCCGGGTCATAGAGCCAGGCCTCGGAGGTGGCGGTGCCGGAGTGCGCCCACAGGTAGCCACCGGTCACCAGCACCTGGCCCGAGTAGAGCACCGTCAGGGCGGTGCGGCTGCGCGGGAGGATGAGGCCCGAGGAGACACCGCTCCACGTGTTCGTCTCCGGGTCATACACCTCCGCTTCGGGCCCCTCCCAGTTGGCGGGCGTGTTGCCGCCCATCACCAGCACCTTGCCCGAGTCGAGCAGCGTGGAGGTGTGGTTGCCGCGGGGCGTGAGCATGGGGGCCGCGGAGCTCCACGTCTCGGTGGCCGGGTCGTACAGCTCCGCGTTCGAGGTCCAATCTCCCCAGGTTCCGGCATGGCCGCCCATCACCAGCACCTGGCCCGAGCCGGAGAGCTCCGCCGCGGTGTGGAGCGTGTGGGCGTTGAGCGGCGAGGCCGTGCGCCGCCACGCGTTGGTGTACGGGTTGTAGACCTCCGCCCCGCTGCCATCCACCACCAGCACGTTCCCCGGGCCGTTGAGCAGGGTGGCGGTGTGGCCTCCGGAGTGCGCGTTCAGTGATGAGGCATTGCTCGTCCAGGTTCCGACGGGCGTGGCCAGCGCCGCCTCGTGGGCCTTCAGCGTGGCGCCAGGCGCCTGCGTGGGTGGTGCCCCGGTCTCGGGCTGGCATCCCACGGCCATGGATGCGAGGCCCGCCAGCAACAACGACAAACGGGTTGTCTTCATGTGTACCCCTCCCTCTAGTTGTCCCGCGGCCAGGAATTGACCGGGTAATCAGTTTAACTGAATCGCAGCGCATTCCCGTTGCGCCCCCCCGCGTCATGCGCCCGGTGCACCTACGCAATACCCCTGATTCATGGGTGGGATTGGGTCCGCCGCTGTACTCCTTTGAATCCCTCGCATGTGGAGCCATTCGTGGCTCCGGGGCGGGGTAGAAGGTGCCGCATGGACCTGGAATTGAAGGGCAGGGCGGCACTCGTCACGGGCAGCAGCCGGGGCATCGGCCGGGCCATCGTCACGGCGCTGGCCCGCGAGGGCGCGCGGGTGTGTCTGAGCGCGCGCGGCGCGGAGGCACTGGAGAAGGCGGCGGCGGAGCTGCGGGCCTCCGGTGCCGAGGTGGCCACCGTGGTGGGGGACGTGGCCACACCCGAGGGCGCGGCGGCGGCGGTGGACGCGGCGGTGAGGGCCTTCGGGGCGTTGGACATCCTCGTCAACAACGTGGGCGGCAGCGGGGGCGCGGGCGCCTTCGACGTGGCCACGGCCGCGCAGTGGAAGGACGTGGTGGACCGCAACCTCATGGCCTCCGTGTGGTGCAGCCAGCACGCGGTGGAGGGGATGAAGGCCCGGGGCGGCGGCTGCATCGTGCACATCAACTCCATCTACGGCCGCGAGTACGGCACCAGCGCGCCCTACACGGCGGCCAAGGCGGGCCTGATGGCGCTCACCAAGGAGATGGCGTTGGACCTGGCGCGCCACCGCATCCGCGTCAACGGGGTGGCGCCGGGCTCCATCCTCTTTCCCGGGGGCAGCTGGGACCGGAGGCGGCAGGCGCAGCCGGAGAAGGTGGAGAAGATGGTGCGTGAGGAGTTGCCCTGGGGCCGCTTCGGCACGCCCGAGGAGGTGGCGGACGTGGTCGTCTTCCTGTGCTCCGAGCGGGCGCGCTGGGTGACGGGCGCCACGGTGCCGGTGGATGGTGGACAGGGCCGTGCCTTCTGACTCGGGCGGGAGGGCGCTCGCGTGTAGAGTGCGCGCGTGCTGAGGCTCTACAAGAAGGAAGGCGACACGCTCCGCTACTGGGAGGCCTGGGTGAACGGGGAGACGCTCACCGTGCACCAGGGCGTCGTGGGCGAGATGGGGGAGCAGCGCGACACCCCCGTCCCCGCGGACGAGGACCCGGACATGGTCATCGCCCAGGCGGCCGAGCCGCTCGTGGACCAGGGGTATGACGAGCCCGACCCGGAAGCCATGACGCCGCTCGTCGTCCAGTACGCGCTGCAGGGCAAGGGCTCGGGGCA
Source organism: Archangium sp. (assembly GCF_036277355.1). Classification (GTDB taxonomy): domain Bacteria; phylum Myxococcota; class Myxococcia; order Myxococcales; family Myxococcaceae; genus Archangium. Next base: position 53,332 of record NZ_DASUNC010000062.1, read on the forward strand.
GGACTTCCAGAAGCGCCACGCGGTGGAGGAGGTGCTCACGGACGCGCTGGGCTGGACGGGCAATGGCGAGGTGGAGGGCGGCGAGACGCAGCCCGGGCGCATGAATGTCTTCTGCCGGGTGATGGACCCGGACATCGCCGTGCGCACCTTCCTCGAGGTGCTCGACGACGAGGAATTGCTGGAGGGAGCGGTCATCGCCCGGGTGCCCGAGGACGGCGAGCCCCGGGTGCTCTGGCCCGAGGAGCACCCGGGCCCCTTCCGCGTCTGAATCGGAGCGACCCCCTCTCGCGCGAGCGGGCGGGCGGTGTGCACTGTGGAGGTGGCGTGGAGATGGAGTCCTTCCACGCGACGGAGTTGCCGAAGCTGCTCTCGGGGCCTCGGGTGGCCGCGGATACGGCGCCGTGAGGCGTTAGCGGCTGACTGATGGCTATGTCCCAGGGTTGTTTCTCCTGGGGGAAAGGCCAGCGCCATGCTGAAGGAGTACCGGAGTCCTGGTGCGGGGGAGGGCGGCGGTACGCAGTTCGCGCTTCGGGGACGCCCGTGGGGCAGGGCCTGGTGGGCGGCGCGCGTCATGGTGCTGGTGCTCCTCGGGCTGCAGACGGCGTGCGCAACGGGGTCCCCCATGGGCGGGCTGCCGGGGGGTGGTTCGCGCCATCGGAGGCGAGTGCATCGCACGAGTCCCAGGCCACAGGAGATCACTGTCCAGGCCCTGGAGGTGTCTGCACCGAGGACCGGGGATGCCTCCGAGGACTTGGAGGGCACTGGCCCGCGGACTGAGGCGCGTGAAGCCGGTGTCCCGGCGGTGGGCACGGACGAGAAGGCCGGGGCGCCAGCGCGGGCGTGGCATCGAGCGCGTGCTGCGAGCGTGGATGACGAGGAGGACCTGGAGGGGAAGGGCATTGGGTGGCCGGACGGAGTGGGCGACGGACGGCCGTTCGAGGTGCCCATGACGCTCGACTACTTCCAGGGGTTCCTCTCGCAGGCGGGCGTCCCGAGTACCGCGTTGCCCCGGGATGGGCGGACGCTATCGCCGCGGCAAGCGCTGGAGCTCGTGCCTCATCTGCTCTCCACGCCGGTGACACTGGGTAACTTCGGGCTTCGCCGCATGGCAGCGCACCTGCTCTTGGAGGTGGCTACGGGGAGCGAGGTGGTGACGAGGGACGAGCTCCACGCGCGCATGCGGCGCTTTTCGCGACTGCTGGTGCTTCGTCCAGACGGATACCTGGTGAGGACCACCTCTGGAGGAGCAGTCCAGAAGGCGGGGCAGGTCGTGCTCGCCGAGGACGGCACGCTCCGGGCCGGGCGCTTCGAGGTGGGTCCATTCTACGCCATCGAGGGCGAGCGCCTGTTTCCGGTGAACCAGCAGCTCGAGGTTCCAAAGGGGGCTCGGCCGGCGGGCTTGTATGCGCCCGACGACAACCCGGCGCTCGCGCTGGCCGAGGGCGCCGTGCTCGCGGTCGTGGATGTGGTGGAGGGCCTCTACCGGCTTGTCTTCTACACGGGCGAGACACTCGAGGGGCTGGCACGGCTTCCGGGTGCGGTGAGGCAGCTGTACGAGAACTCTCCGCAGCTCTGGGAAGAGTTCCGCCACAAGCCCTATGCGGAGAGGGTACGGACGATCTCGCGGCTGGCGACGGGGATGGTCCTGACGGTAGGCACCGCCGGGGCGGGGGCTGCGAAGGCCGCGTCCTGGGGCGGGAGGCTTGGAAGCATGGGTGTGCCGCTCTTGTCGCTCTCGGGCGATGGGCTTCTCGCGGTGCGCGTGGTCGCGGTTCCTGTCGGGGGCGCGGTTGCAGTTGCGGGAAACGCGCTGAGTGCCACCTACGTCCTGCACATGGCCAACATGGGCGCTCAGGGCGGGGGCGGCTGGCCTCCGTCCGGCGGTCCTGGGAAGTGGGAGCAGGCAAACGAGAGCATGTCGGAGGACTCTCGCTGCTACCAATGCCAGGTGACGGGGGCGCCGCCGGGATGGGTCTACCGTGTTTGGAGGAATGGAGAAAAGGCGGACTTCGACGGCTACAGCATCTCGGAGGGTGTTCTGCAGGACGGCAAGGCGTTCAGCTACGCCAAGCACTACGACGAGAACCTCGAGCCCAAGGAATATTTCCGGGGCGCGAAGAAGCTGCTGGAGACAGCAAAGCGCCAGAGCAGGGTCGCTGGTGGAGTCCCTATCCGGTGGTACGTGGCGGAGCCGGAGATGGTCGGTATTCTCGAGAAGATGCTCGAGAACGAGGGCCTTCACGGGATTGAGATTGTCTACCAGCGGGTTGCAGCGGGAGGAGTGCCATGACGGAGAGATACTACGCAGGCGTCTACTGGCCAGCCCGGCTCGAGTCCGCGGAGGAGTGCGCCCGGCGTTCGGTTGCCTTCTTTCGTCTCCTCGCGCAGTGCGACGAGATCTACGCTCGTTGGTTCGAGCAGGGAGACTCACCGGAGGAAGCGCTCCAGCGGGAGTTCACGCCAGACTTTGAGACCTTCCTTCGCTTCTTTCAGTGTGAGGAGAACCAGCTCGGAAAGGACGGATTCAGCCTTGGGGCCTGGACGGGGCACGCGGAGGCCGGGCGCGGGGGCATGGTGCACCTCACGTGTGGGGATGCATCTGGGGCGTACCCCAATTGCTGCTTGCTTCATCTCCCTCGGACGGACGTTGAGCCAGAGGGCTCACGTGTGCTGACAGCTCCTGTCCTGGTGAATGTGCTGAGGGCCATGGTGCTCGCGTGGGAGCCGCTCTTTGGCGTCGTCGCCACCCATGAGTTTCGCAGGGCGCTTCGGCCTGCGAGAGATCCGAGAGGCTTTGTGGGTTGGCTTACCTACGTTGCCCGAACTCGCGGTGAGATTCCGCCACTACCGCCGCCCGTCCGCGTTGAGCCCATCGAGGACAAGGGCAACCTGATCATCGGCGCGCCGGAGCGGCTCAGCGCCGCCAACCCGGAGCACGTTTCGCTCGGGCGCAGGGTTCAGGAGGTGTTGGAGGCGAAGGACCTGCTTCGGCCGGTCCTCTCCTAAGAGCCGTTGAAGCTCTGGCGGTGCTCGGCGGGGCTGGTGAGGTGCTCGGTGAGGTTGAAGGCCGTGTTGACGATTCCCACGTGCGAGAAGGCCTGGGGGAAGTTGCCCAGCAGGCGCTTCTCGTCCGGGTCATACTCCTCGGACAGCAGCCCCACGTCGTTGCGCAGGTCCAGCAGCCGGTGGAAGAGCGCCCGGGCCTCGTCCATGCGCCCCTGCAGCACGTAGTTGTCCGCCAGCCAGAAGGAACAGGCGAGGAACACGCCCTCGCCCGCGGGCAGTCCGTCTCCTGTCGTGCTGGTGTGGTAGCGCCGCACCAGCCCCCCGTGCATCAGCTCCCGCTCGATGGCGCTCACCGTCCCCACCATCCGCGGATCCCCTGGCGGAAGGAATCCCACGATGGGCATCAACAGCAGGCTCGCGTCCAGGCTCCCCGAGCCATACGCCTGTGTGAAGGCGCCGAGCCGTGAGTCCCAGGCGTGCTCGCACACCTCCGCGTGGAGGGTGTCGCGAATCCGCCGCCAGCGCTCCACCGGCCCTTCCAGTCCGTAGCCCTCCACCGCCCTCACCGCCCGGTCGAAGGCCACCCATGCCATGACCTTCGAGTGCGTGAAGTGCTGCTTCGGGCCCCGCACCTCCCAGATGCCCTCGTCCGGACGCTTCCACCCGGACTCCAGCCAATCCATCAGCACCTGCGTCAGCTTCCAGGCCCGCCGGTCCGTGGTGATGCCCACGCGGCGAGACTGGTGCAACGCATCCATCAGCTCGCCAAAGACATCCAACTGGAATTGATGGACGGCGGCGTTCCCCGTCCGCACTGGTTGCGAGTGCTCGTACCCCGGCAGCCATTCCAGTGACGACTCGGTGAGGCGGCGCTCGCCCGCGACGCCATACATGATTTGAAGCTTCGCCGGGTCTCCCGCCACCGAGCGCAGCAGCCAGTCCCGCCAGGCCGCGGCCTCCTCCCGGAAGCCGCTGAGCATCAACGCGTACAGCGTGAAGGTGGCGTCCCGCAGCCAGCAGAAGCGGTAGTCCCAGTTGCGCACGCCGCCGAGCCGCTCGGGCAGCGACGTGGTGGCCGCCGCCACGATTCCTCCCGTGGGCGCGTAGGTGAGCGCCTTGAGCACCCTCAACGAGGTGTGGACGGCCTCGCGCCAGGGGCCATTTCCGTAGACGCAGCGGCTCGACCACTCCCGCCACCAGGCCTCGGTGTCCTCCACCGCCGTTTCGACTTCCAACGCGGGCGGTGGAGGCTCGTGCGAGGGATGCCAGCGCAGGAGGAAGGGGACGCGTTGCCCCTCGGACACGGTGAACTCCGCCACCGTGGTGAGGCCCCGGCCGTGCAACGCCACGGGCGTGTGCAGGATGAGCGCGTCCGGCCCGGCCACCGCGTGCAGTGCCCCGTCCTCCTTCGTCACCCAGGGCACCACCGCCCCGTAGTCGAAGCGGATGATGAGCTCCATCCGCATGCGCACCTGGCCCTTCACTCCCTCCACCAGGCGCAGCACGTCGGGAACCCGGTCCCTCGGCGGCATGCAGTCCACCAGCCGCACCACTCCCTCGGGGGTGATGAGCTCCGTCTCCAGGATGAGCGTCTCCGGCCGGTAGCGCCGCCGCACTCGCGAAGGAGCGCCACCCGCGGGGGTCAGCAGCCAGCGGCCATGCTTCGGCTCGCCCAGCAGGGCCGAGAAGCAGGCACCCGAGTCGAAGCGGGGCAGGCACAGCCAGTCGATGGAGCCGTCCCGCCCCACCAGCGCCGCCGTGTGGGTGTCTCCGATGAGGGCGTAGTCCTCGATGGGCCGGGACATGTCACTCCCAAGGTGGGGACCCGGACGGCGGGGGACAAGCGGGCGAGCCCGGGCCGCTCGGCCGTCCCGTCTTCCCTCGGGGACACGGGGGCTCCGGCGGGCGCTCCCAGTTGGCGACGCTGCCGTGTCTCCCGCCCGGTGCACAGGTTGACGAGGGCACCCCAACGGCGCACGCGTGGGGTGGAGGGCCGGACGGGCAACCGGGCCTCGCCGGCCCGTGAGGGTGGACCGGCCACGCTCCCCGAGGAGGAATGAGGGGAATGGAGCTGGGAATGATCGGCCTCGGCCGGATGGGCGCCGCCATGGTGCGGCGGCTGCTCGCCGCGGGGCACCGCTGTGTCGTCACCGATGTACGCCGCGAAGCCGTCGAGCAACTCCAGGCCGAGGGGGCCGTGGGTGCCTTCTCCCTCGAGGAGCTGGTCCTCCAGCTCCAGGCGCCTCGCGCGGTCTGGTTGATGTTGCCGGCGGGCGTGGTGGAGGACACGCTCGAGCGGCTGGTGCCGTTACTCGAGGCCGGCGACACCGTCATCGACGGGGGCAACTCGTACTACCACGATGACCTGCGGCGCGCGGCGCGGCTGCGCGAGCGGGGCCTGCACTTCGTGGACGTGGGCGTGAGCGGCGGCGTGTGGGGCCGGGAGCGGGGCTACTGCCTGATGATTGGCGGCGAGCGGGAGCCGGTGGGCCGGCTCGAGCCCGTGTTCATCGCGCTGGCCCCGGGAGTCCAGGCCGCGCCGCGCACGTCCGGGCGCGAGGGCCCGCCGTCCCCGGCCGAGCAGGGCTGGCTGCACTGTGGGCCCAACGGAGCGGGCCACTTCGTGAAGATGGTGCACAACGGCATCGAGTACGGCCTCATGGCCGCCTATGCCGAGGGGCTCAACATCCTGCGCCACGCCGACGTGGGTCTGCACCGGCACGCCACCGATGCGGAGACGGCGCCGCTGCGCAACCCCGAGGACTATCAGTACGACTTCGAGCTGCCCGAGGTGGCCGAGCTGTGGCGGCGGGGCAGCGTCATCGGCTCCTGGCTGTTGGACCTCACCGCGCACGCCCTGCGCGGCAACCCCGAGCTGAGCGAGTTCTCCGGCCGCGTCTCCGATTCCGGCGAGGGGCGGTGGACGCAGGCGGCGGCCATCGACGAGGGCGTGCCCGCGCCGGTGCTCGGCAGTGCCTTGACCCAGCGCTTCCGCAGCCGCGGGGAGGGGGACTTCGCCGACAAGCTGCTGTCCGCCATGCGCTTCGAATTCGGCGGGCACCTGGAGAAGAAGGGAGGAGGGTGAGCCATGGCCACCGCACCTGTGTCGGACGCACTCGTCTTCTTCGGGGCCACGGGGGACCTCGCGTACAAGCAGATATTTCCCGCGCTTCAGGCCCTGGTGCTCCGGGAGCAGTGGACGTACCCCATCATCGGCGTGGCCAAGGCGGGCTGGGGGCTGGAGCAGCTGCGCGAGCGGGCGCGCGCCAGCCTCCGGGAGCACGGCATGTTCGACGAGGCGGACTTCCAGCGCCTGAGCCAGCTCCTGCGCTACGTGGACGGGGACTACCGCGACCCGGCGACGTTCACCCGGGTGCGCGAGGCGCTCGGGGAGGCGAAGCGCCCGCTGCACTACCTGGCCATTCCGCCGAGCCTCTTCGCCACGGTGGTGGAGGGGCTGGCCCAGGCGAGCTGCCTGAAGCAGGCGCGGGTGGTGGTGGAGAAGCCCTTCGGGAGGGACCTGGCCTCCGCGCGCGCGCTCAACGAGACGCTGCACCGCTTCCTGCCCGAGTCCGCCGTCTTCCGCATCGACCACTTCCTGGGAAAGGAGCCGGTGCAGAACCTGCTCTTCTTCCGCTTCGCCAACGTCTTCCTCGAGCCCATCTGGAACCGGCAGCACGTGCGCGGCGTGCAGGTGACGCTGGCCGAGCACTTCGGCGTGCAGGGGCGGGGCGCCTTCTATGAAGAGGTGGGCGCCATCCGCGACGTGTTCCAGAACCACCTGTTGCAGGTGATTGGCCTGCTGACGATGGATGCGCCCTTCTGCTCGGACCCGGAGAACCTGCGCGACGAGAAGGCCCGCGTCTTCAAGGCCATGCGCTCGTTGGACCCGGCCAGCGTGGTGCGGGGCCAGTTCCGCGGCTACCGGAGCGAGCGCGGTGTGTCTCCCTCCTCCCAGGTGGAGACGTTCGCCGCGGTGCGGCTGTTCATCGACTCCTGGCGCTGGGCGGATGTGCCCTTCTACATCCGCTCGGGCAAGTGCCTGCCCACCACCGCCACCGAGGTCTTCGTCGAGCTGAACCACCCGCCCCGTCCCATCTTCGAGGAGCCCTCCCTGGCCTCGCCCAACTCGGTGCGCTTCCGGCTCGGCCCCGACGTGCTCATCTCCCTCGGCGCGCGCGCCAGGCGGCCCGGGGGCGCCATGCGCGGCGAGGACGTGGACCTGGTGGCCATCCAACAGTCCGGCGGGAGGATGAAGCCCTACGAGCGGCTGCTCGGTGACGCCATGCGCGGTGACGTCTCGCTCTTCGCGCGCCAGGAGGCGGTGGAGGAGGCCTGGCGGGTGGTGGACCCCATCCTGGGAGGGGCCACGCCGCTCCACGAGTACGAGCCCGGCACCTGGGGTCCGTCCGAGGCGGACGCGCTCATCGCGCCCCATGGCCGCTGGCGCCCCGTGCTGGGCTCGGGTGAAGCGGAGGTCTCCGAGAGCGCCCACCCCGAGGAATCAGGCGGCGAGCTGTCCGCCATTCATTAGCACCCGGTGCTCGTCCCATGCCGAAGGTCCTCTCCACCGTCCGCCATCCGGCCCTCTCGCTCTGGCAGTCCTGTCTCCACCGGGAGATCTCCCGGAAGGAGCCACCCCGGGACGTGGAGGGCCTGGGCTCCTCGGTGGAGCACCCGGTCATGGAGGATGCCTGCGCCGCCGCGCGGGAGCACGCCGGCTCGCATGACGTGGAGCCCTCGCTCACCCTGGGGCGCAAGGCCAGCGCCTGCGCCCGGCTCTGTGCCCGTCTGGCCCTCGCCCGCTTCCGTGGAGACCATGAGGAGGTGCAGCGGCTGATGAGCGAGCTGCGCTTCACCTCGTGCGACCCGCTCTGGGTGGAGTCGCTGGTGGCGTACGAGCGCGCGCTCCTCCTGCACCGCACGCCCTTCTACCGGCGCCATGCGTCCCTGGAGGACTTCGTCCTGCCGGAGCTGCCGGACGAGGCCACCGTGGCCCTGCTCGCCGACTGGGGCACGGGCATGCCGGATGCGCGGGCGCTGCTGGAGCAGATCTCCACCTGCTTCCGGCCGGACGCCATCCTCCACCTCGGAGACATCTACTACTCGGGGACGCCTCACGAGGTGCGCGCCCACTTCATCGAGGTCTTCGCGGATGTCTTCGGCGCGCGGTGGCCCCGGGTGCTCGCCCTCTCCGGCAACCATGACCGCTACTCCGGCGGCGAGGGCTACCGGGTGCTGTTGGACGGGCTCGGCCAGCCGGCCAGCTACTTCTGCCTGCGCACCCGGTACTGGCAGTTGCTCGGCATGGACACCGGCCTGCACGACTTCAACCCGCGCGCGCTGGCGGACACGCTCACCCGGCTGGAGGACTCCGAGGTGGAGTGGCTGGTGGACAAGGTCCACCCTGCTGGAGGGCGGGGCACCGTGCTGCTCTCCCACCATCCGTTCTTCTCGCTGGCCAGCGTGGGCCATGACGCGCGGGGCCGGAAGCTGGCGCTCAACCCGAACCTGGCGCGGGCGTTCGCCTCCATTCTCGGCGACGTCTCCTTCTGGTTCTGGGGGCACGAGCACAACGTCCACATCTACGAGCCCTACGCGGGGCTGGTGCGGGGCCGGTGCATCGGCGCGGGCGCGGTACCGGTGCTGCTGCACGAGCAGCGCAACAGCCCTCTTCCGGGGCTGGTACCCGCGCCGGGTGAGTCCGGTCCTCCCCGCCGGGTGCCCGGCACGCGTCTGGGCAACGACGGCCTGCTGGACCACCACGCCTACGCCATCCTCTCCCTGCGGGGCCCCCAGCTCACCGTGCGCTATTTCCAGATGGCCAACCGCTTGCTGGTCCCCGGGCACGTGCCGCCGCCGGGGCCTCCGCTCCACGAGGAGACCGTCACCCTCTCCGCCCCGGCTTGCCGGGACTCCGGTGCACTCCCAGGTTCGTGGTGATGCAACGGTTGCCCGCGGGAGCGGAGGAGCGCGCGAGCAGGCACCCTTGCGGACGTCTGTCCATGGGCGGCACCCCGGGCCACTTCGACGAAGACGCGGAGCGCACCTGACATTACGCTCTCCTCATGCTCGGTGACGCCTTCCTGCTGCTGCACACGGACCTGCCTCGCGAGGGACCTGGGAGTGATGAATGCACCCGCGAGGCGCTCCGCCGCTTGCGTCCGCTCCTTCCTCCGGCTCCCCGGGTGCTCGACCTGGGGTGTGGCCCTGGCCGGCAGACGCTCGTGCTGGCGAGGGAGCTGGAGACACCCATCACCGCCGTGGACTCGCACGAGCCCTTCCTCAAGCGCTTGGAGACCGAGGCGGCGGCCCGGGGACTCGGCCACCTGGTGCGCACGCGGCGCGCGGACTTCGCGGCGCTCGGGGATGCTCCGGGCAGCGTGGACCTCATCTGGTCCGAGGGCGCCATCTACGTGCTGGGCTGGGGCGCCGGGCTGCGGCGGTGGCACCCGGTGCTGCGCGAAGGGGGTTTGCTGGCCGCCAGCGAGGCGACGTGGCTCACCGACTCGCCCCCCGCGGAGGCCGCGGACTTCTGGCGCGAGGCCTACCCGCGCATGGGCACCATCGCCTCCAACAGCGCCACGGCGCGCGAGGCCGGCTTCGAGGTGCTGGACACCTTCGTGCTGCCGGCTCCGGCGTGGTGGGACGAGTACTACCGTCCCCTGGAAGCCCGCATGGCCTCCCTGCGCGAGCGCGCCCGGGGGGACGCGGACCTCGCCACGGCCATCGCCGAGACGGAGCGGGAGATCGACCTCTACACCCGCTACGGCACCTCCTACGGCTACGTCTTCTACCTGCTGCGGGCCCAGGCCCGGGGCGGGCGCTGAGGCACTCCGGGCCCCGGGCCATGGGCGCTTCCGCGCTCAGCGGCAGGGGCCGCAGTCCAGCGCGCAGTCGTCGTAGCGGTTGCTGCTGCCACAGGACTCGGTGAACTGGCAGAGGCCGTCCCCGCACACGACGACCTCCTGGGGGCGCAGCCGGGTGGTGATGGGGCGGTAGCTCCTGCCGTTGCGGGTGCAGCGCGTGTAGTACGTCCCGGTGGAGTCCAACGTGCAGCTCGCCTGGCAGCTGCCGATGTGGACGAGCGGTGGGCACGCGTCGCTCCCCTCGAGCGCGCACGCCCTCAGGCTGCTCTGCGACGGGGGCAGCGGGGCCTGGTCATTGCCGACGAAGAGGCCCTCGTCGGTGAACATGTTGCCGAAGAAGCACGCCTCCCGGAGCGAGTAGTCCGCGAGCTCCGTGGCCGTGGAGGGGATGAGCTGTCCCTGCGCGTTGGCGCCCAGCACGGAGACGCCCACCGAGCGCCCGAACTTGTTGACGAGCGCCGCGACGCACGCGGTGACGACCTGCTGCTCCTCCACGGAGACCGGCGCGCCGCCCGACCAGCCCGGCGCCAGCCCCAGGCTCCCGGGCCAGACATAGGTGAACCCGCCGTCCGAGAAGGTGCGGTACTGCCCGGCCGGCACGGCGCAGCGGACCAGGTACTTCATGAAGAGGCTCGTCGTCAGCGGGCTCTGCTGGAACCACGAGGTGAAGGCGCCGCTGGCCAGTCCGTTGAAGGCGAGTCCATTGAAGGCCAGCCCGTTGAAGGCGAGTCCGTTGAAGGCCAGGCCATTCATGGTCAGCCCGTTGTCGTCCTCGAGGCCCTGGAGGGAGGTGCCCACCTCCGGAGGTGGCGCGGGTGCCTCCTCTTGCACCGGGCCGCAGCCCACGGCGAGTGTCAGCAGCAGCGCTCCACACGTGCTCTTCATGGTGTACCCCCCGGAGCCCACGCATGAAGGCTTCGCCCGGGATGGCGCCGGTGCGAAGCGGGCTCCACGAGAGAAAGTGCCGTTGTTTCTGTAACCCAGATACAGGCTGGAGGGCCGGGTGCTCCAGAGCGTTGCCGGTGAACGTTCCGCGCGTGGAATGGAAGACACCCCGGAGCGGAAGCGTCGGGTGTTGGACGCTCGGGGTTGCCCCCGGACGTGCGCGGCCCCTAGCGATGAGGGCCCCCCTCTGGCGGGCGCGCCGGGTGTGGCCAGAGGGAGGCGCGAGTGGGAGTCCGCTCGCGACGGAGGCTCCGCCCGCTCCGTGTGATGGTGCACGAATGGGGCACGGGGGTAGCGCGAATTTCCGGCCTCACGGTCATCATGATCGCAGGCGAGGGAGAGCGGGTGATGGGGAGCGTCCTGCGCATGTTTTCATCACTCAGCACCACGGAGGGCCCGGGAGTCGGGGGGGCTTCGCGGCGGCGTTCCTCGACCGTCGCGGCACCCATCGGCACGGTGGCGCTCGTCTTCACGGACGTGCAGGGCTCCACGCGGCTGTGGGAGCGGTGCAGCGGGGGCATGCGGACGGCGCTGGACGTGCACGACCGGGTGCTGCGCGCGCTGCTGGCCGAGCACGGCGGCTATGAGGTGAAGACGCAGGGGGACTCCTTCATGGTGGCCTTCGCCTCGGCGGTGGAGGCGGTGCGCTGGTGTCTGGAGGCGCAGCAGGCGTTGGTGCGTGCGCCCTGGCCGGAGGAGCTGCTGGCCGAGCCGGACGCTGCCGAGGAGAAGGGGCCGGGCGGATGGGTGTACCGGGGCCTGCGGGTGCGCATGGGCGTGCACCTGGGGGAGCCGGAGTGCCGTCTGGACGAGCAGACGGGCGAGGTGGACTACATCGGGCGGATGGTGAACGTGGCGGCGCGCGTGGCGTCGGCCGGCCAGGGCGGGCAGGTGCTGGTGAGTGGGGCGGCCTGGGCCCAGGTGCAGGGCGCGCTGGAGGCGCTGGGCCAGCCCCGGGTGCACGCGCTGGGCGAGTACCACCTCGAGGGCATTGGCGAGGCCGTCACGCTGGTGCAGGTGCAGCCCGCGGTGCTGGCGGAGCGGCGCTTCGAGGCGCTCCGGGTTCAGCCGGTGCCGCGGGGCCAGGTGCCGGCCGAGACGGGGGAGTTGATTGGCCGGCGCGAGGAGCTGGCGGCGCTGCGGCGGTGCTTCGACACGCAGGCGCGGCTCGTCACGCTGCTGGGCCCCGGGGGCATGGGGAAGAGCCGGCTGGCCACGCGCTTCGGCAACCAGGAGCTGGAGGCGCGCACGTGGGAGGGCGGGGTGTGGATGTGCGAGCTCACGGACGCGGCGACGGTGGGCGACATCTGCCACGCCATGGGCCAGGCGCTGGGCGTCGCGCTCACCCGCAGCGGCGAGGACAGCGAGCCGGCGGAGCGGCTGGGGCGGGCCCTGGCCGGACGCGGGGACGTGCTCGTCATCCTCGACAACGTGGAGCACGTCCTCCAGCACCTGCCGGCCACGCTGGGCCGCTGGCGCGCGCTGGCGCCCCGGGCCCGCTTCCTCGTCACCTCGCGCGAGTCGCTGCTGCTGCCCGAGGAGCGCGTCATCGACCTGGAGCCCTTGCAGGTGCCCGAGGAGGGCGAGACGCGCCCGGAGCTCCTGGGCCGGTGTGACGCCCTGCGCCTGTTCGTCCAGCGGGCCCTCGCGGTGCGCGGCGGCTTCGAGCTGACGGAGGCGGAGGCCCCGCTGGTGGCGGACATCGTCCGCAAGCTGGATGGCATTCCCCTGGCCATCGAGCTCGCGGCGGCGCGCACCAACCTGCTGGGCGTGTCGCAGATTCAGGAGCGGCTGTCCCGCCGCTTCGAGCTGCTGCGGGGCGCGCGGCGCGACGGCTCGGCGCGGCAGAGCACGCTGTGGGGCGCCATCGACTGGTCCTGGAACCTGCTGGAGCCGGCGGAGCGCGCGGCGCTGGCGCAGTGCTCGGTGTTCCGCGGCGGCTTCACCCTGGAGGCGGCCGAGGCGGTGCTCGTGTTCCCTCCGGGCGGGCCGGACGTGATGGAGATCATCCACTCGCTGCGCTCCAAGTCCCTGCTGCGCGCCTACGCGCCGGACGGGCTGCCCGGGGAGCTGCGGCTGGGGCTGTACGAGAGCATCCGCCAGTACGCGTCCTCGCGGCTGGCGGAGCGGGGCGAGGGGCCGACGCTGGCGGCGCGCCACGCGAGCTGCTACCTGGCGATGGCCCGCCGGCTGAGCGCGCGGATGCGCGGAGAGGGTGGAGAGCTGGCCTTCCGCCGGCTGTCGCTGGAGCGCGAGAACCTGCTGGCGGCTTGTGACAACGCGCTGGCGGTGGTGCCCGCAACGGAGGGCTCCCTGGAGCGGGCGCTGGGCGCGCTGCTGGCGCTGGAGCCGGACGTGACGGCCCGGGGCCCGGTGGGGATTACGTTGTCGCGGTTGGACAAGGCGCTGGAGCTGGCGTCCATCATGGACGTGGAGCCGCAGCTGCGGGCCGAGGCGCTCGCGGTGCGGGGCCGGACGCACCATGGCGCGGGCCAGCTCGCCGCGGCGTGGAGGGACCTGGAGGCGGCGCGTTCCGCCTTCGCCGCGCTGGACGCGGTGGACCGGACCAAGCGCGTGCTGGTGGACCTGAGCATCGTGGCCCGAGACGAGGGCGACATGGGCACGGCGTGGGAGCTGGTGCAGGAGGCGCAGGAGCTGTCCTCGCTGGGAGACCGGTGGCTGGACGCGTACGCGGTGGGCAACCTGGGGATTCTGGAGCTGGGGCGGCACGGAGCCGGGGCGGCGCTGCCGCACCTGCGCACCGCGCTGGAGCTGTTCCGCGCCGTGGGCGACGTGGCCTTCGAGGTGGGCTTCCTCACCAATTACGCCATGGCGATTGGCGAGGGCGGAGGCACGGCGGAGGCGGTGGCGCTGCTGGAGGAGGCCATGGAGAAGGCCTCGCGCGTGGGAGACCGGGCGGGACACGCGCTGGCGCGGGTGAACCTGGGCTGCTTCCTGCTCGACGCGGGCCGGGCGGCCGAGGCCCGGGAGCACCTGGAGGGCGCCGTGCGCATGGGCCGGCAGCTCGGCATGCGCATCCTGGAGGGCGTCGCGCTGGGCGAGCTGGGCCGGGCCCTGGTGGCGCTCGGCGCGCTGGAGGCCGCGCGCGTCCGTCTGTCCGACTCCATCGCCACCCTGGACCGGGTGTCGCGCTGGCACGCGCTGCGCTTCACCGCGCACCTGGCCTCGGTGCAGGCGGCGCTCGGGGAGCTCGGGGCCGCCCGGGATGGGTTCGCCTCGCTGGAGGTGACGCCCGAGCTGCGCGACGACGCCGTGCTGCGGGAGCTCTCCTCGCTGCTGCGCGCCTCGCTGGACCTGGCCGAGGCCGCGCGGGCCGCACCGGGCGGCGAGGCGGGGATGAAGTGCCTCGCGGAGGCGCGGCGGCGCGTGGAGCGGGCACGCGGTGCTCCGGCGGAGGCGGCCTCGTCGGACCTGCGCGAGGCCTTGCGGGTGCTCGGCCGGAGCGTGCTGGAAGCCCAGGGGGACACCGCCCAGGCCTGAGCGGTGTCCCGGGCGGGCGTCAGCGCCGCGCCGACGTGTCCACGCCCTTGCCGAGGCCGCGGATGAACTCCCGCAGGCTCGGCTGGTTGCGGCGCTCCGCCTCGATGCACAGCTGCATGGACTCGAGCGCGCGGGCGAGCGAGCGGGTCCCGCCTTCGATCTTCTCCACGCGGGGACGCAGCAAGGCCTCGGCCTCGGCGCGCCCCTGCTCGTCGCAGAGGTCTCCTGTCATCTCGATGAGCCAGTTCATCTCATCCGAGCGCAACCGGCTGGAGAGCGCGTCGAAGTGGCTCCGGTAGAAGTCCCAGGCCTGGGCGCGCGACTCGGGGATGGAGAAGGCGGTGTAGAGGATGGACAGCGTCTCGCGCACGTCGAACGTGCCGCCGGCCACCAGGGAGAGCGCCTCCTTCACGAGCGCCGGGTCGCGGAAGACGCCGAGCGTGCCGAGCAACCGGGCGCGCTCGTTGCGGTCCTTCGCCGCGCGGGCCTGGGCGAGCATCGTGTCGAAGAGGGCCTTGTCGCCCTCGCGCGCCGCCACCCGGAGGGCGGTCCAGGCCATCTCCGGGTGCACGGCCTTGCGGTCCGCCAGCCACGCGCGGCCGAGCTTGATGCCCTCCCGGGTGAGGGCGGGGTCCCGTCCCACGATGACGGCGCGCCCGAGCAGCATGGGGCGCAGCTGCTTCACGTCATCGCCCTCGCCCGGCTTGGGGGTCCAGCCCACGGCGCGGGCGCGGGCGCCATAGAGGCCGCGCAGCCAGGCCTCGTAGCGCGAGCGCTCGGCCTCGGGGAGCCGCTCGGCCTTGATGTCGGAGAGAAGCTGGACACCGCGCTGGAGGATGAGGCGCTGGGGAGCCGCGGCGGTGGCGGGGACGAGCTTCAGGGCCTCGCCGAGCGGCACGTCCCCGCGGTCCACGGCGGCCTTCACGTCGGCGAGGAAGGCGAGGCGCTCCTGGGTGCTCAGGGTTCCCGGAGGAACGGAGAGCAGCTGGGCGAGCTGCTCGCGCGAGTAGCTCACGCGGTAGTAGCCGGTGCCCCCGGCGTTGAGGAGGAGCCACGAGGGGCAGCCCTGTCCGGGCAGCTCCACCTCGGCGGTGGGGGTGGAGAGGAGCGTGCAGGTGCGCGTGGCGTCCTTGCCCTTGCCGGCGCGCAGACACACGGGGATGTCCCACGTCCGCGCGGTGGAGCCGGTGGAGCCCGCGGGGAGGTAGCGCTCCTGGGAGAGCATCAGCTTTGGCGCCGTGCCCGGCTTGCACTGGAGGCTGGCGGAGACGCGGGGGACGCCGGGCTGGTCCACGTAGCCGCGGAAGACGCGGGCGGCGTCGGGCCCGAGCGACTCGGAGAGCGTGGCGAGGAAACCGTCCGAGTCCGTCACGGCCCAGGCGTGCTGGCGCACGTGGGTGCGCAGCGCGTCGCGCAGCCGCTCCGCGCCGAGCCAGCCCTGGAGCATGGAGAGCAGGGAGGAGCCCTTGGCGTAGGTGGTGCCGTTGTCGAAGGAGCCGATGATGTCGTCGTTGGTGGTGATGGGCTTGCGGACGGCGGGCGAGGTGATGAGCGAGTCCGTCTCGAGCGCGAAGGCGGCCGAGTTGGCCTGGCCCTCCAGCGCGTACTGCCAGGCGGGGTCGAACTGGCCGGTGATTTCATGGTCGAGCCAGGTGGTGAGGGACTCGTTGAGCCAGACATCGTCCCACCAGCGGCAGGTGACGACGTCGCCGAACCAGTAGTGGGCCAGCTCGTGGATGGCGATGTTCACATAGGACTTGCGGCGCTGGAGCGTCTCCTCGCCGGGGTGGATGAGGGTGAGGGGCTGGCCGAGCGCGACGATGCCAGGGTGCTCCATGGTGCCCCAGAAGTGGGGCACCACCGCCACATCGAGCTTCTCGTACGGGTACGTCTGGTCGAAGAAGTCCTCGAGCAGGGTGATGATGCGCGGGGTGACGCTGGCGGCATAGGCCGTCTCGGCGCCGCGGCCCTTGGGGACGATGAAGCGCAGCGGGACATGGGCACGGCCGATGGGGCCGGCGTCCACCAGGTCGAAGGGGCCCACCACGAAGGCGACGAGGTAGCTGGGCATGGGGCGGCTCTCGGCGAAGGTGACGCGCTTGAGGCCCCCGGGCAGCGGCTCCTCGGAGACGATGGCGTGGTTGGCGAGCGCCACGTGCTCCTGCTTCACGGTGAAGCGCAGCGTCCAGGGCACCTTGAAGCCCGGCTCGTCGAAGCACGGGAAGGCGCGCCGCGCGTCGATGGGCTCGAAGAAGGTGTAGAGGTAGGGCTCGCCGCCCTCTTCCACGGCGTAGAGGCCCTGGCTGCGCTCGCGGTCCGCGCGGCCGGTGAAGGTGAGGACGAGCTGGGCCGGGCCCGTGCCGAGCGTCTCGGGGAGCAGCACGCCGAGCCGGCCCTCGGTGGCGGTGATGGCGCGAGCCTCCAGCGTGCGGCCGCTGACGAGGACACGGGCCCGCGTCACCTGGAGGTCCTGCGCGTGCAGCCACACCTGCCGCACGGGCTCACGGACGTCCAGGTCGACGGTGACGGTGCCGGAGTAGGTGGGCTCGGCGGGGAGGAGCGTCAGCTCCAGCGCGTAGCGCACCGGCCGCACGGAGTCGGGCAGGCGCAACTGCGGAGGCTGGGGCTCGGGCCATTCCGGAGCGGCGGCCACGGGCGTGGAAGCCGTGGGAGCCGCCGGTGGGGCCTCGGGCGCATGGGCACAGTGTACGGAGAGGAGAGCGACGAGAGCGAAGGGTAACCAGCGCATGGCGCGCGAGGTTACCCGCTCGGCTCGATCCGGAGAAACCCACCGCTGGAAGCGGAGGGAAGGGGTCTGCGTCCGAGTGAGGAAGCCATTTTTAATCTCGTGCTCTACCAGACTGAGCTATTTCCCCCATGAAGGGAGGGGGGAAAGCCGGATTCGAACCGGCGACACCGAGAGCCAGGGCTTGTAGGGCCTCTTCGGCCGGACGCAAATGCTGTCAGAGAGGAATTGAAACGCCCGAGTGGAAAAGCCGTTTGACTGCTCGATTAATAGTCGAGTGCCTTTACCATTTGGCTATTCCCGCGCATGGTGCGGGAAGTTGGATTCGAACCAACAGAGGTGCGTGTAAGACCTCTCCTGCCGGGCGCTTCAAAGCTTTCGCGGGGGCTCGGGCGATTCCGCCGTCGTCGCTCCCGCCTACACTTGAAGAGACGCGGGCTCCCGCCGGTTCCTGACACGCTATTTTCCGGGGGATTTCTGGCGGAACGCGGCGCAGGGGTCCTCCCGCTCGGAGGCCGGGGTGAACCAGACATGGTCATACGGCAGCCCGCCAGGGCTGTCCGAGGGGGCGTAATCGCGTGGCTCCTGGGCCTCGGGGGAGACCTCGAGGAAGGCGAGGCTGCGCACCGGAGCGCCCGGGGCGAGCCGGGCGAGCTGCGCGGGGACTCCGCGGTCGGTGCGCGCATGGCCGGCGCCGGTGATGAGAATGGCTCCCGCATCCGAGGCGGTGGTGCTCAGACGATCGGCCATCTGCGCATCCCGGGCGCGCTGGGCGAGCACCATGGGCTCGAGCATGGCCTCGGGCAGGTGGCCGCAGTGGGACTCGTGCATCTCCGCGCGCATGGCCTGGGCGACGTCCTCCGGCAGCGGCGTCTCGAGCCCGAGCCGCGAGCGTGTCTCCGGAGGCAGGGCGTCGGGTCCGCGCATGACGAGCTCCTTCACCTGGGCGCGAGGGAGGTTGGCGCCGACGATGCGCAGGCCGCGCGCGGTGCCGACGGCGAAGATGGGACGGTAGAGGGACCAGTCGGGCCAGCCGCTCTTCTCCCACGCGACGGCCCGGGCGATGACATCCGGGTTCCCGGGCTCGCGGGCGAGCGCTTCGTCCACGGCGGGCTGCTGCTCCACGTCGAGCATCTCGAAGGCGAGCGTGGGCTTGCGGCCGGAGGCGGTGAGCGCGTCCACGAGCCGGGCCTGGAGGAGGTGGTGGTCGGGGTTGTCGTGCCGCTCGCCGAGGAGCACGAAGCGGGCCCGGGCGAGCTCCGCCAGCAGCGTGGGCTCGTCCACGAAGCGGCCCTGCCGGACGTCCCAGATTCTTCCCACCAGCGGATGGTCCCGGTGCAGCGGGCTCCGCCACGTCTGTGTCTGGGATTCGGGGGGAGGGGCGCGAGTCGTGGAGGAGGACGAGGCACAGCCGCAGGCCAGCAGGAAGACGAGACAGAGTCGGAGGGACATGGAGGAGGCAGTGCGCCATGCGCTCCCGGGGAGGGCCATGGCCTTGATGCACGGGACGCTCAACGGCGAACACCTGGAGCCGCTACCATCGCGGGATGGACGCCCTGGACGCGGTGAAGATGACGGTGGTGGAGGAGCCTTCCGAGGAGGAGCTCCGGACGCTGATTCGCAGCCTGGTGCGGTACAACGAGACGCGGGCGGCGCCGGAGAAGGCGCGGGACCTGGCCGTCTTCATCCGGTCGGAGGACGGGAGCCTGCTCGGAGGAGCCATGGGCTATACCCACTGGGAGTGGCTCTTCGTGAGCCACCTGTGGGTGGACGAGCGCCTGCGCGGACAGGGCTGGGGTGGACGGCTGATGGCGAGCATCGAGGATGCCGCGGTGCGGCGGGGTTGCCACTCGGCGCACCTGGACACGTTCAGCTTCCAGGCCCTGGGCTTCTACGAGAAGCAGGGCTACACGCGCTTCGGAACGCTGCCGGACTATCCACGAGGCGAGAGTCGCTACTTCCTGAACAAGCGCCTGACGAAGTAGAAGGCTGCAGCCCCCCAACCACGAAGAGGAGTACCCGTGAGCGAGCGAGACCTGCTGATGATTCCTGGCCCGGTGGAGTTCGACCCGGAGGTGCTGCGGGCGCTGGGCATGAAGACGGCCAGCCACGTGGCGCCGGAGTTCATCTCCGTCTTCGGGCGAGCGCTGAAGAAGCTGCGCGAGGTGTGCCTGGCGCCGTCGGCGCAGCCCTTCGTGGTGGCGGGCAGCGGGACGCTGGCGATGGAGATGGCGGTGGCGAACCTGGTGGAGCCGGGCGAGCGGGCGCTGGTGGTGAACACGGGGTATTTCAGCGACCGGATGGCGCTGCTGCTGGAGCGCTACGGGGCGGAGGTGGTGCAGGAGAAGTGCGCGCCGGGCGAGGTGCCCGAGGTGGCGGCGGTGGAGCGGGTGCTGGCGAGCGGGCGCTTCAAGGTGATGACGGTGACGCACGTGGACACGAGCACGGGGGTGCTGGCGCCGGTGGAGGCGCTGGTGAAGGCGGCGGGCCGGCACGGGGTGTTGGCGGTGGTGGACGGGGTGTGCGCCACGGCGGGCGAGACGTTCCACCAGGAGGCGTGGGGCGCGGACGTGTACCTGACGGCGAGCCAGAAGGCGATTGGCGTGCCGCCGGGGCTGGCGCTGCTCACGGTGAGCCAGAAGGCGATGAATGCGTGGCGCTCGAGGAAGACGCCGGTGCGCTCGCTGTACGCGGACTTCGGCGAGTGGCTGCCCATCATGGAGGCATACGAGGCGGGGCGGGCGTCCTACTTCGCGACGCCGCCGGTGAACCTGGTGTACGCGCTGGAGGTGAGCCTGGGGCAGATCCTCCGCGAGGGGATGGAGGCGCGCTTCGCCCGGCACCAGCGCATGGCGCGGGCCTTCCGCGCGGGCTGGAAGGCGCTGGGGTTGAAGCTGTTGCCGGTGAACGAGGCGGTGACGGCGAACACGCTGAGCGCGCTGTACTACCCGGAGGGCGTGGACGCGGGGCTGGTCGGACGAGCGCGCGAGCAGGGCGTGGTGCTGGCGGGTGGACTGCATCCGCAGTTGAAGACGCGCTACTTCCGGGTGGGACACATGAACGTGGTGGGCCCGGGGGATGTGCTGGCCACGGTGGGCGCGGTGGAGCGGGCGCTCGCGGCGGCGGGCCACAAGGCGCAGCCGGGTGTTGGCGTGGCCGCCGCGCAGGCGGAGCTGCTCGCGGCACGGTGAGAGGGGTGCCATAGCGGTGGTGTAGCGTGGGCGGGATGCGAGTCCTGCCCTGGAAGAGCTGGTTGGCGCTGCTCGGGTTGGTGCTGAGCGCGTGCGCGACGACCTCGACGCCCGCAGTGAGCGAGTCGGTCGAGGACGTGGACCCCGTGGCCTCGTGGGAGGAGGCCCGGGAGGACCCGAGCTGTGTGGTCCCGCTGTGTGACGAGGGGCGCTGCGGGTTCTGGCGATGCCAGGACGTGGAGGAGGTGGAGGAGCACCCGGTGGTGCTGGCCTTCGCCCACGGCAGCCTGCGCCCACCGCCCAATCCGACGCGCTGGTGGGGAAGGCCGCTGGCGGTACCTGGAGGCCG
>NZ_DASUNC010000063.1:0-217519 GCF_036277355.1 Archangium sp.
CCCGGGCGCAAGCCCCTGAAGACCCGTCGAAGACTACGACGTTGATAGGCCGGGTGTGTAAGCGCGGTAACGCGTTGAGCTAACCGGTACTAATTGGTCGTGCGGCTTACTTTACCTCAATCTCTCACGAGCTCCACCCCCCACGGGGAGGGAGTAGGGGATTCGAGTCCAAGGTCGAGGCCCCGAGCGCGCTCCACAGAGCGGCGCCGGGCCCGGAAGAAGGCACCAGCTTCTCCAGCTAGAAATTGAAAACTACCCTTTGTATGTACTAAGTCACAGCTTTCCGGTGGCAATGTCGGAGGGGTCCCACCCGTTCCCATCCCGAACACGGAAGTTAAGCCCTCCAGAGCCGATGGTACTCCGCGGGAAACCGCGCGGGAGAGTAGGTCGCTGCCGGATTTTTTTGAAGGCCCCGAGTCCTCACACCACGTGAGAGCTCGGGGCCTTCGCCTTTGCGGGCTGCTGCCTGGTACTCCGTACGGCTTCACCGGGCACTGTCCGGCAGTTACTCCGAGAGCATCCAGGCGCAGCAAACGGTCGCCACTCTCGCGGCAGACCTTCCGAGACGGGGCGAATGACCCAAGTGGCTGGAACTCTTGAGGAATCCGCCATTCAGGGTGGTTTGACTCCCCGTCCGTGCTCCGTCTAAAGTCCCGGATTCGTCCGGTTTTCCACCCACTGCTCTCCCCCGAGTGGAGCTGTGGCCTTCCGGGTGCGGGCGGATCCACGCAATGAAGAAGCCGACCTCATTTGGGAAGTACCTCCTCCTCGAGCGCATCAACGTTGGCGGCATGGCGGAGGTCTTCACGGCCAAGGCCTTCGGCGTCGAAGGGTTCGAGCGGATCCTCGCCATCAAGAAGATCCTCCCGACGATGGCGGAGGACGAAGAGTTCATCACGATGTTCATCGACGAGGCACGGATCAGCGTCGAGCTGAACCACGCCAACGTCGTGCGCATCGACGAGCTCGGCAAGCACGAGGACACCTACTTCATCGCCATGGAGTACGTGGCCGGGCGGGATCTGCGCACGCTCCTGGAGCGCTACCGGCGGCGCAAGGAGATCATGCCCACGGCCCAGGCCGTCTTCGTCGCCTCGAAGATGTGCGAGGGCCTCGACTACGCGCACCGCAAGAAGGATGCGCGCGGGCAGGACCTGGGCATCATCCACCGCGACGTCTCTCCGCAGAACATCCTCATCTCGTACGAAGGCGAGGTGAAGATCATCGACTTCGGTATCGCCAAGGCGGCGAACCGGTCGCAGAAGACGCAGGCCGGTATCCTCAAGGGCAAGTTCGGCTACATGAGCCCGGAGCAGGTCCGTGGCCTGCCCATCGATCGCCGCAGCGACGTCTTCGCCGTGGGCGTCATCCTCTACGAGATGTTGACGGGCGAGCGGCTCTTCGTGGGCGAGTCGGACTTCTCCACCCTGGAGAAGGTCCGCAACGCCGACGTGCCCATGCCTCGGCAGTTCAATCCCAACATCCCGGCGGGACTCGAGAAGGTCCTGATGAAGGCCCTCGCCCGTGATGTGGAGGACCGCTACCAGTGGGCATCGGATCTCCAGGAGGATCTGATGCGCTTCCTCCTGGCTGGCGATGCCATCTACTCGTCCAAGCACCTCTCGGCCTACATGAAGGAGGCCTTCGCCGAGGACATCGTCCGCGAGGCCGAGAAGATGGAGCGCTACGCCTCCATCGAGCGTCCGGAACAGCTCGAGGCCACGGGTGTGACGGGTGAGCTGTCCCCCCGCGCGCCACGCCGGCAGCAGTCCCTCCCCGCGATGCCCGTCGGACGCTCGCCCACGGCTCCCGCTCAACCCGCGGTGAGCAGCGGCCATGTGCCTCCCGCGACCGATGAGGAGCTGGCGGAACTCGATGGCGCGGGAGACAAGACGCAGATCTTCGATCCTTCCCTCGTGGTTCCCCGGCCGGGAGCCTCCGGCCCGGCGGCCTCTTCGAGCGTGCTGGTCGACGACAGCCTGACGGGTGAGACGAACTACCCCTCCGGGGATGACAACTCGCCGCCCTCCGCTCGCGGCCGCGGTGGCCGGCAGCAGGTGGTCATTGGCGATGAGGAAGGGGAGGGCTACGCGGGCGCTACCGTTGTTGGACCTGCTCCCACGGCACGTCCGGAGCCTCAGGAGCCCAATGCCACCCGCGTGGGGCAGGTTGAATCGGGGAGCACCATGCTCAGCCCGATGCCCACCGGTCATCGCAGGCGGCTGACCCTGGAGCAGGAGCAGCAGGACTCCTCCCACGACGAGCTCGAGCAGGACGAGCAGCACCTGTCCGAGGAGTCTCAGGACGAGTATGGCGAGCAGCACTCGCCGGGGGAGGTGGACGATCCCCAGGAAGAGGAGACCACCGGCCCTGTCGCCATCCCGGAGGAGGCTCAGGAGCCCGCTCCCCAGAAGTCGAAGCCCCCGCCCCAGAAGAAGGCTCCTCGCGCCGCCGTGGCCGGCAAGAAGCTGCCTCCCAAGGCCATGATCGGCATCGCCGCGGGCGCCGTGCTGCTCGTGTTCGTGATGCTGGGTGTCGTGTTGTTCTCCGGGCCCAACACCGGCAGCGTGATGATCTCCGTCCAGCCCGCCCAGGGCGCGGAGGTCCGGATCGACGGCCAGCCGGTCGCGCAGAACCAGGTCATCGAGCTCCCCGCGGGCGTTCACAAGCTCACCGCCACCGCCCCAGGTCATCTGCGCGCGGAGCAGTCCGTCACCGTCACCAAGGGCCAGCGCGCCCAGGTGCTGAGCGTGTCGCTGGAGGCCGAGCCTCCACCCGATCAGCCCGAGAAGCCCGCGGCCACCGATACCCAGGTCGCCAGCGCCACCGGGACCGGGACCGGCACGGGAACGGGTACCTCGGCGGGGACTCCGTCCGACTCCCAGACCGAGCCGAGTGCTCCCGCTCAGGACCCGGCCCCGCAGACCGCGTCCGCGACGGGCTCGACTCCGGAGCAGGGGACGGGCACTCCGCCCGCGGCCGAGGAACCACCCAAGCCCACCACGTTCGCGGCCGTGTTCGTGGGAGATTCCGGCGCGGAGATCGAGGTGGCCGGCAAGCGCGTGGGCAAGACGCCCGACGCGAAGCTCGCCAACCTCACCATCGGCAAGACCTACGCCTTCACCGTCACTCGCGCCGGCTTCAAGCGCTACTCCGGCAAGTTCCGCTCCGAGGGCGACACCGAGGTGCAGGTGCCCTTCGAGCTCGAGAAGGAGGAGCCCGCCCCCGAGCGCCCGGAGCGCACCGTCTCCAAGTCCTCCCCGGAGAAGAGCACCCGGTCTTCCCGCTCCGTGGCCAAGGGCAAGCTCGCCTGCAGCTCCCGCCCTCCCGGTGCCCAGATCTGGGTGGACGGCAAGAACACCGGCCGTCAGACCCCTGTGGCACTTGGTAATCCGCTCCTCCTGCCGGTAGGCAGCCGCACCGTCGTCTTCAAGCTCGGCGGTAAACAGAGCAAGCCCCAGAAGGTCACCATCTCCGAGGGGGATGTGGCCAAGCTCATCAACATCCCCCTCGAGTAATCACGCATTGGTTGCCCTCTTTCCCGTGTTGGGTAAAGAGGGGCTTCCATCCGGGTTCCCGGTTTCCGGGCCCTGGTTCCCCTTCAAGGTGGATCGCCATGACGACGACGCCGATCCGCGGCAAGGCCGCCTCCGCTGGCCCCGCGCAGCAGCCCTTCTCCTATCCGCTCCGCCGTGAGTTCGTGGAGCCCGACTGGCGTCGCCTCCCCGGCTACAAGGACGTCTCCCAGGCCGAGTGGGAGAGCTCCGTGTGGCAGCGCAAGCACACCGTCAAGAACCTCAAGGAGCTCAAGGCCGCCCTCGGCCACTTCCTGCCGGATGACCTCCTGGCCAGCATGGAGCGCGACCAGCAGGAGCGGGCGACGATGTCCATCCTCGTCCCGCCCCAGATGCTCAACACCATGGACGAGACGGACCTGTGGAACGACCCGGTCCGCCGTTACATGCTCCCCGCCTTCGACGACCGGCACCCCGAGTGGCCCAACCACCCCAAGGCCAGCCGCGACAGCCTCCACGAGGCCGAGATGTGGGCCGTCGAGGGGCTCACCCACCGCTACCCCACCAAGGTGCTGGCGGAGATGCTCCCCACCTGCCCCCAGTACTGCGGCCACTGCACCCGCATGGACCTCGTGGGCAATGACGTCCCCCAGGTCCAGAAGCACCGCTTCAACCTCGGCCAGAAGGAGCGCTACGAGGCGATGCTCGACTACCTGCGCCGGACGCCCACCGTCCGCGACGTGGTCGTCAGCGGCGGCGACATCGCCAACCTCCCCATCCAGGCCCTCGAGCCCTTCGTCAGCGCCCTGCTCGACATCCCCAACATCCGCGACATCCGCCTGGCCTCCAAGGGCCTCATGGCCATCCCCCAGCACTTCCTCCAGGACTCCGTCCTCCAGGGGATGGAGCGGCTCGCCAAGAAGGCCAATGAGCGCGGCGTGGACCTCGCGCTCCACACCCACGTCAACAACGCCCGCCAGCTCACCCCCCTCGTGGGCAAGGCCGTGCGCAAGCTGCTCGACATGGGCTTCCGCGACGTGCGCAACCAGGGCGTCCTCCTGCGCGGCGTCAACAGCACCCCCAAGGATCTCCTCGAGCTGTGCTTCACCCTGCTCGATCACGCGAAGATCCTCCCGTACTACTTCTACATGTGCGACATGATCCCCAACTCGGAGCACTGGCGGCTCAGCGTGGCCGAGGCCCAGAAGCTCCAGCACGACATCATGGGGTACATGCCCGGCTTCGCCACCCCGCGCATCGTCTGCGACGTGCCCTTCGTCGGGAAGCGGTGGATCCACCAGGTCGCCGAGTACGACCACGAGCGCGGCATCTCCTACTGGACCAAGAACTACCGCACCGGCATCGAGGGCAACGACCCCGACGCCCTCTCGCGCAAGTACGAGTACTTCGACCCGATCTACACGCTGCCCGAGTCCGGTCAGCAGTGGTGGCGTGATCAGGCCAAGGCGGCGTGATGCTCCCCCCAGTGCCGCCCTCCAAGGGCGCCCCCGCGCGTCCGGCCTCCGAGGCCGGGCGCCGCTCCCTCTTTCCCGACGCCACCGACGCCGAGTGGTCCGACTGGCGCTGGCACCAGCGCCACGCCGTGCGCAACCTCGCGCAGTTGGAGAAGTACGTCCTCCTCACCCCCGACGAGCGCGCCGGCGTGCAGGAGACCTCCGAGCTGTTCCGCATCGGCATCAGCCCGTACTACCTGTCCCTCATCGACCGCGACCATCCGTTCTGCCCCATCCGGATGCAGTCCATCCCCGTCCGCGCCGAGGCCCGCATCCGCCCCGGTGAGCTCGCGGACCCGCTCGGCGAGGACAAGACCCGGCCCGAGGAGGCCATCGTCCACAAGTACCCGGACCGCGTCCTCTTCCTCGCGCTCGATACCTGCTCCGTCTACTGCCGCCACTGCACCCGCCGCCGCATCACCAAGGGCGGTGAGGCCGAGCTCACCAAGGAGCAGATGCGCCGCGGCCTCGAGTACATCCGCCGCCACCCCGAAGTCCGTGACGTCCTCATCTCCGGCGGAGATCCGTTCCTCCTCTCCGAGGAGCGGCTGGAGGAGCTGCTCGCCCCGCTCCATGAGATTCCCCACGTGGAGATGGTGCGCATCGGGACGCGTGTGCCCGTGTGCCTGCCCATGCGCGTCACCGACTCGCTGGCCCGGCTCCTGCGTCGCTACGCCCCCGTCTACGTCGTCACCCACTTCAACCACCCGAAGGAAGTGACTCCCGAGGCCCGCGAGGCCTGCGAGCGGCTCGTGGACCACGGCGTCCCCGTGGAGAACCAGGCCGTCCTCATGCGCCAGCTCAACTCGGATGCCCGCATCATCCGCGAGCTCTCCCACGCCCTGCTGCGCATCCGCGTCCGCCCCTACTACCTCCACCAGATGGACGTGGCCCAGGGCTGCGAGCACCTGCGCACCCCCATCTCCAAGGGCATGGAGATCATCCAGCAGCTGCGCGGCTACACCACCGGGCTCGCCGTTCCCCACCTCGCCGTGGACCTCCCCGGCGGCGGCGGCAAGGTGACCCTCCAGCCCGACTACGTCCTGGAGCGCGGCGAGCACGAGACCGTCTTCCGCAACTACAAGGGCGAGCGCTACGCCTACCCCGAGCCCGAAGAGACCGACTGCTCCTGCCCCTATGACTCCGTGTGGCAGGCCCGGCGCTGGGGATAGGGCAGGGCGCTCACTGCGCCCCGGAGGGCTCGGACGGGCCTTCCTCTCCCGCCGGCAGGCCGTGCTCCACCACCGGCGGCGCTCCCTCCTGCTCCTCCATCATCACCGGGTTGTCCTCGCTGAACCCCTCCTGGACCTGGATCTCCCCGGGCTCCTTGTCCGCGGAGGGCTTCGCCGCACCCGCCGCCTTCTCCTGCGCCTCCAGCGCCTTCTCCGCCGCCGCCACCTGCTCGTTCTGCTTCGGGCCCATCTTCGCTGACTGGCGCGCGTAGTCCTTCGGCGACACGCCGTTCTCCTCCATCACCTTCCGCGACGCCTCCTGCTGCTCCCGGATGATCTGCCGGCGCTCCTCGTTGCTCAGCTCCGAGGACTTCTTGTTGCCGTGCGTCGCGTTCACCTTGTCCACCGCCGCCTTCTCGGCCCGGCGGATGCGCGCCAGTTGCTCGGGGGTGAGATCCTCCGCCAACACGAGGTTCGGCGTCATGAGCCAGGTCGACAGCAACAGCACGGACAGACGGCGGGACATGGGCACTCCTGGATGGGCCCTTCCATCGTATGGGAGGTCCGGGGTCCACGGGTAATCCGGTGGGGCTCGGGGGCTCGCGTTCACGGTGGGAACCCGGGATGCGTGGCACCCTCACCCCGACCCTCTCCCGGAGGGCGAGGGAGGAGTTGGCGCGGTGGGTCGAAGTTGGCGCAGGGGTTTGTTGGTGGCGGGGGGCTGGTTTCTTCTAGCGGGTCCGGCAGCGCGTGCAGTTGTCCGTTTTTTCCGCGCAGGACTCTCTTGCCCGTGCGCATCTCGGTGGCAGATCCGCTCGATCCGGATTGAGGGCCACGACACCACACAGGGCCTCTGCTACGTCGCATGTCTGCGTGGACAGCGTGCACTGGTCCGCACAGGACAGCTCTCCCGCCGAGCCCCGAGCCCGCAGCTCCTCGAGCCGCGCCTCGTAGGTGGTCAGCTGGTCATCGTCCGAGCCGGCTACCCGGGTGTCCACCTGCTTGGGACAACCCACCAGGGCCAGCGTGAGCAGGGCAAGGTTCGCGATGCGCATCCCCCTCCCTTATGCCCCACCTCCCCCTCCGTCCAGGCCCTCGGCGCTCCAGGGACCGCGGTTGGACACGCCGCTCCGGCGCCTCCTCGGGGCGGTTGCAGTACAGGAATGCCGTCAGCACCAGCAGCACCGCCACCGCCAGCCTTCTCAGCACATCCTCCCGCCGTCCCTTCGGTGACTCCTCCTGCTCGCGCTCGGCTGCCTCGAGCGCCGCCGCCACCTCCCGCCCCAACGCCCGCAGCCTCCGGCACAGCGCCACCGTCTCCGTCAGCGCCCCGGGTACCGCCGCCGCCTCGCGCTCCAAGGCCTCGGCCAGCGCTCGCGACCAGACGTCCTCCTCCGCCTCGTTCTCCGGCTCCCGGCAGGGCAGGACCGCCGCCCGGGTCAACGCCAGCCCCGCTCGCAACAGGTGCACGCAGAAGGCTTCCAGCGTGATGCCGTAGAAGAGCGCGCTCTCCCGCGTCGAGCGGTCCTGGACCAGCCGCGTCAGGAGAAAGGCCGTCTGGCGATATGGCAGTGCTCGCAGCGCCGCGACGAGCTCGGCGGTCGACAGGTGGGAGACGTCGGGGGCAGGGGACACGGGGGCCTCATTCTCCGACATCCGCCGGCCGATTTCTTGAGCCATGAGCACC
Organism: Archangium sp.; assembly: GCF_036277355.1. Classification (GTDB taxonomy): domain Bacteria; phylum Myxococcota; class Myxococcia; order Myxococcales; family Myxococcaceae; genus Archangium. The sequence goes on from NZ_DASUNC010000063.1 coordinate 7,889, forward strand.
ACCCCCTACACTCGAGGCCATGTTGCGTCCTGTTGCACTCCTCCTGCTCCTGCTCTCGCCGCTCCGCGCCCTCGCCGTGGAGACCATGCGCATCGCCATGGGCGACTCCCAGGGCCAGGTGCGCGTGAGTGGCAAGGGCCTCTCCTTCGCCTCCGATTCCGAGGACGCCCGCTTCTCGCCCCTCGACCAGGACAGCGCCACCGTGCGCCGCCGCGGCTCCCGTCTGGAGCTCAATGGCGCCCCCGTCATGGGCAACGCCGTCCGCTTCCGCGCCGGCCAGGAGGCTCGCGACGCCGGTGTCCCCGGCTCCTCGCCCCTCCGCGCCGGTGACATGCAGGTCCGCGGCGATGTCGTCGTGCGCCTCTACAAGGACGGCCTCCAGCTCATCAACGTCATCCCCCTCGAGGACTACCTCGCCGCCGTGCTCGGCAGCGAGATGCCCGTCTCCTTCCCCCCCGAGGCCCTCAAGGCCCAGGCCGTCGCCGCTCGCACCTACGCCCTCCAGAAGAAGCTCGAGACCTACGGCAGCCCCTTCCACATGGGCAGCAGCGTACTCCACCAGGTCTACGGCGGCGTCAACCGCGAGGACCCGCGCTCCCTCGCCGCCGTCCAGGCCACCCGCGGCGAGGTGCTCACCTACGAGCTCGCCCCCATCGAGGCCTACTTCCACGCCTCCTGCGGCGGCCGCACCGAGTCCGGCCAGGATGCCCTCCAGCGCAATCTCCCCTACCTCCAGGCCGTGGACTGCCCGTGCGGCGGCCTCCCCGCCAGCCGCTGGAGCGTCACCGTCTCCGACTCGGAGCTGCAGGCCGCCCTCGGCCAGTCCCCCGAGGGCTTCCATGTCACCTCCCGCACCTCCACCGACCGGGTGAACCGCGTGGCCACCACCGGGGGCCTCTCGCTCGATGGGGCGGCGTTCCGGCGCAAGCTCGGCTACACGAAGCTCAAGAGCCTCGACTTCGACGTGGAGCGCTCCGGCGGCGGCTGGCACTTCTCCGGCCGCGGCTACGGCCATGGCGCCGGCTTCTGCCAGTGGGGCGCCAAGGCGCTCGCCGACGAGGGCCTCTCCTACCGCGACATCCTCCTGCACTACTACCCGGGAACCGAGCTCCAGCAGCTCTACTGACACATCCCGTTTCGTCGAGGCGCCCGGGCTGTTACAAGCGCCCCTCCGTGTCCTCCCAGCTCTCCGACTACGACTTCGAACTCCCCGAGGCGCAGATCGCCCAGGCCCCCCTCGCGTCCCGCGATGCCTCCCGCCTCCTGGTGGTGAGCCGCTCCTCGGGCGCCCGCGAGCACCGCCACTTCTCCGACCTGCCCGGTCTGTTGCGCGAAGGCGACCTCCTCGTCGTCAACGACGCCCGCGTCATCCCCGCCCGCCTGCTCGGAAGCAAGGTGGGCAGCGGCGGCCGCGTGGAGCTCCTCGTCGTCCGCCCCTCGGCCCCCACGCTCACCTCGCAGGCCCTCGGCGGCGCCACCGAGGCCCTCGAGTGGATCTGCCTCGGCCAGGCCTCCAAGGGCCTCAAGCCCGGCGCCCGCGTCTCCTTCCCCGAGGGCCTCGAGGCCGAGGTGCTGGAGGCGCTCGGAGGAGGGGAGTACCGGGTGCGCTTCCACGCCGCGCCGGGCACCTCGCTCGCGGAGCTGCTGGACAAGGCCGGCCGCCTCCCGCTGCCCCCCTACATCACCCGCGCCCCCGAGGCCGCCGACGCCGAGCGCTACCAGACCGTGTACGCGCGGGCCTCGGGCGCGGTGGCCGCTCCCACCGCCGGGCTGCACTTCACCCAGGCCACCTTCGACGCCCTCGCGGCCCGGGGCATCCACCGCGTCGAGGTGACGCTCGACGTGGGGCCCGGCACCTTCCTCCCCGTGCGCGAGGACAACCTCGAGAAGCACCACATGCACCCGGAGCGCTACTTCGTCCCCGAGGCCACCGCCCGGGCGGTGAACGCCGCCAAGGCCGAGGGCCGCCGCGTGGTGGCGGTGGGCACCACCGTGGTGCGCACCCTCGAGGCCGCGACGGACCCGGACTCGGGCACCCTGCGCGCCGACACGGGCGAGACGACCCTCTTCATCCGCCCCGGCTTCCGCTTCCGGCAGGTGGACGTGCTGCTCACCAACTTCCACCTCCCGCGCTCCACGCTGGTGGTGCTGGTGAGCGCGCTGCTCGGCCGCGAGCAGACCCTGGCGGCCTACCGGGAGGCGGTCGCCGCCGGCTACCGGTTCTTCTCGTACGGCGACGCGATGTTGGTGACGGAGTAGGAGATACGACGCCATGGCAGAGCCGCGCAAGGAGAAGGGTGACACCCGCGTCCCGCCGAGTCTGGTGCGCTACGAGCTGTTGCACGAGGACGCCTCGGGCTCGCGCGCCCGCCGGGGCCGCCTGCACACCCCCCACGGTCTCATCGAGACCCCCATCTTCATGCCCGTGGGCACCGTGGGCAGCGTCAAGGGCGTGGGGCCGGATGATCTGCTCACCCTCGATGCTCAAATCATCCTCGGCAACACCTACCACCTGATGCTCCGGCCCGGAGACGACCTGGTGGGGGAGATGGGCGGCCTGCACCGCTTCATCTCCTGGGACCGCCCCATGCTCACCGACAGCGGCGGCTTCCAGGTCTTCAGCCTCGCCGAGAAGCGGAAAATCACCGAGGAGGGCGCCGCCTTCCAGTCCCACCTGGACGGGCGCCACATCCTCCTGACGCCCGAGCGCTCCATCGAGATTCAAGAGACGCTCGGCGCCGACATCATCATGGCCTTTGACGAGTGCCCGCCCTCCACCGAGGACCGGGCCTACCTGGAGAAGTCCCTGGCGCGCACCACGCGCTGGCTGCAGCGGTGCGTGAAGGCCTGGAGCCGCGAGCGCTCCTCGCTCTTCGGCATCGTCCAGGGCGGCCTCGACAAGAACCTGCGCAAGTCCCACGCCGAGGATGTGTGCGCGGTGGACCTGCCCGGTTACGCGCTCGGCGGCTACTCCGTGGGGGAGACCCCCGAGGCCATGCACGAGGGCGTGGCCTTCTCCGCCCCGCTCCTCCCCCGTGACAAGCCGCGTTACCTCATGGGCGTGGGTACCCCCGTGGACCTGGTCACCTGCGTGGAGCACGGGGTGGACATGTTCGACTGCGTGCTGCCCACCCGCTGCGCGCGCAACGGCCTGCTCTTCACCTCCGAGGGCAAGGTCGTCATCCGCAACGCCACCTACGCCAAGGATCCCCGGCCCGCGGACCCCGCCTGCTCCTGCTACACCTGCCGCAACTTCAGCCGCGCCTACCTGCGCCACCTCTTCGTGGCGGGCGAGATCCTCGCCATGCGGCTCAACACCCTGCACAACCTCCACTACTTCCTCACCCTCATGAAGGACGTGCGCCAGGCCATCGCCGAGGACCGGTACACCGCCTTCGCCCGGGACTTCCGCGACAAGGCCCGGGCCCAGGAGTCCGAGCGCACCCGCTCGAAGTAGGTGCCAGCGGTACATCCCGGCGGCCGTCCAGACGGCCGGTTCCTGGGGTCCGCCGGGGCTTTTCCAGCGTGCCGGACGGCACCTCCCTCCGGGGCAGCACAAGGCCAGGAGGAAGGCAAACGGGCTTGACGCGGTACGGAAAGGCCGGGGACTCCTCGCCGTTCACTTGCCCGGGGTGTGTGCCTGCTGCTAGAAGGCCCCCCTTTCCGGTTTGTCCGTTGTCCAGTGGTGGACGGCGGCGTGGGCGGAACCCTCTCTCGAGACGAGGCGGTTTGTGGCAGACAGCTTTCTGATCCTGGCCCAGGCGGCGGGCGGCCAGAGCGCCGTGCCCAGCATCGTGCTCTTCATCGGCCTGTTCGTGATCATGTACTTCGTCATGATCCGGCCGCAGAACAAGCAGCTCAAGGAGCACCGCGAGCTCGTGGCCGGCCTGAAGAAGGGCGATGAGGTCATCACCCGGGGCGGGCTGATCGGGCGCATTCACGTGGTGTCGGAGCGCGAGGTCACACTCGAAGTGGCCACCGGGGTGCGCATGCGCGTGCTCAAGACTTCCGTGGCCGGCAGGTATGCGACGGCGGGTGAGCCCGCCCCTGCCGCCAAGATCGAAGATAAGAAGGAGGAGAAGTAATGGATCGCGGCTGGTACTGGAGGCTGGGCCTGGTCATTGGCGTGACGCTGTTGACCGTGTGGCTCCTCGTCCCCTCCTATTATTCGCTGTTCGTGCTCGACAGGGCGGATCGCAACAACCTCACCCTGCTCGAGCAGCGGATGCCCAAGTGGGCTCCCCCCGCCAAGTACCGCATCAACCTGGGGTTGGACCTCCAGGGCGGTATCCACATGGTGATGCGGGTGGACACCAAGACGGCGCTGCAGAAGCGCACCGAGCGCCGGGGTGATCAGATCGCCCGCTACATCAACGACAAGCAGCTGGGCCAGGTGACCGTGAACACGGATCCCGAGGCCCTGCGCCTGTCGCTGACGGCCGCGGACCCCAACACCATGGACGCCATCGAGAAGGAGGTGCTCGCCACCTTCACCGACTTCGTCAAGGTGTCGCGCGATGGCGCCACGCTGGTGCTCACCCCGGACGAGGGCCAGGTGAACCGCTTCCGCGAGGAGGCCGTGGACCAGGCGATGCTCGTCATCCGCCGCCGCATCGACAAGTGGGGCGTGGCCGAGGTGGACGTGCGCAAGCTGGGCACCGACGCCATCCAGATCTCCCTGCCGGGCCGCAATGACCCGGAGCAGGCCAAGGAGCTGGTGGGCACCACGGCGCAGCTCGAGTTCCGCATGGTGGATGACTCCACCGACTTCTTCCGGCAGACCTTCACCCAGACGCCGCCGCCCGAGGGCAGCAACATCACCCTGGACACCTCCGAGGGCTTCCCGCAGCTGATGGGCCCCAACCGCGAGGCGCTGCTGGCCTACGTGCAGCCCAAGACGCCCGCGGACCGCCAGGTGCTGCTCGAGTGCATCCCCAGCGCGACGAAGAAGGGCGTGTGCGACAGCTACCGCACCTACCTGGTGGAGAAGGACGTGCCGCTCACCGGCGAGAGCCTGACGGGCGCGGACGCCAACCTCAGCCAGCTCAACGAGCCGGAGGTCAACGTCAGCTTCGACGCGGCCGGCGCTCGCGAGTTCGAGCAGCTCACCGAGAAGGGCACCGGCCGGCGCATGGCCATCGTGCTGGACGACTACGTGCAGTCCGCCCCGCGCATCAACGAGCGCATCGGCGGTGGCCGCGCCCGCATCACCATGGGCCGCTCGGGTGGCCGTCCCCTGGACGTGTGGCTCGCCGACGCCCAGACGCTGGCCCTGGCCCTCAAGGCGGGCGCGCTGCCGGCCCCCGTCACCACCGGTGAGATCCGCCAGGTGGGTGCCTCGCTGGGTGACGAGCTCATCCGCAAGGGCGGTCTGGCCGCCGCCGTCGGTCTGGCGCTCGTGGTCGCCTTCATGGCGCTGTACTACAAGGGCGCGGGCCTCATCGCGGACGTGGCGCTCATCCTCAACGGCATGCTCATCCTCGGCGGCCTGGCGCTCTTCAACGCCACGCTCACCCTGCCGGGCATCGCCGGCTTCGTGCTGACGCTGGGGATCGCGGTGGATGCCAACGTGCTCATCAACGAGCGCATCCGCGAGGAGCTCAGCCACGGCAAGACGGCCCGCATGGCGGTGGATCAGGGCTACGACCGCGCCTTCTGGACCATCTTCGACGCCCACGTCACCGCGCTCATCGCCGGCTTCGTGCTCTTCTTCACGGGTACGGGCCCCATCCGCGGCTTCGCCACCACGCTCATCATCGGCCTGCTGGCGTCGCTCTTCACGTCCATTCTCGTGACGCGGGTCATGATGACCTACGTCGTCCACGGCCGTAACGCGCAGACGGTGTCCGTCTAGCCCGGGGAACGCAGATGCAGATCCTCAAGAACAAGACGCACTTCGACTTCATCGGCAAGCGCAAGCCCGCCATCTTCATCTCCACGGCCATCAACCTGCTCATCCTGGTGGGCATCGCCGTGTGGGGCTTCAACTTCGGCGTGGACTTCGCCGGCGGCACCGTGGTCGAGGTCAAGTTCAACAACAACATCACCGCAGCGGACGTGCGCAAGCGCGCCGAGTCCGGTGGGCTGCACGACGTGTCCGTGCAGAGCATCGGCTCGGCGGACGAGAACTCGTTCCTCCTGCGGCTCGGCGGCGTCACCCAGCTCACCGAGGAGAGCGCGGCCAAGGCCAAGACGGCCCTCCAGGCGCTGGGCCCCATCAAGAGCATCTACCCGGACCTGGCCAACGGCATCATCAACCTGCGCTCCGAGCAGGCGCTCAGCGCCGAGCAGATCCGCAACGCGGTGGTGGGCACGGGCACGGGCGTGGAGGAGGTGCGCGAGCTGGGCGCCGCTCAGTCCGGTGGCTTCGACTACCAGGTCGTCGCCAGCGGCATGGCGGACCGCATCCGCGCCGCGCTCATGACGGGCCAGCAGGCCGACAAGCCGGACTTCGAGATGCGCCGCACGGAGTACGTGGGTCCGCAGGTCGGCAAGCAGCTGCGCAACCGCGGCGTCATGGCGCTGCTGTACTCGATGATCGCCATCCTCATCTACGTGGCGTTCCGGTTCGACTTCAAGTTCGGCCCGGGCGCGCTGCTCGCCATGCTCCACGACGTGGTGATGGTGGCCGGCTTCTACCTGGTCAGCCGCGCCGAGTTCAGCCTCACCGCCATCGCCGCGCTGCTCACCATCGTCGGCTACTCGGTCAACGACACCATCGTCATCTACGACCGCATCCGCGAGGACATGGCCAAGTTCAAGGGCAAGCCGCTGGCGGAGGTCATCAACATCGCCGTCAACGACACCCTGGCCCGCACCATCCTCACCTCCGGCACCACGGCCCTCTCCCTCATCGGCCTCATCATCTTCGGCGTGGGAGAGATCCGCGACTTCGCCATCGCGATGCTCATCGGCATCATCGTGGGCACCTACTCGTCCGTGTACATCGCCAGCCCGCTCACCATCTGGCTGGACGAGCGCGAGGCCGCCCGCCAGGCCCGTGAGAAGACCGGCATGAACCAGCCCAAGACGGCCTGAGCCACACGCGGCCGTTCACACCGAGGCCCTCGTGCTCCGCGCTCGCGCGGGGACGAGGGCCTTCGGTTTTCAGGGGCACCGGCTCAGAAGCGGCCACCCACCGTGAGGGTGCCGTCCACCAGCGCGCCGCTCGCGTCCCCCGGCACCGCCCCGTCCGCGAAGTTGTCGTCCACCAGCACCCGCCACGTGCCGCGGATGCCCGCCGTCAGCGCCCCGGAGTTGAACTCGAGGCCCGCCGCCAGCGGCACCTGCTCCATCAGGTCCGAGCTGTACGGGTCCCCCGTGCCCGCGCCCCGCACGTACACGTACGAGACGCCCAGCCCCGCTCCCACGAAGGGGCGGATCTTCTCGAAGGGCGGCGACACCTTCACCAGCGAGGTGGCGCCATGGCGGATGAACGAGGGAGCATCCGCGGCCCGGAAGCGGTCGTCCGTCACGTCGTTCTTCGAGCCCTCGTAGCCCACCTCGAAGCCCAGCATCTTGTAGGGCTGCAGGTTGAGGGTGGCTCCCCAGGTGGGGCCCGTCGCCGACAGCTCGCCCAGGTCGCCCGTGTACCCGCCGACGCCTCCATTCACGAAGACGTTCACATCTCCTTGCCTGTCCTCCGCCATCGCGGTACCCGCCACTCCCAACCCCAGCGCCAGCGCCACCCACTGGATGCCCCTGCGTGTCATGCAGCCCTCCTTGTTCACCGCCGTGCATCGCAAGCTGTTCATCCCGCGCGACGCGTGCGCAGGCAGGGCATCCCAGGAGCGCTCGTCCGCTCGTCCGCTGGTCGGGTTTCCTCTGACAGACTTCCAAAGTAGACTGTCGGTGTATTGGCCCGGAGCCCCACGCGGGACATCCGAGGAGGGTAGGCGATCGTGCGTTGGTTGATGCCGGAGGTACCCCAGGAGCAGGCCGCGGCGCTGGCCGCTGAGCTCGGGTTGCATCCGCTCTCCGCCCGCGTGCTCGTGCACCGCGGCCTGCGCACCCCCGAGGCCGCCTCGGCCTTCCTGTCCGACAGGCTGGCCGATCTGCCCGATCCCTTCCGCATGAAGGGCATGGCCGCCGCCGTGGACCGGCTCTTCCGCGCCATCCGCGAGAAGGAGCACATCACCCTCTACGGCGACTACGACGTGGACGGCGTGTGCTCCACCTCGCTGCTCAACCTCTTCCTCCGGGAGCTGGGCGTGCGGCCGGCCACCTACATCCCCCACCGTCTGGACGAGGGCTACGGCCTCAACCTCCAGGCCGTGGAGAAGATCGCCGCGGATGGCACCCGGGTGCTGGTGACGCTCGACTGCGGCGTCACCTCCGTGGCGGAGATCTCCCGGGCCCGCGACCTGGGCCTGGACGTGGTGGTGGTGGATCACCACACGGTGCCGCCCACGCTGCCGCCGGCCGTGGCGGTGCTCAACCCGCACCAGCCCGGCTGCGAGTACCCCACCAAGCACCTGTGCGCCGCGGGCGTGGCCTTCAACCTCTGCATGGGCCTGCGCAAGAAGCTGCGCGAGGACGGCTGGTTCGCCACCCGCAAGGAGCCCAACCTCAAGGCCCTGATGGACCTGGTGGCCATGGCCACCGTGGCCGACGTGGTGCCCCTCACCGGCGCCAACCGCATCCTCGTCCACCACGGCCTGCAGGAGCTGTCCTCCGGCCGCCGCTACGGTGTGCGCGCCCTCAAGGAGGTCGCCGGCCTGGAGGCGGACAGCCCCGTCACCGCCGGGCAGGTGGGCTACCGCCTCGGGCCCCGCATCAACGCCGCCGGCCGGCTCCATGACGCCTCGCTCGGCCTGCAGCTGCTGTGCTCCGAGACGCTCGAGGCGGCGCGCTCGCTCGCGCAGGTGCTGGACCGCGCCAACGCCGAGCGGCAGGGCATTGAAAGCGGCATCCTCACCGAGGCGCTCGCCCAGGCCGAGGAGCGCGCCGAGCACGCGCGCGGTTTCGTCCTCTACTCCGAGGGCTGGCACCCGGGCGTCATCGGCATCGTCGCCTCCCGCGTGGTGGAGCGCTTCCACCGGCCCACCGTGATGGTGGGCGTGAAGGACGGGGTGGGGAAGGGCTCGGCGCGCAGCATCGAGGGCTTCCACCTCTACGACGCGCTCAGCGGCTGCGCGGACCTGCTCGCCCGCTTCGGTGGGCACAAGCACGCCGCCGGCCTCACCATCGAGGCCAGGCACCTGCCCGCCCTGCGCGAGTCCTTCGAGCGCATTGCCCGGCAGCGGCTGACGCCCGAGGACCTCATCCCCCGCTGCAAGGTGGACGCGGTGGTGGGCGTGAAGGAGCTGGACGAGCGCGCCGTGGAGGCGCTGCAGAAGCTGGGGCCCTTCGGTCAGGGCAACCCCGAGCCCGTGCTCGTGCTGCGCCACCAGGTGGCCCGCCCGCGCGTGCTCCCGCACAAGTCCGGCGGCGCCGGCCACCTCAAGCTGGCCCTGGTGGACGCGCCCTCCGTGGATGCCATCGGCTTCGGCATGGCGGACCGGCTGGCGCTCACCGAGGGCCCGGTGGACCTGGCCTTCCAGGCCAGCTTCGACACCTTCCGCGGTCAGCGGCGGCTGTCCCTCAAGCTCAAGGATCTGCGCATCGCCGCCTGATGGCTCAGGCGATGCCCCAGCGCACCCGGCCCGGCGTCAGCAATGCGCCGGCTCGCGCCAGGTCGTTCATCCGGAAACGCTCCGCCTGCTTCTGGAACGCCGTGCGGCACCGCTCCGAGCAGAAGAAATACCGCCGCTTCTTGTACTCCGTGGACGGACGGCCCTCGGGCGCCTCCAGGTGCTTGCCACAGACCGGGTCCAGGTGTCGCTTCGCCACGTCCTTCATTCCCCGCCTCCCCCAACCAGACTCACCTTCCTGCCCCGGCACGAAGCAGCACGCATGCCAGCGCCCGCCCTCGTGGATTCGCGGGGTTGCGGGTGGGACTGGGGGACGGGGGGTGGCGGCCTCACCCGCACGGGTGAAATCTTTTCCCAGTCCACGGGCGCGGCTGGCACATGGCCGACACCCTCCTTGTCCCGGGGATCCACCCTCGCGTTGTATGGGAGCACACGCGGGCGTCATAGTGACCTCCTGCTCCTTCCCCCCGTTCCGCCGAGTCCGTCATGTCCGCCGAACGCCTGCTCGCCCTGGTCTGTGTCCTCCTGCTCGCCGCGTGTGACTCCAAGTCCGCCAACAAGGAGGCGAAGAAACCGGTGGAGGAGATCTCCGCCCTGTACCGCGGTGGCGCCGTGGAGGAGGCCGAGAAGCGGCTGCGCGCGCACCTGCAGGCCGAGCCGCGGGATGACCTGGCCTGGACCCTGCTCGGTCATGTCCTGCTGGACTTGAACAGGCCCACCGAGGCCGAGGCCGCCTACGCCAAGGCCCTGGAGATCGAGCCCCGCCGCATCGAGGCCATCACCGGCCAGGGGCGCATCTTCCGCATGCACAAGGAGTACGAGCAGGCCATGGCCGCCTACAAGCGCGCCACCGCCATCGATCCGTCCTACGCCCAGGCCTGGTCGAGCATGATGGTGGTGGCGCTCAAGCGCGGCCTGTACGACGAGGCCATCTCCCACGGCGAGAAGGCGTATTCGCTCGACAAGAACGATCCCACCATCGCCGCCAACCTCGCCATCGCCTACCACTACGCCGGCAACACCGCGAAGCGCGAGGAGCTCACCGAGGTCGCGCGGAAGCTCGGCTTCAAGGGCATGGACTGGCTGGACAAGGTCTACACCGGGCAGATCGAAGTCCGCGATTGAGCGGGCACTCAGCCCCCCGCAGATGCCAATGCGCTCGCCGCGCTCGTCGAAGCACCGCGTCTTCGCCGGTGAGTCCGGGCAGTCGCAGGCCGAACCGTCATCGCAGACCTCCTGCTCCTCCGCGCATGTCCATGGTAGAGCACCCGCGTCCAACTCGCGGAGACATGCTGGTGAGGATCTTCGAAACACTCGCGGGCGCCGCGAAGTTCGCGGGTTCTCGCTGGCAGGTTGCGCTGGCGCAAGGCCGTGAGGACGAAAAGCGACTCTGGAGGTACGTGGGCGAAAGCAGGAACTTCGTTCAGGTGACCGGGCAGATCTACCGCTTCGAGGATTATCTCAATGAGCTTGCGCCTGGAGCTCCCTCCAGGACAAGCCCGGCCTTGAATGCTGGCAAGGGCGAATTCTCGCGGCCAGCGGTCGAGATGCTCCTCGAGGTCATCGATGAAGTACCCGAGCCCGAGCAGAAGCAGCACGTCCGCGTTCTCATTGCCCTGCTCGATTTCATCGCCGACACGGGTCAGCTCGATGAGTTCGAAGACTTCTTCATCCACCCTCATCATTATGCGCCCATCGCCGTGGCGCGGTTCACCCACCGGGATGAAGCGGAAGAATGGCTGAAGGGCACCGCGGAACCACCGAGCCCAGCCAACATCCTCATCGGCGATGACTATTATCAGTTCTGGTACATGCGCGAGGACAACACCCGCGGTATGTATCGTGAGTACGTCATTGAAGCGGCCATCGCTGCGCTTACCGCGGAAGGAATCCCACCAGGGGCGCCCTCGTTCCCCTCGCGAACGGAAGCGGAGGAATGGTTGAAGCGCCACCCCGCGGACCCCGAGACCTTCGTGGTCATCGGCGGGGAGCACTACCTGGCGGTCCACCACAAGAGGCTGAAGCTCCACACGCTCCACCATGTGGCAACCGCCTTGAGCGAGTGGGAAGAGCACAAGAAGAAGGTTGCGCTCTTGTGACCGGCGGCAGCGGCCAGCAGCGAGCTCCAGAAGGCGAGAAGATGCCTCGGCGCTCTCGATTCAGGCGGCGACGAAGGGCCGAGGCGCTCAGGGCCAGCGCCGGACAACACTCACCGGCAGCTCCCGGTTGAGCACGGCGGCGCCTTCCTTGGAGCCTTCATGCATGGGCACACGCCCGTCGTCCGGGTTGCCCAGCACGATGCACACGGGGTACTTCCGTCCATCGGGCAGCACGGCCAGCGTGTAGCGGCCCAGGACGGCTGGGACTTTCTCCTCCTCCATGAACTCGTAGATGCCGGGTCCCGTCCACAGGTGGCCGTGGAGCAGCGTTCCTTCGGGCAGGTTGCCATCTCCGACTGTGAGACGTCCAATGACGGGGCCGTCCTGGTAGACGCCTGCCTCGCTCGGGTCGCCGGGCTGGTTGATGTCCACGACAGCCTGAAGTGGGCTACCCCGTGTGAGTTCCAGCTCCTGGAACATGGCCGCGGTCGCCTCCTTCGGGCAGTCCTCGGGCGCGGGAGGCTTCACCTGGGCAGCGGGGCAACCGATGCCGACGGCGGCACACAGCCAGGCAGCGAGGAGACTCGAGGGGGTGGCGCGTGAAGAGGTGAACACGGGTGGGTTTCCTTTCTCGGAACCAGCCCCAGGCCGCAGTGCCTCGGGTGGGGGCGTGAGTGTGGAGTACACCAGCGACAAGGCAAGGCCGAGCACGGTCAGGCCCGCGAGCACGACCCGGGGCCACATTGTGCGCCTCGGGCCTCCTGGCGCAGCAGGCTCCTCCTGCTTCGCGTCTGCTGGATGCTCTGCCTCCTCGGGGGGCGGTGCCTCCTCCGGGGCCTCACGCGCTGCGGGCGGCAACTGGGCTGGCTGTGCCGCCACCTCCTCGGGGAGGGTTTCCGCCGGACTGTTCTCAACGGCGAAGAGCGGCACCTTCCAGGCGGGGGACTTCCTCACCTTCTCCACGGCCGCCTCCAGCGCCTGGAGTAATGCCTCGGTATGCGGGTACCTGTCCTCAGGCCGTTTCTCCAGCAGCTTCAGGGCGATGTCGCTGAGGGCGCGCGGTGCCAGGGGGTTGAGGAGGTGGGGGGCGGTGGGAGGGATGCTGGCGATGGCGGCCAACAACTCCTTGTCTGGCAGCTCGGGGTTGAAGGGGTGGAGGTCCGTCAGGCCCTGGTAGAGCAGCACCCCCAGTGCGTACAAGTCCGCGGGCACGCCTCCCTGGAAGGGCTCGCCCCGCTTCCACGCCTCGGTGCGCGTGTAGGCCAGGAGCTCGGGCGGCACCAGGTGCAGGACGCCTTCGGGCAGGCCCAGCGTCTGGGTGAGGGCTCCCGGCAGGCGCGCGGTGCCGAAGTCGATGAGGAAGGGCCTGCCGTCCTTGCGGCGGATGAGGATGTTATCCGCCTTCAAGTCCCGGTGGTACACGCCGCGTGCGTGCAGCACCCCCACGGTGCGCACTACACTGGAGAAGGTGTCCGCCAGCTCCACGGCGTGAAGGGGCTTGCGCCACCGCCACCGGTGCCAGTCGTCCCCCTCCACGAAATCGGTGACGAGAAAGGGGTAGCCCTGGGTGGGGTGGGGCCAGAAGTCCACCGCGTACACGCGCAGCAGGTTGGGGTGGGAGGAGTAGGTGAAGAGGGCCGCGGCCTCGCGCGCCAGGCGCCGCCAGGCGCTCGTCTCCTCCACGTACTGCTCTTCGGTGAGTTCCTCCGTGAATGGGTTGAGGGGGAGCAGCCCCATCTTCATGGAGTACGGCTGGCCGTCGCGTTCCACCTTGAAGACGCGGGAGGAGCCTCCACGGCCCAGCACCGCGACGATGAGCCAGGGCCCCACCCTGTCGCCGGGTTTGAGGTGGTCTGGGTGCAGGGCTTCAGTCATGAGCCAGCGCTCCTACAGTTTCACATTGGGAATGGAGAGGTGCCGGCTGCCGCTCTTGTCGAGCAGCTCCAGGCGGAGGACGCCGTCCACCTTCCAGAAGGGCGCCTCCGTTTCCACCGCGATGAGGCCCTCCTCACCGGGTGCGAGCTGCGCCTTGTTCATGTCCACGGAACGCACCTTCACCGGGGTTCCGTCCCTCCTGGTGAGGCGCGCTTGCCCTGACTCCCATGGTTTCTGTCCCGGAAGGTTCTGCACACGGATGACGGCGAGAGCCCAGGACCTGGCGCGATACCCCTCTCCGCTCAGTACCTTCAGCCCACTCTGAGTGCTTGTGGGCAGATTCTCGATGCGTCGGGCCTGCACTCCATTCAGGTCGAGCCGCCCGGAGAACACGAGCCCGGCGGGTCCACTCACAGCGCGAAGCGCCGCGAGTTGCGCGTCCTTCTCGGCGAGAGCCGCCTCCAGCGCTTCCAGGGTGCGCGGGCGGCGCATTACATCCACCCGGGTATCCACCCGCGTGGGGTGGGAGACGAGCGCCAAGGTGGCGTACGCCGGGACGCCGACGTCCTTGTAGCGCACCCGCACGCCCAGCTTCTCCCCGCCCCCCGGCTCCACAGCGGGTTCAAGGGTGATGGTGCGCTCACCTATGTCCATCAGGTTGAAGCGCGTTGCCCGCCCCTCCACCTCCAGTGAGCCCCTGTCGATGGGGGCATCGAAGACGAAGAGGGTGGCGACGTTCGCCGCCACGCGCACCTCCGGTACCGGGTCATCCGGGTTGTTGGGGACGACGACTTGCCGCTCCTGCCGCTCGCGGGCCGGGGGCTGAGGCTGCTGAGATGCCGCTGTCGCCCCCGTCAGGAGGATGGCGAGCGGTAACCACGGGAGAAGTCGCACCAGGGGGGATTACCTCCAGAGTCCACCCTATCAGATGCCGCGCCCAAGGCGGTCTGTCGCGCTGCTCCGCGTAGAGAGAAGGGCCAGGCGGGGCCGGGACGGACAGGGGAGGGGCTTCCGTCAGAACGCCGTGCCGAGGCTCGCTCCCACGAACGTGTCGTCCTGGTAGCCGCGCCGGAACCGCATCAGCTCCACCCTCCACGCCAGGCGCACGTTCGACTCCAGCGACAGCTTCGTCCGGCCCCTCAGGCCCACTCCGTACTGGATGAGCAACTGCGTTCCGTCCAGCGGCGTCAGCTTGCCGCCCACCTCCAGCGTGGTGCGCTCGTATACGAAGCCTCCGCCCACCTGCGCGTAGGCGCCGTAGTCCGAGGACTCGCCGAACGTCAGCTCGTACGCCGGTGCGATCGTCGCGTAGTGCAACTGCCTGTCTCCGACGATCAGCTTCGTGCCCTCGCGCTGCCCCGCGTACGTGTAGCGCACGTCGAACCAGAGCGCCTCGCGCAGCGCCTCCGAGCCCAACAGCCGCCCGTACTCCCACGTGAAGCGCCCTCCCACCGCCGGCAGCAGGTCGCCCACCAGCTGTCCCCGCGGGCTGCTCAGGAACATCGCCCCGCCGAGCACCTCGAAGGCAACGCCCGTGTTCGGATCGTCCAGGCGCGACATCCGCTCGTAGCCCTGTTCCTCCTCGTCACCCTCGGCCGCCCGCCGGAAGTCCTCCGCCGTGTCCTCCTCCTGTCGGCGCCGGCGCTTCTGCGCCCGCTCGGGATTCTCCTCGTCCGGATAGGCGTACGGCGAGTCCTCGTCCTGCGTGCGGCGGCGCGAGCTGCTCTTCTTCTCCGACTCCTCCTCGTCCGGATAGGTGTACGGCGTGTCCTCGTCCTGCGCGAACGTGGGCGCGGCGAGCGTCAGTCCCCCCAGCAGACAGGGCAGGAGCCAGGAATGCAGGTTGGCGGTCTTCATGGGGTGATCGAACAGTCGTTGATGGTGGGGGTTTGCGGGCAGTCGCTCGGACCGGACTGAGCGCCGCCGGTGAACTCGGCGATCTCCTTGTCCGTGAACCGCAGCCGCGTGGCGAGGTTGGAGCACACCCGGTTCTTCAGTTCGTCTTCACCGTTCGGGATGTGCTGGATGAGGGCCCGGAGGGCTCGTGCCAGCGTGAACCCGTACTGGTCGGTGGTGTAAGTCTTCGCCAGCTGGGCCAGGCCGGGCTTCACCGTATCCAGGTCCGAGTAGGCCGCCACCACCGCGCGCGCCAGCACCTGGCGCCAGGCCGGCGACGTCGACGCGGACTCGTAGAGCGCGCTCGCCACGATGGTGCCCACCAGGTACTGCCCCTCGGTGAACTGGCCGAAGTTGGCCAGCTGGAGCTGCTGCTTCAGCTCCGTGCCCATGCACCACTTCTTCGACAGATCCCTCGCCTCCGCCTGCGGGCCCTCCAGCGTGGTGTACAGCACCCGCGGGTTGCAGTTGTAGCTCGTCTGGCACGAGGCCACGTAGGCATGGAAGTCCGCCAGGCCCTCGTCCAGTGCCTTGATCGCGTTGAGCCCCGGCGTGCTCCCGTCCAGCGACCAGCTCTGGAGGGGCACGGGAACGCCCTGGCCCTCGTACACCCGGCGGTTGAAGACCAGGTGCGCGTACTCGTGCGTGAGGATGGAGGCGTTGAGCGCCATCGGCGCCTTCTCGATCTCCTTGAAGGGCAGCACCAGGAAGGCCTGCACCGGCGAGAAGTAGATGGCGTTGTCCACCTGCGGCTCATCACTGCTGTCCGCGAGGACGAACTCGGGGAAGTAGTACGTCGTCGCCTGCGGCAACTCCGCCACCTTCACCTCGGCGGTGTTGATGAAGTAGTCCCGGGCGCGCTCGAGGTTGTAGTACGTGGTGACGAGATTCCACGTGTGGAAGTCCGCCGGCCACAGCACGCCCTTCTCGTCCGTGATGTAGCTGGCGGTCACGGGACGGCCCACGTCCTTGAGCACCGCGCGCTTGTACGCTTCATCCCCCTTGCCCTGTGCCGCGTTGAACTCGGGATCCTGCGAGTCCACCCGGATGAGGGCGCCCCCGACGACCTTCATCACCTGGCCTTCCATGGCCACGATGTCGGTGATCGTTTTGAGCTCTACTTCCGTGGGCGTGTACTCGCCATTGCTGGAGAGCACGAGCGCGCGCACCTTCACGGGCGGCTGGGAGGGCGGCGCGCACGACGCGGTCAGCGTCGCGAGCGCGGCGGCAGCGGCTGTCAGCTTTCGGACCATGCCCGCCTTCTTACTACGGGTCCGGTGGCCACCTGAAGCCGGGTCAGCCGGGTCAGGAAGGTGGGCTCAGAAGCTGAGCTCCGAGCCCAGCGTCGCGATCCCCGAGCGCAGGGGCTCCTCCCCCTCCGGGTGGTCCGATTGGAGCGACAGCGACGCCCACAGCCGGAAGGACCCGGCCAGCCGCACCGTCCACCGGGTCCCCACCACGTGGGCGTACCCCTCGCCCGGCACGTAGCGCGTGAAGGCGTAGGAGAGCTGTCCCCGCACCGCCGCGCTGACGCGCCAGGTCACCGAGGGTTTGAGATCGAAGAGCGCCGGAGCGCTGGGAAAGCCGGTGAGCGCATTCACTCCCAGCATGCGGCCGCTCAGGTCCAACGCCAGCTCCCCGATGCGGCGCCGGGCGAAGTTCCTCAACAGCAGGCCTCCCTCGGCGGCATTGGTGTAGCGGCGCAACACCTGCTCCATCTCCTCCTCGGTGAACTGGCCGGCGCTCAGCGGATCTCCACTGTAGAGGTACACGCCACCCCGCAGGCCCAGCTCCCATTTGTCGAAGAGCAGCAGCCGCGCGCCCAGTGAGGGACGGACCACGAAGAGCGGCTCGTTGCGTTGGAAGAGGGTCTCGTCACTCCCATCCTCGCGGACGGAGATCCGCCGCCGCAGCGCGTAACGGGTGAGCCCCACGCCCCCGTCCCACCCATACTCCAGGTCCGAGAAGCCAGCCGAGTCGTAGGCCGCCGCGAGCTGCACGCCGAGGCTGTGGTAGCCGCTCTGGGCGGACATCGCCGGCAGCCCGAGCAGCGGCCGGGCGGGCGCCAGCGCGGTGGTGGTCGTCTTGGGCAGGCCCACGTTGACGAGCCCGGAGAGCAGCCAGTGCTCGGACAGGGCGTGGTCCACGCCGGTGGAGAGCTGGTGGGAGAGGGCGGTGTCCGACTCGAGCCGCGCGCCGGTGTAGCCCAGGGTGAGGAAGGTCTCGTCCTTGCGCAGCTCCACGTCGCCCAGCAGCGCCCAGGTGCGCTGGGAGGCACCCGCGCTCGCCTCCACCATCACCGAGCCCGCGTGGGCCTCGGGAGCCGCCAGCCACAGCGCGCCCGCGCACCCCACGGCGAGTGCCTTCCGCTTCATGCGCGGCCCGGGGGTTCCTTCTCGGATTCCTTGACGCACCGTTTCCACGCTCTCTATGGTGCCGCCCTTCCAACCCCCCTCTGTGCAGGCGGTGTCATGGCGGTCCCGTTCATTACCGAGGTCAAGCGTACTCATACCTGCGGCCAGCTCACCAAGGCCAACATCGGTGAGGAGGTCGTCCTCTTCGGCTGGGTGCAGAACAGGCGAGACCACGGCGGCGCTGTCTTCATCGATCTGCGTGACCGCGAGGGCCTCACCCAGGTGGTCTTCGAGCCGGACATCGCCAGGGAGGCCCATGAGCTGGCCGGGCAGCTGCGGCTCGAGTACTGCATCGGCATCAAGGGCAAGGTCGCCTCGCGTGGCACGCAGGTCAACCCCAAGCTCAAGACGGGGGAGATCGAGATCAAGGCCACGGATCTCACCATCTTCAACCGCTCCGAGCCCACGCCCTTCCTCGTCGAGGACAACATCGACACGGCCGAGGACAAGCGTCTGGCCTACCGCTTCCTGGATCTGCGCCGCAAGCCGCTGCAGCAGTCGCTGATGACGCGCTCCAAGATGAACGCCATCACGCGCTCGTACATGGTGGACCACCGCTTCCTGGAGCTCGAGACGCCCTTCATGGGCAAGTACACCCCGGGCGGCGCGCGCAACTTCCTCGTCCCCAGCCGGCTCAACCCGGGCAAGTTCTACGCCCTGGCCGAGAGCCCCCAGCTCTACAAGCAGCTCTTCATGGTGGCGGGCTTCGACCGCTACTTCCAGATCGTCAAGTGCTTCCGCGACGAGGACCTGCGGCTGGACCGGCAGCCCGAGTTCACGCAGATCGACGTGGAGATGAGCTTCGTCACCCAGGACGACATCTTCACCATCATCGAGGGGCTCATCAAACGGCTGTGGGGCGAGGTGCTCGGCATCGACATTCCCACGCCCTTCATGCGGATGGACTTCTACGAGTCCATGGCGAAGTACGGCAACGACAAGCCGGACCTGCGCTTCGGGCTGGAGCACATCGTGCTCACGGGGCTCATCAAGCAGCACGGCGCCGCGGGCGGCGTGCCGATGATGTTCGAGGCGGTGGAGCAGGGCGGCATCGTCAAGGCCATGGTCGTCCCCGCGGACAAGCCGATGAGCCGCGCGGAGAGCGACAAGCTGGAGGAGTTCGCCAAACAGAATGGCGCCAAGGGACTGGCGCGCGCCAAGGTGGGCGAGGGCGGTGAGTGGACGCAGTCCCCGCTGTCCAAGACGATCACCCCCGTGCTGCGCCAGGCCATCAACCAGGCGTGCAACGCGAAGACGGGAGATCTGCTCCTGTTCCAGTTCGGCCGCGAGTCGCTGGTGCACACGGTGATGGCCAACCTGCGCGTGCACGTGGCCAAGAAGCTGGGCCTCATCCCCGAGTACGGCAGCGGCGGCGTGTGGAAGTTCCTCTGGGTGGTGAACCCGCCCCTCTTCGAGTACGACGAGGAGACCAAGACGTGGGCCGCCGCGCACCACGCCTTCACCCGCCCGCACGACGAGGACGTGCAGTACCTGCTCACGGATCCGGGCCGCGTGAAGTGCCACCGCTACGACGTGGTGCTCAACGGCTTCGAGATCGGCGGCGGCTCCATCCGTCTGCACGACCCGAAGGTCCAGGCCGAGGTCTTCAAGGCGCTGGGCATCTCCGACGAGGAGGCGCGGGCCAAGTTCGGCTTCCTGCTGGACGCGCTGAAGTTCGGCGCGCCCCCGCACGGTGGCATCGCGCTGGGCATGGACCGGCTGGCGTTCCTGCTCACCGGCGCCGAGTCGCTGCGTGACGTCATCCCGTTCCCCAAGACGAAGATGGGCACGGACCTGATGACGGGCGCCCCCGGCGACGTGGACGAGAAGCAGCTGCGCGACGTGCACGTGCGCGCCGTGCCGCTCCCCCAGAAGTAGGACCGGGACCCTCGCGATGAAGACGTTCCTCGTGGTGAATCCGCGCAGCGCCGGTGGCGAGACGGGCAAGCGCTGGGCGGAGATCTCGGGCCAGGTGACCCGGGCGATCGGCGACTTCGGGTTCGGCTTCACCGAGCGCGCCATGGACGCGGTGCGCCTGACGCGCGACGCGCTCCTGGACGGCTATGACTGCATCGCCGCCGTGGGAGGCGATGGCACCGTCAACGAGGTGGTCAACGGCTTCTTCGCGGACGGCAAGGCCATCAACCCCAACGCCGCCCTGGGGCTCATCCCCCGGGGCACCGGTGGCGACTTCCGGCGCGCCTTCGGGTGGGAGCTGGATCTGGACTCCGCCCTGGCGCGGCTGCGCACCGACAAGACCGAGCCCTTCGACGTGGGGCTCGTCGAGTACGTCAACCACCAGGGCCAGAAGGAGTCGCGCTACTTCGCCAACATCGCCTCCTTCGGCGTGAGCGCGGCGGTGGCCCACGAGGTCAACATCGGCAGCAAGGCGCTCGGCGGAAACCTGAGCTTCCTGTGGGGCACGGTGAAGACCATGGCGAAGTACAAGGACCGCAAGGTGCGCCTGCGCGTGGACGGCGGCGAGCCCGAGGAGCTGGGCATCACCGTCGTGGCCGCCTCCAACGGCCGCTACTTCGGCAGCGGCATGTGCGTGGCGCCCAAGGCCATCACCCATGATGGCGTGTTCGACCTGACCATCTGGCACGACTACGGCCTGTCCGACTTCATCATCAAGTCCAAGGGCGTCTACAACGGGGACCACATCACCTGGAACAAGACGCGCTACCTCCAGTGCCGCACCCTGGAGGCCGACAGCGACGAGGAAGTCTTCCTGGAGATGGATGGCGAGGTGCCCGGCAGGCTGCCGTGCCGCATCTCCATCCTCCCCGGCGCCATCCGCCTCAAGGTGTAGCGTCTGACGCTGTAGCGTCTGACGGTGTAGCTCCCGCTTCCGGGCAAGCTGCCGCGCGTCCCCCCCTTCGCGCGCGCCTTTGCCGCGCCGTATTTCCGTGGGCAGCTTTCGCTTACGGCGAGCCCCGCGTGGGCTGGGAGTATGCGATGAGCAGGTACGCCAATGGGGAGGGCGAGCCCCCGGCCGACACCGAGGACTCCATCGATGCCTCCTTCGACTCCTTCCTGAGGGAGGTGGCCCAGGCTCCCATCCCGCTCCGGCTGCCCAGGCCCGGCGAGTGGCTGGGCGGCAAGGACGGCCGCCGCTTCGAGATCCTCGAGAAGATTGGCAGCGGGGGCATGGGCCAGGTCTTCCGGGCCAGGGATCACGAGCTGCAGCGCGTGGTGGCGCTCAAGTTCCTCCTGCCCCGCGAGCAGCTGGCGGACCTGGCGCTGCTGGAGGCCCGGGCCATCGCCCGGCTGGACCACGAGCACATCGTCCGCGTCTTCGACGTCAGCGAGTGGTGCCCCCAGCACATGACGACGCGCATTCCCTTCATCGTCATGGAGTGCCTGGAGGGCGAGTCGCTGACCTCGCTGATGCGGCGGGGGCGGGTGGACTCCAGGCGCGCGCTGGAGGTGTTGCAGGACGTGCTCTCGGGACTGGCGCATGCCCACGCCCACTTCGTCATCCACCGGGATCTCAAGCCGAGCAACGTCTTCATCACCCGGCAGGGCATGGTGAAGCTGCTCGACTTCGGCCTGGCGAGCCTCACCGCGGTGGGAGACCCCTCGCAGGCCCTGCACCTGCCCACCGCGGGCACGCCCGTCTACATGGCCCCGGAGCAGTGGGAGGGCGGGCCGCAGGACGTGCGCACCGACCTCTGGACCATGGGCGTGGTGCTCTACGAGATGCTGACGGGCGAGCTGCCCTGGCCGTACTCCACCCTCGGGGAGCTGCGGCTGCGGGTGACGTCGGACGAGCCCGCGCCCCTGCTGCGCACGCGCCGGCCCGAGCTGCCCCGGGAACTGGAGTCCTTCGTGGCCATGGCCCTGGCCAAGGAGCCGGAGAAGCGCTTCCAGTCCGCGCAGGAGATGGCGGCGGAGTTGAGGGAGCTGCGCATGCGGCTCGGCTTCGTCCAGGTGGAGCCGCGGGCCCGCGTGCCCCGGCGCCGGCAGGTGACGCTGGTGTGCTGCCTGCTCACGGGCACGGGGGGCGCCGCCGAGCCGCTCGATGCCGATGCCCTCGGTGAGCTGGAAGAGGCCTTCCACCGCAAATGCGTGGACGCCATCCGCAAGTACGGAGGCTCCGTCTCCCTCTTCCTGGGCCGCCAGGTGCTCGCCTCCTTCGGCACCCCCCGCATGCGCGAGGACGACGCGGAGTGCGCCGTCCGCGCGGCACTGCTCCTGGCCTCCTCCCTTCCCAGGGCCCTCCAGCGGGCCCTGCCACACCTCTCCCTGGGCTCGCTGGCCGCGAAGGTGGGCGTCCACACGGACCTGATGGCGCTGGGCGAGCACGCCCCGGATCCCCGGGAGCAACGGGCCGTGGCCATCCTGGGCGAGGCCCCCCAGGTGGCCGAGTGGCTCGCGAGACAGGCCGCGCCCGGCGAGGTGCTCGTCGGCGGCAACACCTGGCGGCTGGTGGGCGGAAGCTTCCAGACGGAGACGCGCGGCGCCCATCCCTTCGAGGGACTGGCCGGGACGGCGAGCCTGGAGACGTGGCGCGTGGTGCGCGAGCGCGAGGCCCTGTCCCGCTTCAGCCGGGCCCTCTCCGCCCGGGGCCGCACGCCGCTGGTGGGCCGGGAGGAGGAGCTCCGGCTGTTGTCGGGGTGGTGGGAGCGCGCCCGCGCGGGCGAGGGCGGCTGCGTGTTGCTCACCGGCGAGGCCGGCATCGGCAAGTCCCGCCTCCTCCAGGAGTTCCTGGAGCGGGTGCCTCAGAAGTCGGCCTACCTCCTGCCGGCCCAGTGCTGGCCGCGCTTCAGCTCCGGCGCGCTCCTCACGGGCTTCGAGGTGTTCAAGCACCACCTGCTCCACGTCTCCCCGGAGAGCGAGCCGCGCACCCAGCTGGCGCAGCTGGAGCAGCGGCTGGGGGGCGAGCTCGGCATGAGCCGGGAGCACGTGCAGCTCATCGGCCTCTTCCTCCACCTGCCCGTGGCCGAGGATGCCCTGGTACGCCAGCTCACGCCCGAGCGGCGCAAGGAGCTCATCTTCGAGGCCCTGGAAGCCCTGCTCCAGCGCATGGCGAGGGATCGCCCCGTGCTCGTCACCGTCGAGGACATGCACTGGGCCGACTCCTTCGTGCTGGAGTTGTTCGACCACCTGCTCGGCCACCTCGAGCGGGAGCGCATCCTCATCGTCCTCACGGCCCGGCCCGAGTTCCAATCGCCCTGGCCGCTCCATCCCTGGTTCCACCGGCTGGTGCTCGACCGGCTCGGCCCGGAGCTCGCCACGGACATGGTGAAGGCGGCCGCCGGTGGCAGGACCCTGCCCACGGAGCTGGTGCGCGAGCTGGCGAAGCGCTCGGATGGCATTCCGCTCTTCATCGAGGAGATGCTGCGCGTGGTGCTGGAGCGGGGCGGCCCGCCGGAGCTGCCGGGCACCCTCCCGGCCACCCTGCACGAGCTGCTCCTGGCGCGCCTGGACCTGATGCCCACGCGCCAGCGGACGTTGATCCGCATGTGCTCGGTGGTGGGGCGAGACTTCTCACTCGAGCTGCTCCGGGCGCTCACGCGCGGGGAGGAGCCGCTGCTGCGGCGCGAGCTCTCCGGGCTGATTCGCGGGGGACTGCTCCAGGAGCAGCGGGACCCGACGCGAATCCGGGGGCCGTCCTTCCGCTTCCGTCATGCGCTCCTCCAGGACGCCGCCTACGCGTCCCTGTCCTCGCGCGAGCGGCGGTACTACCACCGGCGGCTCGCCCGCATCCTCCAGGAGCACTTCGGCCAGGAGGTGGAGTCGTGCCCCGAGGTCATCGCCCACCACCTCACGGCGGCGGGCCAGTCCGAGCAGGCCATCGGCTGGTGGCTGCGGGCCGGGCAGCTCGCCCAGACGCGCTCGGCCGCACGGGAAGCGGTGGCGCACCTCACCCAGGCGTTGACCCTGCTGCGGGGTCTGCCGGATGCCAGCCAGCGTGCCGCCGACGAGCTGAGGATCCTCCTGGCCCTGGGCACGCCCCTCTACCAACTGCGGGGCTACGGCTCGCCCGAGGTGGAGCGGACCTATGCCCGGGTCTGGGAGCTGCTCGAGCGGTTGGGGGATGCGCTCCCTCCGCCGCACCTCTCCTTCGCGGGGTTGTTCTCCTGGCACTTCACGCGCGCGGAGTTCTCCCGCTGCCATGAGCTGGGCGAGCGGCTGATGCGCCTGGGCGAGCTCCACTCCAATCCGGAGCTGCTGCTGGAGGGCTACCGCAGCATGATCTACGACTTCCTCATCTGGGGCAGGGTCCGCACCTCCATGGAGTACGGCGAGCGCGCGGTGGCCTGCGCCGCCCAGGTGAAGCACGAGCCGGGCTCCGCCGCGGAGGAGCTGCAATTCGCGGCCCCGCGCATCGCCGCCCTGGCCTATGCGGCCGTGCCCTGCTCGCTGTTGGGACTGCCGGAGCGGGCGCGGGGGTACAGCGCGCGGGCCCTGGAGCAGGCGGAGCAGCTCGGCCACCCGCATACGCTCGCCTACGCCCTGACGTACGCGGCCGTGGCCAGCGAGATTCGCCGGGAGCCCGCGAGCGCCCTGGCGTGGGCCGAGCGCGCCATCTCCCTCTCCAGCGAGCGCAGCTATGAGCTGTGGCGGGTGTGGTCCTCCAGCGTCCGGGGCTGGGCACTGGCCGAGCTGGGTCAGCCCCGCGAGGGCCTGGAGCTCCTCCAGAAGGAGCTGGAGCGCTGGTGGGCCTTCGGCGTCCTGCTGGGACGCAGCTACACCCTGCGCCTGCTCGCGGAGGTCCACCTGAAGCTGGGCCAGACGGGGTGG
This sequence comes from Archangium sp., assembly GCF_036277355.1. Lineage (GTDB taxonomy): Bacteria > Myxococcota > Myxococcia > Myxococcales > Myxococcaceae > Archangium. The sequence continues at coordinate 32,555 of NZ_DASUNC010000063.1, forward strand.
GGGCTCCAGCGGGTGCACTCGGCCCTGGAGGTCATCAAACAGACGGGGGAGCACGTCTACGAAGCCGAGATTCATCGTCTGCGGGGCGAGCTGCTGCGGGCCCGTGGGAAACCGCATGACGCGCGGTATTGCTACTTCCACGCCCTGGCGGTGGCCCGACACCAGGAGGCGGGCACCTACGAGGTGCGGGCGGCGGTGGGCCTGGCCCGCCTGTTGATGGAGGACGGCGTCCCGGAGAAGGCCCGGCGGCTGCTGGAGCGGCTGCGCGAGCGGCTCGACCTGAACCAGGAGGCCCCCGACTTCCAGGAGGCCAGGGCGCTGCTGGAGCGGCTGTCGCCCGGGGCCACGGCGGCACCTCCGGCCGGTGTGTAGACGCGGGGCTCGCTACCGGGCGAAGGGCCACCACTGGCGCCGGGTGAGCGCCTGGGCGGTGCCGAGTCCCGCGGCGAGCGCCGCCAGACGCAGGGTGACCTGCACCAGGTTGCTGGTGCCGGCGGTGTAGTCCTGCTCGGCGAAACCCAGCACGGCGCGGAAGGCCAGCACGCCGGGGACGAGCGGGATGAAGCCCGGGATGGTGAAGATGCTGGTGGGCATGCGCGTGAAGGACGCGAGGACGCCGGACACCAGGGCGATGCCGAAGCCGGCGCAGAGCATGGCGGCCTCGTGCGGCACGCTGGGGAAGAGCAGCAGCAGGCCGTTGCGCAGGCAGACGCCCACCGCTCCGGCGAGGCCCCCGGCCCAGAGCGCGCGGCGGGGAACGTCGAAGAGCACGGAGAACCCGACGGCGGCGGCGAACGCCAGCAGCGTGGCGGCCCACAGCGGGGGCGGTGTCCGGGTGGTGAGCGCCAGGTGCGGGGCGGAGATGAGCAGCACCACGAAGAGGCCGCCCGCGATGGTGGCGATGATGAGCACGGCGGAGGTGGCCCGGACCATGCCGGAGAGGGTGTTGCCTCGGAACAGGTCCACGATGGAGCTGACCATGAGAACGCCGGGGACCAGGAGCAGCACCGAGGCGGCCATGGCGAGCCCCGGCGCGGGTACCTCCAGCAGTCGCGAGCCCACCAGCGCCAGGGCGGAGGCCACCACGGCCACCAGGAAGGTCATCGCCAGCCGGCCGAAGCGCAGGCGGACCAGCAGCTCGCGCAGCGCCTGTCCCACGCCCGCGGCGGCTCCGGCGGTCAGCACCTCGAGGGCGTTGCCGCCGAAGAGGAGCGCGAAGGCCGCGCAGGCCATGCCCACCGAGAGGACGGTGGTGAGATGCCCATAGAGCCGGGGCTGGCTGGCGATGTGCTCCAGCTCCGTCCGGAGCTGGGCCCGGGAGAGCGCTCCGTGGTGGGCGCGCTCCGCGAGCCGGGTGATGGCGGCCACGCGGTTGAGGTCGATGCCCGTCTTCACCACGCGCACGACCCGGGTGCGGTGCTGCTCCCGGGCGAGGGCGGAGACGACGATGCCTCCCGGGGTGACGAACACGTCCATCCGATCCGCACCGAGCGCGTTGCCGAAGCGGATGATGGCCTCCTCCACGCGGGCCGCGTTGGCTCCGCTCTCCACCATGACCTGCCCGGCGCGGAGCGCCACCCCGAGCACCTCCCCGAGCCCCTGATTGCTGAGTGGCGATGGTTCCACCGGGGGGGGCGTTTGCTGGGCCGCCGGGCGGGGAGGCCCAGGGTCCCGGCTTCGAGCGCGAAGGAAACGGGACGGAAGACGGAGCAGGGGACGCATGGCGCGAGGGCGGGGAAGAGAGGATCGCACCTCGACGCTGGGGGTGCGCGCCGGGGATGGCAACTGGCGTGGGGGGACCGGCCCTCCAGCCGCATGCGAGCCCTGCCGGGCGCGAGGCGGGCGCGGCTCGGCGCCCGTGGCTCGAGTCCTTGAAGTCCGCGGCCGACAACACCTGGACGCGGCGGGCCTCCAGGAGGTGCTGAACGTCCGGGACTGCCTCGTCATGCGCAAGGGCGTGGTCGTCGTCGTCGCGTGGGGCGAGGTGGAGCGATGACTCCGGGGGAGGAGCCTCGCGGCCGTGCCAGCGGGCGCTCCGCGTCCTCCAGGAGCCCGGTGAAGAGGAGCGACACTCCCGCGAGCGCGAAGAGACCCGAGAGCGCGAACAGGCATTGCAGCCCGAAGGCATCCAGGACCCAGCCATTCACCAGATAACCCAGGAGGAGCCCCGCCAGTGTGCTCAGGGCATGGACCGTCGCCTGGATGCTGGCGCGCAGATGACCGGGGCTGCACGCGTCGAGGTAGCCGAGTGCCGCCGCGAAGAAGATGCCGTAGTAGACGCCGTGAAGCAGCTGCGAGACGAAGAACAGCCTGGGGGAGCCCGTGGCCAGTGTCGTGGACAGGAACACGTACCGGAGGGCGGCCGCGCCTCCTCCGGCGCCCAGCAGGGCTCTCGTGCTGTACCTGCGCAGCAGGCGGGGCGCGGCCACCAACAGCACGAGCTCGGACGCCACGCCGATCGCCCAGGCCAGCGACACCGCACCGTCCGGCAGGGCGTAGAATCGGTCCATGTAGATTCCCAGGTAGCCCTGCACGGCCGTGCTGGCGAACTCCAGCAGGAACATCAGCAGCGCGAGCCCCCGGATCCGCCGGTCGGCGAGCCACGCCAGGGAGAACGGGGCCCGGCTCGCGGCCGCCGGCCGCTCGAACCACGCGGGCAGGACCGCCGCCAGCAGCAGCGTCAGCCCGAACACGGGGAACACCCCCGCCAACCCCAACCGGGGCAGCACGAGCAGCGAGGCCACCGCGCTGGCGAAGATGAAGCCGGTGGAGCCAAACAGCCGGAAGCGCGAGTACTTCTCCCGCTGGCCATCGAGAAGATCGAAGACGGCGCTGTCGGTCAGTGGCACCAGGGGCCGGTGGACCAACCCCAACAGGGCGAGCAATCCGAAGAGGAGCGAGCCTCGGGCCAGGAAGAGCAGCGTGCCCGCCAGCCCGCTCGCGAGCGCGAGCAGGGAGATGATGGTCCGCTTGCGGTGGGCGTGGTCCGCGAGGAAGGCGAAGACGAACTGGCCCAGGAAGCCAGTCGCCGTGAGCGTGAAGAGTGCCAGGCCCACCTCCTGGCCGCGCCAGCCCCGCCGGGAAAGGAACAGCCCGATGTAGGGGGCGAAGAGGCCAAAGCTCGTGAACAGGAGGAAGTAGAACCCTCCGAGGGCCCGGCCCGCGGTGCCGGGCTGTCCGGGTGCGAGTCTTTCGTGTCGTCCCGTCTTCATGTCCGCCTCCTCCCGGCCCTCAAGCGGCCATCCGTTCCAGGACCGGCAGGCGCGCGCTCACGGGCCGCGCCACGGAGATGACTGTCTTCAAGTGGGCGTCCTGGCCGTAGTGGTCGAAGACGGACCGGATGGCCGCCACGTCACCAAAGGCAATCGTCTGGGTGACGAGGGACTCCAGCTCGAGGAACCGGCGGGCGACCAGCGTCCTGGCGACGTTCATCACACTCGCGGAGCGGGCCATGGAGAAGTGGCGGACGTCGAAAGGAGTGGAGACGAGCCGCAGCCCCTTGGACAGGATGAGCCAGGTGTCTACCGGCTGGACCTGCTCGGTGGCGCCATAAAGCAGGTAGCAGCCATGGGGCGCCAGCAGTTGCATGCCCAGCGCGCGGGTGTGGCTGGGGCCCGCCTCGAGACCCGAGATGTCTGGCAGGGCATCGAACAGGTAGTGTGCATGCGCCCCCTGCGAATCGCGGATCAACCGATGGATGGCCTCCTCCTCCCTCACCACGTCCAGGGCCAGCTCGATCCCAGCGGCCCGGGCGAAATCCAGACGCGCCGGATTGCGCTCGAGGATGGTGATGTGGCGGACGCCGAACATCCGTCGCAGCACCTGTGCTCCCAGCAAGCCGCAGGGGCCCGCGCCCAGGATGATGACATCGTCCCCGGGCCGGGGCGGATGCTCCAGGATGGCGCGCAACACGGACGTGAGCGGCTCGATGAGGGTGGCGTTCTCCAGCGGGACATCGTCGTCGACGAGCACCGCCGCGGCCTGGTGGTCGTCCATGAAGTGCCGATCGGTCAGCCACTGCATCTCCCGGTGCATGCCAGGGAAGATGGGCCTGATGACCCGGTACTCGGCGAGCCCACCGAAGTCCGTCTGCCCCCAATAGACGAGCTTGTCGCCAGGCCGCAGCGCCTCTCCCTCGACCTGGCTCTCCACCACCTCTCCCAGGTACTCGTGCCCCGGGATGATCGGCCATCCGGGAGGCTTCAAACAACCCCGGTAATAGCCGACATCCGTTGCGCAGATGGAGACCGATAGGGTTTTCAGCAATACACAGCCCGGTGTGAGCTCGGGAACTCCGAGCTCCGCCGGTTCGAGTGCGCGAGGTCCTGCCATGATATAGGATTTCATGTGTCAGCTCCGGGAGCTCACGGCCTGGGTGTAAAGAAAAGCAGGTTCGAGATGTGGGCATGACCCCTGATCGTGTAGGCCCTGCCAATCAGTTTCGCGGAATGCGTGCCAGCGGAGAATGATCGTGTCTGGCTTCCAGGGCCGCCCACCGTGGGTGGTCGGTCCTGTGGTCTTCAATGGGGCTGATGGGGTGTTCTCTGGATGTGATTGAAACTAATGCCGAGGGCGGGCTTCGAGGCAGAGGCTCGCCATGACGGCGGGGCCTCATGCCGAGCCACCGTGCGCTCGACGGGGTGCTACCTCGGGCCTGGAGCGGCGGGGCGGCTCACGCCGCGCGCGAGCTGGAGCCGGACAGGCGCGCGAGGCAGCGGTAGACGGCGTCGCGCAGGGCGCGGGCGCGCGGGTCGCTCATGAGGTGCAGGCCCGCGCGGTTCATCACGTAGCCGAAGCCGAGCTGGGCATCCGGATCGGCGAAGCCCAGCGAGCCTCCGGCGCCCGAGGTGCCGAAGGCGCGCGGGTTGGGGCCGAAGTCCAGCGTGGGGCACGCGCGGGTGTAGCCGAGCGAGAACCGCGTATGCGCCTTGAGCACCACGTCGAAGGTGCCCCGGGTGGGGAGGACGGGCGGGGCGGTGAGGGCCTCGAGCGTGGCGGGTGTGAGGCCCAGCTCCTGTCCTCCAGTGGCGAGCGACCCGTAGGCCCGTGCGACGGCGCGTGCCTGGCCGATGCCGCCCGCGGCGGGCAGCTCGAGGGGGCGGTACACGGGCGAGTCGAAGTCGGAGAGCTTGCGCGAGCGGGGGTTGGTGAGGACGCGGGCGGTGAGCGAGCGCGGCCACAGGAAGGCCAGGATCATGCCCAGGGGGAGCGAGTGCTCGTGGAAGAGCGCCTGGAGGCTGGCGACGGCGTCCAGGCGGGCCACGCGCGAGCCGGGCACCTCCCGGGGCAGGCCGATGTGGAACTGGATGCCGAGCGGGGTGGCGACCTCCTCCTGGAAGAAGCGGCCGAGGCTGCGGTGCCGGGGATCGACGCGGCGGATGAGCTCGCCGAGGTACCAGCCGATGGTGAAGCTGTGGTAGCCGTGGCGCGTGCCGGGCTCCCACGCCGGGGCCTGCCGGGCGAGCACCTTCGCCAGGGAGTCGAGGTCGGCGAGCTTCACCGGGTCCATGTCCTCATCGAGCGCGGGCAGGCCGGCCTGGTGCGCGAGGAGTTGGCGCACGGTGATGCGGGACTTGCCGGCCTGGGCGAACTCGGGCCAGTAGGAGGCGACGGGCGCGTCGTAGTCGAGCCAGCCGCGCGAGTGGGCGATGGCGGCGGTGATGGCGGACATGCCCTTGGTGGTGGAGAAGACGAGGGCGCAGGTGTCCTCCTCCCAGGGCTCGCGGGTGGTGACGTCCTTCCAGCCGCCCCAGAGGTCCACCACCTTCTGGCCGCGCAGGTAGACGGCACAGGAGGCCCCCAGCTCGTGGCGCTCGGTGAAGTTGCGGCGGAGCTCCTCGCGGACCTCCTCGAAGCCGGGGGCGACGGTGCCGTGCAGGACGACGTCCGCGCCGGGACCTGCGGCGTAGGGAGACTTGCGCGGGGAGCTCATGGTGGGGACCTCGAGGCGATGACGGGCTCGACGCAAGCAGTAGAGGGCGGGCGGGGGCGCGTCAAGGCGCCTTCACGGGGTGTGGACGCGCAGGGACTGACAGGCCGAGGTCACCCATCACATCGGATGGCGGCTGGAGGCCGTGTCACGGACTCGCATCAGCAGCTGCGCGGCCTACGGCCTGTATTACGGGTGGATGTCCCGGATGATCCGGCGCGGATGGTTCCACCCCGCCATCTGCTGGTTCAATGTCTGTCTGGAGACTGGTGCCGGCGTGTGGCTCTTCGCCTACGACATCCTCTTCGCGGATGCCGAGCAGGCCCTGTCCAATCCCGCGGCCGTGCTGTGGAGCACGCTCATCGTGCTCGCGGCGCTGCGCTCCAAGCGCCTGGCGCTCTTCGCGGGCTGTCTCGTGGCCGCCGAGATGTTGCTGCTCTACTACTTCGTGGCCCTGCCCCGGCTGCCCTCGCCCGTGCCGGTGATGTTCTCCCCGCCGTTGATGGTGCAGCGCGCCGTCTATTACTTCATCACGGGAGGCATGGCGGCGATGGTGGCCGGCCACATCACGCGCAAGGCCGAGGAGGCCCTGCACGCCATCCGCGCGAAGGATCTACTGGGCAAGTACTTCCTCCACGAGCGGTTGGGGGTGGGGGGCATGGCCGAGGTGTTTCGAGCCACCTACAGCCCGGAGGGAGGCTTCGAGAAGGTGGTGGCCATCAAGCGCATCCTTCCGGCCTACGCCGAGGACGAGGACTTCGTCACGCTGTTCCGGCGCGAGGCGGAGCTGGGCTCGCTGCTCAACCATCCGAACATCATCCAGGTGCTGGACGTGGGCCGCTTCAAGGACACGTACTTCATGGCGATGGAGCACATCGAGGGCGTGTCGCTGCGAGAGCTGCTCAAGAGCCATGGGCCGCTGCCACCGGAGGTGGTGGCGTACATCGGTGCGGAGCTGGGCGAGGCGCTCGACTACGTGCACCGGGACGTGAATCCGCCCAACATCCTGCTGTCACGGATTGGCGAGGTGAAGCTGGGGGATTTCGGGGTGGCGCGGGCGGGCATCCATGTGCGCCTGACGGAGGCGGACCGGGTGCGCGGCAAGCTGGGCTACCTGTCACCGGAGCAGGCCCGGGGCGAGTCCTCCGACGGGCGCGCGGATCTCTTCGCGCTCGGGGCCACGCTGCACGAGGCCCTCACGGGACGGCCTCTGTTCAAGGGAGGGGAAGACATCTCCGAGCGGTTGAATCCCACGCCGCCACCGTCACTGCTGCCGCCCTCGGCCTTCCGCCCGGATGTGCCTGCCGCGTTGGATGCCGCCATCATGGATCTGCTCGAGTGGCGGCTCGAGGAGCGCACCCCGAGGGGGCAGCGGTTGCGCGTGCAACTGTGCGCGCTGACGGGAGAGTACGCGCCCTATCCGAATGGACAGCAAGCGCTGGCCCGGCTCATCCAGGAGGCGCTGGTGCTCAAGGTGACGGGCGCGCCAGAGCCCTCATTCGCCATGAACGAGGAGGAGCCCACGGCCGTGGTGGCGATGGACAAGAGCCTGGTGGATGCACCGGGAAAGCGCGCCGGACAGGGAGGCAGCAAGGAGTAAGTCCGTGAATGAGTGCCACCAGGCACCTGACTGAGCCCATTTCCCCTCGCCCTCCGGGAGAGGGACGGGGTGAGGGTATCGGGTGAATCCGGGTTGAACCCCTTGTCCCCACTGAGGGCCACGGGTTGGAGAACAGGTTCGCCGAGGGTAGAGGGACTATTTCAGGCGAGCCCGTGCCGGCTGAGCATCCGGTAGAGCGTGCTTCGCGCCACGCGAAGAAGATCAAGACGGGCAATCCGCTCGACACCGCGACGATGATTGGCGCGCAGGCGTCGAATGATCAGCTCGAGAAGATCCTCTCGTACGTGGACATCGGGAAGCAGGAGGGCGCGAAGGTGCTGACCGGCGGCGAGCGGCTGCGCCATGGCGGCGAGTTGGAGAACGGCTACTACGTGGCGCCGACGATCTTCCAGGGCCATAACCGGATGCGGATCTTCCAGGAGGAGATCTTCGGGCCGGTCGTCTCGGTGACGTCGTTCAAGAACCTGGACGAGGCGCTGAGCATCGCGAACGACACGCTGTACGGGCTCGGGGCGGGCGTGTGGACGCGCGACGCATCGACGGCGTACCGGGTGGGCCGCGAGGTCCAGGCGGGCCGCGTGTGGACGAACTGCTACCACCTGTACCCGGCGCACGCGGCCTTCGGTGGCTACAAGCAGTCCGGCATCGGCGGGGAGAACCACCGGATGATGCTGAGCCACTACCAGCAGACGAAGAACCTGCTCGTCAGCTACTCGCCGAAGGCGATGGGCTTCTTCTAGGCGCCGAAAAGCTGACGCTCCTGGCTCGGCTTCCACCATCACGCCACGCTCTGCGCCGTCGCTCACGGATTCCTTGTGTTGCGACGAGCGCTTTTCCCCTGAGGGCGATGCCCTGGACGCTGCCGCAGGCGCGTAGACGTCTAAAGCCTGATCGCCCGATACTTCGAAACTCGAACTCAGTGAGTTCGTCGTATCAGTCCTTCCGATTCATGACGAATTCATCATAGGCGTCGATGCGGTCCATCTTCTCCGTGCCGGACAACTCCTGGGCGCGGAGGATTTCCCCGGCCCAGGATGTGGCTGGCTCCGTATCGAACTCCTGGCTGTAGATGACCATGTAGTCGAGATAGCGCAGCACGTCGGCCTCGATGGTGATGCCGTAGGTTCTGGCACGGTTGATGGCCAGGCGGATGAGGTTGAAGAGCTCGGCGTCGGGTTTGAGTTCGCTCCAGTCAGCGAAGTTCGTGCGCAGGTAGTCCACGGCTCCGAGTTCGAAGCGCTGCTGCAGGGCCTTGCCCATCTCGCGCATCTGAGAAGCGGTGATCTTCCACATGGTCGGTTCCGGTGGTTTTAGCGTGTCCGCGGAAGCTGCTTCAGTGAAGTCAGCAGGAGTTCCCATGTGGCCTCCAACTCGGCCTGGTGCTTGTCGAACGCGCTCGCCTTGAGGAGGATCTCCGGATTATCACCCCGGGCCTCTCCTCCCGGATGGAACCAGGTGAAACGCAGCATCGTTCCTTCGCGCGCCGACGCGAGTGAGACCCGCCCCTCCCGTCCCTTCCAGCCCGCGACCGTGCGCTCCTCGTCACGCAGCACCTCCAGTTTATCACCGCGAGACGCGAAGGATTGGCGATCCCCCTCCACGTCGGAGAGGGGATGGTCTGAGCGCGGCTGCGAGAGCGTCTGGGTGGAGATGCTGACCTCCAGGCCGGGATATCTGGCGCTGACGAAGGTCGCGAGCGCTTGTTCGTTGATGCTCACCTCGGAGGTGATCGCTCCCTCGCCCACACAGAACCCGTAGCGCGCCTCGGGGACATAGGCCGCGACGGTCTCCGCCACCAACTGCTCGGCGATCGCCTCATTGCCCGCCTCGGCCTCTACCTGGAGCAGCACGACGTGCCCTCGTTGGGGCTTCATCACCAGGAGCGTCCGGTCGTTGGGAAACATGGGATTGGCGCCGTACCAGGCTGCTGAGGCGCCCGGTATCATCTGCCTGGCCTTGCTCTCCTTGGGCGCGCCCGGCCCCTCCGTCCGGGCCTCGAGCTCGCGCAACTTCTCCTTCCAGAGCTCCTGCGCGGTCTTGCCCTCGACGAGCGGTTGCGTGCCCACACTCACGCGGTAGATAGACTGGCTGCGCCCGGCGAGGGTGAGCTCCTCGGGCAGCATGAACCCGAACCGGCCTACACACCACACACGCCGTTGTTTGGTGCTCTCCACGGATCTTCCTTCCCGGGCCACAGGGGGGCTCGATGCCGCCGTGGCCACATGGTTGCTCTCCTGCCCCCGCCCTGTACATGCGGCCACGGCGATGGCGCAAACCGAGGCGGCCCAGCCAGCGCGGCGCATTCTCTACCCGCCTCTCTTCTCCTGATAACGCTTCTTCGCCAGGGCAATCACCGCACGGATCGTGAAGTCCTGCACCGCCCGGTTCTCGTAGGCGGGCTGGTGCTCCACCTCGAAGGACTGATCTCCAGGCGGGGTGTTGCTCGGGCCATTGAGCGAGGTCGCCGACGAAACGGGCACCGTCCCATCTCCATCGCCGTCGGGATCTTGCAACACGGCTTGCATGCTATCGCCATTCTCGTCGCGGAACAGGCCGCGGAAGCCTCGCACCTCGTAGGGATTGCTGCGGATCCAGTTGGATTCGATGGCGAGGGTGATCTTGTCTGCGGAGTCGTGCCCCGTGCCATGGAAGCTGAAGGTATTGGGATGCTTCGATTTGCCGAGAGCCTTGTGGAAGCTCTCCGCCTCTGCGAGCAGGGCGAGGTAGCGCTCCCACGGGCCTGAGGAGGGCTTGAGCTTGTTCGCCAGGGCATCCTTGCCTTTCGCCGGTGCGGAGGCGGGCGCGGAGACCTGCTGCGGATCGAGCAGGTCGGGATCGACCAGACCCCAATAGGTATTGTTGCTCGCACCCTTTCCCGCTGGGGGGCGCGACACGGCCTTCACGCGATAGATTTCCTTGTAGGGGTCCGCCTTGGGAAGGGTGCGTGTCGCCTGCCCCTTCTGGGTGATCTGCAGCCACCCCACCTTCCCATCATTGGTACGGTAATCGGCATTGGGAAGCAGCTGGAGGCCCCCGGGGGCATTGCCGAGCATGACCGTCACGTTGGGACCAGAGTTACCCAGCACCCGAGAGGTCATTCCAAACCCCTCGAAACCTGCCTTGATGCGCCAATAAGCGGCGGCCGCGCCCATTGCCGGCTGAACACCGTGGATGATGCCGAGGATGTGGCTCTTGGCCCCGTTCAGTTCACTGGCGGCGCGGCTGGTCAACCCACCCATGGAGTGGCTCACGAGGATGACCTTCTCACACATGCCGATGACGGACTTCTCCTGCGCGATGATCTCCGTGATACGGGCCGCGAGCTTCGCCCCCGAATTCTTGTTGCTGTCGGTCCAGTTATAGCCAAAGGCATAGACGGGAAAGACGAAGATCTTGGAGAGCGGTCCCCAATTGTTGGAGCGCAGTCGCCGGAGCGCGACGTGGTAATCCGACATGATGCCCTGAAAGCCATCACCCACCGGATTGGAGTTGTGCACCTCGAGGAAACCCGGGTTGAAGGTGTCACCGATCAGCATGCGCTTGCGCTGCAGCGGGCCTTCTCCCGAGAAGTGCTTGAGCATGAACATGGAGCTGTCGGGATCCCAGCGCATGTTCGGCAATCCGTCAGGCCCCTTCCCGGTGCCGTCCGTTCCGGCGCGGCGCAAACGGCTGCCCATGATGCCGGGGACGAAGATGATGGGGATCGCTTCACGCTGAACGAGAACCTCCCCCGCCGTATCGGTGGCGAAGTTCTCTTGCGCCTTGTCAGCCTCGAACCAATCAACGGTGCGGGTATCGGTCATGGCTCACCGCAATTGCTCTTTGAAGAAGGCCTCGATGTCCTCGTAGAAGTGCTTGAAGACAATCGTGCAGTGGCCCGCCTTGATGTTGTGGAAGCGCAGGCTGGAACCACCATCGAGCATGCCTTCCTTGGTGCCACACGCGCCACTGGCAGCATATTTTTCGCCGGCATACCCCGGCTGTCCATCCACCTGGCCTTCGTGATCTCGTGCCTTCTGGTTGGGACGTGCGCCCAGGCGGATGACCAACCAGTGTTTGATTGTACAGGGAAGGACCGGATCATCAGTCGACCGGTTCGAACTGGCTGGCGGCGTGGTTTTGGGTTTTGCTGCGGCGCCACCGCTCTTCTTCTTGGCGATTTCCGCTGTGTAGCGGCTGCGCCATTCTCGCTGGACGTCCGCCTGGGTCGGATCGTTGGGGTCTAGCTTGCGGCGATTACCCTGCGCATCGAACAATGGATTGGGCTGAGGATCGTCCCGATGCGCTGCGTAGAGCTGCTCGTCGGCTCTGGCCACGATGGCCCGATCCAGCGGTCGTTGGAGGCGTCCCATAGCGCCGGGAAGGATAACAGACCGCAGCCATCCAGGACAGCGCGTGCCACATCGTTCACTCCACGTGATGCCCAGGGCGTCTCTTCCGGCGCACGGTTGTCCACGGCATCCGTAAGGTTGGTCCCTGAGCCTGCTCCAGGGGTGCTGTGGACATACCCGATTCCCTGGTCACGAGCCTGGAACTGTTGCCGCCTGCGGGTTGGCCTGAGGCGCTGGAGGTGTTCTTCGAATTGCCGAGGTGTGAGCGTCCTCGGACCGATGAGCCCAGTGCATCTTCATGGGTTGCTACCTCTGTTCGCCCAGCAATGCCCGGCCATCCTGGCCACTCCCCGCTTAGGGAGCCGCGAGGGGCGCGGGCTTCTGTCCGCTGGCCGCCCCGACGAGCCCTTCCTCCGCGCGGGCGAACACGTCCTTCGCGAGCCGCTCGCTGAAGCCGACCAGGAAGCACACCGCCATGTAGAGGTACTGCTCCGACTCCGGCTTCGGCGGCTGGAGGGGCAGCAGCCCGGATTTCATCAGCGCGAAGCAGAAGAGCGCGCTGTACAGGCCGATCACCGGCTTGAAGAATCCCAACATCACCATGGAGGTGCGGCTGGCGCCCTGCAGCTTCTCGAGCTCCGAGAGCCGCATGAGGATGCTCACCACGCCGCCCATGGCGCCGCACAGGCCCACCAGCAACAGCGTGCGGACGGGGAGGCCAAAGAGCTGGGTGCTCTCATCGGTCAACACCGAGTGGATGAAGGCGGTCATCCCGTTCGAGACGAGCATCAGCAGCCCCAGCCCGAGCACCACCTGGGTAGCCGGAGAGCTCGACCGCAGGAGGGGGAGCGGGCGCAGGGGATAGAGCTGGTCCGCGAGCGCGGAGGCGAGGCGCAGGCGGATGCCCCGCACGAACGCGAGGTTGGGCTGCTCCGAGGACAGCAGGGCCGTGAGTCCCAGGTCGATGGACTGGATGGCGGTGGGGCCGAGCACCGGTGCGGCTTTCTCACGCAGCGCCAGGAGTCTGGCCAGCTCCTGCTGGACGTCATTGCCGAGCGGCTGCGCGAGCTTCTGGCGGAGCAGCTCCACCGGCAGCACCTCGACTGGCGCGGGAGCGGGCGTGGGCGCGGCCGGTGTCAGCTCCACGGGCTCGGGGCTCTTCACCACCACGGGAGCGGGGGGACGCGGGGCCAGCGTCAGGACTTGCGTGGGGACCACGGGGACCTGCTGTGCGGTGGGAACCGTCGTGCTCGGCGGCGGGTGGGCGGCCTGCCGCAGGGCCTCGAGCGTGGCCGGATCGAAGCCGGAGGTGAGGGGCAGGTGATGCTCGCTCTGGAACCGGTTCAAGGCCGCCTTCGTGTGCGCGCCGAACGCGCCGTCCACGGTGCCCGGCTCGAAGCCCAGGAACGTGAGCAGGAGCTGGCCCTCGCGCACGCTCAAGTCCGGCAGGCCGTGGGTGGACAAGTGCTGCCAGGCCGCGGCCAGCTTCTTGTCGTACTCGTTCTTCGCATAGCCCGCGCCGTTGTATCCGTGGGCGAACGCGGCCCAGTCGTGGTTGCGCAGGGCCTGTGCCAGACCGTTGTGCTGGATGAACGCCGCCATGGCCGCGAGCTGCTCGTCCTCGGAGGCCATCATCCGGCTGACGAACTGCTCGACGGAGCCGTAGCCCAGCTCCGCGGCGTGGTACCCCATCACCTGGCCGAGTCCCCACGAGGCGCTCTCCATCGCGGCCCGCTCGTCGAGGGCCATGGCCTTCTCGAGCCGCGGGTACTCGGCCGGGCCGCTGGCGTAGCCCCCGGCCTTGGGGTTGCTGATGTCGGGGGCCTGCGCGTCGAAGCGGCCGTGCGTCCCGCGGCTGAAGACGTGGCGCTCGAAGAGGATGGCGGGCCGGCGGTCCGCGAAGTACCCACAGCCCCGGGTCTCGATCTGGAGCACGGCCCAGAGCTCGGCGGGGTGCACGGAGAGCGTGTCGGCGCAGGCCTGGATGCCCTGGGCGGTGAGGGAGGTGGCGGCTCCGATGAATCGGGTCATGTCGTGCTGTCCCATGGATCAATGAAGCGTCCCGCTCAGAAGATCTTCTTGAACGCCTTCTTCGCCTTGTTCGCCGTCTTGTTGATCTCCTTGCCCGCGTCCTTGGCGACGTTCGTGACGGCCTTGCCGGTGTCCTTGGCGGCGCCCTCGATGGCCTTGCCGGCCTGGTTCGCGCCCTTGCCGATGGCGTTGGCCATGGCCTTGGCCTCCTGTGCGCTCTTTCCGTAGACGTCCCGGAACACCTTCTCCGTGTCGTCGACGCCATCCATGAAGCCCTTGCCCACGGCGTTCGCCCACTGGTTGACGTCCTTGAACGCGTCGCGCAGCGCGGCCTCCACCTTCCTGGCCATCACCTCGGGCAGCTTCGTCAGCGCATCGGCCTTCGCGTCCACCTTGAACTTCGCGATCTTGAAGTGCTGGCCGGCGAAGTCGAAGCTCGAGTCGAGCGTGAGCTCGACTTCCTTCCCGATCGCGAGATCCAGCTCCGCCTCGAGGTCGGTGTTGATCTTCGCCTTGCCGAGCGGGCCGAGGTCGATGGTGCCAACGCCCACCTTGACCTTGCCACCCGCCTCGAGGCCGCTCTTGCCGAAGCGCGCCTCCACGTCGAAGTCCACGCCGGGGAGCAGCTTCCCTTGCAGGTCGAACTCGACGCCCTTCGAGGTCACGCTGGCGTAGACGCTGCGCTTGAGCCCCAGCATCGTCAGGCCGCCGTTGATGTAGAAGTGCGGCAGCCGGAACTCCTGCACCGGGTGGGCGGGCTGGTTGAACGTGGAGATCGAGATCCTCGGACCGCCACCGCCCTGGGCGGCCGTGAGCGCGAACAGTTGCTCGTCCACCAGGACGATCTTGTCCATCTGTGCGTCGACGGAGAACCCCTTGCTCTGGGAGATCTCGATGGTGGCCGCGGCATCGAACCCCGCGAACGAGATCGCGGCGTTGATGTAGTAGCCCTGCGGGTACTTGATGGTGCCGATGGCCGTGGCCTGTGGCGCGAAGTAGAACTGCGGAGCGATCTGGACCTGGATGCTGTCACCGCGTTTCGCCAGTTCGTAGTGGCGCATCGTGGAGAGATCGGTCAGGTGCCACGAGGAGCCCTTCGCGTTCACCACCAGCGTGAGCTGCTGCGAGGACGAGGGGATCGTCACCTTCGCGGAGGCGAAAGCAGCCGCGACCTTCTCGAAGGAGAGGTTGTCCAGCTCGCTGGCGAGGCTGCCCGGGAGCGAGAACTCGTGTGTCCCCTTGATGGCGACGGTCTCGAGCACCTCGTCGAGCGGCGTCTTCAGGCCCACCACACCCAGGAGCGTGTCCGTCACGTCCTTGAGCGTCAGGCTGCTGATGGAGCCGGCCACCAGGCTGCGCGAGGGATCCGTCGAGTCGAAGAACACCGCCAGCGAGGACTGGAACTTCTTGACGTCGATCGTACAAGCGACGCCGAGGCTCGGGATGCCGGCCCAGTTGACGCCCACCTGCAGCGCGAGGTTGGACAGCTTGAACGGCCCGCAGTCGATGGCCGTGGCGCCCTTCACCGTCGCGGACATGAAGGCACCGCCCGGGAGGAAGGCCGTCGTCACGTCGAACGTCCGCGGCTGTCCCTGGATCTTCACGTCGAGCGAGCCGCTCAGGAAGAAGCTCGGCTTGCCATTGTTCAGCTCGACGCCGAACCGGTACTGGAACGGGTTGCCCTGGAGCTTGCTCCGCTGGCTGACGTACAGCCGGAAGTCCTTCAGGGGATTGGCCCCGAGCACCACCGCGGCCGACTGCGTACCCCCGAGCCCGAGCAGGTTCATCAACAGCTTCTGCTCGCGGCTGTTCGAGTCGAGCCGCCACTCGGCGAACGCCATCACTCCCGGGACCACGCCCGTGGCCTGCGCGGGCAGCGCGAGCTTCGCGCCGAGCTCCGGACGGTTGAACCGCGCCATGTCCGGGAAGGTGAAGCCCGCGTTGTCGATCGAGGAGATCACCAGCAGCAGCTTCTCGAGCTTGAAGGTGTCCTCGATGTCGCGCAGGGCCGACAGGCCCGGCAACTGGGAGATGCGGCCGTTGCCGAGGCTCAGGCCCGCGGCGAAGCCCCAGCCCTTGCCGGGCACCTTGCTGACCTCGAACGCGAAGAGGCCGAGATCCTTCACACCGGCGCAGACCTGGAAGGTGCCGTCGTTACCGCGCTTCTGGATCAGCACCGACGCGTTGTCGAGTACCAGGTCGAACCCGCCCGGCATCGGGACCTTCACGTCGCACAGCTGATCGATCAGCTTCGTGAGGTTGACGCGCTCGAAGGTGCTGCGGATGACGACGTCACCCGGGAGGTCGTAGGCGATGTCGAGCTGGATGTCGTCGCCGAAGGCCATCTTCCCGGCGAACGAGCCGGAGAGCGGCGCTCCATTGCTGCATTGCAGGGCGAGCACCACGTCGCTGACGGTGAGCTTCTTGGGGCCGATGGGGATGACCCAGGGATCCGGCGCACCGGCGAGGAGCGCCGACATCTCGTACGCGCGTCCTGGAGCGACCATCACTCCCAGGCTGTCGACCGCCAGCGCGGAGGGCGGGGGAACGCCGGGCGCGTAGGTCTTCAGCAGCTTGTCGAGCGGGAGGCTGATCTTCTCCTTCGTCGTGGCGCGCACGGTGAAGGAGTCCTCGCTGCTCGCGTAGATGGACAGCGGGACGCCCTCGACCTCCAGCGTGCCGGTCAGCATGACCGAGACGGAGGTCTTCTGGGCCGCCGGCCGGATGTTGAAGCGGCAGGCGAGATCCTTCACCTCGAGGTGATCGCCCCAGACCTTCCACTTCAGGTTCGGGAAGCCCACCGTGAACCAGGCCGCGTCCACGGTGGGCGTGACGCCGGAGACCCCGACATCCACCGCGATGTACATGAGCTCCAGCGTGTCGAGCGCGTCGACCGCCTTCTGGAGCTCCTGCGGCAGGTAGGACGAGAGGCCATCGGTACCGGTGAGATCCACGAGCTGGGTCAGCTTGCCGAGCGAGATGCCCTCACACTGGCCGGAGAGAAGTGCCTGGGGCAGGTTCCACTTCAGATCGGCCCCGAGCTTGACCTGGATCCCCGCGCTCGGGATGGCGAGCGTGCCCGTGTAGCCATGCACCGGCTTGAAGGAGGGGTTCTGTGCCAGCCACTCGGTGGAGTGGGGGCTGTAGACCTGGAACATCGCCCGCTGGAACGACAGCGAGCCCAGCTTGAAGTTCACCGCCAGGGGCGACTGGAGATGGATGCCCGGTGCCTCCGGACGATCCCACGCGCGCTGCATGGGGATGAGCGCGAGGGTCCGGTCCGCCGCCTTGGGAATGCGGATGGTCCCGTAGAGGGGAACGGTGGGCGAGTCGCCGAGGCCATGCTCGAGGACTCCCATCACGCCCTGGGGACGCATCCGGCTGACGAAGTTGATCCCCACGTCGATCGGAAGGTCCGACTCGAGGTCGAGCCCCGCGTGCGTGGAGACGACGAAGAAGGTGTCGAAGAGGTCGAGTGCATCCAGGAAGGAGCGCTGGTTGGCGAACGGGTCGTACCGGGCCTCGCGGAAGAACGGGGAGAGCTCCGTGGCGTAGTCGACGCTCGTGGGCAGCTTCGGGAAGCTGCGGGAGAAGGTCCAGGCGTCGGGCCCCGGGGCCGCGCCGCGCAGCTGGTAGCGGAGGGTCGCGTGCACCTGGCCCTGGGCATCGACGCTGAAGCGCGCCGAGACGGGCACGTCGGCCGCGCCGAGGAAGCTCGCCCGGCCCGTGATGCGGACCGTGCCTCCCGCGGTGTCTTCGCTCTCCGTCTTCGCCTCGGAGATCTCGATGGGCTGACCGTTGTAGAAGGCGGCGAGGAAATCACTCACGCCCGAGGTCAGCGTGCTCTGCGCGATGACGGCCTTGCCATCGGCCGCGGACAGCTTCTGCTTCAGATCCTGGTAGTTCATCGGGGGTTCCTCGTCAGAAATTGGCGAGCTGCAGGGGGCGGTAGACGGCGATCTGCTGCGGGAACCACGGGTCCAGGGGCTTCTTCGTCACGTCCAACGACTCGATGTCCTTCCCGTATTTGTCGTAGACCGGCGTGCAGATGATGGCGTCCACGCCCGTCGCATCGAGCTTGAGGTCGCCGGAGAGGGCGATCCGATCGACGATGTCGTTGATCCTCGCCCAGTCCTCCTTGGTGTCCTCGTTCTGGGCGGTGGTCGTCTCGAGCACGCCGTTCTCGTCGACCTCGGTCACGCGCTGGATTTCCGAGGGGTCGTAGGGCGTCTTCCAGTCGTAGGGGATGCAGCTGATGCCGTCATTCCTCAGGATGAAGTGGTGCTTTCCGACGGTGACGTTGTGCGGCTGGATTCGCATGCCGCACGCCGTCAGCAATTGGAAGTCGAGCCGGGGAGGGTTGTTCGGCCAGGTGGCCGTGAACTCGCCGTAGGCGTTCTTGAGCACACGGAGCTCGTGGTCCAGGCAGACCTCGATACCGAACCAGCGGTTGTCACCGGCCCCCATGACGCACTGATCCTTGTTTCTCTTCCGCATCAGCTCGAAGTACTCGCTGAACAGGGGCCGCTGCGGCTCGAGCACGTTCAGGTCGAAGGTCGTCGCATCCTGGTCCTGAGGGGTCTTCTTCTCCTTGTTGAGCAGGGCGCGGTATTTCGCGTCGATGTTGTCCGCGCCCGAATAGTGCAGCTTGTCGTAGCTGGTCATTCCATGACCGCCGATGCCGACCATGGCGGTGTTGATGACGATGTCCTGGCTCGCGATCTTCTTGAGTTTGCTGGTGCTGGCGTCGAGCTGGAGGTCCTCGAGGAAGGTCTGTCCCTTCAGGTTCCAGACGATGGTCCCGGGGACGAAGATCCAGCCCATGAGGCTCTTCTGGGCGAAGACCCGCCGCAGGATGGCGAGGACGGTGTGCCGCGTCTTCTCCGAGTAGCTCCTGGCGGCGCCGCCCGCCTGCGGCCGGAAATAGAACTCCGGAGCCATGAAGACCTTCAGCGTGGCCGGGTCCTGGGACACCTTCTTCGACTGCATGGCCCGGTCGATGACCGCGATCATTCGCGTGACCCGGCTCAGCGCGTCCTCGGACAGCGTCTCCAGTTCCTCCAGGTGGGGGGAGAGGTCCGTTCCCAGCCCCTTGCACAGATTGAGGCTGACGAGGTCACACTCATTTCCCGGGGGCAGCGGCAGGTCCGTCGGGACCCGGTACGCGATCAGCTGGAGATTCTTGTATTGAGCCACGGCTCGCTCCTGGTGGGTCTGACGAAGCCTTGGACCCGTGGAGCGATATTTCCGGGCAACCGGCTGCCACCCGTCGGTTTCAACCCCGGTGGTCGCCTGGCCCCCGTGTGCCGGGCGTGCGCCTCGACTTCGACTTGACCTTGGAAGTTCGGCCGTTACGACTTACTCTAGGAATAGAGTACGCCGGAGCGCGCATGCCAGACCGTGACCCCTCCCAGCTCGATCTCTTCACCGGAGGCCCCAGCCCCACGCCGCCTCGAGGGCGCCGCCGGGGCCACGAGGAGCCCGTGGGCCCCGCCGAGCAGCCCGAGGAGGTGAGGGCGCTCGGGGAGCACCTGCCTCCGGGCCTGTTCCTGGGCACCTCTTCCTGGACGTTCCCGGGCTGGACGGGGCCGGGGCTCGTCTACGACCGCGAGGCCACCCCGGCGCGCCTCTCCCGCGAGGGGCTCGCCGCCTATGCACAGCACCCCGTGCTGCGCACCGTGGGCGTGGACCGGACCTTCTACGCCCCCATCCCCGCCTCGGCCTTCGCCGAGTACGCCACCCAGGTGCCTCCCGGCTTCCGCTTCCTCGTGAAGGCCCACGAGGCCTGCACCCTGTCCCGCTGGCCCGTGCACGTGCGCTATGGCGACCTGCGCGGCCAGCCCAATGATCGTTTCCTTGATGCCGCCTACGCGAGAGATCTCGTGGTGGCTCCCTTCGTCGAGGGGTTGGGAGAGAAGGCCGGGCCGCTCGTGTTCCAGCTCCCGCCGCAGGATCCGCATGACCTCGGCGGGGCAGGGCCCTTCGTGGAGCGGCTGCACGCGTTCCTCTCCGCGCTGCCCCGGGGGCCGCTCTACGCCGTCGAGCTGCGCAACGAGTCGCTGCTGACGGAGGCCCTGGCCCAGGCGCTGGCGGACGTGGGCGTCTGCCCCGTGCTCGCCGCCTGGAAG
This sequence comes from Archangium sp., assembly GCF_036277355.1. GTDB lineage: Bacteria > Myxococcota > Myxococcia > Myxococcales > Myxococcaceae > Archangium. The sequence goes on from NZ_DASUNC010000063.1 coordinate 52,595, forward strand.
AACATGCCTCCCGTGGAGCGCCAGGCCGTGCGCCTGCGCGCCTTGCAGGCTCCGGCGCTCGTGGTGCGCTGGATGCTGCCGCCCCACCTCGACTACGAGGAGGCCCGCAAGCGCTTCTTCCCCTTCGATAAGCTGGTGGAAGAGGACGTGCGCACCCGCGAGGCCATCGCTCGCGCCAGTGCCGCCGCGCTGCGCTCCGGCAGGCCCGTCTTCATCACGCTCAACAACAAAGCGGAGGGCAGCGCACCCCTTTCCGCCGTGCTCCTGGCGCGAAGCGTCATGTCACGTACAGGAAAGCCCGCGAGTGTGGACTCTTGAGCCCTTCGCGTGTGCGCTTATGGTGGTGGATGTAGGATCAGAAACACCCGTTGGGCTGAGCACGCAGCTTGCTTGGAGGGGTGGTCATGAGATCGGTCCTGGTTGCAGCGCTCGTGGCACGCATGACGGCGGCCGGAGGGGCGGGCGCTGGTGTCGAGGAAGAGTCGCGACGCCAGCAAGCCGGCAACACCTGGGAAGACGTGCGTAAACATTTCTCCACCCTGCGTAACGAGATTTCCACGCTGGAGTCCGAGTTCCGAGACGCCGAGGCGCGTCACAAGCTCGCCGCGGAGCGTCGTCAGCAGGAGCTGGAGCGCGAGCGTCGTGGCCGCTGAGCAGGACCCGGACGCCGATTTCGACCCCGAAGCACCCGTCGAGCTCCCCCTGGATGGGAACCTCGATCTGCATGTGTTCCACCCGCGCGACGTGAAGGACGTCGTCACCGAGTACCTCTGGGCCTGCCGTCAGAAGGGTGTACTCGACGTTCGCATCATCCACGGCAAGGGCTCGGGAGCGCTGAGGCGCACCGTGCAGGCGCTGCTGCCCAAGTTGCCCGAGGTGGAGTCGTTCCGCTCCGCCTCCGAGAGTGACGGTGGGTGGGGCGCCACCTGGGTCCGGTTGAAGCCCCTGGCTCCCGGAGACTCGGAAGGGTAGGGCGCGAGGCCCCGTGCCTCAGTGGACGGTGCCCTCCAGCCACCAGTGCACCGCCTCGCGCATCATCTCCTCGGGGACGATGTGGGGGCCCTCGAACTCCTGGTAGTTCACGTCGTAGCCGGCGCGCTCGAACACGCGTACCAGCCGGCGGCTGCACCGGTCGATGGGGAGCACCCGGTCCTGCGTCCCGTGGCTCATGAAGATGCGCGGGGTGCCCAGCTGGCGCGGTGGCACGGCGAAGCCCGGGGAGAAGGCGATGATGTGCTTGAACAGGTCCCCGTTGCCGAGCCCGAGCGACAGTGCATACGACGCCCCGTCGGAGAAGCCGCCGATGGCGATGCGCGCGGGGTCCACCGCGTAGCGCTCGAAGGTGTGCGCGAGCGCCTCGTCGATGGCCTGCACGTCCGGCCCAAAGTCCTCCACGATGACGTCCCATGTGGGGCCCTGAGAGCCCGGCGCCAGGAGGAGGAGGTTCACGTCATCGGCCAGGGGCCGGAGCAGGTCCAGTCCGTGCCGGGCCGAGCCTCCCGCGCCATGGAGCATCACCGCGAGTGGCGCGGGATGGTCCGGCTGGTAGCCAGGGGGCACGTAGAGGATGCTGTCGTGCCCGAGGCTCACACCGAGGGGATGCATGCCTGTCGGGCCCGAGGTCCTCGGGGTTCCCGGTTGTGCCCGGAGACGTCCCGCCCGGGCCGACCGTGAGGACTCGTCCTGAGGCCCGGTGTCGCCCTTCTCCCTGTTGCTCATCGGCTCATTCCTCCGTCGCCTGGGTCCAATCTGTGGCCGGCCAGGCAGCGAGGGCGACTTTCGTGTCTCCATCGGACACTGGGGCGCCTGCTCCGTCGGGACATACAAGGCGAGTGCCTGGACGCATGCCTGGTCAGGGGGTAACCCGGGGGACGGATACCCTCACCCCGGGGGGCTTGCCCCCCCTTTGAACGACGGGGGGCTCCTCTCCCGAAAGGAGAGGGGAGCGTGGGGTCGAGTGGAGTCTACGACAGCCAGAAGTAGGCGGAGGCGATGAGTGAGCGCTTTTCCGTCACCTTCGACTTGTTGGCCAGGTCCGCCACCTGCCGGTCCTTCGCCGCGTAACGCTTCTCCTCCTCGTTGCGCAGCGAGGCCAGCTTCTTGCGGTACTCGCGCTCCAGCCGCTCCGCGTGTCCACGGGCCTTCACCCGCTCGGCGGGGTCTTCCTGCGCGCACACCACCTTGCGCGCCTCCTGCCAGGCCTCGCGCGCCTTCTCCACCTGCTCGCGCGTCTCCAGCAGGCAGTCCTCCGCGTACCGGTCCGCCCGCTCCCGCGCCAGGTCCATCTCCAGCGCGTTGCGCCGCTCGGCCGCCCGGAGGATGTCCTCCTTGGCCGCCATCAGCGCCTGCTCCTGCATCAGCGACACGGACACCGAAGGCGGCTGCCGGCGCCGCTCCTCCTTGGCCGCCAGCTTCACGAAGTGCTCGCCGTCCGCGAGCGGCAGGGCCCGGAAGCTCTTGCCGTCCCGGTCCAGCACCAGCACCAGGTGCACCATCTTCTCCTCGGCCTTCAGGCCCGTCGTCTCGAACTTGTAGACGAACCACCAGCCCTCGCTGCCCGCCAGCCGGGCCAGCCGCGCGGGCAGCTCCGCCGCGCTCAGCTGCAGGTAGTTGATGGCGTCGTGGGTGCGGTCGCGCACCGCGTAGGCCGCCTTGGCCACCTGGAGCCGGCCCGAGGCGCTGTTGTTGCCCAGCACCGAGCCCGTCAGCGCCTTGGCGCCCTGCTGGCGCTTCTCCAGCGCCTCCTTCGTCACCGCCCCGGCCATGCGCAGCCGCCGCCGCACGTCGCCGTCGAAGCGCTCCATCAACACCGAGCGCGCCTCCGTCATCCGCGCGCTGATGCGCCCCTCCATGTCCGAGCGCAGCTTGTCGAAGGCCTTGTTGATGTCGTCCGGGTGGCGGCAGGACTGGTAGATGTCCAGGATGCGCCGCTCGAAGTCGACGCCGCTCTCCAGCGCGCCGAGGATTTCATCCGACGCGCCGAACACGCCGTCGAAGAGGTTCAGCTTCTTCTCCAGCAACTCGTACAGCCGCGCGTCCGCGGCGTTCTGCCGGTTGAGGAAGTTGATGACGAGCACGTCCCGCTGCTGGCCGTAGCGGTGGCACCGGCCGATGCGCTGCTCCACGCGCTGCGGGTTCCACGGCAGATCGTAGTTCACCACCAGGTTGCAGAACTGGAGGTTGAGTCCCTCGGCGCCGGCCTCGGTGCAGATGAGGATCTGCGTCTTCTCGCGGAACTCGTTCACCAGCGCGCGGCGCTCCTCGGGGCCACCCGCGGCGTCACCGGAGAGCAGGGAGATCTTCCCCGCGTAGCCGTTGGCGGACAGCAGGTTGAAGAGGTACTGCTGCGTGCGCTTGGACTCGGTGAAGATGAGCGCCTTCTCCGGCCAGCCCTGGCCCTTCATCACCTTGAAGGTGCGGTCCAGGGCGCGCTTGAGGGCCTCGCCCTTGGCGTTCACCTTGATGGAGTCGGCCAGGTCCGCGTACTGCTTCAGCTCCCACTGCTCGTTCTCGAGCGTGCGGAGGCTGACGGGCTTGGCGGGGTCATCCGACCACTCCTCGCCCTCCTCGACGTACTGCTTGGCCTCTTCCGGCTCGAAGAGCGCCAGGGCCCGCTGGCCGAGCCTGGCCGCCTCCAGGCGCTTGGCGAGGTTGTCCGCGAGCCGCCGCAGGGTGGGGGCGATGGCGTACGTGGAGGAGGCCAGCAGCTTGCGGTAGCAGAGCGTGAGCAGCGTCTTCTTGCCCGGCTCGATGGCCGCGACCTCGGAGCGCCGCAGGTACTCGCTGACCTTCTCGTAGAGGTCCTGCTCCTCGGGCGAGGGCGCGAAGTCCTCCACGATGGAGCGGCGGTTGGTGTAGCGCACGTATTCGCGCACCTGGCGGCGCAGCGTGCGCTGGACCACGGGGGCCAGCCGCTCCTTGAGCTCGTTGACGGCGTCCGTCTGCAGCCCGCCCGTCTCGGCCTCCAGCCGGTAGCGGCTGCGGAAGGCGTGCTCGGGGCCGAGGATCTGCTCGTCCAGGAGCGTCACCAGCCCGAACAGCTCCATGAGGTCGTTCTGGAGCGGGGTGGCGGTGAGCAGCAGCTTGGGACGGCCGCTGAGGGCCGAGCGGAGGGCCTGGCCCGTCTTGTGGCCCGCGCGGTAGGCGTTCCGCAGGCGGTGGGCCTCGTCGATGATGACGACGTCCCAGGGGATTTCGGCCACCAGCTGCGCCTTGTTGGCGGCGAACGGGTGCGAGCAGATGACGGGGAAGGGCTGATCGAAGCAGTTGCCCGTGGCGCGCACGGTGCGGCCATCCACCATCACCGACTCGAGATCGAACTTCTCGCGCAGCTCGCTGTTCCACTGCGCCCGCAGGACGGCCGGGGCGAGGATCAGGATGCGCGTCTTCCCCTCGGCCACGAGCTGGGCGATGACCATGCCCGCCTCGATGGTTTTTCCGAGACCCACCTCGTCCGCGAGCATGCAGCCGCCGCGCGACAGCGAGTCCAGCGCGAAGCACGCGGCCTCGAGCTGGTGGGGGTTGAGATCCACCTTGGCCTCGGCGAGCGCTCCCGCGAGCCGCTCGCGCGAGTCCGAGCTCTTGATGGTGAGCTCCTCGGCGAGCAGACGCTCGTGGAAGGGCGTCAACGGCTGTGACTGCTGCTCAGCGTTCGCGCGGACCTCCGTCCCCGACACCGCCGCCGCCGCATCCACCGCCACCCGCAGCTCCCTGAACTCCCTCGCGACCTCCGGCAAGACCCTTCTCCGTACCGTACGAAACGTGCTTCCACAGGCGTGTAGCACGAAAGAGGGGCCATTTTGGGAAGTGAGATCGCCGTGTAAAGGGGGTCTTGTCCGGAGCCGGAAAATCGGCCTCGGAGCGATTGGCACGCTTTTTCTTCAGGAGCGTCGCGACTGGGCGTGTGGGCGGGAGGTAGAGCAGGAGGGACTTGACGGCCGCGATCGAACTACAGCAGTCCGCGTGCCGTGACCTGGCGCGGGGGGGGTGGCTCCATCGGACCGTTCTTTGAAATTCCTGTGTGGCTTGGGTCCTATGACGACTCGCTACATCAAGGACTGCCATCGTGGCGGATGCAGGCGTCCTCGAACTCCAAGGCGCCCGCGGACTGCTCTTCCATGAGCCATGCGCGCACTGCATGCAAGTCGACCTGGGGAGGCACATCCACGCCCAGCATCTTCGAGACGTTCAGCTCCGTGGCGCAGCCGAACTCCTGGATCCGGCGGCGGACATCCTCCACGCGTGTTTCGTCGAAGACGATGACACGGAGTGTGCTGCTGCCCGACTCACGAACCAGCTTGGAGAACACGACTTCTCCCTCTCCCAGCTGCGCGGCGACCACATCGCCCGCACTGAGCTCCCGGACGAAGAAGGGGATGTTGTCGATCTCGAACAAGCCCTCCCCCAAGGGTCTGGCCCAGAGCCGTTCATAATCGACGGGGGGATAGTCCTCGTCCTCCTTTTCGAGCTCGAACAGGACCTTCACGTACTCATCCGACATGAAACGGTGCTCCAGGGTCAGAGCTTGTCGCTCTTCTCGTTGTTGCACTCCCTGCATAGCACCTGTCCGTTCGAGGGCGCTCCGTCTCCGCCCTTCGCTCTCGGAATGACGTGATCCACCTGGGCCTCATGGCTCGGTGGAGTGACTCCCTTCTGGCTCTTCTGGGCATCAACGGTCGTGACATCACAGCTCTCGCAGCGCTTCTCGCCCTCGTATTTCCGGGCGTTCTCCTCCTTGACGTCCTTCTTGCCCTTTGGCGTGAAGCGCATGTAGGCCCGCTCGCCATTCGCGGTGCCTTTCGGAGGCGGTTTTCCACCTTTCTTGCCTGCCGCGATGGTGACGGAGTCACCGGACAGAACCTCTTGAGCGAGAGGCGCGAGCACAATGGCTTCTGCGCTTCGAGCCACTTCTGCTCCCGCTCCCATGGCTGGCTGCGCGAAGGACGGTATGGCCGAGAGCCCAGCCACCAGCAGCAGCATGGGCATCCACTGGAGCAGACTCCTCGGGAAGGCGGATGTCGCGCGTTGAGCCTGCCTCATGGCGTGTCCGTTCATTTCATCCTCTTTCCAGCCTCGTAGAGGCCGATGGCAGCTACAGCAGGCCGCGCGACTTCACGTGCAGATAGGTGTTGACGGCGGCGGCGCCGAAGCCCTTCGCGGGGGCCCGCACCACGAGTGCACCCGAGTCTCGGAGCGTGAGAGCGGTGCGCTGGTAGTCCTCCTCGAGGCGAGCGGCGGCCTGGCGCGCGTAGGCGTCCTGCTCGGAGGAGGGGATGGCGGTGGCGGCGGCCTGGAGGTCGGGATCCAGGAGCGAGGCCACCACGGGCAGGTGGCGGGGGCGCAGGGCCAGGGTGCGGGCCAGCAGGGTGCCCGAGGCGTCCGGGTCCACCAGGTCCGTGAAGAGCACCACCAGCGAGCGGCGCGAGGAGCGGGCGAAGGCGAAGTCGTAGGCGCGGCCGTAGTCGCTCTCCTCGAGGGCGGCCTCGGCGCGGTAGAGGGCCTCGGTGAGGAGGCGCAGGTGCTCGTGGCCCTTGCGCGGCGGGAGGTAGGCGCGCACGTCGCTGGCGAAGGCGAGCACGCCCACCATGTCACCCGCGTCGAGGCTCACCTTGGCCAGGCGCAGCGCCGCGTCCACGGCGTGGTCCAGCTTGCGTCGGCCGTCCACGCGGCCGGCCATGTGGCGTCCGCAGTCGAGCATCAGCAGCACCGGCTGGTTCCGCTCGGGCTGGTACACGCGCACCATGGTGCGGGCCCGGCGCGCCGAGGCCTTCCAGTCCACGGTGCGGTAGTCGTCACCGGTGCGGTACTCGCGGAGGGACTCGAACTCACGGCCCTCGGCGGAGCGGCGCAGGGTGCGCTCCGAGGGGGCATCCGAGGCCATGGCGAGCGCCAGCGCCTCGCGCGTCAGGGCGGTGAGGTCTGGGTACACCTTCACGGTCTGGGCCGCGGGGAGGCGCACCTGGCGCGCGCACAGGCCCAGCGGCCCGAGCAGCCGCAGGTGCACGTCTCCGAGGCGCAGGTCCCCTCGGGCGGGCGGCGTGAGGGTGTAGGAGACGGTGGCGGGGGGCGCGTCCGGCGAGAGGGAGAAGGGCTGCTGGTGGCCGCGCACGTCCACGCCGGGAGGCACCTCGTCCCGCACCCATCCGCGCACGGGCCGGGGGCCGCGCGGGCTCAATTCCAGACGCACGGGGTTGGCGGTGCCCGAGGAGAGGACGGGCTCCAGCGAGCGCCGCACCTCCACGTCCGAGGCGCGAGGGGCGGACAGGAAGTCGAAGGCGCACAGCAGCAGCACGGCCGCGTCCAGGGCGAGGGCGAGCCACAGGAAGACGGAGCCGGCCACGGCGAGGGCCGCGGGGACGAGGGCCGCCGCGAGGAGGGCCACGGCGAGCCCGGTGGGGACGGGCCGGCCGGGGCTCACCGGGGGACCTGGACGCGCTCCAACGTCTGGCGGAGCACGTCGTCCGCGGTGAGGCCCTCCACCTCCGCCTCGGCCTTGAGCAGGAGGCGGTGGTTGAGGACGCTGGGGCAGACGGCCTTCACGTCATCCGGGGTGACGAAGTCGCCGCCGTTGAGGGCCGCGCGGGCCTTGGCCGCCGCCAGCAGCGCCTGGGCCGAGCGCGGAGAGGCCCCCAGCCGCACGCGGGGGTTGGCGCGCGTCTCGCGGATGAGGCGCACGGCGTAGGCGAGCACGGACTCGTCGCAGGCGACGCTCGCGGCCCGCGTCTGCAGCTCCAGCAGGGTGGGGGCGTCCAGCACCCGCTCCACCTGGGCGGCCTTGCCTCCGCGCTGGTGGAAGCCGCGCACCATGTCCAGCTCGGCCTCGGGTGGCGGGTAGCCCACGCGCACCCGCATGAGGAAACGGTCCAGCTGGGCCTCGGGGAGCGGGTAGGTGCCCTCCAGCTCCAGCGGGTTCTGCGTGGCCACCACGAAGAAGTGGGAAGGCAGCGTGTGCGTGGTGCCGTCGATGGTGACCTGCCGCTCCTCCATGGCCTCCAGCAGCGCGGCCTGTGTCTTGGGCGGGGTGCGGTTGATCTCGTCGGCGACGAGCACCTCGGTGAAGACGGGGCCCTTCACGAGCTGGAAGGCGTTGTCCTGGGGCCGGAAGACGTTGGTGCCGAGGATGTCGCTCGGCATCAGGTCCGGGGTGAACTGGACGCGGGTGAAGTCGAGGCCCAGCGCGGAGGCCATGCTGCGCGCGGTGAGCGTCTTGGCCACGCCGGGGACGCCTTCGAGCAGCACGTGCCCGCGCGCGAGGAACGCGGTGACGAGGTCCGCCACCACCTGTGGCTGGCCGAGCACCGTGCGCTCCAGGGCCTGGAGGAGGAGGCGCAGGGCCGGGCCTCCGGAAGCCGGGACGGAGGGCGACGGAGTCATGCGGTGGGCTTCTCCTTCAGGCCCATGAGCGAGCCCGCCAGGCTCGTCAGCGCGCCCAGGAGGCCGAGCACCACGCCGAAGCTGGGGGTGGAGTTCATGATGGTGGCGTTGCCCATGGGCGAGGGCACCTCGGTGGCGTCGTACGAGAGCTTCATGAAGACGATGCACCAGAGGATGCAGAAGACGGACAGGCCGAGCTGCGCCACCCAGGGGATGAGCACGTTGAGATTGGGCATGAGCCGGCGCACGCGCACGGTGATGGCGCCGATGATGCCGATGGCCGCCAGGACGGCGAGGAGTCCCAGGCTCATCAGGCCGAGGATGTCGCCCTCGGCGGCCGTCTCCTTCCAGGGGAGGAAGGCGGAGACGAGGAGGGTGACGGCGCCGCCGAAGGCGATCTTGTCGGAGCTGCCCAGCACGCCGACGAAGTCGCGGAAGTCCTCGATGACCTGCTCGGGGGCGACGATCTGCCCGGTGCCGGAGTGGGTGCCGTAGGGGTCGCGGGTGGGGACGTAGTTGATGTCGGCGGGGTCGAGCTCGGTCTGCTGCGGGCGCTTGGGAGCGGGCGCGGGGGCCGGACGGGAGGGCGCGGTGCCCGAGCGCGCGGCGGGACGGGAGCCGGAGGCGGGGCGAGCGCCCGTGGAGCGCTGGGGCGCGTTGCGGAGGATGTCCTCCATGGACCGGATGTTGGTGGCGTCCTCGTCGGCGACCGCGGGGGCGGGAGCGGAGGGACGTCCCGGGGAGGTGGGGACGCGGGGGCGCGAGCCGGTGGGGGCGCGGGCCGCGGGCCGGGAGCCGGTGGCGACGCGAGCGCCCGGAGCGGGGCGGGACGCGGTGGGCCTGCGAGGCGGGGGCGGAGCGGCCTCCGCGTCATCGTCCGTGTCCGGGGGGGCATCGGTCGAGATGAACGAGGAGTCGATGATGTAGTCGCACGAAGGGCAGATGGAGGTGCCATCCGCGACCTTGGTGCCACAGCCAGGGCAGTTCAGGACCGGCGCTCCTTGAATCTGGGAAGCGCCGAGCATCTTCCGGTGCCCGATGGCCCAAGTCAAACGGCTTACGGGCTAACCCCTGGATTTTCGCGGGGAATTGGCCTAGGCGGGGCGGCATGGATGCTCTGCGCGCCGCTGTGCCCGCCTGCCTGCTGTGGGGACTCGTGCTGTCGGGTTGTGTCCGCTCCGTGCCGTCCGCGCCGGAGGCGGGAGGAGGGGAGGAGATCGCCCTCTGGGAGGACCGCCGCTCGCTGGCGGGGGGCCGGTTGGTGGAACTGGCGGCGAAGGGGTCCGTGCCGGTGCGCGTGCGGGCCCTGCGCGCGCTCGCCCGCATCCAGGAGCCGTCCACGCTGGAGGCCGTGCTGGGCGGATGGGGTGCCGCCGAGGTGCCCGTGCGGGACGAGGCGGCCTTCGCCGCGGGGGTGCTGGCGCTCTCGTGGGAGCCGCTCACGGACGCGGAGAAGGCGCGGATGACGGAGGCGCTGCTGGCCGCCGAGGGCGCGGAGAAGGACGAGGGCGTGCGGCGCACGTTGCTCGAGTCGCTGGGGAAGCTGGCCACGCCGGGGGCGGTGAAGCGCCTCACGGAGCGGCTCTCGGAGGGGAATCCGGAGGTCGCGGGCCGGGCGGCGGTGGGGCTCGGGGTGGCGGCACGCCGGGGCGCGTCGTTGGCGGAGGTGCCGTTGGCGCGGGCGGCGGTGCTGCTCCAGTCCGGACAGCCCGAGGCGGCGCGTTTCGGCGGGGCCTACCTCCTGGCGAGCGCGAAGCGTCCCGAGGGGCTCGGCATGCTGCGGCGCTGTCTCGGGGATGACGCGCCGGACGTGAGGGCCCTGTGCGCGAAGGGGGTGGGGGACGTGGGAGGCCCGGAGGACGCGGCCGTGGTGGGCCGGCTGCTGGGGGACGAGGTGCCCCGCGTGGCGGCCGAGGCCTCGCGGGCGCTGGCGAAGCTGGCCTCGCGTTGCAGCGGAGACTGCACCCCGCTGGACGCGCTTCGGACCCTGACGGCCCGGGTGGAGCGTGTGGCGCGAGGAGACTCCGCGGCGGGTCACGCACTGCTCGCGCTGGCGCAGCAGGGCCTGCCCGAGGCGGGACGTCCGGTGCTGGTGGCGCTGCGGCGCGCGCTCCAGGAGGCGACACCGGGCGCGGTCTCGGAGGTGGCCTCGGGAGATTTGATGAACCTCGACTGCCGTCTGGCGGCGGCGCTCGATCGGCAGACGGGAGCACTCGATGAAGCGCTGCGCTGTGGAGGCGGCTGGGTGCGAGCGGTGCGGCGGCTGTCCCTTGGCCTGCGCGAGGTGGCGCAGTCGAAGGGGAGGGGAGGCGCGAGCAGTGCGGTGCAGTACCTGTCGTATCCGGACACGCGGGTAAGGCTGGCGGCGCTCGACGCGGTGGCATCCCGTCCGGTGCCCGAGGCCGCCGGGCCCGTGCGGGCGCTCCTGGAGGGGAAAGACCCGGTGGAGGCCGCGGCGGCGGCGAGCACGGCTGGGAAGCTGAAAGACATGGAGGCACTGCCGCTGGTGCGAGCGCTCGCGGAGCGCGTGCCGCAGGAGCCGGACATGGCCGCGCCGGTGGCGGAGGGGCTGGTGGAGTTGGCGGGGAAGGACGCGGAGCCGATGCTGCGGAAGTGGCTGGAGCACCCGCACGCCAACGTGCGCCGTGTGGCGGCCGAGTCGCTCTCGAGCCTCACGGGGCAGCCCGTGCGGGCCGCGCACGTGGAGCTGCCGGACAACGCACTCCGTCCCGAGCCCGCTCCGGTGGGGAGCACGCTCACGTTCCATACGAACAAGGGGGACTTCACGGTGGCGCTGGACGCGGAGGCACCGCTGACGTCGGGCAACCTGGTGGCGCTCGCGCGCAAGGGCTACTTCCGGGGCACCACCTTCCACCGCGTGGTGCCGGACTTCGTCGCGCAGGGGGGAGACCCGCGCGGAGACGGTGAGGGTGGTCCGGGCTACTCCATCCGTTGCGAGATCACCCGGCGGCCCTATCGCCGCGCCGTGCTGGGGATGGCGCTGTCGGGCAAGGACACGGGAGGCAGCCAGTTCTTCTTCACCCACTCGCCGCAGCCGCACCTGGATGGCCGCTACACGGCCTTCGGCGAGGTGACGCGCGGCATGGAGGTGGTGGACCGCCTCCTGGAGGGCGACACCATCCAGGAGGTGGAGGTGTCGCCCTGAAGCAAGGACGGCTACTGGATGAGCGGTGCTCCAGACTGGAACCCTGTCTGGACTCGTAGCTCCGACAGAGCGCTCAACAGCCACTTGCGAAGGCTGTTGCCGTGAGGAAGACGGCGAATGCTCCGTTCGGTCTCATCCAGCATGCGACGGGCCTCGCGATTGTCGTGCTGCGGGTGCCGTTGGCACCATCGCGCGTACAGACAGGCGACGTGGTAGCGGCGTTCGACGTTCGAGTAGCCCAGGCGATGAATGCGCCGCAGCGTGCGCCCGAAGATCGGCCATGGGCAGTCGTGCCCATACGCTTCGGTGAAGATCGCCTCGGCAATCCGCCGTTGTACCTCTTGTCGTTCGTACGCCGTCATCACGACTGAACGCAGCAGTTGCCGCTCCAGCGCCTTGAACCTGGACTCCAAGGTCTCGAAGGAATCGTCGAACGAGGCGACGAGTGTCTGCTCCAGCGTTCGTGCTACCTCCATGAAGCGGCGCTTTGAGCTGGCGGAGACCCTCACCATCGGCAAGGTCTTTCGTCCCAGAGTCTATCGGGCCAGACCACATTGTTCTGCATGCATGAATCCTTGCAGGGCCAATCGTGTCATCAGCATCAGGGCCGCAGTGGCCACCAGTATGGAGCGGTGCGGTGCGGAGCTCCTGATGTGCATCGGGCACCTCTTCCCCTCTTCCGAAAGCGCCCAGGCTGGTGCGCGAGCGACTCTTCCGTCGCTGGCGACGAGTCTCGAACAGACGAGACGGCCGTCTCAATCAGAGGGGACGCCTCCTGACTATTCTGCGTAGGGTAGCCAACAACCACGGGGCCGCGTCCTGATGAACGTCACATCGACTCCTCCGAGCCCTACCTCGGAACGCAGCGGCACGGGCATGACACGGAGGATGCTTCTCTGGTCCCTGGGCCTCGCGACTCCGCTGCTCACCTTCACGGGAGGCTTCGCACTCTGGAAGTCCCGAGCGGCGCGCGAGCCACCCGATTCCGGGCAGGCCCTTTCCAGTGCATTGCAGCACACCCGGCTCGCTCATCGGGCCGCCGTTACGGGAGAAATGGAGCGCGCTCGACAGGAGGCCTCCGCGGCCCTGACTGAAGCACCAGGCCATGCTCCGGCGCATGTCGTTCTCGCGTGCGTCGCACTGGAATCAGGTGACCTCTCCGCGGCACAGGAGGTTCTTCGCCGAGTGAGTGCCTTGGCTCCCGGGCAACCGGAGTTGCGGATTCTGGAGACGCTCCTGGCGAATCAGCGGCGAGATGTCCCGGTGGGGTGGGGACAGGCTTTTCTCGAAGCCTGGACGGAGTTGGGCCGCCCCGACCTGCAGGAGAGTGCCTTGTTGCCGGAGCCCCTCCTCGCGAGCCTCGATGAATCAGGGCTCGAGAGCGCCTGGGATCGTGCCCCCTCTTCGCGGGTGCGTCTCATCTTGACCCTGCTCTCCCTGAATCCTTCCGAGGCGCGTGCCCGTTGGGTCCTCGAGCAGGTTCCGGAGCTCGACGATTCCGCGCTGCTCGTCGCGGCATTCGATCTACTGCGCGACAAGAGGCTCCCGGTGTCCGTCCAGCAAGAGGCCGCGCCCGTGTTGCGCCAGCGTTTCGCTCAGCTCTCTTCACCTTCAGCCATGCGGCTTCGCCTGTTGCACCTGCTGGTGGGAACGGAGCGGGATGCACCGTTGGGTCCCCATGAACTGGAAACGCTCGAGGCCATCTCGGTGCTCCCCACCTGGAAGGAGGACTCCTTCACACGGCCTTTCCAGGAGGCGCGGCGATGCCTGGTGGACCTGTCGGTGCCCGGCTCCACGGGGGCTGCCTTCGCGGTGGCGGAGCGGACGCTGGGCCATCGCGGTGTGCTCCTGCTGCTCTGGCGGGCCGCGGCCACCCGGGAGCGGCTCTCCTGAGGACGAGCGCCGCAGGATGGGACGCATGCTCTGGCGCATCGGAAGCCAACTCACCGGGCAGTCCTCGCTCCTGGAGCACTCGGTGGGAAGCTCGCTCATGGCGTCCGGAGCCTCCAGCCTGCGGCATGGCCGCGATCAGCGGGAGGCCTTCGCGCGCGAGGACGAGCTGCACGCGGCCGTCATGAGCTCGCTCCGGGCCGCGCTCGACCGGTGGCCGCTGCGCTCGCTCTCGGAGCAACTGCTGGAATCACGGGCGCGCAGCGAGGTGACCTGGCTGCGCGCCTTCGTGGGCAAGGGCGCGCTCCCGTGAGAGACGCGCTCAGCTCGCGACGCGGTTGGGCACCTTGCCCGGCGTGAAGCCGGCCCAGAGCGCGTTCTCCGCGTTCTCCATGTCCTCGACCTTCTTGCGGATGCGCTGCCACTCCGCGTCCGGAATGCGCAGGAAGGCCTCGGACAGCTCCGGGTCGAACTGCGTGCCCGAGCAGCGCTTGATCTCATCGCGCGCCACGGACATCGGCCGGCCCTTGCGGTACGGGCGATCCGAGGTGATGGCGTCCACCGTGTCCGCGATGGCGAAGATGCGCGCCCCGATCACGATGTCCTTGCCCTTGAGCCCCTGCGGATAGCCCTTGCCGTCCCACCGCTCCTGGTGGTGCAGCACGATCAGCGAGGCCTCGTGCAGGTAGGGCATCTTCGCGAGGATCTTGTACCCGTACTCGGGATGCTTGCGCATCTCCACCCATTCCTCGGGCGAGAGCGGGCCGGGCTTGAGCAGGATGGTGTCGCTCACGCCGATCTTCCCGATGTCGTGCAGCAGGGCTCCCTGCTCCACCACCTCGAGCTGCGTGGGCGTGAGACCGATCTCCTCGCCAATGCGCCGCGAGTAGAGCGACACCCGGCGCGAGTGCCACTGCGTCTCGGTATCGCGGTAGTCGAGCGCGCTGATGAGGCCGTCCAGCAGGCCGTTGGTGCGCTCCACCACCATGCGCTCGAGGTCGCGGTTGATGAGCGTCAGCTCCGCGTTCTTCTCGGCCACCTCCCGCGTGAGCCGCTCGTTGGACTCCACGAGCTTGAAATGCTCGAAAGCCTGCCGCACCGCACTGGTCAGCTCGCTGAGCGACCAGGGCTTGCCCAACAGACGGAACACCTCTCCCCGGTTGACCGCCTCGGACGCCGTACGGAAGTCCGCGGCCGCCGTGAGCATCAGGCGTACGGCGCGCGGGTTCTTCTCACGCAGGGTCCTCAGGAGCTCCACGCCGTTGAGCAACGGCATCATGAAGTCCGTCAGCACCACCTGGAATCCTTCTTCCTTGGCGGCCTGGGCAGGATCCGTGTGGGTGACGACCTCGTAGCCCTCCGACTGGAGGATCCGCGACAGCGCGGCCAGAATGAGGGGATCGTCATCCACCACCAGGATGCGGTCCATGAACACAGCCTCCCAACCCTTCGAAATAGGGACGGACATCGAAGAAACCGGGCCGTTATACACGTCTTTGCGCCCGAAGGTCACACCCGCAGGGTGTGGGCTCGCACTCTTGCTCGCTTTACAACCCCTCGTAACCTCTCTTCTTTCTGGGAGGGGACGATCTGCCTGCCTCACGAGCCGCTTGCCTGTCCGGCTGGGGGTGGTCTATGGTGCGCGACATTGCTGCATTGTGGTGTAACTCCTTGATTTTTGGAGAGTTCTCCGATGCCTAGAGCCTCCGCAGGGCCGGTCCCGGTGGTGGTCATGGGGTTGGGAGTCATCGGGCAGGAGATCGCCAGGGCGGCCCAGCTCTCACCTGAGGTGGAGCTGATCGGTGCCGTGGACGCCAACCCCCAGTTGGTGGGGCGTCCCCTGTCGGATGTGCTCGGGGGCCCCGCACTGAAGGTGAAGGTGGCTGGCACGCTGGAGGCGGCCGTGGGACGGCGCAAGGGCGCCGTGCTGCTGCATGCCACCGGCTCGCGCCTGGAGCAGGTGATGGATCAGCTGCTCGACGCCCTCAAGCTCGGCCTGCCCATCGTCTCCACCTGTGAGGAGCTGGCCTTCCCCTTCCTCAAGTATCCCGAGCTGGCCGAGAAGCTGGACCGCGCGGCGCAAGCCGCGGGCGTGGCGGTGCTCGGCACCGGCGTCAATCCGGGCTTCGTGATGGACCGGCTGGTGGCGGTGGCGGGCCAGGCGTGCGGCCCGGTGCGCCATGCCACGGTGACGCGCGTGGTGGACGCGCGCACGCGCCGCGAAGCGCTCCAGCGCAAGGTGGGCGCCGGCCTGACCGAGGACGAGTTCTTCGCCCTGGTGGACAAGGATCAGATGGGGCACGTGGGCCTGGTGGAGAGCGCGGCCCTGTGCGCGTTGGGACTCGGCATGGACTGCGACGACTTCGAGGAGGAGATCGTCCCCGTCTTCGCCGAGGAGGACATCCTGGATGGTGCCTTCCCGGTGAAGAAGGGCCGGGTGGCGGGAATCTTCCAGTCCGCCGTGGGTCTGGAGGAAGGGCAGGAGCGGGTTCGGTTGGAGCTCACCATCGCGGTGGGGGCTGACAATCCGGGGGATCGCATCGAGATTGAGGCGGACCCGAAGCTGGTGCTGGAGATTCGCGGGGGCGTGCCCGGGGACCGGGCCACCGCCAACACGTTGGTGAATGCGGCCCCGCGCGTGACTGCCGCCGAGGCGGGCCTCTTGACCGTGCTCGAGCTTCCGGCCGGTCGTTAAAGGGAGAGGGACATGCTGGACAAGAACGCGATCGGCCGGGCCTCCCCGCCGTTCCTGAACGAGGTGGAGAAGGGCGCCATCCGGCGCTTCGCCGAGTCCCTCGGCGATTACAACCCCATCTATTACGACGAGGAGTATGCGCGGGCCTCGGGCTACCCCACGGTAGTGGCCCCGCCTACCTTCCCCGCGTCCTTCAGCTCGGCGGCGGATCTGCGCGAGCTGTTGGGGGTGGGCATCAAGAGCCTGCTGCACGCCGAGCAGTCCTTCGAGTACGAGCGTCCCATCTTCGCCGGTGACCGCATCTTCGTCGCCACGCGGGTGTCGGACGTGCTCGAGCGCACCGGCCCGGCGGGCAAGATGGATGTCGCCGTCATCGAGGACGAGGGCCGGGACGAGGAGGGCAACCTCGTGTTCCGCGCCCGCCGGACGCTCATCGTCCGCGCCGCCAAGGAGAATCCGTAATGCCCGCGCGCAAGCTCTATTTCGAAGGCATCCGCGTCGGCGACGAGCTGCCGGCGCTGGCCAAGGCTCCCATCGATCGCGTGCAGCTGTCGCGCTACGCCGGTGCCTCGGGTGACTTCAACCCCGTCCACGTGGACGAGGTCTACGCCAAGAGCGTGGGCATGCCCTCCGTGTATGCCCCCGGCATGCTCGTCATGGGCATGCTCGGCCAGCTCATCAGCGACTGGGCCCGCGGCGGCCAGCTGCGCCGCTACCACGTGCGCTTCATCAAGATGGTGTGGCCCGGTGACACCGTCGTCTGCAAGGGCCGCGTGAGCGACCGGCACGGCGAGGGTGGCCGCTACTTCGTCGAGGTGGAGCTGTGGGCGGAGAACCAGCGCGGTGAGCTGGTGATGAAGGGCAACTCCACCATCCAGCTCTTCTACTCGCTGGAGGACGAGAACCGGCAGCGCTCCGGCCAGTCCCCCATCGTGGTGGAAGTGCCTCGCGAGAGCCTCCTCCAGGCCTCCGCCGCCCAGACGGCGGGGGAGGGCGAGGAGGACGACGAGCGCAGGGCCGGCAGCATGTCCGGCAAGAAGACGACGGGCTCCAAGCCGGCCGCCAAGACGGCCACGGCGCCCGCTGTCTCCCAGGCCTCCGCCGCGGCGAAGAAGGCCAAGAAGTAGGACTTTCCCCTTCAATCCCCTCCCTGTGGGGGCGGCGAGCAACCCTCGCCGCTCCAACGCGAAGCGTCACTTTTGATTGATTCTGGAGTCAATCGGGATTGACTCTCGAATCAACAGACGTAACCTTTGCGTGTCCCAATGGGGGCCGCTGACCGCCGATGTGGCGGCCGTGAGCCCCACCAACGTACGGGGAGGGGCTCATGTCCGCCGGCATCAACACCTACAAGACCGACCTTCGGGAAATCTTCTTCACGCTGTTCGAGCAGTTCGGCTTCGGCCAGGTCGCGGGGCAGGCCCCCTTTGATGCCTGGGGGCCGGATGAGGCGAAGGCCGTCATTCAGGAGACGTACCGCTTCGCGAAGGAGGTCCTCGGGCCTCTCAACTCCTCGGGTGACCGCGAGGGCTGCCGGCTGGAGAACGGCGCCGTCATCACCCCCAAGGGCTTCAAGGACGCCTGGAAGAAGCTCTACGAGCAGGGCTTCAAGACGGTGGCGGTGAGCCCGGACCATGGCGGCCAGGGTGGCCCCATCATGCTCCAGGTGCTCATCGAGGAGATCCTCTCGGGCGCCAACTCGGCCTTCAACATGTACCCGGGCCTGGCCTTCGGCGCGGCGGAGCTGATCGCCGAGTGCGGCACGCCGGAGCAGAAGAAGCTCTTCGTGGAGCGCATGCTCAACGGCACCTGGGGCGGCACCATGTGCCTCACCGAGCCGCACGCGGGCTCGGACGTGGGCGCGGCGAAGACGAGCGCGCGCAAGAACGCGGACGGCACCTACAGCATCCGTGGCACGAAGATCTTCATCTCGGGCGGTGACCACGACCTGGCGGAGAACGTGGTGCACCTGGTGCTGGCGCGCATCGAGGGCGCGGTGCCGGGCACCAAGGGCCTGTCGCTCTTCATCGTGCCGAAGATCCGCGTGAACGCGGACGGCAGCCTCGCGGGCGGCAACGACGTCACGGTGGGCTCCATCGAGCACAAGATGGGCATCAAGGCGTCGGCCACCTGTGTGCTGAACTTCGGCGAGAACGACGGCTGCGTGGGCGAGCTGGTGGGCGGCGTCGAGAACGTCGGCATGAGCCAGATGTTCAAGATGATGAACGGCGCGCGCATCGCGGTGGGCATCCAGGGCGTGGCGCTGGCGAGCGCGGCGTACTTCAACGCGCTGGAGTACGCGAAGGATCGCAAGCAGGGCGCGCACCTGAGCAAGTGGAAGGATCCCTCGGCGCCGCGCGTGGCCATCATCGAGCACCCGGACGTGCGGCGCATGCTGCTGGAGATGAAGGCGCACGTGGAGGGCATCCGCGCGCTGCTCGTCAAGCTGGCCATGCACACGGACAAGGCGCAGATGATGGCGGGCAAGGACGATGATCAGGCGGCCTACCACCGCGGGCAGGTGGAGCTGCTGACGCCGCTGGTGAAGTCGTACGCGTCGGACCAGGCGTTCCGGCTGTGCGCGCAGGCCATCCAGGTGTACGGCGGCGCCGGCTACTGCCAGGACTACCCGGTGGAGCAGTACACGCGCGACTCGAAGATCTTCTCCATCTACGAGGGCACCAACCACATCCAGGCGATGGATCTGGTGGGCCGGAAGATGGGGCAGTCGGGCGGCGCGAACTTCCAGCAGTTCATGGCGGACGTGGGCGGCTTCATCGAGGCCAACCGCGAGCACAAGGTGTACGGCGAGGCGGTGAAGCAGCTGGCGGCGGCGCAGGAGGGCGTGATGGCGAGCGCCATGGCCGTGCTGGGCTGGTCGCAGGAGCCGTCGAAGATGACGCTCATCCCGCTGTCGGCCAACCGCTTCCTGAACATGATGTCGGAGCTGGCCGTGGGCTGGCTGCTGCTGGACGCGGCCGTCATCGCCGAGCGCGTGGGCGAGAAGGCCACGGGCGACGAGAAGGCCTTCTACGAGGGCAAGAAGTACAGCGCGCTGTGGTACGCGCGCAACGTGCTGCCCAACGTGGAGCAGGCGGCGCGGATGATGGCGACCGAGGACACCTCCTCGGTGGAGATCTCCAACACCGCCTTCGGCAGCATCTGACGTCCAGGCCCGGGGGCTCCCGTACCTCCCAGGCCCACCCTCGCATCCTTCCCTCTCCCGCCGGGAGAGGGGCGGGGTGAGGGTGCCGGGAGCCCCGGGTTGAATACTTCCCGTGCGCCATCGGGGGTTCTTGAGAGAGAATCCCGCCTTCCGTGCTCGACCGCGCTGGAGACCGATGGCCACCAGGAAGACCCGAAAGCAGAAGCAGCCCGAGCCCGTCCGGCCCAAGGACGCGGCCCGGCTCCAGGAACTGCGCCGGAAGATCGACGCCGTGGACCAGCGCCTGGTCCGGCTGTTGAACGAGCGGGCGAGCCTCGTCGTCGAGGTGGGCAAGACCAAGCGCGCCACGGGCACCCCCATCTACGCTCCGCACCGCGAGGCCGAGGTGCTCCGCAAGGTGCTGTCCTCCAACAAGGGACCGCTGAGCGACCGGGCCGTGGAGGGCATCTACCGCGAGCTGATGAGCGGCTCCTTCGCGCTCGAGCAGCCGCTGCGCATCGGCTACCTGGGACCGCCCGGCTCCAACTCGCACGCCGCCGCCGTCAAGCAGTTCGGCTCCTCGGTGGACTACGAGGACCTGCGGGAGATCGGGGGCGTCTTCACCGAGGTGCGCCGCGGGCACGTCAACTACGGGCTCGTCCCCATCGAGAACTCGCTGGGCGGCGGCATCGTGGAGACGCTCGACGCCTTCAAGGCCAACGCCCAGCAGATCTCCGTCTACGGCGAGGTGCAGATCGCCGTGCACCATGCGCTGCTCGCCAACTGCCAGCCCAGCCAGGTCCGGCGCATCCACTCCAAGCCGGAGATCTTCCAGCAGTGCCGCAACTGGCTGAGCACCCAGTACCCCGGCGTCGAGCTCATGCCCGCGGCCAGCAGCTCGCGCGCCGCGCAGATCGCCGCCGACGAGTGCCGCAAGGCCCTGGAGATTGGCGCCGAGCCCGGTTCGGCCGCCATCGGCACGGCGCTCGCGGGGCAGCTCTACGGGCTCAACGTCCTCTTCCCCCGCATCGAGGACGACCCGAACAACATCACCCGCTTCGTCATCATCGCGCGGCAGAACGCCCGGCCCACGGGCGATGACAAGACGTCGATCATGTTCACCACGGACGACAAGCCCGGCGCGCTGGTGTCGGTGCTCGGCGTCTTCCAGTCCGCCGGCATCAACCTCTCGCACATCGACAAGCGGCCGCAGGGGCGGGAGCGGTGGACGTATACGTTCTTCGTCGATGCGCTCGGCCACCGGGAGGACCCGGCCATGGTCGCCGCCATCGAACAGGCCCAGACGCACTGCCGCGATCTCTTCGTCCTGGGCAGCTACCCGCGCTCGCGCCGCATCCTGTGAGCCGCATGCGCCCTCTCCCGCTGGGAGAGGGCGGGGGGTGAGGGGGGTCCAGGTGGCAGGCACGCTCCGGAGGTGTTAGGTGTGCCTCATGAGCGACATCGTGACGATCCGGGTGTGGTCGGACTTCGTTTGACCCTGGTGCTACGTCGGCCTCGTGGAGGTCGAGAAGCTGAAGAAGGAATATGACGTCCAGGTGGACTGGCGTCCGTTCTTCCTGCGTCCGGAGACACCGCCAGAGGGGCTCCCCCTGCCGGCCTACGTGCGCGAGCGGATGAAGGATCCGAACAACCCCCTCAAGCGCAGGGCGGCCGAGGCCGGGTTGAAGATGGTGGATCGCGACATCATCCCCTCGACGCGGCGGGCGCATCAGGCGGCGGAGTTCGCCCGGGACCAGGGGAAGCTCGAGCCGTTCCATGCGGCGGTGCTGCGGCGCTACTGGAGCGAGGGGCAGGACCTGTGGCAGTGGGACACGCTCCGAGGCGCGGCGCAGGAGGCCGGCTTGGATCCCGATGCGATGCAGCGGGCGGTGGAAGAGGGCCGCTACCGCCAGGTCGTCGAGGACGCCGTCCGTGAGGCGCGGGAAGCGGGCATCCAGGCCGTGCCCACCTTCGTGCTCGGAGATCGCTTCGCGCTGCAGGGCGCCCAGGAGTACGGCGTCTTCCAGCAGGTGATGCAGCGGCTGGGCGTCTCACCGCGCGCTCCGCGTCCAGGTTGACCTATCGCGAGTCGCGCACGCCGATGGCGAGCTGGCCGAGCCCGACGCTCTTGGCCAGCTCCATCACCTGCACCACGGTGCCGTGGGGCACGCCCTCGTCGGCCTGGACGATGACCACGGTGTCCGGGTTCTCCTCCTGGGCCTTCGCGAAGGCGCGCTTGAGCTCGTCCTCGCTGACCACGTTGCCGCCCAGCACGAAGCGCCCGTCCGCGAGTACCGCCACGGACAAGTCGGTGGCCCGCGCCGTCACGTCGGTGGTGCCGCCCTTGGGCAGGTTCACCTTGAGGCCCGTCTGCGCCCCTCCCGGTGCCTGCTGGACGATCACCGAGCTCGTCACCATGAAGATGATGAGCAGCACGAGGAAGATGTCCGTCAGCGGGGTGATGTTGATCTCCGCGAAGCCGACGTCCTCGCCGCTTCCCTCGGAGTCCCCCGGAGTCTTGCCCATCGCCATGGCAGTGGACCTCAGGCCTCCGGCTGGGAACGCGGCGCGTCCACCGGGGCCGGAGCAGTGGAAGAGGAAGCGGAAGCCGCCGAGCCATTCATGGGCCGCTCGCGCAGCAGCTCGGCGAACTCGTCACCCATGAGCCGCAGCTCCACGAGCACCCGCGACAGCCTCGCCTGGAAGTAGTTGTAGAAGGCCATGGCCTGCACGGCCACGAGGATGCCCACCGCCGTGGCCACCAGCGCCTCGGAGATGCCCGTCATCACCGCCGCGCTGCCACCCGAGCCGCCCGCCTGCACGTCCAGGCCCAGGTCCTTGAAGGACTTCATGATGCCGGCCACCGTGCCGAACAGGCCCACGAACGGCGTCAGCGAGCCGATGGTGGCCAGAATCCACAGGTTGCGCCGCAGCCGCAGGCCCACCTGGGCGCGCTCGCGCTCCACCGCGGACTCCACGCCGTCCCCGGTGCCCCGGGTGCGCTCGAGCCGATCGAAGCCCGCCAGGAAGATGTCCGCCACGGCGGCATCCGAGCGCTCGGTGGCGGTGCGGGCGGCGGTGATGTCCCCGCGCAGCAGGTGCTTGTGCACCGTGTCGCCGAGGGCCCGCGAGCGCTCGCTCACCCCCCACAGGGCGATCAGCCGCTCGATGGCCACACCCAGGGCCACCACGGAGGCGAGGAGGAGGGAGGCGAGGGTGACGCCGCCGATACGCAGGTAGTGGAGGAGGTCGGAAAGGCTCATGAATGGTGGCCAGGAAGGTCGGCCTGGCGCGAGACTAAAGCCATGAACCGCGCAGCCGCAGCAATCTTCCTGGCTCTCTTATGTTCAGGCTGTCCCAAGCGCATCGATTTCGGCCCCCAGGGCCCCATCACCGACGCCGGGGAGCTCTTCCGTCTGGTGAGCGCCGCCCAGGACCAGGTGGCCACCCTCCAGGGTGACGGGAAGCTCCGGGTCGAGTCGCCCCAGGGCTCCGGCACCGTCTCCGCCTTCCTGGCCGCCTCCCGGCCGGGCCTGCTGCGCGTGGAGATGTTCGACTTCTTCAACCGGCCCATCGCCGTGCTCGTCACCGACGGCCAGCGCTTCGGCCTGCTCCAGTTCCAGGAGAACACGTACTACCAGGGGCCGGCGACCCCCCGGAACCTCTCGCGCTTCCTGCCCCTGGCCCTGCCGAGCGAGGAGCTGGTCTCCGTCATGCTCGGCAAGGTGCCCTTCATCCCCGCCGAGCGCATGACGCTCGCCCTGGATGAGAAGGAGCGGCTGTACGTCCTCACGCTCCACAAGGGAGCCGTGTTCCAGGTGCTCCACATCCACCCCAAGCACCTCCGGGTGGTGCGCAGCGAGGTCCGCGGCATCCAGGCCTATGGGCTCGAGTACGACCACTTCAAGGAGCAGGGGGACTTCGTCTTCCCCCACGAGGTGACGCTCCGGGCCCCCAACGCCGGCACCTCCGTGGGCGTGCGCTACACCGGCATCACCCTCAACGAGTCCCCGGACCTGACGCTCTTCGACCTCACCGCGCCCGAGCACGTCCGCGTCGTCGAGGTGGACGAGGGGGGGCAGTCCCTCCCTCCGGTTGCCCTGCCTCCTGCCTCGCCCGGTTCTTGAGCGGGCCTCGTCGATAATGCGGCAATGCTTGGAACTTCAGGTAGACTGACGCCAAAGGCGGGTCCGTTCGGACTCACCGCGACTGCGACATGGCACAGATCAAGCTTGGTGAACTGCTGATCAAGGCGAACGTGCTCCAGGAGAGCCAGCTCAAGGCGGCGCTCGCGGAGCAGGCGAAGTGGGGCGGGAAGCTGGGAGAGATCCTGGTGCGGATGAACCTCGTGTCCGAGGACATCCTGGTGCGGGCGTTGTCCAAGCAGCTGGCCATTCCGGCGGTGAACCTGGACGCGGTGAAGGAGATCCCCGCGCACGTGCTCAACAAGATCCCGCTGCAGACGGCGCGGGACTTCGCGGTGCTGCCGCTGCAGTTGCGCGACGACGGCAAGACGCTGGTGGTGGCCATCTCGGACCCGCTCAACGTGCGGCAGCTGGACGAGCTGCGCGCCGTCACCAAGTGCCGCATCGTGCCGAACGTGGCCGGACGCACGGCCATCGCCCGCTCCATGGCGCGCTTCTACGACGACCAGGGCGAGCTGGCCGAGGCGGACACCAACTTCAAGGTGGTGGACGCCCAGGGCCGCACGGTCGTCAAGAACATGAACGCGCCCACCGCGCCTCCGCCGGCCGCGGCTCCCTCCCGGACGCCGGCCCCCATGCCGCCCACGCCCTCGCGCGAGGTGCCGTCGGTGCGCGGCGGCAACGGCAGCCCCGTGGAGCTCCTGCGCAGCGTGGAGGAGGTGCAGCGCAAGGAAGTGGCCGCCCTCAAGGCCATGGTGGAGCTGCTCATCGAGAAGGGCGTCTTCACCCGCGACGAGTACCTGGCGAAGGTCAAGCGGTAAGCCGTCCAGCCCCCCCGTCCTTCCATGCGCAAGAAGATCGGCGAGCTGCTCATCGAGTCCGGCGCACTCAATCCGGAGCAGGTCCGCAAGGCGCTCGGCCAGCAGCGGATCCACGGGCAGGGGCAGCGCCTGGGCTCCGTCATCATCGCCCTGGGCTTCACCGAGCCCACCGCGGTGGCCCAGGCCCTGGCGCGTCAGTTCGATCTGCCCTTCGTCCGGCTCCCGGAGGAGATCCCCCCGAAGGTGCGCGAGCTCGTCTCGCTCGACTTCCAGGCCGAGCACCGCTTCGTGCTGTTCGGGCTCGAGCGCGAGGCCCGTGGCGAGCGGCTGCTCGTGGCGGTGGATGATCCCTCGGACCTGAGCGTGGTGGGCGAGCTGAGCTTCCAGCTCAACAAGCCCATCCGCGTGCACGTGGCCGCCGAGGACGACATCGACCGCGCGTTGGATCTCGTGAGCGGCCGCGCGGTGGGACTGCTCGTGGAGGACGAGCCCCGCGAACCGCCGGTGTTGGAGCCGTCCTCGGCCGCCGCCGCCGTCTCGGCCCTGCTCGATTGGGATGGGCTCTCCACACCGCCGCCGCCCCCTGTCGCCGCTCCCCCCGTCCTCACCCCGAGGTCCGCTTTGAAGCCAAAGCCGCCCACGCCCCCGGCACCGCCGCCCTTCGATGATGAGGACGATGACATCACCCTCATCACCCCCAGGGGCTCGCCGAAGCCCCGGGCCCCCGCGAGCCCGCCGCCGCCGCCGCCTCCGCCTCCGCAGGAGAGCGAGGACCTGCTGGACGAGCTGCTCGGCGAGCCCGAGTCCCCGGCGCCGCCCGCCGCGCCGGATCAGAAGGGCGTGCCGGTGGTCGTCTTCGGGGGCGCCGCGAAGGGTCTGCCGCAGCCTCCTCCCGCGCCCCAGCCTCCGGACATCACGGATGAGGACCTGAAGGTGCTCGAGGACATCGAGCGGATGGCGGATGGCGCCGAGGCGGAGCTGCACACGGAGAAGGTGAAGCCCGCGCGCATGGTGGCCAGCCTCATCCGGCTCCTCATCCGCAAGCGCATCATTCGCGAGGAGGAGTTCCTGGAGGAGCTGTCCCGGAAGTGATGCCCCGGGCCGGCTGTTGAGGCCCGGCCGTGAGCCCCATGTCCGAGCCTCTCCTTGACGTCCGTGGACTGAAGACCCAGCTCTCCCTGGAGGAGGGCCCGGTGCTGGCCGTGGATGATGTGTCCTTCTCCATTCCGCCTGGCGGCACGCTGGGCGTGGTGGGGGAGAGCGGTTGTGGCAAGAGCCTCACCGCGCTCTCGGTGATGCGGCTGGTGCCCGAGCCGCCCGGCCGGGTGGTGGGCGGGCGGATTCGCTTCCGGGGCGAGGAACTCCTCGCGCTCCCCGAGGAGAAGATGCGCCGCATGCGCGGGCGTCACCTCTCCATGGTGTTCCAGGAGCCGATGACCTCGCTCAACCCCGTCTACACGGTGGGCGAGCAGATCTCCGAGGGCGTGCGGCTGCACCAGAAGCTGTCGAAGGCCGCCGCGCGCGAGCACTCGGTGGAGATGTTGCGCCAGGTGGGCATTCCCGCCCCCGAGCATCGCGTGGACAGCTATCCGCATCAGCTCTCCGGCGGCATGCGCCAGCGGGTGATGATCGCCATGGCGCTCGCGTGTGGGCCGGAGCTGCTCATCGCGGACGAGCCCACCACCGCGTTGGACGTCACCATCCAGGCGCAGATCCTCGAGCTGCTGAAGCGGTTGCAGGCGGAGCGCCACATGGCGGTGATGCTCATCACCCACGACCTCGGTGTGGTGGCCGAGAGCTGTGACGCGGTGGTGGTGATGTACGCGGGCCGGGTGGTGGAGCGGGCCCCGGTGAAGGCCCTCTTCCGGCAGCCGGCGCACCCGTACACGGCGGGGCTGCTGCGCTCGATTCCGGCCCTCCAGGAGACGGGGGGGGCAGGGGAGCGCCCCCGGTTGAAGACGATCCCCGGCATGGTGCCGAGCCTCCGCCGGCTGCCCGGAGGCTGCCGCTTCCGGGACCGGTGCGAGCGCGCCCAGGACATCTGCGCCCGGGTGGAGCCCGCCCTGGAGCTCAAGCGCGACGGCCAGGAGGCCGCGTGCCACAACCCGGTGCCCGCGCCATGACCGAGCCCCTGTTGCAGGTGCGAGACGTGAAGACGCACTTCCCGGTACGCGGGGGGTTGCTCGGGCGCGTGCGGGGCACCGTGAAGGCGGTGGATGGGGTGGGCTTCGACGTGCGGCGCGGCGAGACGCTCGGCCTGGTGGGCGAGAGCGGCTGCGGCAAGAGCACGTTGGGGCGCACGCTGCTGCGGCTCGTGGAGCCGACGGCCGGCTCCATCCGCTTCGAGGGCCGTGAGCTGACGGGCCTGTCCCAGCGCGAGCTGCGCCCCCTGCGGCGGCGGATGCAGCTCGTCTTCCAGGATCCGTACGCCTCGCTCAACCCGCGCATGACGGTGCGGGACATCCTGGGCGAGCCCTTCGCCATCCACGGGCTGGAGCGAGGCCCCGCCCGCGAGGCGAAGGTGGCCGAGCTGCTGGATTTGATGGGCCTGCCGCGAGATGCCCTGGGCCGCTATCCGCACGAGTTCTCGGGAGGGCAGCGCCAGCGCATCGGCATCGCGCGGGCCATCGCCCTGCGGCCGGACCTCGTGGTGGCCGACGAGCCCATCAGCGCGCTCGACGTGTCCATCCAGGCGCAGATCGTCAACCTGCTGGTGGACCTGCAGCGCGAGCTGGGGCTGACGTACATCTTCATCGCGCACGACCTGAAGATCGTCGAGTACGTGTCCACGCGCGTGGCGGTGATGTACCTGGGCCGCATCGTGGAACTGGCGGACGCGGCGGACCTGTACCGGAAGCCTCGCCACCCGTACACGCAGGCGCTGCTGTCGGCGGTGCCGGTGCCGGACCCCGAGCGCAAGCGCTCGCGCATCATCCTCCAGGGGGACGTGCCGTCTCCGCTCGCGCCACCGCCCGGGTGCCCCTTCCATCCGCGCTGCCCGTACGCCATGGAGCGGTGCCGGCGCGAGACTCCGCCCCTGTATGCGCTGGGCAACGGGCACACCGCCGCGTGCTTCCTGGCGGAGGACGAGGCCCGGAAGGTCTCGGAGGGAGGGCAGGGTGTTCTGGCTCAGTCATCATCATGAGGAGGAGTACAACCGCACGTACGTGCTCGATGGCGTGCGGGTGTGCGCGCGCTGCCTGGGGACGTACCCGGTGCTGCTGGCCGTGATGGTGGCCCTCTTCAAGGCGCGAGCGCCCCTGTCGTGGGAGTGGGATGTGCCGGTGGTGCTCGGCCTCACCCTGCCGGCGCTCGTGGACTGGGCGGTGGGGCGCTTCCGTCCGAGCGGTGGCTCCAACGCCGTGCGCACCCTCACGGGTGTCCTGCTGGGTGTGGCGCTGGGCCGCTCGTTGTTCATCCACCTCCAGAGGCCCCTGCCCCAGGTACTGGTGTGGCAGGCGGCCCTGGTGGCCGTGGTCGCGCTCCCCGTTCTGCTCATGACCTACCGGGGCTCGAGCGACGGGTAGGGCCGAAGGGCCTCGTCAGCGGCTAGAGTGCACGCCCATGACGACGGGGGAGGAGGCCCCACGCACCGAGACGGTCGCGGGGGAGTTCCAGCGCAAGCTCGACGCGTGGGCGGAGCGGTTCCGTGGACGGCCCACGGAGGAACTGCGCGCGCTGTTGCTGCTGGCCCTCGAGCGGGAGCGCATCGTCGCGGTGGCGTACCGGGACGAGGTGATGCGCGAGCGCCTCGCGTCCGTGGCCATGCCCGAGGAGAGCCGCGCCCTCATGCGTCAGGCGCTCGCCTGGGCGTGGCGCGACGAGGAGATGCACGCCACCTATACGCGGGGAGTGTTGCTCCGGATCGGCTCCGTGCGCGTCCGGGTGGCCACGTGGCTCTCACACGTCGCGGGCGCGCTCGCGGGCTGGGCCGTCGCCGTCCGTCACCACACGTCGTTCTCCCGCGCGCCGATCTCCACGCTCATCGCGTCCTTCGTCATGTTCCTGGGCCGGCTGGGAGGAAAGGTGCCGAAGCCCATGCGCGACAAACTCCGGCACCTCACGCTCCGCGAGTACTGCGCGCTCCAGGTGGACGCGGAGGAGAGCGCCTCGCTCGGGTGGAAGCGGATCGCCCAGGTCGCTCCCCGGGTGCCGGAGTTGCCTCCGGATGCGGGCACGTGGTTCTCGCGCATGCACTCCGACGAGGACAAGCACGCCCGCATCTTCCGTGCGTTCATGGAGACGCTCGGAGAGGGGGACTCGGTCCTCGCGCCCACCGGCTCGCTGATCTCCGAGGTGGGCCGTGCCGACGAGCTGTTCCTGCCTCGTGCACTGCGCTCGGCTCCGCTCCGCTCTCACCCGGTGGGCCAGGGAGGACGCGTCGTCGTCCATGTGTCGCCGCCCGGGGAGTCCAAGCAGGAGGCGCTCCGCCGGACCGTGGAGGATTCCGGGCTCGTGGAGGTGGTCCGCGCCAGGGCCGAGGCGCTGGGCCGGCCGGTCTCCTCTCTCCGGGTGCTCGTGCGCGTGAGCTTCATGCTGGGCTACCACCGTGACGACTGCTCCAACATCACGGACCCGGAGCTCGTCGAGGCCCTGGCGCTGCGGCTGCGCGAGCTGGGCCTCGAGGACATCGCCGTCGCCGATGCCGGGAACCTCTACGACCGGTTCTTCGACGGGCGGAGCGTCCACGAGGTCGCGCGCTACTTCGGCTTCACCTCGCCCACGTATCGCGTCGTGGACCTCGAAGCCGAGCAGGTGCCGCACGACTACAGCCGCGGCATGGCGCAGTCGACCATCGCCCGCTCCTGGCGGGACGCGGAGCTGCGCATCGTGTTCTCCAAGGCCCGGAGCCACCCCGTGGATCTCACGCACCTCTCCCTCGCCACCATCCAGGGCGTGGGCGGCCGGTTCGACGAGTTCCTCTTCGCCGAGCGGTTCGCCAGCCGGGAGACGGCGCTGCTCATGCCGCTGCTCGACTTTCCGCCGCACTTCGCGCTCATCGACGCCTTCGAGCACGCGGCGGATGGGCTGGTCGGAATCCTCGGCTGCCGGCGGCCCCCCGCGCCTCGACGCCTCTACGCGGGCGCGGATGCGCTGGCGGTGGATCTCCTCGCGACCCGTCACCTCGGGGCAGGGGAGCCCCTCCAATCCCCTCTCCTGCGGCTGGCGTGCGACTGGTTCGGGGACCCCCGGGAGGCCACCCGGGTCCTGGGCCCGGACGAGGCCATCCCCGGGTTCCGCGCCCCCTACGAGACGGAGCTGCACGCGCTCATGGGGCTGCTCTCGATTCCCGTCTGGCAGTTCGCCAGTGGCCGGGGCGCGGCGTTCCTGCCGGCCATGGACACGCGGGCCTTTCCGCCGAAGTCCGGCCATGGCCAGGGCCCGTTCTGGCGCCTGTACCGGGCCCTGATGCGGGCGCTGGTGGGACCGTGAGCCCGCTCGGCCGCTCGCTCGCGGCGGGTGGGCCTGGAGTCCTCCTGGAGGGCCGGGCGGGCCGTGCTGCGCTGGTGACAGCGCCCACGCTCCCTGTCATTCTCGCCACTTACAGAGGGCCAAAATCGGGTAGACCCGAATCACCCTTCGCCCGTTAATCGGGCGGGAGGGGTGAGGACAGGCATAGGGCCCTGGAAACGGGGGAGTGTTGGGACCGGAGACCTCAGACGAACGGCTGATGCTCGCCTTCCGGGCGGGGGATGCTCGTGCGTTCGAGGTGCTGGTGCGCAGGCACCGGACACCGGTGTTCAACTTCATCCTCCGTTTCACCGGCCACCGTGCGCGGGCGGAAGACGTGCTTCAGGAGACGTGGCTGAAGGTGGTGCGCAGCGCCCCGGAGTACGAGGCGAAGGCGAAGTTCACCACCTGGGTCTACACGATTGCGAGGAACCTCTGCGTGGACAGCGCGCGCAAAGAGAGCTACCGGCAGGCGGCCTCGTTGGAGGCGCCCACCTCGGGTGCCGAGGGCGATGAGGGCCGGCCCCTGGGCGAGGCCCTGCCCGACGAGGGCATGAGCCCCGAGCGCGGCGCCTACAACGCCCGCGTGCGGCCCCTGCTGGAGCGCGCGCTGGCCAGCCTCCCGGAGGAGCAGCGCGAGGTGTTCATCCTGCGCGAGTACAGCGGCATCCCCTTCAAGGAGATCGCCGAGGTGACGGCGGTGTCCGAGAATACGGTGAAGAGCCGCATGCGTTATGCCCTCGAGGGCCTGCGCCGGCGCCTGGCCGAGCTCGGGGTGGATGGTGACCTGGCCGAGGACGGAAGGACGGTGGCGGGATGAAGCCCCAGGGAGCCCACGCACACGAGGATCGGCTGCTGGACTTCGCCTACGACGAGCTGCCGCCCACCGAGGCGCGGCTGGTGGAGCAGCATGTGCAGGGCTGCTCACGCTGCTCGGAGACGCTGGCGGATATCCGGGGCGTGCGCACCACGATGTCCCGGTTGCCGCTGGAGTCCGCGCCGGACGCGGGGTTGGAGTCGTTGCTCGCGTATGCGCAGCAGTCCGCGCGCCGGGCCGCCGCGGGTCCCGAGCCGGCACCTCGTTGGTGGCGCCGCCTGCTGGCCCCTGCGTTGAGCGTGGCGGCCCTGAGCGTGTTTGGCGTCGTGGTCATCCAGGTGAATCGCGAGGTGGACCTCAGCCCCTCGCTCGCCCAGCACAAGGAGGCTCCGCGGGAGAAGACGCGTGGCCGTGGCGAGCAGGCGGAGGTGGCGGACACCGCGGCGGCGCCCGCGTCGCCCGCGCCCCCTGAGATCGTGCCCACCTCCGCTCCCGTGCCCGCCGACATCGGCAAGGTGCACGCGGAGATGGACGAGGAGATGCGCGCCGCGATGCCGCCCTCCAAGGCCATGCCGAAGAAGGCTCCTTCGAAGATGGGGAGCGGGCGTGGTGCCAGCTTGGGCGACGACTGGAACCTGGGCTCGGGCAGTGCGGGGGGCTTCCCGGACAAGAAGCTCGCGCTGGAGAGCGAGGGCAAGGCGTCGAAGAGCAAGCGCGACGCGCCAGGGGGCATGGCGCTGCCTTCTGTCTCGACGGCTCAGCGTGCCGAGCCCGCCGAGGTAGCCTCCGAGGAATACGCCGCCGGTGCTCCCATGGCCGAGGCCGTGCAGTCCGCGCCGCCCGAGCCGATGCAGCCGCTCCGTGGCTCCGCCTCGCGTGCGGCCCCGGCGGCGAGCAAGAACGTCGCGGACGACGATGTGTACGAGCAGAAGGCCCCGGCACGTTCGCAGGTAGCGAGTGCCGCGCCGCCGCCACCTGCACCTGCTGCCCAGTACCAGCAGCCTGCCGTGGCTTCGGCCGGGGCGGTCGCGCGGACGGATGCACTGGAATCGAGGAAGAAGGAAGTGGCGCAGCAGTCCGCGGAGAGAGCCGCCACGCGCTATTCGCCCACGCCCGCGGAGCTGATGAAGCAGGCGGAGGTGGCCCACCGCTCGGGAGACTGGGCGCAGGAGGTGGACTTCCTGCGGGCGGCGTTGTCGGCCGGAGCCCGTGGCTCTCAGCGGTTGGAGGCGTTGTCGCGGCTGTGTGAAGCGGAGTTCGCGATGGGCCGCCAGCAGATCGCCGCGCAGGTCTGCAAGACCGTGATGGATGAGGCGCCGGGCTCGAGCGCGGCGCGCACGGCGCAGCGCCGTCTGGAGCGCGAACTGCCGTCCTCGGCGGACGAGGCAGGCATCGACGTCAAGACCACGGCTCCCATCAAGAAGTAGGCGAAACCCCGCCCACCCGCCGCACCTCACCCGCCGTATCCTCCCTCTCCCTTCGGGAGAGGGTCGGGGTGAGGGTATCCGTGCCCGTACTCATTGCCCGCGCCCCCAGCGACCGCGGGCGGCTCACGGGTTCACGGATTGGCGGCCCCGCGGAACACGAGGGCCTCACCATCGGGAGCGCGCAGAGGCCATGGCTCGCCGGTAGGCGATACCCCCACGGGATGGAGCGCATAGGCGAAGCCGCCGGGCATGACGTAGAGCAGGAGCGTGCCGGGAGGAGCATCCGAGGGCAGC
Source organism: Archangium sp. (assembly GCF_036277355.1). Taxonomy (GTDB): domain Bacteria; phylum Myxococcota; class Myxococcia; order Myxococcales; family Myxococcaceae; genus Archangium. Next base: position 84,819 of record NZ_DASUNC010000063.1, read on the forward strand.
GCCTCGGGCGACTCGATCTTCCGGATGCGAAAGGGCAGTGGCGCGAACGAGCGCGTGCGCACGGGAGAAGGTTCCCCCTGGGAGATCTGTTCCAGCGCGGTCTGCCAGGTGCCCACATCCTCGGAAACAGCGCCCTGGGACCGCAGGGCACCGGCGGTCCCCTCATGGAGCTTCCGGGCCACCTCGAGGATCTTCACATTCGCCGAGTCCGCGGTGCGTCCGGCCACGAGCCCGTCGCGTTGGCCCCAGAGGGTGAGCACGAGGGCGCCGAGGATGAGCAGGGACCAGGACAGCCGCACCGTGCGCCCCCGCACGTTCTGCACGAGGACGGCCACCATGCCCACCAGGGCCGCGAGCATGGGCAACAGCATGTCCAGGCGGGGAGGGGGCCCGGGGTGGAAGGGCTGGAGCTGGGTGCGGACCAGGTGAAGCAACTCGGGGGAGCCCGCCGCGAGACACATGGCGGTGAAGCCCCCGAAGACGAGCCCGTGAAGGACGCGGAGCGGGAGCGGGGCGGGCTGCCGCGCGGCGGAGGACGGCTTCACGGGAACGGCAGGTTCAGCACGAAGTAGAACGAGTCGTAATAAATCTGGTACGCGCGCAGGAAGGCGTCGATGACGTTCATCTTCTGGTCTCCGCTGCCGAAGTCGACGCTCATTGACACGATGAGGGCGAGCACGAGGATCCAGTTGACGAAGGAGTACTCCACCATGGCCTGACCGCGGCGCTGACGGCGGCGGAGCTGAGGGCGAGGCGTGTGGGTCTTCATGGTCGGTTGTCCTCCGTACCCCAATCGGTAGCAGACTGTGACACGGGTTGGAAGTGGGGTGGTAGGTGGCTGGCCGGTTCCAGGGTGATCTTCTTGTCACCGGGGGCGGGGGGAACCAGGCGGGGCCGGGCGTCCACGCCATGGTCGCGCACCTCCATCGAGTAGCGGATGGGAGGGAACTCGAGCTTCGCCAGGCGAAGGATGGGGATCTCCCGGCTGACCCAGTAGCGCTCGAGGACGAGCTGGCGGTGGCGGACCTCCAGAGGCTCGGCGGTGACCGTGCCTGCGAACGTCATGAGGCGGGTGGGCGGGCCCCGGCGCACGGTCGAGCCCTCTCCCACGGCCAGGCGCGCCGAGGGGGGCGGAAGGGCGGGGCGGGGCGGCGGCTTCCCGGGCGAGCCGAGGAAGAAGGGCAGGGCGGCGGTGTCCACCTCCTGGAGCTTCTCGAAGCCCTGGGTGACGAACAGCCGGGAGACGCCCTCGGTGCGCAGCCCCGTGTCGCGGGCCACCAGCAGGAGGAACTGCGCCAGCGGAGCCTTCATCGCCGGGTGCTGGCCGAGCTCCAGTTCCACCCACACCGCGTCGCGGCCCTGGGCGTCCTTCTGCTCGGCGACGACGGCCAGACGGAGGAAGCCCAACTGGGGGCCTCCCTCCATCTGGTACGTCACCCACTCGCCGACGCGTGCGTCCAGCCGCTCGGGAATGGCCTCGAAGAGCATCCCGCGCGACACCTCCATCGGAGCGGCGCCCAGCAGCACCAGGGATAGGGCACAGAGGAGCGTGCTCATGGTGTCCCCTCGCGAGCCTGACGCACGGCCTCGGCGTTGGACATGCCATCGGGCCGGTCCGTCCCCACCCAGCTCTGCGAGATGGCCACCCGCGAGGGCGCCAGCTCCACCAGGGTGGTGAGCAGCTGCCCGGCTCCGCGTGCGGACTCGAGGACGAAGGTGCGCTGTCCATCCAACCTGCCCCCGGACTCGCGCACGGGCGTGTAGCCCTCGGCGGTGAGCCGGGCGGTGAGCTCCTGGCGCACGGCGTCGAGTCCGCGCTCCACCACCTGGGTGCGGTGCCTCGAGCCACCCGCAGCATCGCGCGAGCCCACGTCCGCGCTGAAGAGCGCGCCCTCCACCGGGATGAAGGGACTGGCGCGGGTGCTCGTGGGCTTCTCGTACCACCACAGGTCCTTGAGCACGGTGAAGCCCACCGTCTTCCCCAGGTGGGTGCGCAGCACCACGGCCCGTTGGAGTCCCTCGCGCGTGAAGAAGGCCGACACCACGGCCTCTCGTTGCAGGTCTCCATTCACGACGACGGGGTAGCCCTGTTTCGTCCAGAAGCCGTGGAAGTACCTCGCCACCTTCACCAACGAGTCCGCCGTGGTGAAGTACGCGATGCGGTGGGGCTGGCCGCCGATGAGCAGGTCCTCGCCGATCCGCGTGTGCACGGTGCCGGGGTAGACCGCGAGCTCCTGCTCCGCCCACGACGGAGCGGCCCACAGCAGCAGGAGAAGGGGGAGGGCACTCACTCGCATGGGATCTTCCGTTCGTTCGAGTCGGTGGACGTACTGGGGTCGAGGCCGGGCATGGAGGGCGTATCCGCCTGGGCGTTCTTGCAGCCCATGAAGTGGGGGCCGCGGGCCATGAACATCTTCCGGTAGAGGGACTGGTCGTAGGCCTGTGTGTCGCGGAACGGAGCGGTGTCGAAGCAGCGCTGGGCCGGGTCATCCAGACCGGGGTAGGCGTTGACGTTGTTGAGCCCCATCGGGGCGCCGTGCTTGCTCTTGTTGCAGCCGCGGCCGCTCTCTCCGGGCACGTAGTTGTGGGACACCACGAAGGGGCCCTGGAAGTCGGGAAGGAGGAAGCGGGCCACCGCGCCGAGCCGGTCCAGCTCCACCTGGTCCAGGTAGCTGCCCACCCCCAGGAACTTCATCCGGTCCACCTGCTGGTGGAGGCCATGCCGCGAGCCGTCGCCACGCACCCCCGCCCGCTGGGGCTTCATCAGCGCATCCCCACCATCGGGCAGGTGCCAGCCAGTGGCGATGAGGGTGTAGCGCTCCTTCACCGGCAGGCGGCTCAGGTCCCGTCCGCCCCAGTTGTCCACGTCGAAGAAACCGTGCTGCTCCTTCTGCAGATAGAACCGGGGCAGCACGTGGCTGGAGAGCGTGCTGGTGGTCTCCACCTCCACCTGTCCCCGGGTGTTGAAGCGGAAGTGCCCGAGCAGTTCGCCCATCGTCCTGCCCATCGCGGCGGCGGCCTCGGGGCCCTTGCCGCCAGCAATCCCAGGAAAGACGCGGCTCAGATCGACCCCCGAGACGCTCTGGTTGCGCATGCTCACCTGCACCGGAGCGGCGCGCAGCATCGTGCCGAACCGCCCCTCGGGCTCGATGGAGTCCAGGTCCGCGTAGCGCTCGGCGGCCTCCTTCACCGTGGCCTTCATGGCGAGGCCGAAGGCCTTGTCGTGGTCCGCGGTGGCGTAGTCGCTCAGGGTGTAGCTTGTCATCTCCCAGGCGACATACCGGCTGGCCTCCTGGAGCTTGAGCCGGGCCCGGATGACCTCGCTCAGGAAGACGCTGAACATCACCAGGGAGACGAGCAGCGGCACCACGAGTGCGAGCTCGACGGTGGCGGCCCCTCGCCGGACGGACTTCAACTGTTGACGGACGTGTTTCATGGCGGGGCCTCAGTGGGTGATGAACCGCGCGGGTGAGTCCTTCAGGTCGCCGGGCAATGCGTCCGCCAGCTCTTCCACGAGCGGCAGCGAGTCCTTGCCCTGCCAGACCGCCGCCAGACGGGGCCGCCAGTACGGGTTGAAGAAGTTGGGTTGCTCGGTCCAGTTCCCGGGCCGGTGGTAGTACGTCTGGCCGCGGGAGATGACGCTCATCCCCGGCGAGCCTCCGAGCCCCACCGTCTTGCGGCCGTTCCTCAAATCCAGCGTCTCGGGAGACGTGCCGAAGGAGAAGGTGAGCTTCCCCTGGGCGTTGAGCTGGCCCGGGGTGTGGCGGAACGCATCCGCGCTCTTGGTGAGGAGCACCCAGGTGGAGGGCTGGTTGAAGTCATCCCGGCGCCCCGCCATGGCCGCGATGCTCGGTGTGTCGTCGAGGCCCTCCGCGCAGTCCTTCGCGTAGTCCCCCGGCTCGAAGTGGGGGAAGGGCACGAGCCCCGGCCAGGGGTGGTTGTGGTCCTTCGGGTCGATGCGGACGTTGGCCACGTACACGGACATCTCGAAGAAGCACGCGCCCTGGACACTCGCGAGGCACGTCCTGGACTCGTAGAGGCCCACGTTCCGGTCCTCCTGCTTCGAGGCCTCTCCCGGGAACACCACGCGCCAGTGGATGCCGTTCTCGCGCAGGTCCGTGCCGCTCATGGCCCACACACTCGTCTTCAGGGTGTCGTTCTTGTCCTCGCGCGGGTCTCCCCAGCAGTCGCGCCAGGTCCGCGTGTCACCGGGGCCCGGCTGTTTGGGGCAGCGGAAGGGATTCAGGAGCCGGGTGCCCCCGAGGTTGAGGGAAGCCGGCCCCGGCAACTTGATGAAGTAGGGGTCGTCCGCGCCGAGCACATCGCCCTGGGCGAGCATTCCCATGGGCAGGTGGGGCAGGTCCTTCGACTCGCGGATCTTGTTGCCGCCCCTGGCGCTCCTGCCGTTCCCCTCGCCGAGCCGGTAGGTGAGGAAGCGCGTCTGGCCCCATTTGGGGATGCCATCGAGCACGCTCTCCAGCGGCGCGAGCCACCGGGGGATGGGCATGAGGCCGCCCCATTTCCGGTCGGTGACGAGGGACTCGGGACACTCACCGTCCTTCGCATCGCAGGCGAAGCGCGTGGCGTTGGTGATGCCCGCCATCACCCGTTTGGCCCGGGCGGTCTTGTCGGTCTCGTTGCGCCGCGTGGGATCCAGCGGCTCGAAGGGATTGACCGGACTGAAGGGCGTCCCGTTGGCCGCCTTGTCGTGCGCGCGGCTGTAGAGGCACTGGTTGATGAGTCCCGCGAGCGTCTGGGGGACGAGCGGGTCCACCTCGGGATCGTTCGCCTCGATGATGGCCTGGGACGTGCCCATCACGTACGTGGAGGTGGCGAGCATCACCGCCGTGGCCGTGCCCGCCATCACCGCGTTGAGCATCCGGTGCCCGGGAATCACCACCCGGCCGATCACCCGGTCGAGGGGCTCCATCACGGGCTTCATGAGGAGCAACATCCCCCGCAGTACCGTGAAGACCAGGTCCAGCCCCCGCATGATGGCGTGGATGGAGGGGAGGGTGTCGAGCAGGGTGCAGACGCTCACCCAGAAGAGTCCGTCGCGGCTGTCCTGGGGGAAGCACGGGCCGATGGTGCGCATGAACCCGTAGAGGTCCGTCAGGAAGGCCTGGACGGAGAACACGAACGAGTCCAGCGACTGCCACATCATCGCCGACACGTAGTGGGACACCTGCGTGCGGTTGGTGAACGCGTAGAAGTTGAACGCGCGGGCTTCCATGGCCGCGGTGGACCAGGCCGCCGCGTCCGCGGTGTTCTGCAGGCGGATCCGCTCGTGCACCCCCTGCCCGAGGTTCACCGTGGTGATGAGGGCGATGCTCAGCACGAGCATCAGCAGACACGCGAGGACGAGCGCCTGGCCTTCCTGCCGCTCGAAGCTCCGCCGGAGAGCGCGGGTCATCATGGCGTCACTGCCCCCCCGTCCGGGTTCGGGTGCATCAGCCACTTGGAATGGAAGTTCGACTGCATCCGCAGGCTGTAGGTGGCCGTCAGCGGGAGGAAGTAGCGCCTGTCCGCGGCCAGTCCCCGCAGCACACCCAACTCCCGCCGGTGGAGCGTGGCGTATCCCCGCTGGTGGCTCGGCCCCGCGCCCGCGTTGGCCGCCCACCACGCGGTGAAGACGAGCTGGTTGGCGAAGGGCACTCGCAGCTCGTACCAGTAGCGCACCCGCACGCTCAGCACGGTGGCCTCGCGGTAGACCTCCTCGGCGAGGCCCTCCGGCCCGTCGAACTCCAGCTCGCCCCGTTTCGGCGAGAACCCGGACGGGCTCACCGTATCCACGCGCACCAGGCCGGACAGGGGAGCGCCATTCACCGAGTCCGGCACCCCCGTGTCCCGCGTGGGCCACGGCAGCCGCCGCAGCATCTCGTCCAGGAGCCGCGCCCGCGTCCACGTCCTGGCCAGCTCCGGCGGCGCGTCCGTGCGGCCCAGCGTGGGCAGCACCGCCACCAGGGCCGCGTCCCGCATCCGCTCGGCGTTGCCGTTCCACACGATGCCGGAGCGCGCCGCGCAGTACGCCGCGTACTCCGTCATCAGCTTCGCCTGCTGCATCTGCGTCAGCTGCAGCAGGCCCAGGCCCAGGAAGACCATCAGCGGCAGCACCAGCGCCGACTCGACCGCGGCCTGGCCCGACTGTCCGTCTCGGGAGAGGTGTTCACTCATGGACGCCGCCCTGGAGCGACATCCGTGCCACAGCCCTGTCACTCGGGCGGGTGTTCCACCGGGGGTCTCAGAGGGAAGACCCCCCCTCCACGAGGGGGACGGGGACCCGCCAGATCGGAACAAACCGGCAGCCGAGGGTTCGTGACTTTGACACTTTGCGTGGTGGGTGGATAACATCCCACCCGCTGGTGCCCCGGGCCCCCGCTTTGCAAAGCAGCCGCGCCACCTACGAGTTCCGCCCCCCCGGGCGCTCCCCGCTTTGGAGGTCTCCGAGACATGCTGAAGGGTAAGACACCGCTCCTCATCGCGCTGGGCCTCGGCCTGCTGGCCGGCATCATCGCGTGGTCCGCCATCAAGAAGAAGGAATCGGATGTGCGCCGTGGTTGGAACCTGGTGCCAGTCGTCGTGGCCTCAGCGGACATCCCCGAGGGCACCGTCATCACCTTCGACATGATCAACCAGCGCTCGGTCCCCGAGCAGTTCGTCACCTCCTCCGTGGTGAAGCCGGACTCGGCCACCTACGTGGTGGGCCAGAAGGTGCTCGTGGCGCTGCAGCAGGGTGACCCCCTCCTGTGGAGCCAGTTCGAGACCACCAAGGCCGCCGAGCGCCTGTCCACCAAGGTGCAGAAGAAGGTCCGCGCCATCACCATCGACTCCAAGCCCACCACGTCCGTGGGTGGCTGGGTGCGCCCCAACGATCACGTGGACGTGATCGGCACCTTCCGCGATCCCCAGACGGACGAGAACGTGGCCGTGACGCTGCTGCAGAACGTCATCGTGCTCGCCACCGGCAAGGTCACCGGTACCACCAACGTCAACCTCATCCCCGAGCACCAGCGCGAGTACCAGAACATCACGCTGATGGTGATCCCCGAGGAGGCCGAAATCCTCACGCTGGCCAGCGAGCTGGGCAACCTCACGCTCTCGCTGCGCAACGAGGAGGACGTGGACATGATCGAGGAGCGCGGCCGCGCCACCATCAGCACGCTGCTCTCCGGTGAGCGCACCCGCGTGCTCGAGCAGAAGCGCCGCGAGATCATCCAGATCATCAAGGGCGGCAGCTCCGAGAAGAGCGCGGTCGGCTCCTCGGGTACTCCGTAGTCTCTGCGTCCGTGCGTTCCCCTTCCCCCCGAAGCTGAAGGAAGTCCCCGCGCATGCTGGCCGGAATCGTCCTACTCCTCGTCACCGGGTCGGTCTTCTTCTTCAGCCTGGTGATCTTCACCGTCCTGGCGAAGGCCTATGAGCAGTACCAGGAGCGGTACGTCGTCAAGTCGATGAACGACTTGAGCGACATGTTCCTCTTCATCGATGCCCGTCAGCTGCTGGTGCTCAACATCGCCAGCATGTGCCTGTTGGGCATCATGACGTACATCATCTTCAACCCCATCCTGTGCGTGGTGGCCACCATCTTCGGCTTCTTCCTGCCGATCATCCTGGTGAAGCACTACCGCAAGCGGCGCATCAAGAAGTTCAACGTGCAGCTGGTGGATGCGCTGCAGGCCATGGCCAACGCCTTCAAGGCGGGTCTCACGTTCCCGCAGGCCATCGAGCACGTGGCGCGCGAGGCCCAGCCGCCCCTGGCCCAGGAGTTCGGGCTCTTCGTGAAGGAAGTGAAGCTGGGTGTGCCGCTGGAGGAGGCCCTCATCAACATGGGCCGGCGCGTGGGCAGTGACGACCTGGAGCTCGTCGTGGTCGCCACCAACATCGCGCGCCAGCTCGGCGGCAACATGGCGGAGATGTTCGAGACCATCTCGAGCGTCATCCGCGAGCGCTTCCGGCTCGAGGGCAAGATCGACGCCCTCACCGCCCAGGGCAAGCTGCAGGGCTGGGTGGTGGCGGCCATGCCGGCCATCCTCGGCCTCGTCCTCAACTACATGCGTCCGGACCTGATGGAGCCGATGATGGACCACTGGTTCGGTTACATCCTCGTGACGGTCATCGCCATCATGGAAGTGCTGGGCGTGATCATCATCCGGCGCATCGTCAACATCGATATCTAAGGAGTGGCCGTGAGCGACATCCTCACCAATACGTTGATGGGGGGCGCTGCGCTGATGTTCGCGACGTCGGCGGGCTTCCTCGGATTCGGCGTCTACCAGAACTACTTCTCGCAGTTCCTCTCCGAGGTGCGGGATGACTCGGCGGGTGGTGTCGCGGGCCTCGGCTCGGTCACCATCCGCAAGCTGGGCGCGCTCAACCGGCGGCTGATGTGGCCGGGCTATGAGAACAAGATGCGCAAGAAGCTCACCAAGGCCGGTGAGCCCAACGCGCTCAAGCCCGAAGACATCATGGCGATGCAGGAGATCAGCGCCGTGCTGGGCCTGGTGGCGGGCCTCATCCTGATCAACGCGGTCAACGAGAACCTGGCCTGGTCGCTCGCCTTCGCGCTGTTCGGCCTGTACTACCCGCTCATCTGGGTGAATGATCAGGTGAAGAAGCGTCACCTGCAGATCTCCCGGGCGCTGCCCTACAGCCTGGACCTGCTGACGCTGTCGGTGGAAGCCGGTCTGGACTTCACCGGCGCGCTGGCCAAGGTGGTGGAGAAGGGCAAGGCGGGCCCGCTGCGCGAGGAGCTGCAGATCGTCCTCAAGCAGCTGAAGATGGGCAAGACGCGCGAGGAGGCCCTCAAGGCGATGATCGCCCGGGTGGACCTGCCGGCGCTCACCACCTTCGTCACCGCGCTCGTCCAGGCGGACAAGATGGGCACCAGCCTCGGCAAGGTGCTGCGCATCCAGTCCACCCAGCTGCGCATCGACCGCACCCAGCGCGCCGAGAAGCTGGCCGGCGAGGCGCCGGTGAAGATGCTCTTCCCGCTCATCGCCTGCATCTTCCCCACGGTGTTCATGGTCCTCTTCGGGCCCATCGTGTTCCAGTTCATGTTCGGAGACGTCGGGGGATAGGGCCCTGGGCTTCCAGCTCACCATCGCCAAGGGTCTGCAAGCGGGGAAGGAGCTTCTCTTCGAGCAGGCCGAGATCCACATCGGCCGCACCACGGAGAACGACGTGGTGCTTCAGGACGCCGGTGTGTCGCGCAAGCACGTGCGCGTCTCGGATCGGCTCGGGCGCTTCTACGTGCAGGACCTGGGCAGCGCCAACGGCACGTTGATCAACGACGCGCCCATCTCCGGTGAGCGGGAGCTGCGCAACGGCGATCGCATCTCCCTGGGGCCGGTGGAGTTCGTCTTCAAGGAGGTCGTCAGCGCGGACGACGCCACCCGGCCCTTCACGCCGGTGGAGGAGGAGGAGGACGAGGCCACCCGGCTCATCCGCCGCAACCAGGCCGCGTCCGCGGGGCCGTCCACCCAGCCCGCTTCCTTTCTTCCCACGCCGCGTCTCGATCCGGCGTCCTCGGCGCCGCCCGTCCTGGCTCCCGCGTCGGGGCCTCTGGCGGTGGCCCGCTCGGAGACCCTGGCGGAATCGCTGGCGGTGGAGCCCCCCACCTCGGCCCCGCTGTCCCGTGCGGCACCCGAGCGGGCGGCCGTTCCCACCGCCCCCGCGCGCCCCTCGGCTGGAGCCGATGGCCTGTCCGCCGCCGACAAGGCCCGGCGCCGCCGCGAGCTGAGCGAGACCCTGGGAGGCCAGCTCACCCTGTGGTGGCTCGGGCTGTCCCGCGGGGGCAAGCTCGTCCTGTCCACCGTGGTGCTCCTGCTGCTGGCCGGCGTGGTGGGCGGGCTCGCCATCGTCTTCAAGCCCGACCTGGAAGGGCTGTCCCGGGGTCCGGAGCCCACGTCCCTCGGCCTCCAGACCGTGACGGACTCGTTCGGCCTGGGCGAGGGCGTGACGTGGGAGCAGCCGGACATGAAGCTCTTCGACTTCGAGTTCGTGTCGCCCACACGCGCGGTCGCGGTCCTGCGCTACCAGGCCAGCGGCATCTCCAAGGACGAGGTCACCCTCAGCGTCAACGCGACGCCGCTGGGCTCGCTGCCTCCGGACATGGTCACCGCCACCGAGCGGGAGCTCCAGCAGATCATCTCGCCCTCGGTGCTCAAGCGGAACGCGCACAACCAGTTGGTCTTCGACAACGTCCGCAACCCCCCGGGCCGTGACAGCTGGCGGGTGTGGAACCTGCGCCTGGAGATCATCCCCGTCCCGGACCTGCGCCCCGAGGAGCTGCTGGAGACGGCGCGCAGCTACGTGACCCGGGCTCGTGACTTCTACGAGCGCAAGGACGTCGGCGCGGAGAACCTCTCGCTGGCCTGGGAGAACTACCGCTCGGCGTGGATCACCCTGGAGGCCCTGGACGAGAAGCCCGAGCTGTACGAGGACGTCCGGCACATGATGGGCCAGGTGGCGGTGGACCTGGACCAGAAGTGTGGCCAGCTGATGCTGGAATTCCAACGGCACATCCAGTTCAAGGACAAGAAGCGGGCCCGGCGGGTGCTCGAAGAGATCACCCGGCGCTTCCCTACACCGGCGCATCGCTGCCACAATCTGGCGCTCGAAAAAGCCAACGAGCATGGGCTGTGAGGCCCGTGTCCGTGCACCCAACGAAGTGGTGACTTTCCATGTCGAACGGTTCTCCCCCCGCACGCCGTCGGCCCACGACGGGCTCCCCCTCGGGTGGCACTCCCTCGGGTGGCTCCACCAGTCAGCGCCCCCCGGCGCGCAGGACCGCGACCGGCACGGCTCAGGCCCCCGCCGTGCGCGAGCCGTCTCTGCCGGTGATGGGCACCAGGCTGGTGTGCTCGGCGGGCCCGTGCTCCGGTAACGAGTTCGCCCTGGAAGAGGGCGAGTATGTCATCGGCCGTGCCAACGACAACCCCATCTGCATCCCGGACACCTCGGTGTCGCGCAAGCACGTGCTCATCCGCCGCGTGGGCGGGGGCTGGGAGGTGAGCGACCTGGGCTCCGGCAACGGCACGCTCCTCAACGGGGAGCCGCTCACCAGCGAGATGCCGCTGGCCCATGGCGACACCCTCACGCTCGGCGACACGGAGCTGACGTTCAACGACAACTCCAACGCCACGATGATGATGCCGATGCCCTCGGCGCCTCCGCCACGGCCGGGCCGCGGCAGCGCCCGCTCCCCGGCTCCCGCCGCCGCTCCCGCCGAGGACGCCGGAGGGGAGGAGGGTGGGGCTCTCGCCGGGGTTCCGCGCCGTCCGCCGCCCCGGCCCGAGGGGCGCGTGCGCAGCACCCGGGGCCGTGCCGCGGCGACGCCGGCGGATCCCAACGCGCAGAAGCGCAAGAAGCGCCTGCTCATCCTCACCGCCGCCGTCTTCGTGATGCTGGTGGGCCTGCTGGCCGTCATGAAGGTGCAGCAGCAGCGCGAGGCCGAGGTCGCGGCCCGCAACGAGCAACTCGCCCAGGAGCGGCGCGCGGCGATGGACGCGCTCTTCCAGGACGCCAAGAACCTCATCCGCGACGGCAAGTGGGCGGATGCCAAGGCGAAGCTGCTGGAGCTCCAGGAGCTGGAGCCCAACTACGTGCAGCTGCCGGACTACCTGGCGCGCGTGGAGAAGGAGATCCCCAACCAGGAGGCGATCGACACGGCCAAGGCGGCGCTGGAGAAGGATCAGCTCGGCCCGGCGGCCACGGCGCTGGCCAAGGTGAGCAAGGACACCCAGCTCTTCGAGGCGGTGCGCCAGCTGCACACCACCCTGAAGGACAAGGCCGACAAGCGCGTGCGTGACGCGCTGGCCCTGTTCGAGCAGAAGCAGCTGGATCCGTCCAAGGCCATGGTCGACGACGTGCTCGTGGCCTTCCCGGAGCACCGCGACGCCAAGGTGGTCAGCGAGCAGGTGGAGCGCGCCATCGCCATCCGCGACGCGCCTCCTCCGCCTCCCACCGTCAAGGAGGCGCCCAAGCCCTGGGACCAGGCCGTGGATCGCTTCCGCGATGGTGACCTCAATGGCGCCGTGGCCATGGCCAACGCCTGCGCCGCCAAGAGCCCGCAGTGCAAGACGCTGATGGCGCAGATGGCGGACTTCGGCAACCTCTACAAGAAGCTGGAGGACCTGGACGCCAAGGGCCTGGCGCGCCTGCTGGATCTGGACAAGAAGATCACCAAGGGCCAGGGCAGCAAGCTGTCGCGCAACGCGGGCACGCGCGCGGCCAACATCTTCTTCAAGAGCGCCTCGGCCGCGAAGGCGTCCGGCCAGTACGGCCGCGCCATGGATAACGCCCAGCGCGCCCTCCAGGCCGACCCCAGCCATGCCGGCGCCAACAACATCGTCGCCGAGCTGCGCGCCAAGGCGAAGGATCTCTACCTGCAGGCCTACGCCCTCAAGGACACCAATCCCGAGGACGCCGTGCCCAAGTTCCGCGAGGTCATGGCCATGACCCCGTCGGAAGACGAGACGCACCAGAAGGCCAAGAGCTGGGTCGAGAAGCTCAAGTGACCAGGAAACGGCGAAGCACCGGAGAGACCCCGCCGGAGGCCTCCGACGGACAGAGGGATCTCTTCGGCGGCTCGTTGGGTGCGGCTCCCAAGCGCACGGTGGCGGCGGCTCCCAAGCCTCCCCCCGAGCCTCCTTCTCCTCCCCCCGCGCCTCCGCCTCCCTCGGAGCTGGCGGACGTGTCGGCGGCACTGCCGTCGCTGCCCGGAGCGCCGCCCTCGCGGACGCCCCCGGCGCGCACGGTGCTCACCGTGGGCGAGCTCACCCAGCAGCTCAAGGTGACGATCGAATCGCGCTTCCCGCGCGTGCTGGTGCGCGGCGAGGTGTCCGGCTTCCGGGGCCCCAACGCCCGTGGCCACCTGTACTTCTCCCTCAAGGACGCGGAGGCGTCGCTCGAGGTGAAGATGTGGGCCTCGCAGGCGGCGCGGCTGCGCTTCGCCCTGCGCGACGGGCTGGCCGTGGTGGCCGAGGGCAGCGTGGACGTGTACGCGCCCGCCGGCCGCTACAGCCTCATCGCCCAGAAGCTGGAGCCGGAAGGGGAGGGCGCCCTCGCGCTCGCCTTCGAGCAGCTCAAGGCGCGGCTGGCGGCCGAGGGCCTCATCGGCGACAACCGCATCCGCCCGCCCCGGGAGCTGCCCTTCCTGCCCCGGCGCATCGGCGTGGTGACGAGCCGCACCGGCGCGGCGCTGCAGGACTTCCTGCGCGTGCTGCACTCGCGCAACCCCCGCCTGTCCGTGCTGCTGTGCGACGCGCGCGTGCAGGGCGAGGGCTCGTCCGAGGAGGTGGCCCGCGGCATCGAGCGCCTGTCCCGCACGGACGTGGACGTCATCGTCGTCACGCGCGGCGGCGGCTCGAAGGAGGACCTCTGGACGTTCAACGAGGAGCGGGTGGCGCGCGCCATCTTCGCCTCGCCGGTGCCGGTGGTGTCCGCCATCGGCCATGAGATCGACTTCACCATCTCCGACTTCGTGGCGGACTGGCGCGCGCCCACGCCCAGCGCGGCGGCGGAGCGGCTCGCCCCGGTGTTGCAGGATCTGGAGTACGCGCTGGCCACGCAGTCGGTGCGGCTGCGCAAGGCGGCCGAGCGCCGGGTGCTGGAGCTGCGCGAGCGGATGGGCGCCCTGCGCGGACGGGTGGTGGACCCGAGGCGGCGGCTGTCCACGGAGCGGCTGCGGCTGGCGGACGCCGAGGACGCGATGACGCGGGTGCTGCGCCAGGTGCTGCGCGAGCGGCGCGAGGAGCTCCGGGCGCACACCGAGCACCTGCAACGCCAACGTCCCCAGGCCCGGCTCGCCGAGCAGCGGGCGCGGCTGGTGCAGCTGTCCGCGCGGTTGAAGGCCGCGGTGCGGGCGGACGTGGCGGCGCGGCGGGCGAGGGCGGCCCAGGCCCGGCTGGTGCTGGAGCGCAGCTCGCCCCTGGCCCGGGTGGCGGAGCTGCGCGCCCGGCTGGCGGACCGCAAGGCCCGCCTGGTCGCCCTGGAGAAGGACACCCTGGCGTCGGCACAGCGGCACTTCCAGCGGCTAGAAGGCCGGCTGGATGCCATGAGCCCCCTGAAGGTCATGTCCCGGGGTTACTCGGTGACCTTCCGCACGCGGGACGGGGGCGTGGTGCGTTCCATCTCGGACGTTCAGCCCGGCGAGACGCTCGGCATCAAGTTCGCCAACAACGGGGCGAAGACACTCCAGGGGTGCGAGGAGATTGAGGCCACCGTCACCGCGGTGAAGGGTCCGGTGGATTGCTGACGTCCGGGTGCACGTGCCGCTGGCACCCGGGTGGGGGCCTCCTCTAGAGTCCACTGCTCTTTTTCGAGGTGGACGGAAGTGGCGAAGGACAGCAAGGGCAAGGCGGCGGAAGAGGTCCCCGAGCAGTACGGGGAGGTGGTGCAACGGCTCGAGGACGTGGTGGCGCGCCTGGAGGGCGGCACGCTGACGCTCGAGGAGTCGCTCAAGTCCTTCGAGGACGGCATCAAGCTGGTGCGCCGGGGCGAGCAGCTGCTCAACGCGGCGGAGAAGCGCATCGAGGAGCTGTTGAACGAGGACGGACGGGACGCGGTGGTTCCCCTGCAGGCGGGCGTGAAGCCCCCGGCACTGCCCTCCACTCCGGCACCCGCCCCGTCCCGGGGCAGCTCGGGGGCCGCCCGGTCGGCGCCGCCTCCCGAGGATGACGTGCCGTTCTAGGCCCCCGGCTGTAGAGCTATCGGTACGCCATGCCCAAGCCCAAGGTCACCATTGTCGACGACGACCGCGATACGCGGGAGTTGCTCTCGTTCGCCCTCGAATCGGAGGGCTTCGAGGTCAACGCGGCGGCCAACGGGCTGCGGCTGATCGCCTCCCTGCAGCTCAAGCGGCCGGACATCATCCTCATGGACGTGAACATGTCCTGGATCGATGGCTTCGAGCTGTGCAAGGCCGTGAAGAAGAACGAGCAGTTCCGGGACATCCCCGTCATCTTCATCAGTGGGCGCGGGGAGCCCGAGGACCGGAGGCGCGGGCGGGAGGCCGGCGCCGCGGACTATTTCGTGAAGCCCCTGGATCTCAACGCGCTCATCCAGCGGTTGCGTGAGCTCATTCCTCCGCCCGCTTCCGAGGTGCCCTGATATGTCGTCCTTCGATCTGGATTCCTACCTGCAGACCCAGGTGGAGCGGGTGGAGAACCTGCTGCGCTCGCGCTCGGACGAGCTGGGCGTGAACGTGCCACCGCGCCTGCACGAGTCCATGCGCTACTCGCTGCTGGCCGGAGGCAAGCGGCTGCGGCCGGTGCTGTGCCTGGCCTTCGCCGAGGCGGTGCTGAAGCAGAGCAACGTGCCGCGCATGGTGGAGGACTGCGCGTGCGCGCTCGAGTTCATCCACACCTACTCGCTGGTGCACGACGATCTGCCGTCCATGGACAACGACGACATGCGCCGGGGCCGGCCCACCAACCACAAGGTGTACGGCGAGGCCATGGCCATCCTGGCCGGTGACTCGCTGCTCACGGACGCCTTCGCCCTGGTGGCGGGCGGCCCCGAGCCGGTGCGCGGCGTGCTGTGCCGGGAGCTGGCCGTGGCCTCGGGCTCGTCGGGCATGGTGGGCGGGCAGGTGCTGGACATCGCCGAGGACCGGCCGGCCCACATCGACTACCTCACGCGGATGCACCGGCTGAAGACGGGCGCCCTCATCCGCGCCGCGTGCCGCATGGGCGTGCTCGCCGCCGGTGGGGACGCGGACGCGCTGGCCCGCGCGGATACGTATGGGGACTCGGTGGGACTCGCGTTCCAGATCGCCGATGACGTGCTGGACGTCACGGGGGATGCGTCCTCCATGGGCAAGCCGGTGGGCGCGGACGCGGCCGCCGGACGCTTCACCTTCCCGGCGGTGCTGGGGCTGGAGGAGTCCAAGCAGCTCGCGGCGCGCAAGGTGGCCGAGGCCATCGCCGCCGTGAAGACGCTGGAGCCGCACGATGGCCCGCTGGCGGCGCTCGCGCGCTACTCGGTGGAGCGACGCTCGTGATGGAGCGGCTCCTGCCGCGAATCCAATCTCCCGGGGATGTCCGCGCGCTCCCCGAGTCCGAGCTGCCTCGCCTGTGCGAGGAGCTGCGCGAGGACATCATCTCCCTGTGTGGCCGCGTGGGTGGCCACCTGGGCGCCTCGCTCGGCGCGGTGGAGCTGATTGTTTCCCTGCACCGCGTCTTCCACTCGCCCCAGGACGCGCTCGTCTTCGACGTGGGCCACCAGGCCTACGCGCACAAGCTGCTGACGGGCCGGCGCGAGCGCATGGGCACCCTGCGCCAGGCCGGTGGGATTGCTCCCTTCCTGGACCCTCGAGAGAGCCACCACGACGTGCTGGCCGCGGGCCATGCGAGCACCGCCGTGTCCGCGGCGCTGGGGATGCTCGAGGGCAAGAAGCTGCGGGGACAGCCCGGGCACGTGGTGGCGGTGGTGGGGGACGGGGCGCTCACCGGTGGGCTGACCTTCGAGGGCCTCAACAACACTGGGGGCACGCACCTGCCGCTGGTGGTGGTGCTCAACGACAACCAGATGTCCATCTCCGCCAACGTGGGCGCCATTCCCGCGTTGCTGCGGACGCGCGAGGCCCGGGGCTTCTTCGAGGGACTGGGCTTCACCTACCTGGGGCCGGTGGACGGGCATGACCTCGGGGCGCTCACGCATGCGCTGCGCGAGGCCCGTGCGTCCACGCGCCCGGTGGTGGTGCACGCGATGACGCAGAAGGGCAGGGGCTTTCCCCCGGCCGAGGCGGACACGCAGACGCGCGGCCACGCCATGGGGCCCTACGAGTGGCGGGATGGGAAGCTGGTGCGCTCGCGCGGCGGCCAGCGCACCTTCAGCGAGGCCTTCGCCTCGGCGTTGGAAGAGGTCATGGCGCGGGACGCGCGCGTGGTGGCGGTGACGCCGGCCATGCTGGAGGGTTCGGCGCTGGTGGAGCTCAAGCGGCGTTACCCCGAGCGTGTCTTCGACGTGGGCATCGCCGAGCAGCACGCCGTCACCTTCTGCGCGGGACTGGCCGTCACGGGGCTGAGGCCCGTGTGCGCCATCTACTCGACGTTCCTGCAGCGCGCGTACGATCAGGTCATCCACGACGTATGCCTGCCGGGCCTGCCCGTGGTGTTCGCCGTGGACCGGGCCGGGCTGGTGGGCGCGGATGGCGCCACGCACCAGGGCACCTATGACGTGGCCTCGCTGCGGCCCATTCCCGGCCTCACGATGATGGCGCCGGTGACGGGCGAGGACGTGACGGCGATGCTCGCCACCGCGCTCGCGCTGCCCGGGCCCTCGTTGATGCGCTTCCCCCGGGGCACGCTGCCGGCGCTGCCTTCGGAGCCGCAGCCGGGCACGGGCTTGGTGAGTGGAGCGCGGTGGTTGAAGCGGGCGGCACGGGCGCGGGTGGCGTTCATCACGCTCGGGCCGCTGGGCGTATCCGCGCTGGAGGCCGCTGCTTCGGAGCCGGGTTGGAGCGTGCTGGATGCGCGCTTCGTCACCCCGCTCGACGAGTCGGCGGTGCTGGAAGCGGCCGCATGCGGGCGCGTGGTGGTGGTGGAGGAGGGGACGACGCACGGTGGGTTGGGCAGCGCGGTGCTGGAGCTGCTCGCCGCGAGGGGCGTGAGTGCGCGGGTGAAGCTGCTGGGCATGCCGGACACCTTCGTGCCCCACGGGGATGCGCGCGTGCAGCGGGCCGAGCTGGGCCTGGATGCCGCGGGCCTGCGGCGTGCCGCCCTGGCCCTGCTCGCGGAGGGAGGTGCGCCGTGAAGCCACGCAAGGAGCGCCTGGACGTGCTGGTGGTGGAGCGGGGGCTCGCCGAGTCGCGGACCAAGGCACAGGCGCTCATTCTGGCGGGCCAGGTGGTGGTGGCGGATCAGCGGGTGGACAAGCCCGGGGCGTTGGTGCCGGTGGAGGCCGAGCTGCGTCTCAAGGGCGAGGTGCTGCCCTACGTGTCTCGCGGAGGGCTGAAATTGAAGGCGGCCCTGGAGCGCTTCGGTCTGGACGTGCGCGGCAAGGTGGCCGCGGACATTGGCGCCAGCACGGGAGGCTTCACCGACTGCCTGTTGCAGGAGGGGGTCACGCACGTCCACGCCATCGACGTGGGCTACGGGCAGCTGCACGAGAAGCTGCGGACGGATCCGCGGGTGCGCTCGCGCGAGCGCGTCAATGCGCGCTACCTGACGGCCGAGGACCTGCCCGAGCCGGTGGACGTGGTGGTCATCGACGTGAGCTTCATCTCGCTGACGCAGGTGTTGCCGGCGGTGCTGCCATTCCTGAAGCCCAAGGGCCTGCTGGTGGCGCTGGTGAAGCCCCAGTTCGAGGTGGGGCCGGACAAGGTGGGGAAGGGCGGTGTGGTGAAGGACCCGGCCGCGCGCCAGGAGGCCATCGACTCGGTGTCCGCGTTCGTCCGGGAGCAGGGGCTCACGGTGCGCGGGGTGATGGATTCGACCGTGCCCGGCCCCGCGGGCAACGTCGAGGCCCTGCTCGTCGCGGACAAAGCGTGACGGGGTGAGGGCGCGAAGCATCGCTCCGCCTTCGTGATGAAGCGCTGGAATTCGTTGCCGGCGAACGGCGGGCGCATGCTAGGGGAACTGCCTATATGAAGATGATGTCGACTCCTGGGCGGCTCATGAGCGTGAGCCTCTGCGTGTTGCTCCTTTCCTGCGGCGTGACTCGTCATTCGGTCTCGGGTCCTACTGGTGCGCTCGATCTGGGCAAATACGTGCTCATCATCGAAAGGGCGCCAGATGGGCAGGTGCTCCATTCATGGAAGCCCGTTGAGGACTTCAACCAGGCGGCGCATTCGCATCAGGTGGCCACCCGCGGCGTTCAAGGGCTCATCGTCCAGGCTGCCTTCAACCGCGACTGCGAGCAGGAGCGTGATGCGTGCGAGAGCATGTGCCTGGCTGGCTTGAGAGGCCGCGCTTGGAGCCACATGAGCGCGGGTTCCAAGAAGGAGCATTGTGTCCGCGTGTGCATGCGGCCCTACATTGACTGTTGCAAGCTCAGAGAACTGGCCGAAGGCCAGGCCGTGGAGTTTCATGCCATGGATGAGGCCGTCGATTGGCTGAAGCAGAACAGGGAGCGGCTGCTGGAGGGAGCTGTCGTTGTCATCGCAGGTGTGGCCTTCGTCGTCGCCTTCGGTGGTAGCGGAATCCTGTTTCTCGTGCCTGTCATCTCCTTCGCATCGTCCGATGTTGTTTCCGAGCCCCGGGTTCTGGCGGTGACACCATGACGAATCCACTCATCCTCTCGGATGCACAGCAGGTGATTGGGAGGCGTTGGAGCAAGGGGCAGCCTCCGGAGCAGGCGCGGATTCTCAGCCTCACACGAGACGCCTTGGACTTCATCTCCGCCACTGGCCAATGGTACCCCTTCGAGGATTTTCGAGCACACTACGGGTCTCGTGAGGCCCAGACTCTTGGCGAGAATGGCTCCACGGGGCTGCGAGAACTCCTGCGCAAGACAGAGCGCTTCTTCGGGAAGCTTCTCGATGACCCCGAGGCCGCTGGAGAGCAGGTGCCAATCCAGATCATCCTCGACGCGCTTCGCTTCGTCTCTTCAGCCGGGCAGCATGAGTCCTTCAGTGATTTCATCGAGCATGTCGAATCCCATGCTCCGCCATTTGTAGTGGCCTCGTTTGAAACACAGCAGGAGGCGGACGCATGGCTCGAGACCCATCCGTGTCCGCCCGCTTTCGCTGATATCCTGATCGGCGGCCGGTACCATGATGTGGTTTATGAGCGCGAAACGGATTTTCGCCGCCTGCCATGGAATCGCCACCTCGAGCGCTATCTCGCGTGGCTCGAGCGGGTGGATCCGCCCGTTGCCACGGCTTCATTCGCTACTCGTGAGGAGGCGGAAGCCTGGCTGACCGGGCAGCCCACTCCAGCCAGGCGCACATGGGTGATGATCGCGCGCGAGTTCTACCTCGCGGCGTACTATCCGAATATCAATCACCGTGCCCTCTATCCTCTCTCCATGGCCAGCGTCGACGAGGAAGAAGAGGAAGAGACCGAGAGCCCATAAGAGGTGGCGGGCTCAGAACGAAGGCACGTCGTTGGCCAGGTGCGACGACAGGCCGCCGTCGATCACCAGCGAACTGCCATTGATGTAGCTCCCGTGGGGCCCGACGAGGAAGGCCACCATCCTGGCCACCTCCTCGGCGGTTCCGAACCTCCCGGCGGGAATCCTTCGCAACAGCTCCTTCCTCACCCCGGGGTCCGCCTTCGCCAGCATCTCCGTGTCGATGTAGCCCGGGCAGATGGCGTTGCAGGTGATGCCGTACGCGCCCCATTCCACGGCGAGCGTCTTGGAGTAGCCGATGAGCGCGTGCTTGGTGGCCGCATAGGTGGAAGAGCGCGCTCCTCCAAACAGGCCCTGGATGGAGGAGATGTTCACGATCCGCCCATACCCCCCGGCCTTCATGCGCGGGAGCGCCCACCGGCAGAGGTAGTAGACGCCATCCACGTTCACGCCGAACAGGGTCTTCCACTCCTCCGTGGGAACCTCGTCCGCGCGATGGAAGGGGCCGCCATATCCCGCGTTGTTCACGATGACGCCGGGGACGCCCAGCTCCGTCTCGATACGGGCGAGCGTGGCGTCCACCGCGGCCTCATCCGCGACATCGCAGAGGAAGGACCGCGCCCGGGCCCCGGTGGCGGTCAGCTTCTGCTCGAGCCCGGACAGGGCCTGGGCGTCACGGGCCAGCAGGGCCACCTGGAAACCATTCTCCGCGAGCACTTCCGCGATCGCCGCGCCGATACCGCGGCTGGCTCCGGTGACGAGCGCCAGCTTCGCATCCAGTCGCGCTCCCATCAGAGCACCCCCTTCGGAGGAAGGAGCCGGAGCTCATCCACCCGGACGTTCAAGGGCTTGCGGGCGATCTCCCAGATGCTCTGCGCCACGTCCTCCACGGACAGCATGTCGGCCGGGCTGTACTCCGGGCGCGTCTTCCAGAAGGACGTGTAGACGGCGCCCAGGGAGATGAGCGTGGCCCGGATGGAGTAGGGCTTTCCCTCTTCGTTCAGCACGCCCGTCAGGGCCCGGACCCCATGTTTGGACGCGGCATACGAGCCGTTCATGGCCAGGGTGAGGTGATCGCTGATGGAGCCGATGTGGATGAGCCTCCCGCCGCCCCGGGTCTTCATCCGGTTGAACGCCTCACGCGAACAGATGAAGGCTCCCGTCAGGTTCACCTCGAGCGTCCTGCGCCAATCCTGGACCGAGGTGTCCGCGATGGACGTGAAGACCCCCACTCCCGCGCAGTTGATCAGCACGGAGATGGGTCCCACTTCCTTTTCCGCCCGCTCGAACAGCGACGCCACGGAGGCCTCGTCCGTGATGTCGACCCGCATCTCGTCCGCCGACTCCTGCTTCACGTCATTCGAGGCGCACACGGCGCGCACGCCCTCGGCCCTCAGTTTGCTGATGACCGCCTTGCCGATCTCACCGGTCCCGCCGATGACGATCATGTTCCGAACGCTCATGCGCCCAGTGTAGGCCGGATGGTGTCCCTCAGGTGGCTCGCGTTGCGGTGAAGAACGGAATGGCCGTGAAGCCACCGCAGGAATTCTCTCCGCCACGACCCAGGTGTTCGGGGGCTCGCGCGGCGATACCGAGCCGCTGCCGCAACTGCTCCAGCGGCTCCTCCCACAGCGTCTCGACGCGCTCGCCCAGGAGGGCCGAGGCGGCGGCCCCCCGTTCGAAATCCTCCGCCTGGATGTGTCCCGAGTAGATGTCGCGCAGGTGCTTGTACCGGGCTTGCCGGATGTCCGGGTGCACCGCCGCCTCCGCCAGGAAGCTGGCGAGCGCCACCGGGGCCATGCCGAACACGAACGATTGAACGGCGACCTCGTCCTCGTCCGACGTCTCGTACGCGCCCAGCACGTGGAGGAAGTCGTGGCTCTTGTTGAGCCGGTGGACGGCGTACTGCGTGGGCGTCACGTCCGCGCCGAGCCGCGTCGGGATGGGAAAGAAGTCGGGGGACAGCCGGTAGTGCTCCATGTACCGCGCATAGGCGTGCCCGAACGAGCCCACCGGCAGCGCCGCGAGCGCCTCCGGCTCCGGAAGCGGAGGGTCCCAGCGCTCGGCATGGAGGCGCTGGAAGCCCGGTACCGCGAGCAGGACGGTATCGCTAGCGGCCAGGTTCTCGGCGGTGCGAAGCACGGGGATGACCTCCCCCAGGGTGGCCCGTCGTTCCTTCAGGCCACGCGCGATCTCTCGAAGCTCGGACATGGAGGCTCCAACGAAGAGGACGGGGGAGGGTACTCCGGGCCGCTCAGCGCATGGCGCGGTATTGCGCCGGCGTGAACGGCTTCACCAGCCTGCTGCCCACGCGCAGCCAGAGCGCCTCCGAGTCATCCAGGGCGCCGTAGAGGCTGCCGCCCGGCACCCGGTAGCGGAACAGCTCGCCCTTCTCGGCCTCGTCCGTGGCGATGATCTCCACCGGATACGGGTCGGGCTTGTCGTCCGTCGCGGCCGCGCTGGTGAACATGTAGAAGGTGCTGCCCGCACCGGGCTGCGCGAAGCGCGCCACCAGCGAGCCATTCGCCGTGAGCGGCAGTTGATCCTTGTTCACGGCCTGCCCCTCGTTGCTCTGGCCGTCCCGGGCTTCCAGGAACCAGAAGCGGTTCGAGCCGATCGCCGCCAGGCGCGTGCCGTTGTTGTACGGCACCAGCGCGGCCATGTACCCGGGCAGCTCCGCGCTGATCCACAGCCGCTTGCCGGTGGACGGCCTGCACAGGCCCCCCTCGAAGTCGCAGGCCCGCACGTTCGCCGAGGCCGCTCCCTGGGAGGCCAGGTACAGCACCTTCCCCGTGGGATCGAACGCCACCGGCGGCTGCTGGATGGGCGTGATCGTATCGACGTCGTACATCTTGAGATCCTGCCCGTCGCTGTACCGCACGGTTCCCACCCGGATGTAGGTCAGGTCGATGCCATCGTCGTAGAAGGGAATCACGACCCGTCCATCGGGCCGCACGTAGGGATCGGCGAGGATCAGGCTGGTGATGAGGCCCTCCGGATCTCCGATCGCCAGGGACCATTGAATCTGCGGCTTCGTCGCCGTGATCTCGGGGTTGCGGAGCTGGAGGCTCACGTTGTCGTAGACGAAGGCCTTGCCGTCCGGAGCCACCGTCAGGTTCTTCACCGCCAGGGTGATGGTGGCGGTGATCTTGAAGCTCGAGTCGATGGCGAAGGCACCCTGGCCCCTCGTCCACAGCCAGCGCCAGCCGGTGCCCGCGGGCTTGCGGTCGGTGATGATCGTGGTCGCATCGCACGGGAAGTCCATCTCGATGGACTGCCGGTTCGCCGGGTTGCTCTTCGGGACCTTGTAGAGGAACGAGCGCGAGCCCTCCTTCGCGCAGCCGATGAAGCTCGCGTTGGCGCCGCTGCCATCGACGACGAAGTAATCCGGCACCGCGGGCGTGGTGGAGTTGATCGGCTCCACCACCTCCTCCACCGGGAAGTACGTGGCCGGCTGGGCCTGGGAGACGTTGGTGCGTCCGTCGGCGCAGGTGACGCGCGCGGTGAGGGACAGGTTCGCGGCGAGCCCTCGCGTGTAGCGCAGGTCACTCGTCGCCAGCTCCACCGGGGTGGGCGTGGCGCCGTAGGTCACCTGCTTGAGCGGCTCGTTGTTGTCGAGCAGCTCCAGCCGTTGCACCTCGTCACAGCCGGTCGTGGTGATGAAGAGCTTGAGGCTCTTTCCCACGGTGTTCGGCTGGTCCACGACGACGCTGACCTGGGGAGGCTCCGGCGTGGTGGGCGGCGGGGGAGGGTTGCAGGCGAGCGCGAGGAACGGCAGCAGCAGGGCCGGGCGGACGAAGGCCTGGCGAAGGAGGGGGGTAGGCATGGTGGCGCCGAGTCTAGCCCGGGCGCCACCCTCCGGACATCAGCGGTCCAGGATGACGAAGTCCACGCGCCGGTTCAGCTCGCGGCCCCTGGGCGTCATGTTGGGCGCCACGGGCCGGCTGTCGCCGAAGCCCTCGGACTCGATGCGCGACGGATCCAACCCCGCCTTGATGAGGTGGTCCGCCACCGCGCGCGCCCGCTCCTTGGACAGGTTCAGGTTGGCCGTCTTGTCTCCCTGGTTGTCGGTGTGGCCCTCGATGCGGATGCGCTGGACGCCCGTGCGCACCATCAGGTCCACCACCTGCGCGAGCAGCGGGTAGCTGTCCGGCAGCAGCACGGCCTTGCCATCCGCGAAGCGCACCTGCTGGAGCAGCTCCAGCTTGTCGTTCTCGCGCTTCACCTGCCACTGCTTCGGCTCGGGCTCCAGGTCGAACGAGAGCTCCAGCGCGGCGCCATCGGCGGCCTCCACCGCGCGCGTCTGGGCCAGGAAGCCGGGAGCGGTGACCTCCACCACGTAGCGGCCGGCCGGCAGCTGGAGCTGGTGGGATGCCGCATCGGCCTGCGAGTACTTCACCTGCCGCGGCGTGGGACCACCGAAGAAGGTCAGCGTGGCCGGCACGGGCTTGCGCTTGGAGGTGACGGCCAGGGCCAGCGCCGCCGGCTTCACCTCCGCCACGAGCTCCAGCTCCACGCTGGCCGTCCTGCCCGCCTCGAGCACCAGCTCCTTCTCCAGTGGCAGGTAGCCGTCCTTGCGCACGGAGAGCTTCACCGGGCCGCTCGGCAGCGCGTAGGTGAGGAAGCGGCCATCGCCCGGAGCCGAGGCCACCGGCGGCAGTGTCGAGTCCACCATGGCCACGAGCACGCCGGACAGCGGCTGGCGCGTCTTCGCGTCCACCACCACGCCGGACACCTGGGCGGTCGTCGCCTGCGCTACCTGCGCCACCTGGGGCGTCTCGGTCCGGACCGGGGTGGGGGTCTGATTCGCCGGCACGGCCTCGCGCACCACCACGCGTTCAATCACGCGCGTTCCACCGCCCTGCAGCGCCGGATCCACGTTGAAGGAGGCGCCGAGCACCAGGTTGAAGGGCGGCACGGGCTGGACGCCCCGGCCCACCTGGCGCGTGAGGCCGAGCTCGGCCGCGGCGGTGAAGGTGAGGTTCTGCACCGCCGTCAGCTTGAGGCCCAGCCCGAGCGTCTGCGGCGCCACGCTGCCCACGGGCACGAGGCTCCCATCCGGCGCGACGAGCTGTCCGTCCGGCACGCCGAGCGGCGAGGTCAGTCCGTACTCAAGGAAGGGTGTGACGACGGGCAGCGGCGCCTCCAGGCCGAACCCCACGCCGAGTCGGGAGTAGCGGTTGATGCCCAGCGCATACTCCTCGGCGGCGTTGAGCCGTCCGGCGTCCACCAGCGAGCCCGTGCCGTCCAGGAGGAGGCCCAGGTTGGCGTGGATGCGCAGGGGAAGCATCGCGCTGAGCGAGCGCGCGTCATAGGTGGCCACCACGCGGGGCGAGACGCCGAAGGCGATCTGATTGCTGCCCACGCCGGAGAAGGTCATCACGCGCACGTCCGCGCCCGCCCACAGTCCGGGGAGCCACTGCTTCGTGGCGCGCGCGCCCAGCGTCACGTCGCCGAGCGCCTGGATGAGGTTGGGCGAGGAGCGCGTGTTGGTGTTGGTCGAGGCCGTGTAGGACAGCGACAGATCGAGGAAGTCGAGCGGCACGTAGCCGACGGCGAAGGTGCCGCCGGTGCGCGTGTTGGCCGCGCCCTGGACGGGGAAGTCCGGGGTGGAGAAGAACTCGCCGGTGGCCGAGAAGCGCAGCACGCCCTTGCGCCCGAGGTCCGCTCCGGCCAGTCGCAGCAGGCCCACGCCGCCGGTGGCGGTGGAGCCATGGCGCAGGTTGCGCGCATCCCTCCAGGAGTTGCCCAGCGTGGAGGGGCTGTGCGCCTCGTAGGGCTGATCCAACCCCGGGGAGGGGGCGGCGGACCCTGGATGTGTTGAGTACCCGACCGTTGGGGTCGTTTCCCGAGCGGACGAGGAAGCGAGGCCTTGCTGGGCCGAAGGAACGGGAGCCGGGGGCTGAGAAGGGGGCGCGGAGGTCCCCTGTGCCCGAGCCGCGCCAGCCCCGAGGAGGGCCGTCAGCAGGAGGGAGCGCAGGGGGGAAGGGGACAGCGGAAGTCGCGGAAGTCGCACGGCGGCCGAGTATACGCGGGGGTACCCGCCTCACAATTCTTGCCGGGACCCGCCGAGTCCGACACGCTGGCCCCCGGGCAGCTTCAGCGGCATGATTCGGACCCGCGCATGAAGGTTGACGCTTTCTTGAAATTTTTCCGGTCTCTCCACACAGACATGCAGGGCCAGGCACCCCGGGGGCGCTCGTGAGAGCTGAACTCGTGGGGTCACGTGGCCGCGTCCTGGTGATCGGCACGAAGGCGGGCAGCGAGGAGCTGCTCGCCCACCTGTCCGACAGTGGCTACCAGTGGGCCATCACCGAGGACATGCAGGAGCTGTCGAGCCTGGCCGAGTCGTTGCGGCCGGACGCCGTGCTCATGTCCGCCACCGGCAAGAAGGCCACCGAGGCGCTCAGCGCCGTGCGTCAGGAGTCCCGGCTGCGCGAGCTGCGCGTGCTGGCGGACCTGACGCGCTCACGCTCGGAGGTGCTGCGCAAGCTGCCCGTGGACGAGTGGGTCCGCAGCCTCGAGGAGCTCAGCTCCCGGTTGGACTCGGCGCTGCGCGAGCGGCGGGTGATGGAGCGCACGCGCAACCGCATGGAGCGGCTGCTGGAGATCACCCAGGCCGCCACCAGCTCGCTGGAGCTGGAGCAGATCCTCCGCCTCGCGGTGGAGAAGGTGGGCGCCGTCATCAACGCCGACCGGTGCTCGGTGGTGCTGGTGGAGGACGTCAACTCGCGCACCGCCAGCGTGGTGGCCACGTTGGAGGATCCGGGCCTGTCGCTGGACGTGGACCTGCAGCGCTACCCCGAGCTGCGCCGCGCGCTGGAGACGCGCCAGCCGGTGCTGGTGGAGGAGGCCCAGCGGGATCCGCTGATGGCCGAGGTGCGCCCCACCATGACGTCGCTCGGGGTGCGCTCCATCCTCGTGCAGCCGCTGGTGTGCTCGGACGAGCTGCTCGGCGCGCTCTTCCTGCGCATCTCCCGGGGCTCCGAGGGCTTCGGCCGGGACGAGCAGGAGTTCGCCCAGGCGGTGGCGGCGGCGCTGGCCAACTGCATCCGCAACGCCCGTCTGCACACCGCGCTCAAGAGGAAGCGCGACGAGCTCGAGCTGGCCTACGTGGAGCGCTACCGCGAGCTGACCGAGGCCAACCGCCGCCTCAAGGATCTCAACCGGCTCAAGGACGAGATCATCGCCGTGTGCAGCCATGACCTGCGCGCGCCGCTGCAGGTGCTGCTGGGCCATGGCCGGCTGCTGCTGGAAGGCGGGTTGGATCCGCAGCAGAAGCAGTCCGCCGAGGCGATGATCCGCCAGGGCCGGAAGATCCTCGGCCTCGTGGAGTCGCTGCTGGAGCGGGGCAAGGGCGACGTGGCGCGCCTGTCCATCGAGCCGCGCGTGCTGGACATGTCCACGCTCTGCAAGGAGAGCGTCACCGAGCTGGAGATCCTCGCCGCCGAGCGGGGCGTGGCCCTGCGGGCCGAGACCAGCGAGATCATGATGCTCATCGGCGATGAGCTGAAGCTGCACGAGGTGTTGCAGAACCTCATCACCAACGCCATCCACCACGCGCAGGACGCGGGCGAGGTGGTGGTGAAGGCCTCGCGGCTGGCGCGCCCGGACGGTGACGTGGCGCGCATCGTGGTGCAGGACGACGGCAAGGGCATTCCGGCCGAGGAGCTGCCGCTCGTCTTCGACCGCTACCGCAGCGGGGCCAAGGGCGGCGGTGGCACGGGCCTGGGGCTCGCCATCTGCAAGGAGTTCGTGGAGCTCCACGGCGGGGAGATCTGGGCCGAGGCCCCGGCCGAGGGAGGCGCCGCGTTCATCTTCACCCTGCCGCTGGCGCAGGAGGTCTCCCGCGCGGTGCAGAACCTGCCGGCCAAGGAGACGGCCGAGCAGCCGCGCGTGCTGGTGGTGGAGGACGAGCCGGAGATCGCCGCGGTGCTGGTGGAGGTGCTGCGCTCGCGCTACCGCGTGGACGTGGCGCGCGACGGCGCCGAGGGCCTGGCGCGGGCGCGCTCGGCCAAGCCGGACCTGGTGGTGATGGACGTCTTCCTGCCCAAGCTGGACGGCCTGGACGCCGCGGTGGCGCTCAAGTCCTCCTCGGACACCGCCAGCATCCCCGTCATCCTGCTGTCCGCCCACCAGGGCGTGGCCGACAAGGTCCGCGCGCTCAACCTCGGCGCGGTGGACTACATGAGCAAGCCCTTCAACGCCATGGAGCTGCTGGGCCGCACCGAGCGCGCCCTCAAGCTGCGCAAGGCCGAGAACGAGCTGGAGCGCACCTCCACGCTCATGCGCCGCAGCGGGAACGATCCCCTCACGGGCGTCTATGACCGGCGCGGCCTCATGCTGCGCCTGGACCACGAGGTGAGCCGCGGGCGGCGCTACAGCCGGCCGGTGAGCCTCGCGGTGCTCCGCCCGGACCGCCCCGTGCTCGACGACGCCCTGCGCGGGATTCCCGACGTGATGCGCGCACGCCTGCGCACCCAGGACATCCTCGGCCACATGGGCGAGGGGGTGCTCGCCGTCGTCCTGCCCGAGTGCAATGTTGAAGCGGGACGCAACGTCATCGGCCGGTTGCTGCCGGATGTCGAGAAGCACACAGGGATGGAGTACCGCTCGGCGGTGGCGGATGTGAGCCACGACAGCGAGCCGGTGGAGCGCATCCTGGAGCGGCTGGGCGCACCACCCCCCGTGCCGAAGCTCTAGGCCCGCGTTAGACTCGGGGCGTGCGCCCGAGTCGACTCCTCACCCGAGCCGTACCGCTCCTGGCCCTCGTGGGGCTGGGGGTGATGGCCGCGCCCGCGCGCCGGCCCAAGGTGGACACGCAGGCCATGCGCGAGGCCATCTCCGCGGGGTCCAATGACGAGGGCATCGCGTCGCCCGCCAGCTACGCGAACTACCTCCGGGCGAAGCTGCTGAGCCTCCAGGGCCAGCACCGGGAGGCGGTGTACGCGCTGCGGCTGGCGCTGGCCACCGACGAGAACAACCCGCACCTGCTCACGCAGCTGGGCGAGGAGTACGCGCGCCTGGGCGACCTGACGAAGGCCGAGCGCGAGCTGCGGCGCGTGGTGAAGTCGTACCCCACGCACTACGCCGGCCGGCTGATGCTGGGGCGCGTGCTGATGGAGGCCGGCAAGCCCGCGCGCGCCCGGATGCACCTGCGCCGCGCCATCCAGCTCAAGCCCCGCGAGCCGGAGGCCTACCTCGTCCTCGCGCAGCTCCACCTGGATGGCCGCGCGAACGAGCAGGCCGTGAAGGTGGTGGAGGAGCTGGCGGCGGCGCTTCCCGGCGAGGCCTCCGGTTACCGTCGCCTCGGTCTGGCGCTGGCCGAACGGGGAGACTCCACGCGGGCCGGGCACCTGCTGGCGCGGGCCATCGAGAGGGATCCCGGTGACGTGGAGTCGCTCACCGTGCTCGCGCAGATTCGCGAGAAGGCCGGGCAGCTCTCCGATGCCGAGGAGGCCCTGGCCCGCACCCTGGAGCGGGATCCCGACAACCAGGCGGTGCTGATGAGCGCCGGCCGGCTCGCGCTGCGGCTCGGCTCGCCGGTGCGGGCGCGGGCGTACTTCGATCGGCTGCTGTCGATCTCCTCGGACCCGGAGCTCACCGTGCGGGTGGCGCTGGCCTTCCTCTCCGCGAGGGATCCCTCCTCCACCGTGGAGGTGCTGGACGCCGCGCGGAAGGGGAGGGTCGCCTCGCCCCGTATCTCCTATTACGCGGGCCTGGTGCACGAGCGGCTGCGCCACTTCGACGCGGCCGCCACCGCCTATGCCGAGGTGCCCCTCACCTCCGAGCTCTTCCCCGAGGCGCGCGCCCGCCGCGCTGTCTGTCTCTCGCAGGCGGGACAGCATGAGCCCGCGCTCGCCCTGTTGCGCGAGGCCCTCGCCGAGCACCCCGACGACACGGAGCTGTGGGTGCATCAGGCCCGGGCCCAGGAGCGCGCCGGGGAGCCCGAGCGCGCCGTGGCCACGCTGAAGGAGGCCCTCGCGCGCAAGTCGTCCCCGGAGTTGTACGAGGCGCTCGCCTCCACCCTGCAGCGTCAGAAGCGCCCGGCCGAGGCCGTGCGCCTGCTGCGGGAGGCCATCTCACGGGAGCCTCGTGAGCCGGCCCTGCGCTACGTGCTCGCCAACGTGCTGCTCGCACAGGGGGACGAGGAGGGGGCCATCACCAGCATGCGCGGCGTGCTCGAGGTGGACCCGGAGCACGCCGCGGCCATGAACTTCATCGGCTACGTGCTGGCCCAGCGCGGCCGGGACTTCGCCGAGGCGGAGCGGCTGGTGCGGCGCGCGTTGCAGCTGCGCCCGGACACCGGCTCCTTCCTCGACTCGCTGGGGTGGATCCACTACCAGCGGGGCGACTACCCCCGCGCGTTGCAGTCGCTGGAGCGGGCGGTGGAGCTGGAGCCCGAGGAGCCCGTCATCCTGGAGCACCTGGGGGATGTCTACCACCGCGTGTCACGGCCCGGTGATGCGGCGGGGGCCTGGCGGCGCGCGCTGGAGGTGCTGGCCCTCAATCCGGAGGCGGCCGACCCGGCGGATCAACGGGTGCTCCTCGAGCGCAAGCTGAAGTTGCTATCCACGGGTGCCGCGGATCGCTAATGTCCCCGCATCCTATGGCGCGCTTCGACGAGGGTTTCTTCACCGGGAAGGACGGGCTGCGGCTGTACTGGATGTCCGAGCAGCCGGACGAACCCCGCGCGCACGTGGCGGTGGTGCACGGCTACGGCGACCACATCGGCCGTTACCGCACGACGTTCGACGCCCTCACGGCCCAGGGCTTCGCCGTGCACGGTTTCGACTACCGGGGCCATGGCCGCGCCGACGGACGCCGCGGCTTCTGCGCCAGCTGGCCGGACTACCTGGACGACCTCGCGGCCTTCTGGGACCGGGTGCGGAGCGCGGCCGGTGGGCGCAAGATCTTCGTGCTCGCGCACAGCCACGGCGGCCTGATGGCGGTGCACCTGCTGGGGCGCGGCGGCCTCCAGGGCGTGAGCGGCATGGTGCTGTCAGCACCTTATTTCAAGCTCGCCATCACGCCGCCCGCGATGAAGCTCGTGGCCGCCAAGGCGGTGGGCAGGGTCCTGCCGTGGATGCCCATCAAGACGGAGCTCACGCCCAAGGACCTGAGCCGGGACGAGGCGGTGCAGGAGGCGGTACGTCAGGACCCCCTCTACAATCACATCGTGACCCCCCGCTGGTTCATCCAGTCCACCGAGGCCCAGGCCCGGGTGATGACGCTCGCTCCGGAGGTGAAGGTGCCGCTCTTCCTGCTCAGCGGAGCGGACGACGGCGTGGCGAGCGTGGAGACCGGACGCGCCTTCTTCGAGGCCGTGGGCTCGAAGGACAAGGTGTACAAGGTGTATCCGGGGATGCGCCACGAGCCGCTCAACGAGCTCGGCAAAGAGGAGGTCCAGGGCGATATCTCCAACTGGATCTCCGCGCATCTCTGACGTAGGTTCCAATTCCTTACAGAGCAAACTTCGTTATCGCGAGGGCGCTTCCGAGGGTCACCGCATGGCACAGGGCGAGCAGACGGGCATCATCGGCAAGGGCATCATCATCCGGGGCAATCTGACGGGTGGTGGGGACCTCATCATCGAGGGACGGGTGGAGGGGCAGATCGCCCTGAAGAACCACCTGACCATCGAGGGCACGGGCAAGGTCCAGGCGGACATCCGCGCGGAGGAGCTGACCATCAACGGCGAGGCGAGTGGCAACATCGACGCCTCGGGCCGGGTGGCCATCAACGCCTCGGCGAAGGTGGCGGGGGACATCAAGGCCCCGCGCGTGGTCATCGAGGATGGAGCGGTGTTCAACGGCTCCATCGAGATGGACGTGAAGCTGCCGGACGACATCTAAACGGGCCCCAGGGCCCGCAGCACCCTCCGGGAGGGGTGGACAACACTCATGGCGAATACGGTCATTGGTTCGAGCATTGTCATCGATGGTGAGATCTCCGGCGACGAGGACCTGGTCATCCAGGGCACCGTGAAGGGGAAGATCTCCTTGAAGGAGAGTCTCTTCGTCGAGGGGAGCGGCGTGGTCGAGGCCGACATCGAGACGCAGAACGTGGAGATCGCCGGCCGGGTGACGGGCAACATCGCCGCCTCGGACAAGGTGGAGCTCAAGACGGATTGCCGCGTGGTGGGCGACATCAAGGCCCCGCGCATCCTCATCGCCGATGGTGCCTCCTTCAAGGGCAACGTCGACATGGACATTCCGAAGGAGCGCTGATCCTTGGCCACTGCGAAGGAACTGGCCCCAGGGGCCGTCAACAACACCGTGGTCGGTCAGTCCATCCTCATCAGCGGCAAGCTGACGGGTGACGAGGACCTGACCGTGCGCGGCCGCGTGGAGGGCGAGCTCACGCTGAGCCGCACCCTCATCGTGGAGCCCACGGGCGTGGTGAAGGCGAACGTGGCGGTGAAGAACGCCATCGTGAGCGGCGTGGTGGTGGGCAACATCAACGCCACCGAGAGCGTGGAGCTC
The DNA here is from genome assembly GCF_036277355.1 of Archangium sp. Taxonomy (GTDB): domain Bacteria; phylum Myxococcota; class Myxococcia; order Myxococcales; family Myxococcaceae; genus Archangium. Next base: position 117,317 of record NZ_DASUNC010000063.1, read on the forward strand.
ACCCGCGAGGGCCGCATGGTGGGCGACATCCACGCCCCCCGCGTGATCATCGTGGATGGTGCGAGCTTCCGCGGCCGCGTGGACATGGGCGAGGTGGAGCCGGGACGCATGCCGTCCGATCGCTCGGCGCTGCCGCGTCCGACGGGCGCCACCGTGCGTCCCGCGGTGCGTCCGGGTGCGGCTCCGGCCCGTCCGGCCCTGCCGGGTGCGCGGCCCACGCCGCCCGCCGCTGCCGCTCCGGCCCGTCCGGCGGCCGCGGCTCCGGCCCGCCCGGCGCCTCCGCCCGCTCCGGCGGCGGCCCGCCCGGCACCCCCTGCGCCGCCCGCGGCCAGGGCCGCCGAGCCCACCCGCCCCGAGCCTCCTCGGCCGCCGGCCGCCGCGCCGGTCCCGCCGACCGTGGCCGAGGCCGCCCGCAAGAAGGTCGTGGTGAAGAAGAAGGGTCGTTAAAGCGTTGTGGTGGCGCTCGTGCGCCACCGCACCGCCGTCCCGGCGCTACGACGGGCCGATCCAAGGGTGCCGATGAACGCCATGAACGCCGAGAACAGAATCGACGAGGTGGACGCGAAGCCGAGCACCCCGGCCGAGGAGTCGTCGACCGGGGAGTCCTCCGTTTCCTCCGAGCAGGAGGGGACGGCGGAGGCCTCCGCGTCCGAGACCGCCCAGGCGGCTTCCACCGAGCAGCAGGAGGGTGGGGCACAGGGCACCGAGCAGCATTCGCAGCCGGAGAGCGCGCAGGCCGCGGTTCCTCCCGAGGGGATGGAAGCCGTGGCGCCGCGCCGCCGGGGGCATGTGGCTCCCGCGCACATTCCGTTGGAGCGGATCGACGAGGACACCACCTTCCAGATCCGCCCGCCGGGAGAACTGTCCGCGCTCGCCACGGACCTGGCGAGGCTGGGACAGCTCTTCCCGGTGGACGTGCGCTTCAAGCCGCCGGACCGCTTCCAGATCATCTCCGGCTTCCGCCGGGTGGCGGCGCTGAGGTTCCTCAAGAGGGATCGGGTGCTGGCCCGCCTGCACACGGACCTGTCGGACGAGGACGCGCTGCTGATGGCGCTGGCCTCGGCCATCCATGCCTCGCCGGTGGATGCGGACGAGTTGGAGGAGCTGAAGGCGCGGCTCGAGTCCGAGGGGCGGCTGACGCCCATCGCCCGGGACATGCTGGACAAGGCGCTGGTGTCCCCCGACGAGTCGCTGGCCTCCGAGACGGTGGAGGAAGAGGTCGACGCGGACGAGCTGGCCGCCGAGGCCACCCAGCGGCTGGTGGACATCAACCAGGACCTGGCGCTGCTGGCGGACGTGTTCGCCGACCTGGATGAGACGCGGAAGCAGGAGCTGCTCACCCAGCTGCGCTACTCCTCGGACCTCGTGGCCTGGCTGGAGCGTTTGTGACCGTGGACGCGCTCGCGCGGGACAGGGCCCGCTTGTTGGAGGTGCTCACCGAGCGCTCCTTCGAGCGGCGCAAGGTGGTGCTGTCGTCCGGCAAGGAGTCGGACTTCTACATCGACTGCAAGCGCACGGCGCTGCTGGCCGAGGGGCACTTCCTCATCGGCCGGCTGCTGTTGCAGGCCGTGCAGCGCGAGGCCTCCGAGGCGGTGGCGGTGGGCGGGCTGACGCTGGGCGCGGATCCGCTCGCGTCGGCCGTCAGTCTGATGAGCTACCTGTCGGGCACGCCCCTGCATGCCTTCATCGTCCGCAAGGAGCCCAAGGGCCATGGCACCGGCCAGTGGATCGAGGGCATGAAGGCGCTCGCTCCCGGGTCGCCGGTGGCCATCCTGGAGGACGTGGTGACCACGGGCGCCTCCACGCTCAAGGCAATCGAGCGGGCTCAGCAGGAAGGACTGCGGGTGCTTGGGGCGTTCGCGTTGGTGGATAGACTGGAGGGCGGACGCGAGGCGGTCGAGGCCGCCGGACACCGGCTCTTCACCCTGTACACCCGCAAGGACTTCATTCCATGAAGATGCAGTTGCGGCTCGGGGCGCTGATGATGGCGCTCGCGGGCTGTGTCTCGACGCCTCCCACGCTGGGAGATCCGCCGCCTGGTTTCAAGGACGAGCGCCAGGAGTTCGGCTACCAGGAGGTGCTGGAGAAGTACACGGATCGCGCCGAGCTCTACAGCGGCTTCGACACGGTGATGTTCGCCGCGGCCACGCTGCAGACGCAGCCCTTCCGTGAGGCCCGCGTGCGCCGCGAGGCCGCCTTCAAGGCCCTGACGCAGGAGCGCGTGCAGGAGATCCTCACCCAGGAGATCGCCGAGGCGGCGAAGACGCACGAGTTCTTCCTCGGCGTCCACGTCTTCAACTACCGCTACGAGGACTTCGACCGGCCCTCGTCCATCTGGAACCTGGTGATGGTGACGCCCGGGGGCGAGCTGAAGCCCGTGAGCGTGGAGCGGGTGGGGCGCTCGGACCTGGAGATGCGCTCCTTCTACCCGTACATGGGCACCTTCTGGGTGGGCTACCGCGTGCGCTTCCCCGCCACCTACCCGGATGGCAGGCCCGTCATCACCGAGGGCATGGGGCACGTGGTGCTGCGCATGGCCTCCTCGCTCGGCAAGGTGGAGATGCGGGTGCACGCGCGCTGACGTGCCCCCGGCGTCTCACGTCTGCTCGGGCCGCAGCACCGGCGTGTCCGGCGCGAGCGGCTGCCCGGCCCGCTGGAGCTGATCCAACAGCGCGGCCGGCGAGGTGTCGCAGGCGAAGGGCTGGGCGCGCGCCTCGGGGATGAAGCCCTCGTCCACCGCGCGCCGCATCATCACCAGCAGTGGCCCGTAGAAGTCCGCCACGTTGAGCAGGCCGATGGGCTTGTGGTGGAGGCCGAGCTGGGCCCAGGTGGTGATCTCGAAGAGCTCCTCGAAGGTGCCCACGCCGCCGGGCATGGCGATGAAGGCGTCCGAGAGCCGGGCCATCATCGCCTTGCGCGTGTGCATGGAGTCCACCAGGTGCAGCTCGGTGAGCCCCTTGTGGGCGCGCTCCCGCTCGCTCAGGAAGAACTGGGGCAGCACGCCGATCACCTTGCCGCCCCGCGCGAGGGCCGCGTCCGCCATCGCGCCCATCAGCCCCACGCTGGTGCCGCCGTAGACGAGGGTGAGCCCCCGCCGGGCGATCTCCGTGCCCAGGGCCCGGGCCCCCTCGAGGTACTCCGGCCGGGCTCCCATCCGCGAGCCACAGAAGACACAGACCGACTTCGGTTCCATTTCGGCAAGCTCCTCCAGGGGCTCACAGCTCGCGGCGGACGACGGTGTCGTGCTTCCAGTGGTGGTCGTCCGTGTTGGGGTAGTCCAGCGTGAAGTGCAGGCCGCGGCTCTCCTTGCGGCGGCTGGCGCAGTCCACGATGAGGCTGGCCACCTCGCAGATGTTGCGCAGCTCGATCACGTCGCGCGTCACCTTGAAGCGCCAGTAGTAGTCGCGGATCTCCTCGCGCAGCAGCTCCAGCCGGCGCCGCGCCCGCATCAGCCGCTTGTCCGTGCGGACGATGCCCACGTAGTTCCACATGAGCCGGCGGATCTCATCCCAGTTGTGGGTGACCACCACGCTCTCGTCCGAGGCCACCGCGCTGCCCTCGTCCCACTCGGGAGGATCCTCCTCGAGCGGGGAGAGGGCGCGGAGCTCCTCGGCGCAGATGGCGGCGGCACGGTGGCCGAAGACGAGCCCCTCCAGCAGCGAGTTGGAGGCGAGCCGGTTGGCGCCGTGCAGGCCGGTGTGGGCCACCTCGCCGATGGCGTAGAGGCCCGGCACGTTGGTGCGGCCGTACAGGTCCGTCACCACGCCGCCGCACATGTAGTGGGCCGCGGGCACCACGGGGATGGGCTGCACGGCCATGTCGATGTTGAAGGCCTTGCACGTGGTGTAGATGTTGGGGAAGCGCTCCATGATGAAGGCGCGCCCCAGGTGCGTCATGTCCAGGAAGACGCTGTCGTCACCGGTGCGCTTGAGCTCCGCGTCGATGGCGCGCGCCACCACGTCGCGCGGGGCCAGCTCGCCCATCCGGTGGTAGCGGTCCATGAACTGCTGGCCGTTGCGCAGCCGCAGCTTGCCGCCCTCGCCCCGCAGCGCCTCGCTGATGAGGAAGCTCTTGGCCTCCGGGTGGTACAGGCAGGTGGGGTGGAACTGGTAGAACTCCATGTTGGCCACCGCCGCCCCCGCCCGGTACGCCATGGCCACGCCGTCGCCCGTGGCCACGTCCGGGTTGGAGGTGTACAGGTACACCTTGCCCGCTCCTCCCGTGGCCAGCACCGTCACCTTCCCCAGGAAGCGCTCGATGTGGCCCTCCGCCGTGAGCGCGTACACCCCCAGGCACCGGCCGGGCGCACCCGGGCCCGCCTTCCGATCGAGGATCAGATCGATGGCCGAGGTGTTCTGGAAGAAGGTGATGTTGGGCTGCTCGTCACAGGCCTCGATCAGGGCCCGCTGCACCTCGCGCCCCGTGATGTCGCCCGAGTGGATGATGCGCCGCTGCGAGTGGCCGCCCTCGCGCGTCAGGTCGAACTCGCCCGTGGCCCGCCGGTTGAAGTCCGCCCCCAGCTGCACCAGCTCCCGGATGCGCTCGGGGCCCTCGCGCACCGTCACCTCCACCGCGTCCAGGTGGTTGATGCCGGCACCGGCCTCCAGGGTGTCCTGGATGTGCTCCTCGAAGGTGTCCGTGGGCGACAGCACGCTGGCGATGCCACCCTGGGCGTAGGCCGTGTTGCCCTCGTGCCTGTCCCGCTTGGTGAGGACCGCGACAGTGCCGTGCCGGGCCGCCTGGAGGGCCAGCGAGAGTCCGGCCACACCACCGCCCAAAACCAGGAAGTCGAACCGATGGGGCATGTGTCAGACCCTTAATGGCTGTAAGTGCCGGAAACAAGGCGATTTCTTGAGGACTTTCGACAGGGGATCTAAGGTTGGGGGGCCGATATGCGACCCATTTCCTTCCTGCTGCTGGCCGCGCTGCTGCTTGCCCCCCTGGGTGTCCAGGCGGAGGGCATCTACAGGTACGTGGAGAAGGACGGGACCATCGTCTACACGAACGTCCCGCCCGGTGGAGCCAAGAAGGCGAGCAAGCTCAAGGGCACCTTCACCGATGCTCCCGAGCCCACCGCCCCGGTGAAGGGCAGGTCGCGTACCCCGGCGGAGCTCGAGCCGCACATCGTCAAGGCCGCCGAGCGCTACCGCATCCCCACCGCGCTGGTGCGGGCCATCATGCACACGGAGAGCAACTTCAACTCCAATGCCCTGTCTCCCAAGGGCGCCAGCGGGTTGATGCAGCTCATGCCGGCGACGGCCTCGGACATGTACGTGAAGGACATCTTCGACACCCGGGACAACATCGAGGGTGGGGTGCGCTACCTGCGCGTGCTGGCCAACCTCTTCAACGGGGACATGGTGAAGATGGTGGCCGCGTACAACGCGGGCCCGGAAGCCGTGCGCAAGTACGGGGGCCAGGTGCCGCCATACGCGGAGACGCAGGCGTACGTTCGCAAGGTGCTCCAGCTCTACTACCATTATAAAGAGCGCGAACGGCTCACGAAGAACGAGCCCCGCGGGACGGATTCCGATGGCGACGACGCGCGTGACGGGGCGGGGGCAGAAGAGCCCCGTTGACGAGGAGTTCCTCAAGCAGCTCTACCAGGGCGGGGAGTTGCTGGCGCAGGGCCGCGTGCCCGAGGCGCGCCAACTGCTCGAGCGGGCCCACCAGCTCCAACCCCGCAACGAGAAGGGCCGCAACCTGCTCGGGCTGGCCTACTTCAAGCTGGGCCTCTTCGACCGGGCGGCGGAGATCTACGAGGCGCTGGTGCGCGACAACCCGGTGGACGCCACGCTGCGCGTCAACCTGGGACTGGTGTACCTGAAGACGAACGCCCTGCAGCGCGCGATGCGTGAGTTCGAGGCCGCGACGGATCTGCAGCCCGACCACCAGAAGGCGCACAACTACCTGGGACTCGCCCTGGCACAGGCCGGGGAGTACGGCCGCGCCCGCGAGCACTTCGTCAAGGCGGGCAGCGAGGCCATGGCGGAGAAGATGGCCAAGGCCATCGCGGGAGAGAAGGTGCTCCGGCCCTCCAGGTCCGTGCCCGTCATCCCCCGGGCGTCTACGCCCGCTCCGCGTCCGGTGGCTCCCGTGGAAGGGCAGTGGGGCACGCAGTTCGGCCTGGACGAGACGCCCCCCTCCGCGCCCCAGCCCGCGCAGGCGGAGGACTCGGACGACCTGCGGTTCGCCGAGGACGAGGGGCCCGGTGCCCTCTCCGAGAGTCAGTCGGACGCGGCCGGAGCGCGGGCCCCGGCGGACACCCCCGAGGCGGAGTCGGACGCGGCCTTCGCGGAGACGTCCCAGGCGGTGACGCCGAGTGAGCCGTTGCCCCAGTCCCTGGATGAGGCCGTTCCCGAGCTGCCGTCGAGGGTCGCCTTCCGGCCGGGCGCGGACGTGCCGATGCTGGCGGAGCTGGTGCCCGCGCTGGCGCTGGCGGGGGCGAGCCAGACCCAGCCCTTCCGGGTGGGCAACGGCAGCTTCTCCGCGCGAGTGGAGGGCGAGCTGCTCACGCGGCTGGAGGGGCTGGTGGCCTACAGCGGGCAGATCCACTTCCAGCCGGAGGTGAAGCGCTACCGGGGCCGGCCCACGGACGAGCCCTTCGGTGATGGGGCGGGCCGCTTCGTGCGCGCCAGCGGCCAGGGCGTGCTCTTCCTCGAGCCGCCCGCGTCGCGCTCCTTCCTGGCGGTGGACCTGGGGGACGTGGGCGCCTACGTGCGCGAGGAGTGCCTCTTCGCCTTCGAGGAGGCGGTGGCCTTCGAGAATGGCAAGGTGCCCTCGGAGATCGCTCCGGACCTGAGCCTGGTACACCTGCGCGGGCAGGGCAGGGTGGTGCTGAGCCTGGGCGGGACGCTGCGCTCGGTGTTCGTCGCCGAGGAGACACCGGTGACGGTCCCCCTGTCCCACCTGGTGGGCTGGCAGGGCAAGGTGACGCCCCGGGTGGTGCCGCTGCCGGGGGAGGAGGACGCTCCCCGTGTCGCCGTGGAACTGAGCGGTGAAGGATTTGCCCTCATTGCCCTGCCAGTCCGGTAGAAGGCCCCGCCATGGATCGAGCTGAGCGTGCGTTGCGGAAGAAGCAGAAGAAGGAGGAGCGGGCGCGGCGTCGGGCGGCACGTCAGCCGAGCGTGCTCGTCCAGGAGTTCTGGAACCTCCCCAACATCCTGACGCTGGGCCGCATCTTCCTCATCCCCGTCTTCGTCTGGCTCACCTACGACGCGGATCCGCTCTCCTCGCTGCTGGCGGCCGCGGTGTTCGCCGTGGCCTCCATCACCGACGTGGTGGACGGCTACCTGGCGCGCCGTTGGAACCTCATCACCGTGGTGGGCAAGTTCATGGATCCGCTGGCCGACAAGCTCATCGCCATGGCCGCCCTGGTGATGATGGTGCGGCTGGGGCGCATCTCCGCCTGGGTCGTCATCGTGCTGCTGGCGCGCGAGTTCATCGTCAGCGGCCTGCGCACCATCGCGGCGAGCGAGGGCATGGTCATCGCCGCCGGGCAGGAGGGCAAGTGGAAGACCTCGCTGCAACTGGTGGGCATCATCTCCCTGTGCGTGCACTACGAGCACGTCATCGACGTGGGCTTCTACGCGGCGCCCGTGGACTTCAACAAGGCGGGCCAGTTGTTGGTCTACTTGTCGGGGGCGTTCTCGGTGTGGAGCGCCGTCGTGTACTTCCGCGCCTTCCTCTCCATGCTGGCCAGACGGGGGAGCGGAGCGGACGCACAGAAGGCTTGACGCACCTGGGACCGGATTGTATATCCCCCCTCGCTTTCGACGTCGCCGCGAGGCAACGCCGGAGGCAATCAGGAGCGAGTGACGCGGGAATAGCTCAGCGGTAGAGCATCGCCTTGCCAAGGCGAGGGTCGAGGGTTCAAATCCCTTTTCCCGCTCCACCACTCCTCTGATGCGGGAATAGCTCAGCGGTAGAGCATCGCCTTGCCAAGGCGAGGGTCGAGGGTTCAAATCCCTTTTCCCGCTCCAAGAAAAGGCCTCCTGGGAAGCCAGGAGGCCTTTGTTGTTTCCAGCTCTGGTTTGACGAGGCCCTGCCCTTTGCCTATAGGGGGCGCCGCCTCGGGCGGTTCGCCCCCGGGAAGCAGGGCGGCCAGCCATACGGAACGGGAATCCGTGGGGGCCGTTCCCCTCCACCCCTTCCCATGCTGTATGGATAGCGCCGCATGTTCCGCAACCTCCGAGAGCTCTACCAGTACCGGGGCCTCCTGCTGAGCCTGACGCAGCGCGAGCTCAAGGCCCGCTACCGCAACTCGGTGCTCGGGTTCCTCTGGACGTTCCTCAACCCGATGTTGCAGATGGCCGTCTACACGCTCCTCTTCTCCGTCTACATGCGGCAGAAGATGGAGGCGTACACGTACTTCGTGTTCGTGGGGCTGCTGCCGTGGATCTGGTTCAACAGCTCCCTGGGCACCGGGGCCAGCGCCATCAGTGACCGGAGGGATCTGCTCACCAAGGTGCGCTTCCCGGCCCAGGTGCTGCCCGCCTCGGTGGTGACCACCAACCTCATCAACTTCCTGCTGTCCCTGCCGTTGATGATGGTGCTGGGGATGTTCTTCGGCCGCTACCCCTCCTGGCACGTGGTGGCCTTCCCCGCGGTGGTGGTGACCCAGTTGGCCGTGACGCTGGCGCTCGCCTACCTCATCTCCTCGCTCAACGTCACCTTCCGGGACCTGCAGCAGATCGTCACCAACGTGCTGACGCTCTGGTTCTTCGTCACCCCCATCTTCTACCAGGCGACCACCATCCCCGAGCGCTTCCGCACGCTGGCCGTGCTGGCCAACCCCATGGCGGTGATGGTCACCTCCTACCAGGCCATCTTCTACGAGCAGCGGCTGCCGGATGCGGGGCCCCTGCTGCTGTGGATGGCCATTGCCTTCGGTCTGCTCTGGGTCGCGTCCGAAATCTTCGAGCGTCGCCGCGAGGAGTTCGCGGAGTTCATCTGATGCAAGCCCCCTCCAACGATGCCATCGTCCTGCGGGACGTGGTGAAGCGCTTTCGGAAGAGAACCATCCGGGGCGAGTACACGACCTTCAAGTCCGAGCTGGTGCGCTGGCTGCGCGGTCAGCGGCACAAGCAGGACGCCACGGTCATCGAGGCCCTCCGGGGCATCAACCTCACGGTGCCCCGCGGCAAGACGATGGGTATCATCGGCCGCAACGGCTCGGGCAAGAGCACGCTGCTCAAGCTCATCACCGGCATCTACACGCCGACGTCGGGCCACATCGAGCTCAACGGCCGCATCTCCGCGCTGTTGGATCTGGGCGCCGGCTTCCACCCGGACTTCTCCGGGCGGGAGAACATCCTCATCAACGGCGTCATCCTCGGCATGTCGCGCGCGGAGATCCGGGCGCGCATGGATGAGATCATCGCCTTCAGCGAGCTGGGCGACTTCATCGACGAGCCGGTGCGCACGTACTCCAGCGGCATGTACATGCGCCTGGCCTTCGCGGTGGCCACGCACGTGGACCCGGAGATCCTCATCATCGATGAGATCCTCGCGGTGGGCGACGAGCACTTCAGCCGCAAGAGCATGCAGAAGATGACGGAGTTCCGGAACGCCGGGAAGACGATCGTCATCGTCACGCATGACCTGGGCACGCTCGAGCGCTGGTGCGACCTGGCCGCGTGGATCGACGGTGGGCGCATCCGCGAGGTGGGCACGCCCGCGGAGGTCGTCCGGCACTACCGCCAGGCCGTGAACCTCGCGGAGGCCAGTGGCCTGCCCATGCTCGCGCCCGCCCTGTCTCCCGACGGCGGCGCCCTGCCCACGCTGGAGGCGGCGGCGCAGCGTCCCGGTTCCCCGGTCAGCCTCGAGCTGCTCCGGCTGACGAATCCCCGCGGCGAGGATGTGAAGGAGATCGGCACGGAGGAGGGCCTGGAGGTCCACATCGGCTACAACGCCACGCAACCGGTGGAGGATCTGGGCTTCTCGCTGGCGTTGATGCGCTCGGATGGCACGATGATCTACCGCATCACCACCTTCGCCGATGACGCCCGGATGCCCGGTGTCGTCTCCGGGCGTGGGACGGCGCGGTTGAGCATCGAGCGGCTCGGGCTGCTGTCCGGGGACTACACGTTCGATGTGTCCGCCCGGACGGCCAGTGGGTCCGTCTACGACGAGCGCAAGGGCGTGTGTCCGTTCTCGGTGCGTGTCTCCGGCGCGGACGAGGGGCTGGTGAGGTTGGTGCACCGCTGGCGGCTGGATGGCGTCGCCGAGGCGGCTCCCGTGAGACAGGTCGTCTCGTGAGCCGGGGCGGTCCGGCGCCGGGCTCGAGTCCCGTGTGGCTCGGCATCGTGCTGTACCGCAACTCTCGCGAGGAGCTGGAACGGCTCGTCGCCTCGCTGGCCGCGACCCGGGAGACGCCGGGGACACCGGCCTTCCAGGTGCGCTGGCTGGACAACTCGCCCACCGAGGCGCTGCGCGACGTGGTGCTCACGGTGTCACCGGGGGCGGACTACCGCTTCTCCGGGGCCAACCTGGGTTTTGGCGTGGCCCACAACCGGCTCATGGCCGAGGCGTTCGCGGACCCCTCGGTGCGCCACTACGTCTGCGTCAACCCGGACGGCGTGCTGCACCCCGAGTGTCTGCGCGAGCTCGTCACCGAGGCGGAGCGGCGGCCTCGTACGGGGCTGGTGGAGGCCCGGCTCTTCCCCGATGAGCTGCCCAAGCCGTACGACCCGGAGACGCACGAGACGCCCTGGTGCTCCGGGTGCGTGCTGCTGGTGCGGCGCGAGCTGTTCGAGTCCATCGGCGGCTTCGACGAGCGCTTCTTCATGTACTGCGAGGACGTGGACCTGTCCTGGCGGGCTCGCGCCGCGGGCTTCTCCGTCCGCGTGGCGCCTCGGGCGTTGGTGCATCACTACACGGTGACGCGGGAGCTCAGCCCGGACCGCGAGCGCCGCGTGCGCCGCAGCGCCGCCTTGCTGGGCGCCAAGTACGGTGACCTGGAGTTCGCCCGGGCCCGCATGAAGGAATACCTGGAGCTCGGTGGTGCGCCCTTCGAGCTTCCCAAGGAGTCCCGTCCGCCCCGCGCACTGGCCCGGGTGGCCGACTTCCAGCACCTCTTCGAGTTCGCGGAGCCTCGTTGGTGAGCACCGGCGCGCGTGACTCGGTTCTTCTGGAGACGCTGGACTCCCGGCTGAGCGGGCTCGTGCGGGAGCGCGTCCGGGCAGGGGACCGCGTGGCTCTCCTGGGTGAGGCGCCGGAGCTGGCCCGGGCCCTCGAGGCCGCGGGTTGTGCGGTGCTCGCGGTGCCGGCCACGGGCGAGCGGGTGGAGCGGATGCGTGCGTTCGCTCCCACCCACGTGGTGCTCCCGGTGGAGGAGGGGGAGCCGTTGCCCCAGGTGCGCGAGGCCTCCGAGGCCGCTCCCGGTGCCGAGCTCCTCCTGGCGATGCGCAACGCCGGTGCGTCGGCTGCCCTGCTGGAGACGTTGTTGGGGATGGCTCCGGGCCGGCCGGGCTCATCGGCCGAGGCCGTGCTGCGGGGCCTGACCGAGCTTGGACTCGAGGTGCGGCACCAGGAGCTCATTCCCTGCCAGGACTCCACGGCGGAGCTGGCCCCGGATACCGCGCGTGCCCTCCGGCGGCTCCTGGCGCAGCTCAGCCCCACCTCCGAGGCGGATGGGGTGTTGCTGGCCCTTGGGCGTGCTGCCTCGCGTGCTCCTTCGCGGGAGCCGGGGCTGCTCAGCATCGTGCTCTGGGCGGGAGACACGCCCGCGGCCTCGCTCGACGAGACGCTCTTCTCGCTCGCGTGTCAGGAGTACCGCCCGCTGGAACTGCTCGTGGTGCTGCCTCCGGGAGCCTCCCTGAAGGAACCGGACGCCCGCGCGCTGCTGGAACGCCACCGACGGCTCCGAGACTTCTCCTACCAGCTCATCCGCGTCCCCGAAGGCGGGATGGCCCGGGGCGTGCGCGAGGCTCGGGGCCAGTACCTGTCCTTCCTCGATGCCTCGTGCGTCGTGTACCCCGCCCACTACGTGCAACTCGTCCAGCGGCTGCGCGAGGGCTCCGCGGCGTGGGCCTTCGCTCGTTCCCGGTGGACGCTCGTTCGCGAGACGGCGGGGGGGCGCTTCATCGCGGAGAAGAAGCCCTTCCCGTTGGGCGACCACTTCGAGTTCTCCCATCTGCTGGAGCACCCGGCCCTGTTGTACGGGCTTGTCATCGATCGCTCGCGCGTGGGCGCGCTGCCGCTGGAGGTGGCGGATCCGGTGGAGGCTCCTCGGGCGGATCTGCCCGCGCGGCTGGCGAGTCTCTTCGAGCCCGTCTTCACCGCGGGGCTCGCGACGTGGGAGTGGCGCGCGCTCGGACCCGAGCCCATGGCGCTTCCCGCTCCGCCCCTCCAGGTGCTGCTCCCGCTCGCGTCGCTGGAGGAGCGGTTGGCCCGGGCCCAGGCCCGCGGCGAGAGCACCAAGGGTCTGCGTTATCAGGCCATCGACCGGCTCAACCAGCGCCTCCGGGAGCGCTTCCCTGGCACGCACGCCCGGGTCCGCTCCCTGGTCTCCCGCGTGCTGCGGTAGCGGAGTCCTTGGACCTGGTGTCAGGACCGCCGGTTCCGTCCCTTGGGGGCCCGCTCGGAAGGCACCTGCTCGGAAGGCGTCTGCTCAGGAGCCGACTGCTCCAGTGCGGCCAGCCGGGCCATGACCTCGCGGCGCCAGGCCGTCTGGGTCCGCGACTCCTCGCGCTGGTGCTCATAGATGAGCGCCAGCGAGTCGAGGATGGCCTCGTTGAACTCCACCTGCTTGCGCAGCATCTCGTTGATGAAGGGCTGGAAGGCGAGCCGGAAGGCGCGCTTGGCCGTCACCAGCATGGGCCCCACCACCGGGCGGTGCGAGGTGGGCGGCTCCGCGTAGCGGCTGTCCTTCTTCGAGCGGGGCGCCTGGAGGATGGGCGGCCATTCCGTCTCGGCCGGAGCCCGCTGCGAGGCGTCCAGCAGCCGGCGGAGCGACTCCACCTGCTCGGGCGCGGGCTCGGGCAGCCGTGCGGCCTCCTCCGCGAGGCGCTCGGCGGTCGGGGTCGTGGTGAGGAGATCTTCAGGACGCACGGAGGGCTCCAGTGGCCCGCAGGGCCTGGACGAGCGCGGACACGGTGGGCTCCGGCCGGCTGGGATCGAAGGTGAGCAGCCGCTGCCCCAGGCGCTCGCCCACGTCGGGCGCGGAGAGCGGGCGGGACGTGTCGCGGACCCCCCAGGCCTCGGCGGACAGGTGGGGCAGGGTGTCCCGGGCGAGCAGTGAATCCGCGGGCAGGAAGACGGTGGGCACACGCGAGGCGCGCAGTGCCGTCTCCAGCGACGAGGAGCCGGGAAGCTCACGCGACGCATCCCGGGGCAGGGGCTCGTCGGGGGTGAAGGCGCGCACCTCCAGGCCTCCCACGCGCAGCGAGCGCGGCGCCAGCTCCACCGGCCGGGGCTGGGGATCCAGCGTCAGCAGGCGTGCCCCGGGCAGTTGCTCCACCAGCCGCCGTGCCAGCTCGGACGCGGGCGCCTCCGGAGCGGCCACGAAGCCGGGGCACACGAGGTTCACGCCCGAGGCCCCGCTCCCGGTGGCCGGTGCACGCAGGGTGCCCTCCAGGAAGGGCTGGAGCCCCTCGCGCACGGCCTCGGCCACGGCGTCCTGGCCGAGCTGCTCCACCCGGGCGCGCTGGGCGGCGACCATCTCCCGCCGCAGGGCCGGGTCGCGCTCCAGCACCGCGAGCAACCGCGCAATCTCCAGGGGGTCGTTCGTCAGCGAGGCCACGCCCGCGCCCCCCATCGTCTCGGGCACGGCGGCGGCGCCATACGCCACCACGGGCACGCCGCGATACATGGCCTCCAGCAGCGGCACGCCGAAGCCCTCGTGCCGGCTCATGGAGAGGTACGCCGAGGCCACCGAGAAGCACGCGGACAGCTGCGCCGCGCTCACCCGCCCGAGGAACTGCACGCGCTCGGCCCCGAGCATCTCCTTCAGCCCGTACAGGTACGCGCCATACGGCGTCTCCCGGTTGAGGTAGCCCGCCACGAGCAGCCGGCTCCGGGGCTGGTACAGCCGCTGCCAGGCGGTGAAGACGCGCAGCACGTCGTCCACCCGCTTGCTCGGCACCGCGCGGCCCACGAAGAGGAGGTTGGCGCACCCGTCATCCAGCTCGGCGCGCAGCACCGGATCCGGCTCCACGTCGAAGGCCCGCCAGTCCACCGCGAAGGGCAGCACCGACACGTGCGGGTAGCCCGCCGCCACCAGTTCCTCGGCGCTGAAGCGCGAATACGCCCACGCGCACTCCACCATCGGCCTCATCGCCAGCAGCTCGTCCCGGGCCGCCTCGCAGGCCTGGGCCACCTTGCGCTCGAAACCCTCGAAGAGCCGGGCCGGCGTGACGTTGTGGTACACGACCGCCTTGCGCCCCGGCGAGCGGGCGATCAGCGGCACCAGCCTCGACTCGAAGCTGTGGTGGATGATGAGGGCACTCGAATCATCCGCCTCGCGCGGATAATCCTTCGCGGGCCGTACCAGGGGCCGGCACTCCTCGTCCCACTGGTCCGCGTAGATCTCCGAGGCGTAACCCCAGCTCCGCAGCAACTCGCGCAGGTAGCGCACCTGGTTGCCCACCGCGTCGCCCCAGGCCAGCCGAGGGACCAGCTGGTGGACCGCTCGGGCCGCTGATGGCCCGGCCGCCCGTCTGCTTCTCGGGATTCTCACGATGCTTCCAGCGTCTACCTGCTGGGAGGTCCGCACACAAGGCTGCCTTGACGCGCACCGCCCCCTTCGCTACTCAGGCCCCCGGTATTCACTTCTTTACTCTCCGAGTTCGTCGATGAACGTCCTGGTCACGGGTGGCTGCGGTTTCATTGGGTCCAACCTCGTCAAGTACCTGCGCCGCGTGCGGCCCGACTGGACGCTCGTCAATCTCGACAAGCTCACGTACGCGGGCAACCTCGAGAACCTCAAGGAGCTCGAGGGCGACCCCAAGCACATCTTCGTGCGCGGCGACGTGGCCAACCGCGAGCTCGTCGAGCACCTGATGGGCGTGCACCGCATCGACGCCGTCATGCACCTGGCGGCCGAGAGCCACGTGGACCGCTCCATCATGGGCCCCGAGGCCTTCATCCAGGCCAACGTGCTCGGCACCCAGCAGCTGCTCGAGGCCAGCCGCGTGCGCGGCATCAAGCGCTTCCTCATGGTCTCCACCGACGAGGTGTACGGCTCGCTCGGCCCCACCGGCTACTTCACCGAGACCTCGCCGCTGCAGCCCTCCAGCCCCTACTCGGCCTCCAAGACGAGCTCGGACCTGCTCGCGCTGGCCTGGCACCACACCTTCGGCATGGACGTGGTGGTGACGCGCTGCTCCAACAACTACGGCCGCTACCAGTTCCCCGAGAAGCTCATCCCCCTCATGGTCGTCAACGCCCTGCACGACAAGCCGCTGCCCGTCTACGGCGACGGCGCCAACGTGCGCGACTGGCTCCACGTGGAGGACCACTGCTCGGCGCTCCTCACCGCGCTGGAGAAGGGCAAGTCCGGTCAGGTCTACAACATCGGCGGCAACTCCGAGCGCAAGAACATCGAGATCGTCAAGGCGATCCTCGGCCTGCTCGACAAGCCCGAGTCCCTCATCAAGTACGTGAAGGACCGCCCGGGCCATGACCGGCGCTACGCCATCGACCCCACGAAGATCCGCACGGAGCTGGGCTGGACGCCGTCGCACACCTTCGAGCAGGGCCTGCAGGAGACGGTGCGCTGGTACGTGGACAACGCGGCCTGGTGGGAGCGCGTGATGAGCGGCGCCTACCGCCAGTACTTCGAGTCGCAGTACCGCACGCGCCTCAACGGCTGAGCCAGGAGCCTCTCCCATGCGATTCCTCGTCACGGGTTCCAACGGGCTGGTGGGCAGCCGCGTGTGCACGCTCCTCGAGAAGGGCGGGCACGAGGTGGTGGGTCTGGGCCGCGGTCCGCGCCGCACCGACGGCGCCTACCGGTATGTGGAGTGCGACCTCACGCGCGAGCAGGACGTGGCCGCCGCCCTCGAGGCCGCGGCTCCCGAGGTCATCATCCATCCGGCCTCCATGACGGAGGTGGATGCCTGCGAGCGCGAGCCGGAGCAGGCGTACGCGGCCAACGTCACCGCGGTGGCGGCGGTGGCCCGGGGCGCGCGCAAGCTGGGCGCGCACCTGGTGCACGTCTCCACGGACTACGTCTTCGACGGCGAGCACGGGCCCTACGACGAGCAGGCGCTGCCCAACCCGCGCGGCGTCTACGCCCTCACCAAGCACATGGGGGAGCAGGCCGCCCGCACCTTCGTGCCGGGCTGCGCCATCGCGCGCACCGCCGTGGTGTACGGCTGGCCCATGGCGGGCCGTCCCAACTTCGGCGCGTGGCTGGTGGGTGCCCTGGAGAAGGGTCAGCCCGTGAAGCTCTTCGAGGACCAGTTCGTCTCCGCGAGCCTCGCCGACAGCGTGGCCGCCATGCTGGTGGAGCTGGGCGAGCGCAAGCTGGGGGGCATCTGGAACACCTGCGGCGCGGACGTGGTGGATCGCGTCAGCTTCGGCCGAGCGGTGTGCGAGGTGTTCGGCTTCGATCCGGGCCTCATCACGCCTACCCGCCTGGCGGACATGAAGCTGGCGAGCCCTCGCCCGCTCCGCAGTGGCCTCAAGGTGGACAAGGTCCGCACCCAGCTGCGCACCCAGCCGCTGCCGTTGGCTGAGTCCCTGGCCCGCTTCCATGCCGCTTGGAAGGACGGGCGGGGTGCTTGAACGAAGCGCTTCGGGGCGGGTATAGCCTTCCCGAGGTCTGCAAACAGAGTGCGTCTGAGGGCCGGAGCGCGCTCCACCCGGCAGACCTTCCGAGGAAAGTCATGAAGGGAATCGTTCTCGCCGGGGGCTCCGGCACCCGTCTGTATCCGCTCACGCGCGTGGTCAGCAAGCAGCTGCTGCCCGTGTATGACAAGCCGATGATCTACTACCCGGTCACCACGCTGATGCTGGCGGGCATCCGGGACATCCTGATCATCTCCACGCCCACGGATCTGCCGCGCTTCGAGGAGCTGCTCGGCAGCGGCAAGCAGTGGGGCGTGAACTTCCAGTACGCGGTGCAGCCCAGCCCGGACGGGCTCGCCCAGGCCTTCATCATCGGCCGCGAGTTCGTGGGCAAGGACAAGGTGTCGCTCATCCTCGGCGACAACATCTTCTACGGCCACGGCCTGAGCGAGCTGGTGCAGCGCGCGGCGGCGCGTGAGTCGGGCGCCACCGTGTTCGGCTACTACGTGAAGGATCCCGAGCGCTACGGCGTGGTGGAGCTGGACGCGAACAACCGCGCGCTGAGCCTCGAGGAGAAGCCGGCCCAGCCCAAGTCCCACTACGCGGTGACGGGCCTGTACTTCTACGACAACCAGGTGCTGGACATCGCGAAGAACCTCAAGCCCTCCGCGCGCGGCGAGCTGGAGATCACCGACGTCAACATCGCCTACCTGCGCCAGCAGCAGCTGCAGGTGGAGCTGATGGGCCGCGGCTACGCGTGGCTGGACACCGGCACCCACGAGTCGCTGATGGAGGCCTCCAACTTCATCCAGATCATCGAGCACCGCCAGGGCCTCAAGGTGGCGTGCCCCGAGGAGATCGCCTACCGCATGGGCTACATCACCGCGGCCCAGGTGGCCGAGCAGGCCCACCCCATGCGCAAGAACGAGTACGGGCGCTACCTGCTGGATCTCATCGAGAACAAGGGAGCCCGCACGTGAACGTCGTGAAGACGGAGCTGCCCGGCGTCCTCATCCTCGAGCCCAAGCGCTTCGGCGACGATCGCGGCTTCTTCATGGAGATGTTCCATGCGAAGCGCTACGAGGAGCTCGGCATCCACGGGCCCTTCGTGCAGGACAACTTCTCGCGCTCGGCGAAGGGCATCCTCCGCGGCCTGCACTTCCAGGAGCCCAATGCCCAGGGCAAGCTGGTGCAGGTGGTGGCCGGTGCCGTCTACGACGTGGCGGTGGACATCCGCCGCGGCTCGCCCACCTTCGGGAAGTTCGTGGGCGTGGAGCTGAGCGCGGACAACCGGCGCCAGCTGTGGGTGCCGGCGGGCTTCGCGCACGGCTTCTGCGTCCTCTCCGAGAGCGCGGACTTCCACTACAAGTGCACGGACTTCTACTCGCCCACCACCGAGCGCGGCATCGCCTGGAATGACCCGGACCTGGGCATCCCCTGGCCGGTGACGTCGCCGCTGCTGTCGCCCAAGGACGCGGCCGCGCCCCGTCTGAAGGACGCGCCGGTGCTGCCCGTCTACGCGGGCTGAGCGCCGCCCTCCTCGCGGCCGGTGGCGTGAAGGGCGAACGCCTTCAACGCCTCGGCCGTGTGGAGGATGGCCTTGTCCCAGGACAGCTCGCGCACGTAGACGAAGCCGGCGGCGATCTGCCGCTGCCGGTACGGCTCGTCCTCGAGCAGCCGGCACACCGCGTCGGCGATGCTCGTCACGTTGGGAGGGGCCAGCACCACGGCTCCCTCCGGGTAGGCGGCGCGGGTGCTCTCCACGTCCACCTCCACCACCGGGCAGCCACACGCCGCCATCTCCTGCGGCAGCAGGCTGTAGTTGGTGAAGGACAGGCACACGCCCACGTCGCAGCTGGAGAACAGCCGCCGCAGCTGCGCGAAGTCCAGCACGCCATGCCCCACGAAGGGGACGGGCAGGTCCGAGGGCTCCACTCCCGCCCCGGCGATGTGGAGCTCCACGTCCGGGAAGCGCTCCTTCACCTTCTTCAGGGCGAGCGCGACGATCTGGAAGCCCCGGCGCGTGGTGTGCGGCCGCATGTACGCGAAGACGCGGCGCGCCCCTCCCTCGCGGACCGGCTCCGGGTAGTAGATGGCGTGGTCCACCGCCAGCGGGAAGCTCCGGGTGACCATGCCGTACTTCTCGCGCATCCGCCGCTCGAGCCAGGTGCCCGCCGTCAGCCCGTAGAAGCCGAAGCGGTAGGTGTCCTCCGCGAGCTGCCACTCGGCGCCCATGGGGAAGAAGGCCGGCTCGTAGTCCTGGATGAAGTACGCCTTCACCGGAGCGCAGGTGCTGGCCCGCACCACGTAGGCCGTCTGCCACGCCGTGGCCATCACGATGTCCGCCGGCTCCATCTCCCCCTCGAGGTGGCACACCGGTGCGGCGATGGGCGTGTACCACTCGTGCACCTGCGCCTGCAGCCGCATCGGCTGACGCGCCATGTTGCCGCTGTCCACCAGGTACACCCGGCACCGATGGCCCATCCGCTCCAGCCATTGGATGGTGCGGAAGATGGTCATGTGCCCGCCGCCGCCCCGGCCGAAGCCCGGCACCACCCAGTTGATGACCAGGTGCTCGGGATCCACCTGCCGCCGCCCGGCCACCGGGGGCGGAGCGCTCGGGCGGGGAGGCTCGATGAAGCGGTAGTGGCTGGCCTCCCACCACCCCCGTTCGGGCGCGTGGGTGGACCGCAGGGCGCGCCGGATGTCGAGGAGCGTCGAGCTGATGCCCTGGTGCTTGTATTGCCGGTAGCCGGCCACCGTCTTGCGGACGAGCTGGAACGCCGTCCCGAGCTTGCCGTGCTCGTCCATCGCTTGCGCGCAGGTCTGCTTCACGTCCTCCAGCAGCGAGGAGCGGCCATGCCGCTGTCCGGCGTCCCCCTTGAGCTCATGATGCTGGGAGATGCGGCGCACGAGCCCCTCCGGCAGCAGCTCGTACCGGTCCCCGAGGAACCAGCCCAGCCCCTGGCCCACGTCGCGGCCGAGCGTGAGCACCGCCTGGGAGAAGTGGGCCCGGCGCACGTCCTGGACGGACTGACGGAGCTTGTCGCGCATCAGCGCGCGGATGCCGGGCAGGTGCGGTGGGTCGAAGTACTCGCGGTGGAAGCGCGCCTCGTCGAAGGCGCGGCGGGCCTGGGTCAGCGGCGAGTAGTTGTGGCTGTGCCGCACCACGGCCCGGGGCGCGTAGGCCTTGATGTAGCCCGCCTCGAGGATGTCCGCGCCCCAGAGCTGATCCTCCATGAACTCCACGTCCCGGTAGGGGATGCGGGCCCAGACCGAGCGGCGGAGGGCGGCGTTGTTGTCGGAGAAGAAGCGGTAGTGGCCCTTGTGGGCCTCGTAGTGCGCCCAGCCCTCGGGGCCCGGGCGGATGCGGAAGAGGGTGGTGTCCGCGCCGAACCGGGCGAAGTGCCGCTCCAGCATGAAGGACTCGGAGGGGATGCAGCCGGGGTGCGGCTTGTGGCGCCCGAAGACGCCGGCCACCTCCTCGTTTTCGCGCAGGGGGGCGATCAGCTCCCGCAGCCACGCGGTGTCATCCGGCACGGCATCCTGCGTGAGGAGCGCCACGAAGGGGGTGGGGCTGTTCTGGATGGCCAGGTTGCGGGTGCGGCCGTGGCCGAAGTCCGCGGGCTCGATGCACAGCAGCCGCGCGGGGAACGAGCGGATGATGTCCAGGGAGCCGTCCCGGGAGCCGCTGTCCACGCAGAGGACCTCATAGGGGAAGTCCGTCTGCTGGGAGAAGACCGCGGCGAGGCACTCGCGCAGCAGCCCGCCCCCGTTCTTCACGGGGATGATGACCGTCACCAACGGGATGTCTTGCTTCATGGATTGGCTGCTCCAGCATCCAGGGCGCGGACGGGCAGGCGGGCGCTCGCTCCCTTCACCCGTGGCCGAGGATGCTTGCTCATGGGCGGGCTCTATACCTCATCCCCCGGGTGCTCCGGGAGGAGGCGGGCAGACGGCCTCAAGTGGCCGGGAGACCGGGTGGGGCAGGGGAGCGGAATGCGCATCCTTGGACTGTCACCTAGGAGGAGGCGCGATGGTGCTCCCGGGCAAGGGAATGAGTTGGAAGGAGTTCTTCACCGAGGTGAAGAACGAATACAAGAACGACAAGATCAGCAACGTGGCCGGCTCGGTCACGTTCTTCGCCGTGCTGGCGCTGTTCCCGTTCCTGCTGTTCCTCGTGGCGCTCGCGAGCCTCGTCATCGATCCCGCCCAGGCCGAGGTGCTCATCCAGGAGCTGGGCCGGGTGGCACCGGAGGCGGTGACGCAGATCGTGGGCCAGCGCCTGCACGACCTGGCGGCGGGCAACAACGTGGGCCTGCTGACGGTGGGTGCGTTGGGCGCGGTGTGGGCGGCCTCGGGCGGCGTGGTGGCGATGATGGACGCGCTCAACACCGTCTATGACGTGGAGGAATCGCGGCCCTTCTGGAAGGTGCGGGGCATCGCCATCCTGATGACGCTGGGCGGCGCGGTGCTCTCCATCCTCGCCTCGTTGGCCATGGTGGCCACGCCGGCCGTGGCGAAGTTCCTCGGGGAGCCGCTCGGCACCCTCGTCATGTGGCTGCGCCTGCCCTTCGCCGGCCTGCTCATGATGTTCATCCTGGCGCTCGTCTACTACCTGCTGCCGGACGTGAAGCAGTCCTTCAAGTTCATCACGCCCGGCTCGGTGCTGGGCGTCGTCGTCTGGTTGATCGCGTCCTGGGGCTTCTCGCTGTACGTGCGCAACTTCGGCAGCTACGACGCGAACTACGGCGCGCTCGGCGGTGTCATCGTCATGCTGCTGTGGATGTGGATCTCCTCGCAGGTCATCCTGCTGGGCGCGGAGATCAACGCCGTGCTCGAGCACAAGTCGCCCGAGGGCAAGTCTCCGGGCCAGAAGCGGCCGGGCCAGGGCGGCCCCCGCATGACCAAGGGAGAGAAGCGGGAGCAGGAGCAGAAGGAGCTGGAGGAGCGCCTGCGTCCCTCGCCTCCGCCGCGGCCCGCGCCGGCCCGGATGACGCCGCTGGGGGCGGCGACCACCTGGGCCACGGGCTTCGGGCTGGGGTTGTTCCTCTTGCGCCGCGGCAACCGGTAACGGCCCTCGCGGACGCGCCGCGAGCGCCTCGGCCCGCCGCCTGGCTAGCGACGCTGGGCGGCGTGGTACGGGTTCTTCTCGAGGAACTCGGCGAAGGTGCCGTTGAAGTCGCTGACCGGCTTGCCCTCCTCCAGGCTCCAGATGCGGGTGGCCACCTCGGAGATGAGCTCCTGGTCGTGCGTCACGATGATGGCCGTGCCCTCGTACTTCTGCAGACCCTCGGCGAGCGCGCTGATGGACTCCAGGTCCAGGTGGTTGGTGGGCTCGTCGAAGATCAACATGTTGTCCATGTTGAGCATCAGCTTGCAGAGCAGCAGGCGCACCGTCTCACCACCGGACAGGGTGTCGGTGGGCTTCATGCGCTCCTCGCCGGAGAAGAGCATGCGGCCGAGCACCCCGGAGATCTCCTCGTTGGTGAGCTTGGTGTTGATGTCGCGCAGCCACTCGAAGGCGGTGGTGCCCTTGCGGATGGTGCCGTGGTGGTCCTGCGGCAGGTAGCCCATGGCGGCCTGGTGGCCCCAGGTGAGCTTCCCCGCGTCCGCCTCGATCTGCCCGGCGAGCATCTTCACCAGGGTGGACTTGCCCACGCCGTTGCGGCCGATGACGCAGATCTTCTCGCCCTTGCAGATGAGGCCGCTGAAGGGCTTGATGACCGTCTGGCCGTCGTAGCTCTTGGTGAGCCCGTCGAACTGCAGCGTCTGCTTGCCGCTGGCCTGCTTCACATCGAAGCGGATGAAGGGCCGCGCGATGTTCGAGCGCTTGAGATCATCCGTCTTCAGCTTGTCGATCTGCTTGATGCGGCTCTGCACCTGGGAGGCGCGCGTACCGGCGTGGAAGCGGGCGACGAAGTCCTGCAGCTGGGCGATCTTCTTCTTCTTCTCGGAGACCTCGGACTCGACGCGGCTGCGCAACTGGGCCTTCTGGCGCACCATGTCGTCGTAGCCACCGTTGTACTGGATGATGGTCTCGTAATCGATGTCCGCGATGTGCGTGCAGATGGAGTTGAGGAAGTGCCGGTCGTGGCTGATGGTGATGAGCACGCCCTCGAAGGCCATGAGGAACGTCTCCAGCCAGCGGATGGAGTCGATGTCCAGGTTGTTGGTGGGCTCGTCGAGCAGCAGGCCCTGGGGCTTGCCGAAGAGGGCCTGGGCGAGCAGCACGCGCAGCTTGAGGCCGCCGGTGAGCTGCTTCATGGGGCCCTCGTGGGAGGCCGCGGGGATGCCGAGACCCTCGAGGAGCGAGGCGGCCTCGGACTCGGCGCTGTAGCCGTCCTCCTCGGCGATGACCATCTCGAGATCGCCGAGGCGGTTGCCATCGTCGTCGGAGATGTCGGACCTGGCGAGGATGGTGTCCTTCTCCTTCATGGCGTCCCAGAGGGCCTTGTTGCCCATGAGGACGACGTCGAGGACGCGGTTGTCCTCGTAGCGGAAGTGGTCCTGGCGGAGGATTCCCAGCTTCTTGGGCCGGGAGATGGTCCCCATGTCGGCTTCCTCGTCTCCGGCGAGGATCTTCATGAACGTGGACTTGCCCGCCCCGTTGGGGCCGGTGAGGCCGTAGCGGCGGCCGGGCGAGAAGGCGACGTTGACCTCCTCGAAGAGCTTCTTGGGCCCGTAGGCCTTGGAGACGTTGACGATGGTGAACATGGGGGGCGCTTTCTAGCGGAAGGGGTAGGCGGCCGAAAGGCGCGCGACACGTTGAATTCGCCGGGACCGGCGGTGAAGACCCCTTGTAACCCCACTCGCTGGGCTTTCTATGCCCCCGGAAGGCACCGGCGAGGCGCCAGGGGCAGGCGGCAATGTGGGATAACCCCCAGGCCCCTGGCTGCCCGGCTGGTGGACTAGGGGCGAGGGGGCACGGTGGCCGCCTGGCCCGGGGGTTCCGGGGAGATGAGGTCCATGCCGTTGAAGACCCGTCCATTCAGACGGCGCGCCAGTTCCAGCGCGGCCTTCAGGAAGACGTCCTCGGAGAAGACTTCAGAGGTTCCCACGACGCCGACCAGCCACTTGGTTCCACCCACGAAGCGAAGCAATTCGGTCTTGGCGGGTTCAGGGAGGTCCTCACGTCGCCAGAAGTGACCGCTGGTACCCAGGATGATCCTGCTGAACGGATCCAGCGGTCCGGTGTACTCCAGGGAATTGAACGTGAGCGTTCCCTGGGCGCTCTTGAAACTGGCGGAGTTCCATCGCTCGGGTTCACCCTCCCAGTGCAACAACCACCCGGGAAGCACATCCCGCACAGCCTCGATGGCTTGGTGATCAACGACCGGGCTGTAGATGGTGCACCGCACGCTGCCTTCCTCTCTTACCTGGGACGCTCACCGGATGTCCCCGTCTACCAGGTGACAGGGGACCGTCCCAGTTCGAGCCTAGACTCGTGGCTCGGGGGAGATGAGGTCCATGCCGTTGACGAAGACCCTTCCGTTCAGGCGGCGCGCCAGCTCCAGCGCGGCCTTCAGGAAGACGTCTTCGGAGAGGACCTCCGAGGTTCCCACGACGCCGACCAGCCACTTGGTATGTGCCACGAAGTCCTGCAACTCCTCCCTGACGGGTTTGGGAAGATCCTCGCGGCGTCCAAAATAACTGTAGCTACCGAGGATGATCTTGCCGAACTGATCCATCGGTCCCGTGAACACCAAGGAGTTGAACGTGAGCGTTCCCTGGGCACTCTTGAAGATCGCGGAACTCCATTGCTCGGGTTCGCCCTCCCAGTGCAGCAACCACCCGGGAAGCACATCCCGCACGGAATGGACAGCCTGATGATCAATGACCGGGCTGTAGATGGTGCAACGCACGTTTCTTCCTCTCTTTACCGGGGACGTCCACCGGAATTCTCCCGGCCTCCAGAATGGCCCGTACGAGCATGCGTGTCACGATCAACCAGTTGGAGCGTCAATCCGTCTTCATGGTGATGCCAGGTCAGCCCCGGAATGCGCGGCCAGCCCTTGTTGATGGCCTCGAGTTGCTCTGGGGTAAAAATGGCTTTCATCACTGGTTTTTGCTCCAGTGTTTCCCGGAGTTGGCGTGAAGCCTCCGTGAACTGGCGGGTGTCGCTCACCTCGGGGCCGCGGAGTTCCTCGGGGATGATGATCTCCACGATGGGTTCGAAGACCGGGTAGCCACCGCTGTTGTAGAGAACCCCCGTCACCGGATGTTTCTGGCCCGCCATGTGCTCGTTCTTGTGCGAGCGGGCCTTCTCGCATTCCGAGACCTGGCCGGGCGCGTGGGCCGTGCCCGGGAGGAGGACGAGCGCGGCGACCCGGACCCAGAAGGGCATGGGGAGTGCGATGGGCTGGGGCGCCCTGTCTGGCGGTGACTGCACGGCCGTGGGGCTCGGCGTCGGTGATGGGATGGGAGGCCGCGGCTGGGGGCTCGGCGCGATGCGGGGCGGAGACGAGGGCTCGCCCGGCGCATCCAGGCCCGGTGGTGGAGGGCCCGGCCGGAACACGGGCTTCGGTGCGGGGACATCCGCATGGCCGGACGGATGGGCCATGAGCCGCAGGGTCCCCTGCCTCATGGGCGCGAAACCGGTGGAGGGGCCCGCCGGTGCCCGTTCCCCCTCCCGCGCCTCTCCGGCGTGCCACGCTTCGTCCCTGGCGCTCGTTTCATCCAGGAACGAGGGCGTGAGCGGGCGGTACCTGGAGTGGGCGAGCAGGCCCCCCACAGGTGGCCGCAGGGGCCTCCGCGAGGCACACCCGACGGAGAGTACCCACGCTGCCAGCACCAGAGCCCATGTCCCCGCGCGATGAAGACAGGGGCGCGGGCCCCGGGAGGACTGGAGCGGCCAGGTGCCGGAACGCGGAGGCATGTCGGACCTCTTCCCTGGAAGCGATAGGAGCTCGGGACTTCACTCCTGGATTACAGGGAAGGTCTGACAGTCAGGTTCCGTGCGCTCTTGCTCAGGTGTGGCCGACGAGGACCCCGGGGCCGACGTAGACGGTGCCCGCCGGGCGCAGGATGTAGGTCCCCGTCGAGACGTCGTAATAGATGTTCGCGGTTCCGCCAGTCACCGCCCGCGCCTCGCCCTCGGTGAGCTCGGGGAGCCGCGAGAGCACCTCCGCACCGCGCCGGGACGCCTGGTTCTTGTTCATCGTCCTCATGTCCGTATCCCTCCTGACTGCGTTTCGTTCAGAGGGGTTACGCGCCCGGCCCGCGTTTGGATGGGTGCGGCTCCGTGGCTCGGAACACGCCCGGCTGGCTGCCCGGTGCTTACTGTGTGCTGCGGCCCGGGCCGTGGAATGATGGGGGCATGTCGAGGCCGCTGATCACCACCGTGGGTTGCTGCACCAGCACCACCGCCCGCATCGCCATCACCGCGAAGAATGGCCTCTCCCATGCCCGGCTCGCGTTCCGCTCGGGGGAGGGCGCCCTCCAGGAGCGCACCCTGCGCCTGTGCCGGCCCGAGGGCTCCTCCTTCCTCCACGGCTCGTTCGAGCTGGAGGGGCTCGCCGTGTCCTCCACGGTCGAGTACGCGGTGGCCGTCTCGTCCTCGGAGGAGGGGCTTCCCTCGCTCCAGGAGCTCTCGTGCGCGAGCGGCCTCTCCCGCTTCCGGCTGCTGCCTCCGCCCGGCCAGCCGCTGCGCATCGGCCTGGTGAGCTGCAATGGCTGCCACACGGTGACCGAGCCCTCCCGGCGCCATGCCATGTGGAAGCGGCTCGGCGAGGTGGTCGCGGCGGGGGAGGTGGACCTGCTCATCCACCTGGGAGATCAAATCTACGCGGACCACATCCGCGAGGCGTGGCAGCGCGCCGGCCACGATGACTGCCTGACGCCCCAGAACGAGGAGCTGATGCAGCGGCTGCGCGAGTCCTTCCGCGCCGTGTATTGCGAGACGTGGCAGCGGCCGGAGATCGCCGCGGTGCTCGGCTCGGTGCCCTCGATGATGATGTGGGACGACCACGACATCTTCGACGGATGGGGCTCCCACGACGAGGTGTCTCCCGCGGACCGCGCCTTCTTCGAGGCCGCGCGGATGGCCTTCTCGGAGTTCCAGCAGCGCCTGAACCCTCCGGGCTTCAGCGACTCGTTCGGCTTCGGGTGGGTGAGCAATGGCCTCGGCGTGCTGGTGCTCGATGGGCGCTCGCACCGCAACTGGCGGGAGCAGACGATCATCGGCCGCAAGCAGTGGGCCGAGACCGATGCGTGGCTGGAGGCCCAGCTGAACGCGGGGCTCAAGCGGCTCTTCGTCGTCACGGGCGTGCCCCCGCTGCATGCGAAGGTGGCCGCGGCCAGCAAGATCCTGGAGAAGCTCGGGCTCACCTCGTTCCTCGGGGACGTGCGGGACTCGTGGATGGAGCCCAACAACGCCGAGGAGCTGCGCAAGCTGCTCAACCGGCTCTTCGACTTCCGCAAGCGCGCGCCCGGCACCGAGGTGACGTTGGTGGGCGGAGACGTGCACGTGGGCACGACGGCCCGCCTGCGCTCCCAGATGCCCTCCCACAAGCGCAATGACTCCGATCAGCCGGAGATCACCCAGGTGGTCTCCAGTGGCATCGGCTCCGAGCCGCCCACCGGCCTCCTCCGCAAGGTGGTGGAGTTCGGCATCGGCTCGGACGCGGTGGACATGTACCAGGACCTCTTCTGCGGGAGGCTGCTGGAGCTGCCGGGCAACCCGGATGGGCGGCTGCTCTTCCGGCGGAACTTCGCCGTGCTGGACCTGGGATCGACTGGGAAGGACGGGTGGGATTCCGACGGGAACCTGCGCGTGCGCTACTACGCCGAGGGCCTGGAGCGCCCCATCGAACAGACGCTGCTGGCGCTCTAGGCGCCTGTAAACCACCCTAAGGCCCGACCATCTGAAGTATGGTGCGTGACATCCAACAGTGTCGCTTCGAAACCTAAATCTCAAGGATCACCATAAACGGCTAGTTCGAGCAAAAGTAGATGCTGTTTCGACTTGCCAATCCGACACAGGACTTTTCGATGAATACGCCTCAAATAATTCCAGAGTCATTCGAGCCCACGAGAAAAACTCTCGGTACAATTCTCAGCTTCGCAGAACCGCAGGTTCTGCGGGTGCCCCCTTATCAGCGGCATTATAGTTGGGAGGATGAGCAGGTGAAGAGCTTCTGGGACGACTTGGTTGCCTTTCGAGGGCGCCATCCCGGAGAAGCCATTCAGAAAAAGTTCTATTTTCTTGGTGCGGCAGTGTTGGTCAACACTGGGAGTGAGTATCTAATCCTGGATGGCCAGCAGAGGTTGTCGACAGCTACCATACTTCTCGCGGCGATGCGTGATGTCATCCGCAATGCAAATCGTGCTGCTGCTGATCAAGTTCAGAACCAGTATTTGCTGCGTGAGGATTACTTCAAGGGCAAAAAGAATCCGAAGCTTTTGATGAATGATAGCGACAGGGATTTTTTCCGCCAGCATATCCAAGAGTTCAGCGACGCTCCGCCCGTTGCTCCAAAGAAGACGGCTCCGCGTTCGCACCATCGGATCGCAAAGGCCTACAAAATATTTCGCGATCGACTAGAGCAAGGCTGGATCAAAGCCCGATCGAAAGAGGACGACATTAGTTGGATTGGAGGTCTGCTACAGGCCTTGACGGAAAACATGGCTCTTGTTGCGGTGACAGCTACTGATGAAGACAGTGCTGCCTCGATCTTTGAGACCCTCAATGATCGTGGCATCGGTCTAAGCGTTAACGACCTCTTGCGTAGCTGGGTGCTCTCCAAGGTTGATGAGGAACAACGCGCTGACGCTTTGGACTTCTGGAACAAGGCCGAAGCCGATGCAGGCCAAGGCCGCGGTGCTGGTGACCTGATTCGCCGCTCATGGGTTTCGACGCATGGTGATGTCAAAGCCCGCAGTCTATACCGAACGGTGAAGTTCACCCTTGAGGGTGAGGCGGACAAATCAGGGACAGCGCTCTCTGAGGTTTGTCTCGATTTTTCTCGTCGGATTCGGGACGACGCAAAGAATTATGAGCAACTCGTAAGCGCAGAGCATGAGGATCTTGAGACTGCCGAGCTGTGGCGATTTTTTATGAGTGCGAAGGCAACTGCGGCACATGCCACTCTCCTGGCGGCGATGCGCGAGCTTCAAGACGCCGAGGTGCGTGTACTGACGCGTGCGCTCGAATCTCTCATTGTGCGACACAACATCATTTGTGCTCGGGACCGTTCTGAATTCGAGACCGCCGTATATGAAGCGGCAGTCAACATCTCTTCGAAGAAGGGGCTGGCCTCTGCGCTGGAGAGGCTGCGAGCCCTGTCTCCGGATGAGCAAGAGTTTTCCGCGTTGTTTGCAAAGGTTTCTTTCAAGAAACAGCAGGCAACAATTGCGCAGCACCTCCTCAGGAGGCTGGAAGCCCGTCTTTCTCCCAGCGAGGAGACTTTTGTCGCTCAGGCAAAGAAAGTTCATTTGGAGCATATCTACCCCCAGCAGCCCACTACGAAATGGGAGCACCATGCGGATTATGTGGACCGGCTTGGCAACCTGACATTGCTGGCTCAAAAGCTAAACAGCGGTGCGAGTAACAAAGATTTCAACAAAAAGAAGAGCGAGTACTATTCGAAGAGTGTTTTGAAGCTGAATGAGTATTTCAAGAATGTAGCAACGTGGGGGGCTGCGGAAATCGAGGCACGGCAAGAAAAACTGGCAGAGTTCGCACAGCAGATCTGGCCGAAATCTCTCGTATCCGACCCCTGAGAGGAACGACGTGGTGGGCTTGCTCCGGTTGTGTCGGTCAAGCTCATTCGGCTCGGACTCGGTGGACATGTACCAGGACCTCTTCTGCGGGAGGCTGCTGGAGCTGCCGGGCAACCCGGATGGGCGGCTGCTCTTCCGCAGGAACTTCGCCGTGCTGGACCTGGGCTCGAGCGGGAAGGACGGGTGGGATTCCGACGGGAACCTGCGCGTGCGCTACTACGCCGAGGGCCTCGAGCGGCCCATCGAACAGACACTGCTGGCGCTCTGACACGAAGCGCCCCTCGGGGGACAGGGCGTCGTCTACACTGGCCGCGTGACGCGCCCCTCCGAGCAGAGTCCTCCTCCAGGAATCCGCGCCAGACTCCACGAGATCATCTTCGAGTCGGACACCCCGGCGGGGAAGGCGTTCGACGTGGCGCTGCTGTGGGCCATCCTCCTCAGCGTGCTCGCGGTGATGCTGGAGAGCGTGGGCCCCATCCGTGCGAGGTACGGGCCGGTCATCCGCATCGCGGAGTGGGTCTTCACCGTCCTCTTCACCCTGGAGTACGTGCTGCGGCTCGTCTCGGTGAGCCGCCCCGGGCTCTACGCGCGCAGCTTCTTCGGGCTGGTGGACCTGCTGGCCATCCTGCCCAGCTACGTGAGCCTGATGATGCCCGGGGCGCAGTCGCTGCTGGTGCTCCGTGTGCTGCGCCTGCTGCGCGTCTTCCGGGTGCTCAAGCTGGTGAACTTCCTCGGGGAGGCCGAGGTGCTCCTCACCGCCCTGCGCGCGAGCCGGCCGAAGATCACCGTCTTCCTCGGGGCGGTGCTGAGCACGGTCGTCATCATGGGCTCGGTGATGTACATGGTGGAGGGCGAGGCGAACGGATTCGACAGCATCCCGCGTGGCATGTACTGGGCCATCGTCACCATGACCACGGTGGGCTTCGGTGACATCACCCCCAAGACGGTGCCCGGGCAGTTCATCGCGTCGGTGCTGATGATCCTGGGCTACGGCATCATCGCGGTCCCCACGGGCATCGTGTCGGTGGAACTCGCGGCCGCCTCCCGTCCAGGCCTCAACCCCGAGGCCTGTCCCGGCTGTAGCGCGGAGGGTCATGACGTGGACGCGGTGCACTGCAAGTTCTGCGGCACCCGCCTCTGATCCAGCGCCCTTCTTTCGCGACAAGTCCCGATGGGGTTGCCCCGCGCCGCGTGTCTCTGCGAGCGTCCCGGGGACCTCGGGGCACAACGCCCGCGAGGGCTCATCCTGAAGGCTGACATGCATACACTCCGCGTCCTGATCACAGGCGTCCTCCTCCTGCTCGTGGGGAGCCCCGCGAGCGCCGAGGTGCCCGCCGCACCCGCGTCCACTCCCTCCGCCGCCTACCAGTGGCTGGACATCTCCCTGGAGCTCACGGCGCGCGAGGTGGATCGCCGGGGGGCACGCCCCACGGTGCTGTCGCGCACGTTGGCCATCGCGCTGACGGCCATGTACGACGCCTGGGCCGCCTATGACCCGCGCGCGGTGGGCACGCGCCTGGGCGGCTCGCTGCGCCGTCCCGTGGCCGAGCACACCCTGGCCAACAAGGAGAAGGCCATCGCCTACGCCGCCTACCGCGCCCTGGTGGACGTCTACCCGGACGGGCGGGACTATTGCGCGGAGCAGATGCGTCAGCGCGGCTTCGACCCGGACGACCTGTCCACGGATCCGTCCACGCCGCAGGGGGTGGGCAACCTCGCCGCCGCCGCGGTCCTCGCGTACCGGCGCCATGACGGCTCCAACCAGTTCGGCGACGAGCCGGGCTCCAACGGCGCTCCCTACTCCGACTACACCGGCTACGCGCCCGTGAATCCGCCGGACCGCATCCTCGACCCCAACCGCTGGCAGCCCATCACGTTCGATGACGGGCACGGTGGCAAGGTGACGCCCGGCTTCCTCACGCCGCACTGGTACCGGGTGACGCCCTTCGCGATCGAGTCCAGCAGCCAGTTCCGCCCGCCGCCTCCGCCCCGGGTGGGCTCGTCGCAGCTGCGCCGCGAGGTGAAGGAGAACATCGACTTCAACGCCTCCCTCACTCCCGAGGAGAAGGCGCTCGTCGAGTTCATGCGCGACGGCCCGCGCTCCACGGGCCAGTCGGGCCACTGGCTGCGCTTCGCCCAGGACGTGTCGCGGCGGGACGGCTACGGGTTGGACCAGGACGTGAAGCTCTTCTTCGCCGTGTCCAACGTGGCCATGGACGCCTTCATCGCCGCCTGGGAGGCCAAGCGCTTCTATGACACCTCCCGCCCGTGGACGCTGGTGCGCTACTACGAGGCCGGCAAGGAGCTGTGGGGCTGGGCCGGTCCGGGGCAGGGGGTCGATCGCATCGCCGCCGAGCAGTGGCATCCGTACTCGCCGTCCACGTTCATCACCCCGCCGTTCCCCGGCTATGTGTCGGGGCACAGCGCGGTGAGCGCCGCGAGCGGCCGGATGCTGGAGCTGTTCACCGGCAGCGACACCTTCGGCAAGACGGAGTACCTCACGGCGGGTGCCCTCACGGAGCCGGGCTTCCCGTGCAACGTCATGCAGCAGCGCAAGGGCAAGCTCTCCAAGGACACGGAAGCGGACTGCCAGGTGGCGCTGCACCTGCCCACCTTCAGCGCGACGGCGGAGATGGCCGGCATCTCCCGCGTGCTCGGCGGCTACCACATCCAGGCGGACAACGTGATGGGGCTGGAGCTGGGGCGCCGGGTGGCGGACTTCGTCTGGCCCCGCACCCGCGCCTACTTCGAGGGGACGGCCCAGGTGGGTGAGGCGCCGTAAGCGACTCGATGGGCACGCACAGGCCCATCGTCCGGTGTGCCGGGCGGTGGGCGTGTGTGAAATCCTGGGGTGGGAGGAACGGACATGAGACTCGATGTCTTCTCGGAGATGCAGCACCCCAAGGAGCGCTGGGGTGAGGCCAACCATGAGCACCGCCTGTTCCAGGAGACGCTGGCGCAGGCGAGGCTGGCCGACGAGATGGGGTACGGCGTGTGGTGGCAGGTCGAGCATCACGGGGCGGGGGAGTTCAGCTACAGCTCGGCGCCCGAGTGCATGCTGACGGCGATCGCCATGAGCACGAAGAGGCTGCACGTCGGTCACTCGTCCGTGCTGGCTCCCGCGCGCTTCAACCACCCCATCCGCGTCGCCGAGCGCGCCGCCTTCATCGATCACCTGAGCGGGGGCCGCTTCCAGCTCGGCCTGGCCCGGAGCACCCTCCCCGAGTGGAGGACCTTCAACATCGACCCCGACTCCACCCGGGGGCAGATGCAGGAGGCCTTCGAGATGCTCCCGAAGATGTGGACCCAGGAGTCGTTCTCCTGGGAGAGCCGCGACTTCCAGATCAAGAACCTCAACATCGTGCCGAAGCCCTACCGCAAGCCGCACCCGCCGCTCTGGCAGGCGTGCTCCAGTCCGGCCTCGTTCGAGCAGGCCGGGCGCAATGGCGTGGGGGCGCTCGGGGTGACGCTGTGGGCCTCCCTGGAGGAGGTGGCGGAGATGATCCACATCTACCGCGAGGCCATCCGCAAGCACTGCAAGCCCGTGGGCCAGTACGTGAACGACCAGGTCGCCTTCTTCACCTTCGTGCACTGCGCGGACAGCGAGCAGGAGGCGATGGAGAACGGCGCGGCGAGGGCGGCGGCCCGGTACACCAGCGGCTCCTTCACCTTCTTCGAGGCGAAGGACGCGTTCATCAAGACGGCCGCCGAGCTCGAGGCCATGGCGAAGGATCCGGCCGGGGGCGGGCTGACCGGCCAGTACCTGCGGAAGAAGGACCCGAACGCACCTCACTCCCGGGCGCAGCGCGTCATCGGCCGGATCCTGCAGGGCGAGGACATCCCGGACCAGGAGGTCTGGGAGGTGCTGAGCGAGCAGGAGTCCCTGATCGTCGGAACGAAGGACCAGGTGCGCAAGCGGCTCGAGCGCTACGAGGCGCTCGGCATCGACGCCCTCATGTCCTTCCACCAGGTGGCCCCCATCTCGCACGAGAAGGTCATGAAGAGCCTCCGCCTCACGGGCGAGCTCATCCCGGAGTTCAACACCCCGAAGACGCCCTAGGGACATGTCCGGCACCCGCCTCCGAGTCCGGGAAGCGGGGGGCCACACGGTTGAAACCCGGGCCGGAGGGCCGCCGAGCAGATAGCGGGCATGTCCCGCGCCCGTCGCGGGTATAAGGCGGCGCCAATGGCCGTCCGTTTCGAGCTCGTCACCACCGACCCTACCGGGGCCCGTGCCGGGGTGCTGCACACCCGGCGTGGCTCCATCCCCACGCCCGTCTTCATGCCCGTGGGCACCCACGCCTCCTTCCGCCACCTCGGCATGGAGGAGGTGAAGGCCACCGGCGCGAAGATCATCCTGTCCAACACGTACCACCTGATGCTCAAGCCGGGCATCGACGTGTTCAAGCGCTTCGGCGGCATCCACCCCTTCATGCAGTGGGATGGGGCGGTGCTCACCGACTCGGGTGGCTTCCAGATCTTCTCGCTGCCCGAGGATCGGCTCATCACCGAGAAGGGCGCGCACTTCCGCAGCTTCCACGACAACAGCCGCCAGCTCCTCAGCCCCGAGTCCAGCATCGCCATGCAGCAGGCGATCAACTCGGAGATCATGATGGTGCTGGACGTGTGCATCGACTCGCGCACGGACGAGGCCGGCACCCGTGAGGCCATGGAGCGCACCCACCGCTGGGCCCTGCGCAGCCTCGCGGCCAGGAACCAGGTGGACACGGGCCAGGCCCTCTTCGCCATCGTCCAGGGCGGCGTGCACCCGAACCTGCGCGACGAGAGCGCCGCCTTCCTCACCCAGCACCCCTTCGACGGCTTCGCCATCGGCGGCCTCGCGGTGGGCGAGACGAACGAGGAGCGCAAGGCCATGACGGCCCGCGCCGCCGCGTCGCTGCCCCAGGACAAGCCTCGCTACCTCATGGGCGTGGGCACCCCCACGGATCTGCTCGAGGCCGTGCTGCGCGGCGTGGACATGTTCGACTGCATCATCCCCACGAAGATGGCGCAGCAGGGCTACGCCTATACCTTCCAGGGGCTCGTGCGGATTACCCGTCAGGTGTTCCGGCTGTCGGACGAGCCGTTGGACCCGACGTGCGACTGCCCCGTGTGCAAGCGCTTCAGCCGCGGCTACCTGCAGCACCTCATGAGCGGCAAGCACCACATCGGCTCGCGCATGCTGTCCGTGCACAACGTGCACCACTACCAGCAGCTCACCTGGAAGATGCGCGATGCCATCCTCCGGGGCTCCTACGCGCAGGCCTACCGCGAGCTGAAGCAGCTCGTCGCCACGCCCAAGGATCTCAAGGACGCGAAGCTCGAGGCGGGCGCCGGTGCCGTCACCCTGAAGGAAGTGGGCTGAGCGCGTGGACTCCCAGAACCCTCGGGATGGTGACTTCGAGCTGGTGACGTTGCGCAATGGCTCGCGGGCGGTGCGGCACCTCGGACACGGGGAGGTGATGCACCCCTCGGTGGGCCCGTGGCAGGAGGCGCTGCGCCTCTACGTGGATCAGCCGCGGCTGGCCGAGCGCCTGCGGACCCCGGGCGAGCCGCTCGTCATCCACGACGTGGGGCTGGGAGCGGCCACCAACGCGGTGGCGGCGCTCACCTGTGCGCGCGAGCTGGGCGCCGAGCGCCGGCGGGCCCTGGAGCTGGTGAGCTTCGAGGTGGACCTGGCGCCGCTGCGGCTGGCGCTGGCGGACGCGGCGGGCTTCCCCTTCCTGCAACCCTTCCGCGAGGCGGCCGAGGCCCTCATGCGCGATGGCGTCTGGGAGGCCGAGGGCCTGCGCTGGCGGCTGCACCTGGGGGATGCGCAGGGGCTGATCGACGCGGGGCTGCCGAAGGCGGACCTGGTGTTCTTCGATCCGTTCTCCCCGGCGTCCAACCCGGAGATGTGGACGACCCGGGTGCTGACCCAGGTGAGGGCGTGCTGCCGGGAGGACGGGGAGGGGGCGCTGCTGCTGACGTACAGCGCGGCGACTCCCACGCGCGTCACGCTGCTGCTGGCGGGCTTCTACGTGGGGGCGGGCGTGTCCACGGGAACCAAGGGGGAGACGACGGTGGGAGCCACGCGCCGCGAGTCCCTGGCTCTGCCGTTGGGAGAGCGCTGGCTGGAGCGGTGGCGCCGCTCCTCGTCCCGCGCGCCCCATGGGGAGCCCCTCACGCCGGAGCTCGAGGCGCGGGTGCTCGCCCATCCGCAGTGGCGCGTGGGCTGAGCGCCTCGGGGCGAGCCACCGGAAGGTGCCCCGCCCCTGGAGGTGCTTCGGGACTACGCCGGAGGCCGGGTCGAGGCCTGACCCGCCGCGGAGCCGCGCGCGGCGAGCTCGGGCGAGACGGCGGCGTCGGCCTGCTCGGACCAGCGCACGTGGTAGGTGGCGGACTGGCCGTCGAAGCCCT
The DNA here is from genome assembly GCF_036277355.1 of Archangium sp. Taxonomy (GTDB): domain Bacteria; phylum Myxococcota; class Myxococcia; order Myxococcales; family Myxococcaceae; genus Archangium. The sequence continues at coordinate 153,173 of NZ_DASUNC010000063.1, forward strand.
CGGGGACGACGGCGACGCGCTGGCCGCCGGACAGCTCGGCCGCGCGGGCCAGGGCTCCGGCCACGAAGGTCGGCTGATCCGCGCCGATATCCGTCAGCCAGAACTCCACCTCGGTCGGCCCCCGCTCCACGATTCGCACCTCACTGCAATTGGTGCTGGTCCGGAAACAGAGCCGGGCCTGCGTCAGCGCCCTCCGGGGACCGAGCAGCCGGGCCACGCCCAGCAGCGCCCGCCCGAAGAGGGTGGAGAAGTAGCCATCCATGAAGCGCTCACCGAGGGAGTAGTACGCCGCCTCGGCGGGCATGCCCGCGTAGATGTGGTCCGCCGCGATGCGGAGGAAGTGCTTCCACTGCTCGAGCGTGTAGGTGGGGGTTAGCTTCTGCTCCAGGTCGAGGCCCGCCTCACGCAGGCGCAGACGGCACGCGGGCGTGAGTCGGTTCTCGAGTGCCTTGAGGAAAAGCGCCTCGACGGTCCCTGCATAGACGAGCTTGTCGCCGGTCATAGGCCCCCTGGTATATCCGGTCGGCGGCCGTCCACGCTACATGCCTGTTCAGGCTGCGTGCACTTATGCACGTGAAGTGAACAAAAACCGTGGGTTCGGCGTGAGCCTGGAACACCCCGTGCGCTCCGGTTTGACGGGTGGCACAGGTGCGGGGGTGTGGGAGTGTGTCAGGGGGACTGTTAACGGACCGGATTCGGACTAACGTTTAGACCATCAGGAGGTTCATCCATGCGTCCACTTCGTGTGTCCGATGACATCGTTCCGGTCAGCGACTTCAAGGCTCAGGCATCCGAATGGCTGCGGCGCATCGGGGAGTCCGGGCAGCCGCTGGTCATCACCCAGAACGGCAAGCCCGCTGGTGTCCTGCTCTCGCCCCAATCGTTCGACAGCTTGATGGAGCGGGCTCGTTTCGTCGCGGCCGTGGAGGAGGGGCTCGAAGACGCGGAGTCCGGACGGGTCCATTCACATGAAGCCGTCGTGGCCGAGATGAAGCAGCGGTACCGGAAGTCCGAGCCCAGGTGAGCCAGCGCAAGCCACCACCAGCGCCGGAGGAGTGCCCTTCGCGTGACGTGGTCTGGACGGAGCGCGCCCTGAACGATCTGCGGGCGATTGGCGACTACATCGCCGCGGACAACCCCATGGCCGCGGAGCGATGGGTGGGCCTGCTCATCGCCACCGCCGAGTCCGCCGCGGCCACGCCCTTCGCCGGGCGTGTCGTTCCAGAGCTGCGGCGCGAGGAGGTGCGGGAGGTGTTCCGGAAGGCGTACCGGGTCGTCTACCGCGTCCGGGAGCAGACGATTGAAATCCTCACGGTTTTCGAGGGCCATCGCCGTTTCCCCGGAGAGCTCCTCGCCGGGGATGAAGAGCCCTGATGGGGCCGGAATGGGGGTCGGACTCCTTTCGTTGACCAGGGATGGCCTCGGACGCCGTCATGCACTTTTCCCGGATGGCGGCCTGCCCTCCCGCCTAGAGTCCTGACCAATGGTGACGATCGAAACCTCCCGTGCGCCGCTCGCGGCGCTGCTGCCCGACCGCTCGAAGGGTCCCCTGGATTCCGATGAGATCCTCAGCCGCTTCGTCGGCTGGGTCGAGTCCACCGGCCTGTCCCTCTACCCGGCGCAGGAGGAGGCCATCCTCGAGCTCCTCGGCGGCAAGCACCTGTTCCTCAAGACCCCCACGGGCTCGGGCAAGTCGCTCGTCGCCATGGCCCTCCATTTCAAGGCCATGGCCGAAGGTAAGGTGTCCTACTACACCTGTCCCATCAAGGCGCTGGTCAACGAGAAGTTCTTCGCGCTGTGCGAGGCCTTCGGACCGGAGAACGTGGGCCTGCTCACCGGCGACGCGGCCATCAACCGCGAGGCGCCCATCCTCTGCTGCACGGCCGAAATCCTCGCCAACCTGGCCCTGCGCGACGCCACGCTGAGCGCGGACTACGTGGTGATGGACGAGTTCCACTACTACGCGGACAAGGAGCGCGGCATCGCCTGGCAGATTCCGCTCATCACCCTGCCGCGCACCACGTTCCTGATGATGTCGGCGACGCTCGGGGACACGCACCTCATCGAGGAGCGGCTGCAGGAGTTCACCGGCCGCGAGGTGGCCAGTGTGCGCAGCGCGCAGCGCCCGGTGCCGCTGGACTTCGAGTACCGCGAGACGCCGCTGCACGAGACCCTCCAGGACCTCATCCGGCAGAACAAGGCGCCCATCTACCTGGTGAACTTCTCGCAGCGGGCCGCGGCCGAGCAGGCGCAGAACCTGATGAGCGTGGACTTCTCCACCAAGGAGGACAAGGAGGCCATCCGGCAGGCGCTGATGGAGGCTCCCTTCGACACGCCCTACGGCAAGGACTTCCAGCGCTTCCTGCGCCACGGGATTGGAATGCACCACGCGGGCCTCCTGCCCAAGTACCGGCTGTTGGTGGAGCGGCTGGCGCAGACGGGCCTGCTCAAGGTCATCAGCGGCACGGACACGCTGGGCGTGGGGGTGAACATCCCCATCCGCACGGTGCTCTTCACGCAGCTCTTCAAGTTCAACGGCGACAAGCTGGCCACGCTGAGCGTGCGCGACTTCCAGCAGATCGCCGGCCGCGCGGGCCGCAAGGGCTTCGACACGCAGGGCAGCGTGGTGGCGCAGGCCCCCGAGCACGTCATCGAGAACGTGAAGATCGCCCAGAAGGAGGCCAAGGGTGGCAAGCGCCTGCCGCGCAAGCCTCCGCCGCAGAAGGGCTTCGTCAACTACGACAAGAACACCTTCGAGCGTCTGCAGGGCGGTATCCCCGAGGCGCTCGAGTCGCGCTTCGAGGTGACGCACGGCTTCCTGCTCAACCTGCTGCAGAGCGAGATGGTGGGCGGCGCCGAGGGGTACCAGCGGCTGGTGCGGCTCATCTTCCGCTCGCACGGCTCGGAGTACATCAAGCGCCGCAACCTGAAGGAGGCCGCGGCGTGCTTCCGGACCCTGCGCAACGCGGGCCTGGTGCTCGTGCAGAAGGGGGAGGGCGGCTCGGGCGCGACGGTGGCGGTGGCGCCGGGGCTGCAGCGGGACTTCTCGCTCAACCAGACGCTGTCGCTCTACCTGCTGGACACGCTCAACAAGCTGGACCACGAGGCGGAGACGTACGCGCTGGACGTGGTGACGCTGGTGGAGTCCATCTGCGAGAACCCGGAGGTGGTGCTCTACGCCCAGCTGCACGAGCTCAAGGGCAACAAGATCAACGAGCTGAAGGCCCAGGGCATGGAGTACGACCAGCGGATGGAGGAGCTGGAGAAGCTCGAGTGGCCCAAGCCCAACCGGGACTTCATCTACACCACCTTCAACGCCTTCGCGGAGAAGCACCCGTGGGTGGGCGCGGAGAACATCCGGCCCAAGTCCATCGTCCGCGACATGTTCGAGCGCTACCTGTCCTTCCACGACTACGTGCGCGAGTACGGCCTGCAGCGCAGCGAGGGCGTGCTGCTGCGCTACCTGGGTGACGTCTACAAGGCGCTCACCCAGACGGTGCCCGAGCGCTACCGCAACCAGGAGGTCAACGAGATCATCGAGTGGCTGCGCGCGATGATCCGCTACGTGGACCAGAGCCTCCTGGAGGAGTGGGAGCGGATGAAGAACCCCGGCGAGGTGGTGGTGCGCCGGGCCGAGGCTCCGGACCGCAAGCCGCAGGATCTCACGGACGATCCGCGGGCCTTCGCGGCGCACGTGCGCAACGAGCTGCACCGGCTGCTGCGGGCGCTCGCCTACCGGCGCTACCCGGACGCGCTGGCGCTGCTGCGGCAGGAGGAGGGCGGGGAGCAGTGGACGGTGACGAAGCTCGGGGAGGCGATGACGCCCTACTTCGAGGAGTACAAGAGCGTGGTGCTCACCCCGCAGGCGCGCCGGCCGGCCCACACCTTCCTCAAGGAGACGGGAGAGCGGCAGTGGGAGGCCCAGCAGCGGATCCTCGACCCCGAGGGCCATGCCGACTGGATGCTCGACTGCGTGATCGATCTCACCGGACGCAAGGTGGACGACGGTCCGTTGCTCACCCTGCGCCGCATCGGGACCTGACGCGGCCTCACTTCTTTCCGGCGCCCTCGTCTGGCGCCGCGGTGTCCTTCTCCGCCTCCTTCCCACCCCTGGCCTCCTTGCTCGGAGGGGTGGGGAGCGTGGGCGGGAAGTCATTGAAGCGCCGCCACAGCTCGTAGCCGAGCGGGACCTGGCCCAGCATCACCCAGCCGTGGACGCGCACGCCCTGGCGCAACCAGCGGCTGTCCGGCCAGTCCGCTCCGGGGGAGGGAACGGCGAGGAGACGGAACTGGCCGGGGCGCTCCGTGCCCGCGTCGATGATGGCCACCTGCCCGCCGAACGTCCCCACCGCCGCCGAGGGCCAACCGCTGAACTGCAGGGCGGGCCACCCCTCGAATTGCAGGCGCACCTCCTGGCCGCTCGCGAGCAACGGCAGGTGGTTGCCGTCCATCCACAGCTCCACCGCCTGAGAGCGGGTGTCCGGCACGAGGATGGCGAGCTCCTCGCCCTGCTTGATGTAGATGGTGTCCGCGCCGGCGGTGCGGCGGAGGATGGTGCCGTCACGCGGAGCCGTCACCTGCTGGCGTCCCTGCTGGGCCAGGCGCGTGTTGATGCGCGCCCGCGCCGCCCGGGCGTCGGTGAGATCCTTGAGCATGCTCGCCTCCTTGAGCTGTGCCTCCTCGAGCTGCTTGCGCGCGGAGAGCCCCTGCTCGAGCAGCCGGCGCTGGCGGGTCACGTCGCGGCGTGCCGTCTCCAGCGCCTGTCCGGCGGCGGCCTCCGCGGCCTGGGCCGCCTGCTGCTCCGCCCGCAGGCGCTCCATCAGCTTCGGATCATTGTCCGCGATGCGCGCGATGGGATCTCCCTGCCGCACGTGCGTGCCCTCCTGGACGAACCACTCCTCGAGCCACCCCGCCACGGGGGCGTCCACGCGCTGCTGCCGCTCCGTGGGCGAGTACGCCACCACGTGGCCTTCGCCATGGGCCGTCTGCTGCCAGGGGATGAAGGCCAGCGCCACGGCGAGCAGCAGGAAGAGCACGCCCAGCCAGCGCGCCAGCCTCCGGGCGAAGCCCAGGGGCCGCACCCGCTCGAAGGCACGCACGCGCGGATCCTCCAGGGGCACCCGGTATTTCATGCTCAAGGCCGCACCTCTTCCAGCCGCCCGTCCTCCAGCCGCAGGACCCGATCGCAGCGCGCGGCCAGCTCGGGGATGTGCGTGGTGAGCAGCACCGTCCAGGGCGCCCCGGGCGCCAGTACCGTGTCCAGCACCTGCGTGCGCACGGACGCCTCGAGGCTGTCGAGCGCCTCGTCCAGCACCAGCAGCCGGGGCCGCCCCACCAGCGCGCGGGCCAACATCAACCGCTGGACCTGTCCGGTGGACAGGGGCAGGTGGCCTCCGCTCAGCCACGTCTGAAGGCCCTCGGGCAGTACGGCCACCTCCTCCAGCAGACGCACCGCCGCCAGCGCCTCACGCACCTGGTGCAGCGACAGCTCCTCCCGGCCCATCCGCACGTTGTCCAGCAGTGTCCCATCGAACAGGGCGATGCCCCGCACCAGCGCCACCTGCGAGCGCATGTCCTCCAACCGCACCTCCCGCAGGTCCACCCCATCCAGCTCCACCGCCCCCTGCGTGGGCGTGCGCAGGCCGAGCGCCAGACTCGTCAGCTGGCTCTTTCCCGCGCCGTGCCGCCCCATCACCGCCACCCGGCTGCCCGGAGCCACCTCGAGCGTCACCCCCTTCAGCACGGGGCGTTCCGCTCCCGTCGCGGCCAGCGTCACGTCCTGCAGGCGCAGGGACGCCGGATGCGCCTCTTCAGGGGTCTGTTTGCCGGGCAGGGGCTCGCCGCCCTCGCGCTCCAGCGGCAGGTCGAACAGGTGCCCCACCTTGTCCACCGCGGCCAGCAAGTCGTAGAGGCTCTCCAGGTACTTGCCGATCTTCGCGAAGCTGGAGACCACGGGCGTCACCACCAGCTCGGCGGCCACCAGCTGGCCCAGGGTGAGCTGCTGGCGCACCACCAGCCACCCGCCGAGCCCCAACAACAGCGAGCTCGCGAGCGCCTGTAGCGCCAGGGAGCCGAGCACCTGCCGCAGCAGCACCCGGAAGTGGCCCTGGCGCGCCTCGAGATAGGCCACGGTGACATCATCCGCCCGCCGCAGCGCGAGCGCGGCGCCGTGGGGCCCGGTGAAGGCCATGGGCACCCGGGCGAGCTCCTCCAGCCAGGCCACCACCTCGTACTTCCGGTAGGACTCCTCCACGCTGGTGCGCACCGCGCCCCGCCCCAGGCCGAGGATGACGAAGGCCATGCCCGCCAGCAGCAGCACGTCGAAGCCGAGCAGGAAGGGGCTGTAGAGGGCCAGCAGCACCATCCCGATGACCGACTGCAGCACCAGCGCGAAGCCGTCCAGGAGGATGAGCGCGGTGGCCTTCTGGATGGTCATCACGTCCAGGAAGCGGTTGACCAGCTCCGTGCCCCGGTGCGCGTCCCAGGCCTCCTGCCGTGTGCGCGCCAGCCGCCAGGCCACGTCGATGGCCATGCGCGCGAAGAGCCGTTGCTGGAGCCGCTCGGTCACGGCCACCTGGATGCCCCGGAGCCCACCGGCCAGCACCAGCATTCCGAACACCACCAGCGCGAGCACCACCACCGGCTGCAACAACGTCCCGAAGGCCGCGGTGTTGACGAGCGACTGCGCGGCGATGGGCACCACCAGCGACAGGACGCCCACGGCGATGCCATAGAGGAGCACCACCCACAGGTCACCCCGCTCCGGGGCCATCACCGCCCGCAGCCGCTGCCAGGGCGTGGGGGCGTCCGCTGCATGCGCCATGTCCGCTCATTCCCCCCACCTTCCTCCGTCCTCTCGCGGAAGGTGGCCTCGCACCGTGTGCATCTCCCCGCTGCCCGCCAAGCGTGGAGCGCGTGGGCGGCCCGCCGTTGTCGTCCCGCCGACGCCGGGTGCGACTGGAGGGCGTGTTCTCTCACCGCCGTGGACCGGGGGCGGAAGTGGCACTAGGGTCGCGCCCCGTATGCCTCCCATCCGTCACGTGGATCCGCAGCTGCGCCGGGACGTCCGGCTCCTGGGCCGGCTGCTCGGCGAAGTCCTCATCGAGCAGGAGGGCCAGGCCCTCTTCGACCTGGAGGAGCGCGTCCGGCGCCTCTCCATCCAGCGCCGCCGCGGGCCGAAGACCGAGCGCCGCGCCGCCGCCGCGGAGCTCGCCGCGCTCTTCCGGGAGATGCCCCTGGAGCGCGCCGAGCCCGTGCTCCGCGCCTTCTCCACCTACTTCCGCCTGGCCAACCTCGCCGAGCAGCACCACCGCATCCGCCGCACCCGCGAGCATGCCTCCGGTGGAGCCCAGGGCCCCCAGCGCGGCTCGCTCGACGCGGTGATGCAGGCGCTGAAGCAGGCGGGCATCCCCGCCTCGCGTGTCCGGGAGATGCTCGTCTCCATGCGGGTGACGCTCACCCTCACCGCGCACCCCACCCAGGCGGCGCGCCGCACGATGCTGCAGAAGGTCTACCACCTGGCGCGTCTGCTCGAGGAGCGCGACCGCGGCCACCTGACGCCTCGCGAGAAGGCCGACACCCTCGAGTCCATGCGCGAGGAGATCACCGCCCTCTGGCAGACGGACGAGCTGCGCCGCGAGCGGCCCACCGTGGGCGACGAGGTGAAGAACGTCCTCTGGTACGTGGAGGAGGTGCTCGCCGATCAGCTCGCGCTCATGCCGGAGACGCTCGACTGGTCCTTCGAGCGCGCCTTCGGGGAGCCGCTGGGTGTGCTCGCGACCCCGGTGCGGCTGCACTCGTGGGTGGGCGGAGACATGGATGGCAACCCGCTGGTGACGCCCGAGGTGCTCGCGGACACGCTGCGCGCCCACCGTGCCCGCGGACTGCGCGCCCTGTTGGGTGAGGTGTACCGGCTGGGCTGGGTGCTCACCCAGGCGGAGCCGCATGCCTATGTGTCGAAGGAGCTGCGGGCCTCGCTCGAGAAGGACGCCACGGAGCTGCCGGACGTGATGGCCCGTTATGGCTCGCGCACCACGGGCGAGCCCTGGCGCCGCAAGCTGCGCTTCATGGAGGCCCGGCTCCAGGCCGCCCTGGAGTACGTCGAGGGCCGCCGCGCCGGCCGGACCGAGCCCCTGGCTCCCGCCGCCTACCGCTCGCCCGCGGAGATGTTGAGCGACCTGGAGCTCCTCGAGCGCTCGCTCATCGACGCGAAGTCGAGGCATGCCGGGTTGCGGCAGGTGCGCCGGCTCATCGCCCGGGTGCGGGTCATGGGCTTCCACCTGGCCGAGCTGGAGGCGCGCGCGCCCGCCGAGGACGCCCGGAGCGCCGCCGCGTCGTTGGACGGAGGACCCACGCCCACCGTGGGCGGCGCGCGGCTGCTGGCCGTGCTGCAACGGATTCGCGAGGCCCAGGCCGAGTCCGGTGAGGGGTGCTGCCGGACGCTCATCCTGTCGATGGCCTCCACCGCCGAGGACGTGCTCGCGGCCTTCACGTGCGCGCGCAAGTCCGGCCTGTGGGACGAGGCCCGCGGGTGCGCCACCGTGGACGTGGTGCCGCTGTTCGAGCAGCTCGGCGCGCTCGATGACGGGCCCAAGGTCCTGCGCGAGCTGTTCGCCCACCCCGAGTACCGCAAGCACCTGCAGGCCCGTGGCGTGCAGGAGGTGATGGTGGGGTACAGCGACTCGGGCAAGGAGGTGGGGTTGCTGGCCGCCAGCGCGGCGCTCTACCGGGCCCAGACGGCGCTCACCCAGGTGGCGCACGAGGCGGGTGTGCAGCTGCGGCTCTTCCACGGACGCGGTGAGACGGTGGCCCGCGGCGGCGGCCCCGCGCACGAGGCCATCCTGGCGCTCCCGCCCGGGAGTGTCGCGGGCACGTACAAGGCCACCGAGCAGGGCGAGGCGTTGGATCACAAGTACGCCCGGCCCGAGCTGGCCCGGCGCACCCTGGAGCTGGTGCTGAGCGGAGTGCTGCTGCACTCGCTGGACGCGCAGCCGCGCGTGGCGGCCCAGGAGGAGGCCCCGTTCCGCGCCGCCTTCGACGAGCTGGCCGAGCTGGGCCGCCGCGCCTACCGGGGGCTCGTGTGGGAGGACCCGAACTTCGTGCCGTTCTTCCAGGCGGCCACGCCCATTGAGGAGATCGCCGCGCTGCCCATCGGCTCGCGGCCGAGCAAGCGCGCCGCGGGAGGACTGGAGTCCCTGCGCGCCATTCCGTGGGTGTTCGCCTGGACGCAGAACCGGGCGATCCTGCCGGGGTGGTACGGCGTGGGCACGGCGCTGGAGGAGTACGGCTCGCGGCCCGAGGGCCTCGCGCAGCTCAAGCGCATGTACCGCCAGTGGCCCTTCTTCCACACGGTGATCGACAACGTGGCGATGGTGCTCGCGAAGTCGGACATGGCCATCGCGTCGCGCTACGCGGCGCTGGCACCGGAGTCGACGCGTCCGCTGTGGGAGCGCATCCGCGCCGAATACGCACGCACCCGCCGCTGGGTGATGCGCGTGACGGGCGAGGCGCGCATCCTGGAGAGCAACCGGCAGTTGCGTGACAGCATCGCCCTGCGCAACCCGTACGTGGACCCCATGTCCTTCCTCCAGGTGGAGCTGCTGCGGCGCAAGAGGGCGGGGGCGGCGAACGTGGATCGCCCCCTGCTGCTCACCCTGGCCGGCATCGCCGCGGGCATGCGCAACACGGGGTGAAGTGAAGCTGCCGTGAACGGACCCGAACACCTCCTCCCTCTCCCCTCGGGAGAGGGTCGGGGTGAGGGTATCTGTCCCCGTTCCGCTGCCCGGTCACCCCGCCGTACGTCTCGACCCCGCGAATCCCAGGGCCACCAATCCCGCGAGCGCCATGGCCCCGCCCACGGCACAGACGCCGGGCCAACCCCAGCGGCTCCAGGCCATGCTCCCCCACCACGCGCCCGAGGCACCCCCGGCGAAGTACGTCACCATGTAGACGGTGTTGAGCCGGTTCCGGGCCTCGGGTCGCAGCGCGTAGACACGGGCCTGGTTGGAGATGTGGTTGGCCTGTGCGCCCAGGTCGAGGAGCACGACTCCGAGCGCGAGTCCCCACAGCGACTGCCCCACCACACCGAGAACCCCGAAGGACAGCAGCAGGATGCCAATGGCGAGCGCATTGACGCGCCGGTCTCCGCGCGTGTCGGCGTAGCGGCCCGCGAGCGGCGCGGCGACAGCGCCCGCCACGCCCACCCGATACCCTCACCCCGTCCCTCTCCGGGGGGGAGAGGGGAAATTACGGCACGCAGGCTCCCACTCCCGCGAAGTCCTGCAGGGGCTCGCAGTGTCCCGACGTGCAGCCTGGTTCTCCCGAGGGTGATCGGCACAGCTCGCGGCACGCGCGTCCCGCTCCGTTCGTCACGCACGCGCTCCCCGGCCGGCAGTCATTCGAGTACGTGCACGCCGCTCCGTCCTCCACCGTCCCCGCCGTCACGCATACCGGCCCGCTCTCCAGCGAGGGGTAGCACCCCAGCGCGCTTGCGCAGCCCTGCGCCAGCAGATCGCATGCAGACACCGCTTCCCCGCACACCCTCGGCAGCTCGTCCGAGCCCGTGAAGCGCAGCACCTCGGTGCAATCCTTCGGCGCCGTGCACTGCTCACCGGTGCGGCAGAACTTCTCGCACGTGAACGCGGTGCCTCCGTCCGGCTCCGCGTGATCCGTGCAGTACAGCCCCGCCTTGCACGTGTCGTAGAAGTCGCCCTCGGGCGTCGCGGTGCTGGTGCAGGCCCCGCCCTCCGCCACCGTCCCGTCCGGCACGCAGCGGCGGCTCGTCACGCTCCCCTGGCGTATGTAGGTGCACTTGTTCCCCGCCGGGCAGCCCTGCGCCACCGGGTCACACTCACCAGGAAAGCAGCGATTCCCCTGTCCGCCATCCTCCAGCACGCCTCGCAGGCAGATCGCACCCGCCTCACAGCCCTGCTGCCCCGCCACGTCACAGGCCGTGGCCGTCCCTCCATCCGGGCCCGGCGTCCCTCCGTCCCCGCCACCCCCGTTCCCGGCATCCACCACCCCCGCGTCGCTCCCCGGGCCTCCACTGCCGTTGCGGCAGCCACCGGCCATCAGTCCCACCACGAGGACACCGCTCAACAGAATCACGTTCGCCCGCATTCCTGGCCCCTGCTGGAGTGACGAACGGGACTAATAAGACGTCCCGGGAGAAACGGGCCCCCCTTGAACAAGACGTGGGGGACAGCGGACACTTGGCGACCTGACGAAGTCCTGGAGCGGCGGTTTTCCGCACCCGGGGCTTCCATCCGAAACACGCCCGAGGGAATCAGTGCGCATGACCATGAAAACGGCCGAGGCTGCGGAGATGTCGGCGGTGGCGGGGGCCAACCGGAGGGCCCACGAGCGGGTGACGGCCACGTTCGATGTCCGCTTCCAGGACACGGAGGACGCCGCGCGCGCCCTGCGCGCCTACTCCCTCAACCTGTCGGCGGGAGGCCTGTGCCTGCGCACGCGCCGCTCCTACGACGTCGGCTCTCACGTCCGCCTGCAGATGACGGTGAGCGGCGAGGACTTCGACCTCGAGGGCATCATCTCGTGGGTGCGCGATGACGCCGAGGCCATTGGCGTGCGCTTCGTCGGCGTCTCCGAGGCGGACCAGGTCCGCCTGCAGCGCGTGGTGGCCAGCTTCAAGCGTTGAGCTGAATCGGGGCGGGGCCTGCGAGGGCCCCGCCGGGTGGTGCGCTACTGCCCGTGCTGACGCTCCAGGTCCGCGTGGCGCATCACCAGGTTGTCCACCTGCACGAAGCCGCAGGAGACGTAGAAGGTGCGCAGCTCCTCCAGCGCGTAGGCGCTCACCTCGAGCCGCTTCACGCTCAGGGCCCGCGCGCCACACCGCTCCAGCACCTGCTGCATGAGCGCCCGGCCCACGCCCCGGCGCCGCCAGCTCTCCGTCACCACCAGCTCGTCCACCGTGGCGATGCGCCCGCGCAGCCGCAGCTGCGGCCGGTGCGACAGCGACACCATGCCCACCGGGCGATCCTGCGTGTCCGCCGCCACGAAGATTTCAATCTCGGGATGGCTGATGACCCAGTGGACCGTCTGCGCGTCCGAGCCATGGGCGTAGCCCATCTCGCGCAGGAGCGAGGCCAGGCTCTCGGCGTCACCGCGGCGCGCGCGGCGGATACGGAAGGGGGGAGCGTCCGGGGCAGGGGTTCTGGTTGGCGTCGGTTGCACGGCCCACACACTCTACTCAAGGCGCGGGCAACCTCGCAAAGGCAGAGGGCGGCTCCGGACTTTTCTCCGGGCCACCCTCACGTGCCTACATCGTTTCTCCAGGTACGAGAATCAGGGCTGCTCGCCCGCCAGCGAGCGGATGGCGGCGGTGATGTCCCCCTGCTGCGGCACCGAGGCCATCTCCAGCGCGTCCGCCAGGCCGATGCCCGGGATGAACTTGCCGGCCAGCAGGCGGGGAGGCGCCATCAGCTTGTAGAAGAGCTCCTCCACCGTGCGGCGCACCAGGTGCTCACCGAAGTTGGTCACCTCGGTGTCCTCGTTCACGTACAGCACGCGGCCCGTCTTCTCCACCGAGCCCTTGATGAGCTCCCAGTCGTACGGCCACAGGGTGCGCATGTCGATGACCTCGGCGTCCACGCCCTCGGCGGCCAGGTCGTCCGCGGCCTTCTTGCACAGGGGCAGCGTGCGGCCGTAGCTCACCACCGTCACCTGCGAGCCCGCGCGCACCACCTTGCCCTTGCCGATGGGCACCGCGTATGCCTCCAGCCCCTCCGGCCACTGCGGCTTCCACTGCGAGCGGTCTCCCAGCGGCGCGTCGATCATCTTCGACAGCAGCTTGTCGTTGTCCGGCTCGCCCGGAATCCGCTCCTCGCCCTTGATGCGCAACAGCGCCTTGGGCTCCAGGTACATGACCGGGTTGAGCTCCTGGCAGGCGGAGATCATCAGGCCATACGCATCCAGCGGGTTGGAGGGGATGACGATCTTCCAGCCGGGAATATGCGTGGCCGTCGCGTCGAAGGAGTGCGAGTGGTAGAGCGAGCCGCGGATGCCGCTGCCCACCGGCGTCTTCACCACCATGGGGATGTTCCAGTCCCCGTGGGTGGCCCAGCACGTGTTGCCGGCGACCTTCAGCAGATCGATGGTGTTGAAGATGTAGTCGACGAACTGGATTTCCGCGACGGGCTTGCCGCCGGCCATGGCCAGACCGATGGCCATGCCGATGATGCCGCGCTCGTCCAGGGGCGTGTTCCACGCCGTCTTGAGGCCCTGCGTGGCGGTGAAGACGCCACCCAGGGGAGGGCCCACGTCCTCGCCGAAGATGTCGGTGACGCCGAGGTGCTCCTCGGCGTAGTGCAGGGCCATGCGAACGGCCTGTGCCATGTTGGCCATGGGTTACTTCCTCTCCGCGTAGATGTGGTTCCAGATGGTCTCGGGGCCGGGCATGGGCTCCTCGATGACCTGACGGGCCATGGCGGCCATCTCCTCGGTGTAGCGGATGCGCACCTCGTCCATCTCCTTGCGCGTGAGGATGCCGTGCTTCTCGAGCCGGGCCTCGAACGCGGTCAGGCAGTCCTGCTCGTTGCCCACCATGTTGGCGCCGGACGCGGAGGAGTGGCCGTAGAGGCGCGAGACGATCGCCTCCATCAGGAAGGGCTTGCGCTCCTTGCGCACGTACTCGAAGGCCTCCTGCAGCTCCAGGTACGCGTTGATGGGATCGTTCCCATCGATCGTCTTGGTGCGCATGTTGAAGGCCTTGCCGCGATCCGCCACGTTCGTCTCGCCGTGCTGGCCCTCGGCCGACGTGGAGATGCCCCACTTGTTGTTGGTGACGATGATGAGCACGGGCAGCTCGTTGCCCTTGCGCGAGCTCCACACCAGGCACGAGGCGAAATCGCCCTCGGCCGTGCCCGCGTCACCGCCGGTGACGATGGTGATGCCGTCGCCGCCGTGGCGCTTCTGCATCAGCGCGGTGCCCGGGGCCATCACGTACTGAATCTCGATGGGGGAGGACACGGGGGCGATGTTCCACTCGCGCTTGGAGAAGTGGCCCGCGAAGTTGCGGCCGCCCGAGTAGGGGTCCGTCGCCACGTTCTTCATCTGCCGCATCGCGCCGATGGGCTCCTCGCCCAGCGCCATCATCGTGGCGGACTGGCGGTAGTGCCCGTGCAGGTAGTCGTAGGCCGGGCCCTGGCCCTTCTTCATCAGCAGGCCGAGGGGCACGTTGAAGGCCTCCTCGCCCGGGCCGCCGATCCAGAAGTACCCGTGGCCCTGCTTGTACATCTGGATGAGGCGCTCTTCGAGGACGCGCGCCTTCACCATCAGGTCGTGCATCCGGACCAGCAATTCCCGCTCGAGCGGGAGCGACTCTTCTTCGCGGTTGAGGAGGCGGGGTTTTGGCACGCGCGTCTCTCTAGTCAGGGGTGAAGAACGGGCCCCCTATACCCCAAAGGCGGCCCGGAAGCTCAAGCACCCCGGGGCGTGTTCATGGCCTCCGGCATTGCCGCGCTGCGGCACAGGCGGAGGCCGCGGCACGGGCTCTTCACGCACCGCGTGAGTGGGCCCGCACCCGCGCCGGGAAGGCTGCTGGCAACCAACAGACCGGCTGATGGGGCGGCGAGCGGGGCGGCGCCGCAGAGAGGGCCGAGGGCAACCTCGGCGCCACTGCGTCCCCGGCACTGGCGAGCACGCTTCTCTACGACACGGTGGAGCTTATCTTCCGTGTCGGTTGCATCGGCGCCGTGACGCCCGACGACATGCGCCGCGCCGTTTCCGCCATGGGTGAGGCACTGCGTGCGGGAGCTGGGCTCCCTGCCGCGCACCGGTTGAACGTGCCGCCCGCCGCGTCCGCCGTCACCACCATCCCAGGGCCAGCTTGCGTCGGACACCTCCGGCGGCGGCTTCGATTCCCGCCGCTTCCACTCTTCAGGGTCTCGGGGTCTCGGCTGGCCGCGCTCACGGAGCCGCCATGCAGGATTCGAGGCCACATCGGGTCACCGCCTCTTCCGGGGTCGTGAATCGCATCGTCGCGGTCCACTCTCCGTCCATCTCCGTATAGATGATGCCCGATCGCTCGAGCTCGGCCAGCCTTCCCTCCATCAACAGGACGAGGCAGGTCCCGCTGATCACGTCGAGTCCCCGAATGTTGTCTTGGGTTTTCGTGTAGCGGTCCACGAGCACGAACCCGCGCTCCTCGAAGTCCTCCGTGTGGCGCGTGGGGGCGCCGTACATCTCGACCAACTGGGTCAGCTTCCAGGCGGACCCCATCGGTGCCAACGGGCTGTCGATCAGCGAGAGAATCCAGGTGAACCCGGGAGGCGAGGTGGGTCTCACCCTTGGGCGCTGAGGCCAGTCCGAGCAGGGCCACTCCTTTCACTTCGGTATCCTGTTTCGCAGCTCTGCTTTCATGTGCTCCAACGCCTCGTTGGGCCGCCCCATGAATGTGTCCAGCAGACGCTCCTCGACAGAATGCGGGTCCCAGACAGCCGAGGGCTCGAGTCCGAGACACTCGTGAGGCTCCGCCTGCCGCACCATTCCAAGATTGTCGAAAACCGTGCAGCGGCCGAAGGGGCCCACTGCTTGCCTGTATTGGACGATGGGTTGAGAAAAATGCTCTTCAAGCTTTCTCCACCCAATGAGCTTCCATGAATCCGAATAGGGGAGGCTAACGACAACTCTGAAGAGGGTCGGCTTGGATGCGATTCGGTCCAGATCCGCGTCCGGCTCTGCGGTTCTATACTCGTAAAAGGCATCAAACGGTGGTTCGAGCGTCCTCGCATAGCCGAATGAGCCATCGGCGAGGGGAATCCTCAAAAACGAGCCTGGCTTATATTTTGACCTC
Source organism: Archangium sp. (assembly GCF_036277355.1). Taxonomy (GTDB): domain Bacteria; phylum Myxococcota; class Myxococcia; order Myxococcales; family Myxococcaceae; genus Archangium. The sequence continues at coordinate 168,984 of NZ_DASUNC010000063.1, forward strand.
ATCTCCTAGTGTCCTGTGTAGGGGTGGAGCTGACCCCAACGTGTGGTGGCGGCATCGTGGAACCGTCGACCGCGCGGGTTGTCTTTCGCCACAGCTCGGACGACATTTTCGGTCCGATAGGGTCTGCCAGTGTCGGACTGGGCCCCCCCGTGGAAATCAATCATCTGCTGCTCTCTTCCGCGAATCCGCCAGTAGGCTGGATCGTCATATCTCTGTTCGTAGTCGATGGCGGTTCCAACGTCGAACTCGTCAAGCTGCGCGGGATTGGATTGAACAGCTCGCGGTTCCCCGGTCTCGTCGATGTGATGATTCATGTTCCGGAGCCTGACGGCCAGATTTGCCTGGACTTCGAGGGGCGCGTTGAGGTCGACGACCATGCTGGTTCGCCCTGAGTAGTAGCGGTTGGTTGTCTTGTTGATTTTCCTGTAGGTCACGTACAGACGGCCGCGTTTCCCTTTGTCTTCCTTGCCGCGTCGCGAATCTGGCCAGACCGTGGGCGCAACACGGGAGGTGGGCGCGGGGGCGGCTTGGGGCTCGGGCGCATGGGTTTCCACCGTCACGGTGCCGTCAGTGGCGCGGTTGATGGAGATATGGAGCTCAATGGCTCGAGCAGGCCCGGTGTCCCTGGCCGTATACCGGCCCTGTAACCATCCCAAAGCATCGCCGAAGTGCGTCCCGTAGAAATTGTCCGCGATGTCGATGGGGGTCTCCGTCCCGTTCACAGCCGCCGTGACCGTCAAGCAGACCAGGAGCACACTGCCGGCGGCGGCGAGGGCCGCGCCCCCCGTCACGAGCGCCTCTCCCGCCACGGCGCCGGTTCCCGCCTCTGCGGTAGCGATACCCCCTTGTGGCACCAGCCGGAGAGCGCCGCGGGGTATGCCACTGCCCAGGCCCTCGCCAGCGAGTCCTTGTAGCGGCGGGGGCGGCGGTGGGGTGAGCGGCACCGTCGGTGAGCCCACCCCGTGCATTTCCGGCGCGAGCGTGGCGGTCTGGTTGCCGTCACCTTCATCGAATGCCGTCGCGGCACCCCGGTGCGGTAGGTAGACGCAGAACCTCTTCTGGACGGTGGCGGGGCGGACTGCTTGCGTGGCGCCGCCACACCCCACGAGCAACAGGCATGTCAGCAGCGCCAACCGGCATGGCATGCAACGACTCCAGGAGGTGGTTCCATTGGAAAGACCCACTTGACACTACAGAACGAGGGGCGAAGGACTCGCCACTTTTCGCCCGGCGAGGGGTCCAAGGGGACCAAGAAAGGACCAAAACGAAAAGTCGCTGCCCAGCAGCACGGCTCCCTCCGGATGCAGCCCCAGGTGGGGTGAGAGCCCCCGGTCGAAGGCTCGGGACCAGCGGTGCTCGCCCTCCGGCGAGTAGCGCGCCACGAAGGGCAGCAGGCTGACCCTCTGGCCGACGCCCAGCGGACCCCCTCCGGCATCGAACTCCTCCAGGCCCAGGCCCCGGACCGTGAGCGCTCCGTCTGCCCCCACGGCGAGCTCGCGCAGCCGCACGTCCATCCCCAGGTCCCCTATCCAGAGGTCCGCTCCCGTCTGGGTGAGTGCACCCAGGAAGCCACCGGGCTGGGACGGGGGACTGGAGAAGCTCTCCCCCGCGAAGGTGAAGGTGCCCGCGAGGTTGCCAGCGAAGACAACCCGGTCCGCGCCCTGGGGCCGCACCCCGGAGATGGCGCCCCCGGCGCCGCTGAATACCCGCTTCCACAGCAGGCTCCCCGAGGGGCTGTACTTCGCGATGAACGGGGCGTTCTCGCCGAGGGCGCCATCTCCGAGGTCCGTCCGGGGGCTCGCCCGGCCCGCGAACAAGAGCGAGCGCGAGGCCCTCTCAATCCGGGAAGGGCGACCCTCCAAAGAGGCCCGCCGCGGCGAAGCCCCCCTCCGGCGCGGTGGCCAGCGCATGGAGGCGCTCGTTGCCCTGGCCCCCGTAGTGACGCACCCACCGGGTGCTGCCGCCTCCCGCTCCGCGGTAGGAGCAGAAGAGGGGCGTCTCCAGGGTGAGGCTCAGCCTCGGGCGCAGCTCGCTCCGGGGCTCCTCCCGCGAGTAGAAGTCCACGCCGTTGCCCGACCCGGGCAGGAGGCCGAAGCTGTAGGTGCCGTCGGCGTCCACCACCCCCGTCACGTCGTACGCCACCCGGGTGCCGGCGTTGATCTCCCCCAGGTCGCCGAGCGGGCCCTCCAGGAGGCCCGGCCGCGTGTTCCAGGTGAGGTCCTCGTTCCACCCGTTGCTGGCGCGGTAGAGCACCGGCCCATCCGGCGTGAAGTCGAAGGCGGAGAGCTCCAGCCTCGCCTCCCGCACGCGCAGGCCCTCGGTGGTGACGGAGAACTCGAGGTAGGACTCCAGCCGGGGCGAGCCATCCACCAGCAGCTCCGGCTCGTCGCCGAAGCTCCGGTCCGGCTCGTTCCTGGAGACGAAGCCGTCCTCCATGGGGCTGGCGCCGAACAGGAAGGTGTCCAGGCGCGGCAGGCACTCGGGCGGCACCTGGGGAGTGGGCTCCACGGTGACGACGAGCCGCGGCCGCAGCTGCGTCCGGCTGCTCTCCCGGGAGGAGAAGTCCGTCCCGTTGCCCGAGGTGGCGATGACGGCCAGGTTCACCTCGCCATCGCCGCGCACGGCCCGCGTGACGTCGAATTCCACCCAGGTGCCACTGGAGATGGCGCCCTTGTCATCCAGCGGGCCCTCCAGCGGGGCGGGGCGGTTGTTCCAGGTGAGGCCGCCCTCCGTCCAGCTCCCCCCGGAGCGGAACACCCGCGGCCCGTCCGGGGTGCCGTCGAAGGCGTACAGCCGCAGCGCCGCCCGCGTCACCGTCCCCGTCACCCCGCTGAGGCGGAAGCGCAGGTAGCTCTCCATCACGTCTGGCGAGAGGTCCGCGCCCAGGCTGCTCGAGCTCCCGAAGTTCCTCGCGGGCGAGTCCGCCTCCACCCGGGCATCCGCGCTCGCCCCGAAGGTGAGTGTCGTGGAGAGGCCCTGGGTCTGGGTGGAGGCCCCTCGCGCGGGCTCTCCGGTGGTCCGCTCCTCCACCTCCGGAGCACCGCCACAGTGGGTCAGCAGCGTCAGCCCCACCAGTCCCATTGCCCATCGCCCGCTCCACCCGAGTCTCCGCCGCATGCCACGCCTTTCACCCAAGAGGTTGCGTGAGGGCGTGCACCGGATGTGCCCAGGTGGAGTGAGGCCTTCTGGATGCGCAACTGCCCTGGGGGATGAGGGCGGCGCAGGGGGCGGGACGAGCCAGGGAAGGGCGCTCCCGAGGTGCGGAAGCAGGCTTCCCACCAGGTGGAATCGCCCACGGCGGTGGGGAGCGAACGCAGCCAGGGCCGGCTCACTCCTCCGGCGGGGTGCCGGGTGGCGACCTGTCTGGAGGAGACTCCACGTCCCGCAGGGGCACCAGCCGCGAGAGCAGGGGCCCGCCGTGCTTGAGGCGGGCAATCCGCTGCGACGGGTAGATGCTCCGCTGTCCCGTGAGGAGGTAGGCGGTGACGGTGACGATGACGACGTGGGGCAGCACGCCCGCGCCGAGCAGCTCCACCGCCATGAGGGACAGCGCCAGCGGGGTGTTGGCCGCGGCCCCGAAGAGCGCGGCGAGCCCCACGCCCGCGGCCAGGTCCAACGGCAGGCCGAGCACCCGCGCCAGCACGTTGCCGAGCGCCGCGCCCACGAAGAAGAGGGGAGTCACCTCGCCGCCGAGGAAGCCCGCGCCCAGCGTGACGGCGGTGAAGAGCAGCTTGAGGGCGAAGGCGCTGGAGGGCAGGGTAGGGTCCACGAAGGCCCGCTCGATGGTGGGCACCCCCAGGCCGAGGTACGCGCTCGTGCCCACCAGCTTCCACAGGACCACCACCATGGCCCCGCCGAGCGCCATGCGCAGGGGCAGCGACGGTACGGACTTCTCCAGCCGCTTCTTGAGGAAGTGCACGCCCTCCACGAACACCACGGCCACCAGCGCCACCACGGCGCCGAAGACGAGCCACTTGCCGAGCACCTGCGGCGAGAGGGGCAGTGCCGCCGGGGTGGGGTAGAGCGTGTGGTGGATGCCGAGCGCGCGCGTGACGAGATCTCCCACCACCGCGGCCACCAGCGCGGGCACGAGCGCCTCGTAGCTCATGCGCCCCACGCAGACGACCTCGAGCCCGAAGACGGTGCCCGCGATGGGCGTGCCGAAGACGGAGCCGAACCCCCCGGCGATGCCGGCGGCGAGCAGCTCGCGGCGCGTGGCGGGTGACACGCGGAAGCGGTGGGCCACGGCATCGGCGAGGCTCGCCCCCATCTGCACGGCGGTGCCCTCGCGCCCCGCGCTGCCTCCGAAGAGATGCGTGAGCACCGTGCCCAGCAACACCATGGGCGCCATGCGCAGGGGAATCTGCTTGTCGCCCTCGTGCACCGTGTCGATGACGAGGTTGTTGCCGCCCCGGATGGGTGTGCCCCACCGGCCGTACAGCGCTCCAATGGCCAGGCCCGCCAGGGGCAGGGTGTAGACGAGCACCTCGTGCCGGGTGCGGACGTCCGTGGCCACGTCCAGCAGGTAGAGGAACACCGCCGATGCCACGCCGCACACCGCGCCTACCACGGAGCCGAGCACGAGCCACTGGCCGAAGGAACGTGCGCGCTTGTCCAGACTCACCACTCGTCTCCCAAGGATGGCCCTCGCGGACTGGCGCCCGGGGGGGCCGTTATAACCGTCTTCGCTCGTACCCGATGGCACATCGCCCGCACTCGTTGACGTCAATGAGTGCCGTGTGAATAGGTGTGTTCATGTGTGATTCCGCTCGTTGACGTCAACGAGTGATGCGTCCCGAGCCCCCCATCTCGCGGGGATGGCCTGGCGGGACGGACGGCTCGTGCCCCACCTCGCCGGTGGGAGTGGCGCGATGACCTGATAGGTTGAGCGCCGCGTCCGCCCCGCTCGCACGAGCGCCGCGGACTCGCGGACTCGCGGAGGAGTCGTCATGGAGGAGTGGAGGATGCCCGAGCTGCCGCCGCGCGCGGAGGTGGGCGGGCTGGTGGTGGAGGAGCTCGTGGGCGCGGGGGGCTACGGCGTGGTGTATCGGGCGCGGGATGCGCGGAGCGGCCGCTGCTTCGCCCTCAAGTTCATCTCGCTGGAGCCCACCGCGGAGTGGGGCTGGCGTGAGCTCGGGGCCCTGGCTCGCATGGGGCCGCATCACCCCAACGTGGTGGAGCTGTGGGGCTCGGGCCACTGGCGGGAGGACGGACACGAGTGGCTGTGGCTGAAGCTGTCCTTCATCCAGGGCAAGCCGCTGGACATGTGGGGCCGGCGCGACGACGTGGACGCCCTGGGACTCGGGGACAAGCTGCTGGGCGTGGGGCGTGCGCTGGCGGTGTCCCACGCGGCCGGAGTGCTGCACCGCGACGTCAAGGACTCCAACGTGATGATCCGCGACAGCGATGGGGAGGCGGTGCTGCTGGACTTCGGCGCGGCCGATTACCCCCACGCTCCCTCCGCCACCCGGGACGTGTTTCCCCCGGGCACGCCCGCCTACCGCAGTCCCGAGGCCTGGCGCCACGCCCGGGCGCATGGCCACCAGAAGGGGGCGAGCTACCGGGCGGGCGTGGGGGATGACCTGTACGCGGTGGGGGTGATGCTCTACCGGCAGCTCACGCGCCGCCATCCCTTCGAGCACGAGGAAGGGGAGGACTTCGTCCAGGCCGTCATCCACCGCCAGCCCCTGCCACCGCGGATCCTCAACCCCCGCGTGCCCCGGGACCTGGCGGCCCTGTGCATGAAGCTGCTGGAGAAGACGCCGGAGGCACGCCCCGCCAGCGCCGAGGCGTTCTGCGAGGAGCTGAAGCGGTTGATGGCCGGCGCGGGAGACTCCTGGCGGGTACCGCTGCATGCCAGCGGACTGGAGGAGGCGGGCCGGCCGGCGGCGGCCAGGCCGCGCTCGATGGATACCGCCACCACCACGCGGGCCCTGTTTCCCATGGGGCGCCCGTTGCCGGAAGTGCTGCGCCGCGCGGCGGTGGTGGCGCTCCTGGTGGGGGGCCTGGTGCTGGCCGTGGGGCTCCTGGCGGGAGCATGGCGTCCCGGGCCTGCTCCGGTACCTTTGACGCAAGGAGGACGGTGAGAAGGTGGTGCGTGTGGCCGTGGCGGTGCCGCTTCAGGACCCGGGGAGATAGAGAAGAACATGTGGGAGGGCGCCGGCGCATGGAAGTCATCCTGTCGGATGGATCTTCAGGAGTGGAACGAGAAGTGTAGGGACTTCAAAGACAAGACGCGCGAAGAAAGACTCCGGTGCCCAAAGGCGTGCCAACCTGTTGAGTGAAAACCTGGGTGATGGGGAGGTCATGTGCAGGTCATGAAATGGCGCACGCTCCTGGCCCTTGTGCTGGGGTTGCTCATTCCCTTGCCGCTCGTGTGGCTGCTCACGGCTCCCATGATGATTTCCGTGAAGGGCCCCCTACCAGCCAAAGCAAAGAGCCTCGTTCCCATGCTCACGCGTGAGGAGCGCCACGGGTTGCCTACCTACGAACGTGACTGCAACACGGACGAGGACTGCGACCCGGTTCTTCGCTGCTTCTTCAATGAGCGCGTTGGACGAAGCTTCTGTGCCGACAGCAGGTGCATGACGGATCTCCAGTGCTCCGAGGAATTCGCCTGCCGCACCTTTGATGTGGGTAATGGGAAGGACCGGATTCGTGGCTGCGCACTGGTGGGAGTCCGAAAAGAAGGAGAGTCGTGCCAGAGGCTCCCCAACACGCGCGAGCAGGGTTGCGAGCGCGGCCTGTTGTGTCAAACCCGATGTGGCCGCCCTTGCCGGTTGGAGGACCCCGCGAGTTGCCCCACGGGTTTCTTTTGTGCTGACGGCCCCGATGGACCCTCTTGCCTGCCGAACTGCGAGGGACTTGTCTGCCCTGAAGGGCAGCGATGTGTGGGGATTGCAGCGGATGTCTCGATTTGCGCCAGGATCCATGGCCCGGATTGCGAGCGGACCCCCTGCCCCGAAGGCCAGCAATGCGAAGTCTATGGCGACCTCCCGCCCGCCGATCAGGTGTGGATGGAGTGCCTGCGCGATTGTGGTGGCACGGAGGACGCTCCTTGTCCCGAGGGGACCGCCTGCTATCTGTTCCGGTGCCGCAAGGCCTGCGACCCCGGAGGGCCACCGGTCTGTGCCCCGGGCTTCGCCTGTGGTCGCAGGCACTCGAGCCAACCCTGGGTGTGCCTGCCGACTTCCCGGTCCGAATAGCAGGGGTTGATGACCGGTGCCTGGCGCAGGTGATGGTTTCCCCGCTCCTCCGGGAGCGAGCGCCTGGCCGATTCACGGAAAGCTCACGCCGTCGAAGAACTGGCCTCCACCACCCGCCTCCTGGCCCCACAGCTTCAGGGTGAAGGTGCCGCGCGCCGCCGCCTCCTCCATCTCCAGTTCCACCCCGATGAAGCGTTTTTCTCCCGGGGCAATGGGCTCCGGCTGCCACACGCCAAGCACCTCCCACTCCACGCCCTGGGGCCCCACCAGCACCGCCCCCGCCAGCGTCCAGGGCGTGCTCCCGGTGTTCCGCAATTCCTGCTCCACCACCAACCGCACCCGCTTGCGTCCGTCCTCCCTGCGCGTGGTAGCGGAGCGGTAGCTGAGTGCCTGGGTGCTGGTGAGCGTGTTGCCCGGGCGCGAGGTGACGCTCCTGGTGATGTCCTTGCTGCTGATACCGCCTTCGCCCAGCATTCCCTGGGCGACCAGGCCCAGGAGCCCCACCTGCCCGCCGCACCGCGTCTCCAGCCTCGCCTTGTCCTCCCGGCATTGCCGTGCTTCCGCCAGGGCCTGTCGCTCGCCCTCCCGGTAGGAGGCGAGCGTGCGCGGCTGGCGTGTCACCTCCACCAGGCGCGCGGCCTCGGACGGGTGCACGACCAGGACGAAACGGGCGCTCGCCGGGGCCATGCCATCCTGGAAATACACCGTCAACGGCACGCGCTCCCCGTCTCCCAGTGCCACCGTGGGCACGAGCACCAGGCCCGTCTCGGCCTCCATCACCCGGAACCACTCCCGCCCGGCCAACTCCACACGCCGCGGTTTCGTGTCGAAGAAGAAGTTGGTGGGGAGTCCCGGGTGGACGCACACCGCGAGCGCCTCGCGGGGTGTGTCCTCCGTCAGCTCCAGGTGGCGCGTCCCCGCCTCACAGCCCGGCGGCGTGGACGGCACGGCGGCCTCCAGGGGAGAAGCGAGCCATACGAGTCTCAACAGGGTGGCGGAGGGGAGCAGGGGCATGGGGCGGGAGTCTCCCGGCAATGTCGACGGGACCGGAGAAGTGGGGCTCTACCACAGCTCCTGCCCGGTCGTGTCCGGCCCGCCACCGTCCCGCCTCCGGGACGCTCCTATGGGAAGTGGTCCACCACCCGCACCCCCACGACGGGAGAGACCAGCATCTTCCCCGGTGCGCTGCCGGGCTCCAGGGGAAGCCCGACGCTTGTGCTGGAGCCAATATCAAACAACTCCAGGCACACCGGGTACACCACTCCCTCGGGCGTGCGCGCCTCGGTGAAGCGCCCGTACACCCGCCCCTGCTTGACGTAGAGCCGCCCGGAGAGCCGGGTGTCACCCGGCAGCGCGAAGCGGCCTCCCACGCCGAAGCGATCCGATCCCGCGTTCCAGTTGCCAGCCACGTACACGGGAGTGTCCTCCTGCACGTGCACGGGCCTGCCGCGCACACTGGACCACTCCACGCTCGTCGTTTCCCCCAGGCGGAAGCCCAGCGTGCGCGTCATGGTCTCCACGGCCCCGGCGGGGCAGGCCTGGGGCGGCGGGGCGGGGCTGTCGGGCGGCACCTGCCGCGGGGCGCCCAGGCAGGCCTGGAGGGCGGCACCGGTGAGGCCCAGGCACGCATTGCGCACGGCGGCCCGGCGCTTGGAGGCGGTTTCGGGCGGGGAGCCAGACGTCTGCGGCTGCTTCATGGGGGCACTGTCCTTTCGGGGCGCCGTGGACGGGGCAGGAGGCGCCCCGGAAGGAGGCGCGGCCACGGCTCGCACAGGTTCCGGCGCGCGCCCGCCCGGCGCCACTTCCTGGCCAGGAGTGAGCCACCAGGCCCCCAGCGCCGCGGCCAACCCCACCGCCCCCACCGCCAGCACCCTGGCCCTGCCTGGCCACGACTTCCCGGCGGGCCGCCGCCGCGGGCGCGGCACCTGCGTCCAGTCCACGTCCGTCCGGGCCCGCAACTCCTCCAGCACCCGGCACAACACCACGGCGCCCGGGTAGCGCGCCTCGGGCGTCTTGGCCAGCAACCGCAGACACACCGCCTCCACCGCCAGCGGTACCCGCGGGTTGACGAGGTGGGGCGGCAGCGGCTCGCGGTGCAGCACCGCCTCCACGTCCTCACCCCCGTGCTCGGCCGGCAAGAAGGGGAAGCGGCCCGTCAGCGAGCGGTAGAGCACCACCCCCAGCGCGTACAGGTCATCTCCCGGCCCGGCCCGGTAGTGCGCGCCCGGCTCGCCCGCGTGTGCACGGCCATAGGCCCACGCCTCGGGGGCCCGGTAGGGCAGCGTGCCCGGGGGAAACATCCCCTTCGTCAGCGTGGGGCAGGCCGGGTGCCAGCCCACCCCGAAGTCCACCAGCACCGCCTGCCCGGTGCTCGCGCTCACCAGGATGTTGGCCTCCTTCACGTCGCGGTGCACCACGCCCGCCTCGTGTGACACCGCCAGGCCGCGCGCCACCTCCAGCACCCGCTCCACCACCTCGTCCAGGCGGCGTCCCGGCACCCACTCCTCCAGGGTGGGGCCGTCCACCCGCTCGAACTTCACCCAGACGAAGCGTGGCTTGTCGTGAGGCCACTGGCCGGCGCCCAGCTGGCGCGCCAGGTTGGGATGGCACAGACGCGTGCCCAGCGACACCTCGCGCCAGGCCCGTGCGGCGCGCTCGGGGCCCTCGTCCAGGGGCAGCAGCTTGAGGGCGGACACGTAGCCTTCGGGGCTGCGCACCCGGTACACCGTGGCGAAGCCGCCGCGGCCCAGTACCCCCTCCACCACGTCCCCGCCAATCCGGGTGCCCACGGGCAGTGGCGGCGCGTCCCATGGGTTCGGGGCGCCCCCTGCGTACGGGGGAACGGGAGGGTGGGGCAGGGGGGAAGGAGCGGGTGTGGACATGCGGAGCCTACCTCGTGGAACCTCAACTTAGCAGGTTCACCAGGCCGTGCATGCTCCAGGACTCGGGGGGCCTGTTCGTCTTCGACTCCGCCCAGCTACCGGACGGTGTGGAGGTGCGGAGGTGCGGTCACGCGAGCGGTTCTTGGAGGTGCCGGTGGGAGCACGCGGCTTCACGGCCGTTGCCGGCGGACCCGCGGAGCGGAGAGCGGTTGAAGTGGTGCTGGGTCGTGGTGGAGACAGCCCTGTTGGAGCCCCTGGGCGGCATGACCTTCCCGTGGGATTCACCGCGCTAGTTGGTCCGGTGGCCGGTGGTACCGTCGTGTCCGGGAGGGAAGTGACTGATGCGGGACGGTTGCTGATGCTGGTGCTGTTGCTCGCCGTGGAGACGGGATGCCCGCATGCTTTCGGTAGGGGCGGTACCATCGACATGGCCGTGCGCAAACAGATTGAAGACTCCTGGCGCAGGCCGGGGTGCTGGATGGAAAAGGAATACTGGATGGCGGTATGTGGCAAGAACTTCTGGAGCAAGCCCGATGCCGAGAAGAAGCAATGCCCAAAAGAGTGCCGGCCATCTAGAGAACGATGGTGAATGTGGGTTCATCCATGAAGTGGCGTATCGTGCCTGTCGCCTTGCTCGTCGTGCTCCTGCCGTTGCCCCTGATGTGGCTGTTTCGTCTCGCCATGCAGGGGGACGGCGTGAACACGTCCGTGATTCAGGGCAGATTCGTCGTTCCCATGCTCTTGCCGGAGCAGCGCGGGGCCCTTTCCACCTACGGGCAGGATTGCCAGAGCGATGCGGACTGTGGACCTCATCTCCGCTGCAACGAGGATGAAGTCGGGCACCTCTACTGCATTGACAGCGGGTGCAATACGGACAGTGATTGCCCCGAGGAATACGTCTGTCGGCTCGAAAGCTCCTTCAGTGGCAATGCTTGGATGCGAAGGTGCTCACGTATCGGAGTGCGCAAGGAAGGGGAGATTTGCGAAAGTTTTCCATCCATTCCCGAGGAGGGCTGTGAGAGGGGGCTGATTTGTACGGGGTTTTGCGGCCGGCCGTGCCGCTTGGGTGAGCCCTCCAGTTGTCCCGAGGGCTTCAATTGCAAGGCGGATGAAGATGGGCCCGCGTGCGTTCCCTCGTGCGAGGGCCGTGCTTGCCCGGAAGGGCAGAGGTGCATCATGGGGTTGCTCGGTGGCATCGGGTCCATGTGTATGAAGGTGTACGGCCAGGATTGCGAGCGGACGCCCTGCCCCCAGGGACTCTCCTGTAGTCGTGTTCCTTCCGTGCGGAGCCCGGGAAGAATCGCGATGGAGTGCCTGCGCGACTGTGGCGGCACGGAGGACCCACCTTGCCCCGAGGGAACGGCTTGTTTCTTGTTCCAGTGCCGCCAGGCGTGCACGCCTCAAGGGCCGCCTGTCTGTGCGCCGGGTTTCGAGTGTGGGCGCGACCATTCCAGTCAGCCATGGGTGTGTTTACTCAGCGCCCAATCCCATTGAAGCCCCTTGCCCGGTGGGCGAGCGGCCGTGCGTCAACCGCCTCCTTCAGGACGTGCCGGGGCAGGAGCACGGAACACTTTTATCGGACATTGAGTACACACGTCTCCGCCATGTCTCCACCGTCACTTCCAGACTTCCAGCTGCTCTTCGAGCGGAGTCCGGGCTCCCTCCTCGTCCTCGCGCCGGACGCGGACTTCACCATCGTGGCGGTGAGCGACGCCTACCTGCGGGTCACCCGGACGACGCGCGAGCGCCTCCTCGGCCGCCCGCTCTTCGAGGTGTTCCCCGACAACCCGGCGGATCCGAAGGCCACCAGCACGCGCACCGTGCGCGCCTCGCTCGAGCGGGCCATGGCCACGCGCGCGCCGGACTCCATGCCCGTGCTCAAGTACGGCATCCCGCGTCCCCAGTCCGAGGGCGGTGGTTTCGACGAGCGGTATTGAATCACCCTCAACACCCCCGTGTTCTCCGCCGAGGGCGAGCTGCGCTACCTCGTCCACCGCACGGAGGACGTGACGGACTTCGTGCGCCTGTCCCTCCGGGGCGAGCAGGGCCCGGACATGGAGCAGGACGCCCTGCGGCGGGGCCAGTCCTTCCTCCAGGCCACCAACACGGAACTGCGCGAGGCGGTGCGGCTCCGCGACGAGTCGCTCGCCCTGGCCGCCCGCTCCCAGGCGGAGGTCGAGCGCCAGCGGGCCTCGCTGCATGCGGTGTTCATGCAGGCGCCCACCGCCCTCCACCGCCACGTCGGGGACGACCTTCACGGTCCGGTTGCCGCGCTCCGCCCCCCCGGGCGGACGCCCGACGTGAGCACCCACCGCACTGTCAGCGAAATCCTACTCGGGAGGGCCTGAGGGGTGGGGCCCCCCGCGGCAGGGGGGACTCGCATAAGCGGAAAACTGCGCTAGAGTCGTCCGGCTTCCAAGAATCCGATAGCCGTCGCGCCTCCCCAGCGCCGATTCAGAGTCCCGCCTTGTCCAACGCCCCCCTGCCTTCCCAGCCCCCTCCCGACGGGTCGTTCGAGCACCAGGAGCCCACCCTCACCGGGACCGCCACCCGTGCGGCGGGCAATACCTCCACGAGGCTCTCTCCGTTCCATCCGGAGATGACGGGCACCATCGTCGCCCCGCTGGAGGCCGGTGAGCTGCCCGATGTGGCCGCCATCCGCGGCATGCGGTTGGATCAGCTCCTCTTCGTCACCACCGGCGTGCTGCTGGCGATCGTCGTGGGCCTGCTGGCCTCCGTGGCGTGGGTCTCCGCCCGGGCCCAGTTCGAGGAGACGTCCACCCGCTTCAACGAGCACGTGCGCAACCAGGCCATCGAGCTGGGCCAGACGCTCAGCCACACCCTGTCGCTCACCTCGGCCACCTCCCTGCGCGACAATAACTACGCCTTCCTCAGCGAGGTGGCGCGCTCCATCATCTCCGACAACCCCAACATCCTCCGCGTGCAGATATATGACGCGGACAGCCAGCTCGCCGCGGATTCGGCGGAGGACGCGAAGCTGGGCACCACCACCGAGCGCAAGCCGGAGCGCCGCTGGGTGACGGCCCTCTACCAGGGCAAGCCCATCATCGAGTACCAGGAGCCCATCGACTATGGCTCCCAGAGCGGCAAGGGCGTGGTGCTCATCAGCTACTCGCTCGAGGGGCTGCAGAAGCAGCTGCACGAGCTGGAGGCCGCCAAGCGCGAGTCGCTGCGCCGCAACGCCACCACCATGGCGGGCCTGGGTCTGGGCTTCCTGGTGCTGGCCGGCGTGCTGGTGGCCATCCAGAGCCGCCGCATCACCCGGCCCCTGGGCGTGCTCACCGGCAAGGTGATGCAGCTGGCCGCGGGAGACCTCAACGCCCGCGCCGAGGAGGTGCGGGGCGCCGGCCGCGAGGTGACCACGCTCGGGGTGGTGTTCAACCACATGGCCGAGCGCATCAACGTGCTGCTCGAGGACGTGCGCGCCAAGGCCCAGCTGGAGCGCGACGTGTCGCTCGCGCGCACCGTGCAGGAGACGCTGCTGCCCGGCCGCGAGGGCTTCCAGGCGGGCCCGCTGCGCATCGCCGGCCTCGTCGTCACCGCGGACGCGTGCGGCGGCGACTGGTGGATGCGCGCCGCCCTGGACGAGCGCCGCGTGGTGGTGGGCATCGGCGACGTCACCGGCCACGGCCTCGCCACCGCCCTGGTGGCCACCAGCGCCACCAGCGGCTTCACCGCCGCGATGACGATGCGCCCGCCCGAGGAGATCAACGCCCAGCTCCTCATCTCCTCGCTCAACCTCACCATGGCCCACGTGGGCCGCGGCGAGCACCAGATGTCCAGCGCGCTGGCCGTGCTCGACACGCAGACGGGCGTCATCGACTACGCGAGCGGCGGCCACCCCAGCCCCATCGTCTACAGCCGCTCGACCCGTCAGGTGGCCTCGCTGCCCGCCCGTGGCGCGCTGCTCGGCGCCTCCGCGTCCTCCCAGTACGCCTCGCGCCAGGCCCAGCTGCGGCCTGGAGATCTCATCGTCTGGTACACCGACGGCGTCACCGAGTCCCGCGACGCCAGCCAGAAGCAGTACGGCACCCAGCGTCTCGCCGCCGCCATCCAGGCCAACGCCCACCTGTCCGCCGAAGCGCTGCGTGACGCCATCCTGGCCGATGCGCGCGCCTTCAGCGCCGGCCTCCCGGCGCAGGATGACATCACCGTGGTCGTCGCCGAGTTCAGCCCCGCCTCCCCATGAGTCGCATGCGCTCTCCCCGTCCTCCCGTCCGCCGCCTCGTCGCGGCCCTCGTCCTCGCCCATTCGCTCAGCGGCACGGCCGCGTTCGCCCAGTACCGTCCACCTCCCATGACGGAGTCCCAGCGGCTCGTCCGCGAGGGTGAGACGGCCCAGGTGGATGCCAGCACCGCGGCCACCTCCGGTGACAAGAAGCGCGCCGAGACGAAGTACCGCAAGGCCCTGGAGCTCTTCGAGAAGGCGCTCGACGCCGAGGCCACCTCCGTGCCCGCCGCCGCCGGCCTGGGCGCCGTGGGCCTGGCCCTCCAGGAGCATGAGCGCGTGGCCACCCGCCTGGCCCCCGTCTACGCCGCCAACCCCCAGTCGCTGGAGCTGGCCTACCCGCTGGGCATCTCGCTCTTCAAGCTCAAGCGCTACGAGGAGGCCCTCCCCGTGCTCCAGCAGGTGTCCGTGGCCAACCAGCCCGAGCACCTGCTCGTCCACTACTACCTGGGCAACTACTACGCCCTCGTGCTCCAGGACGGCGAGGCCACCGTGGCCGAGCTCCAGGCCTACCTGGCCCAGCGCCCGGACAAGCTCGCCGGCAACGACTATCAAATCCACGAGCTGCTCGGCCGCGGCCACCTGCTGCGCAACGACGCGGCGGCGGCGCGCCTGTCCTTCGAGCGCGCCCAGGTGGGCCGCACCGAGTCCGTCTCCATCCAGATGGGCCTGGGCGCGGTGCTGGAGATGGAAGGGAAGATGGCGGAGGCCATGGCCCTGCTCGAGGGCCTGACCGTGCGCTTCCCGCAGGTGCCCGAGGCCAAGGAGCGTCTGGGCCGGCTGCTGCTGGAGTCCAACGACGTGCCGCGCGCCGAGGTGCAGGCGCTCGCCCTGGTGAAGCTGGGAGCCACGCCGGCCGCGCACATGCTGCTGGGTGACGTGCGCATGGCCCAGGCCCGGCCCGCCGAGGCGGAGACGGAGTACCGCAAGGTGCTGGAGCTGGCCCCCGGCGACGTGGCCGCGCAGATCGCCGTGGGCATGGCGCTGCAGAAGCAGGGCCGCAACGAGGAGGCCATCTCCTTCCTGGAGGGCGCCGTGCAGTCGGGCGCCGACAGCCTGGAGCTGTGGTCCACCCTGGGCAGCGTCAACCGCCGCGCCGGCCGCTACGCGCGCGCCGTCGAGGTGCACCGGCGCGTGGTGGAGATGTCCCCCAAGCAGGCCCTGGGCCACGTGCTGCTGGGCGCGGACCACTTCGCCACCGGCCAGTGGGACCTGACCATCGAGGACTACACCCAGGCCCTCAAGCTGGAGCCGGAGCACGCCGACGCGAAGAAGTGGCTGGCCCGCGCGCTGGCCCACCGCGCCCGGGACCGTGCCAGCAACGGCCGCGTGGACGACGCCGTGCGCGATCTGCGCCGTGCCTTCGACCTGGAGCGCACCTCGGCCATGGCCCGCCGCCTGGGCGCCGTCCTGCTCCAGCAGGGCTCCCACGCCGAGGCCCGCAAGGTGATGGAGCTGGGCGTGCAGCTGCCCGAGGCCGCCTGGCGCGAGCACCTGGTGCTCGGCTACGCGCGGCTGGGCTCCGGCGCTCCCAAGGAGGCGCTCGAGGCCTTCGAGAAGGCCGGGCAGATGGCCCCGGACCTCGCCGCCGTGTCGGACGTGTCCGCCGGCTCGGCGCTCGCGGAGATGGAGCTGGGCCAGGTGGATGCCGCCCTCGAGCGGCTGACCGACCCGGGCACCTCCAAGCGCGCCCTCGAGGTGACGCGCGCCAACCTCTCGCGCGTCTACCTGCGCCGCGCCTTCTCCCGCCTGGAGTCTGGAGACGGCGCGGGCGCCCGCCAGGACGTGGAGTCCGCCGAGCGCGCCGGCCTCGGTGGCAACCAGTCCGAGCTGGCCCGCCTGTCCGCCTTCGCCAAGGGGCTCGCCCAGGTGGAGGAGGGCCGCTTCGGTGACGCGGGCAACCTCTTCAAGCGCGCGCTCACCCCGACGCCTGGCTGGGCCCGTCCCAACACCCGCCAGCTCGTGGACGCCTTCCTGCTCTACCGCAACGACAAGCTGGCCCAGGCGCGCAAGGCGCTCACCGCCGCCGCCAAACGGCCCATCCCCGAGCAGGCCCCGTTCACCGCCACCTTCACCAGCGCCCTCCACCGCCGCGAGGCCGAGCGCGCCTACACCTCCGGCAACATGCGCGCCGCCGAGAAGTCCTTCAAGGCCGCCCTCGCCCTCGCGCCGGACAGCGCCGCCCTGCAGCACAACCTCGCCTGCGTGGCCTGGCGCGGCAAGAAGGCCAACGACGCCGTGGCCACCTGGAAGAAGCTCGAGGGCACCGTGCCCCAGGCCTCGCTCAACCTCGGCATCGACGCCCAGGAGCGCCGCCGCGACATGTCTCAGGCCGTCGACTCCTACCGCCGCTACCTCGCCTCGGGCGCCGCGCCTCGCGCCGCCGCCGTCCGCGAGTGGAAGGATCGCCTGCAGATGATCTACGGCCTGGCCGAGCCCGCCACCGCCCCGACCTCCAACCCCGAGCCCTCCAGCGCCACCGCTTCGGATACCACGCCATGATTTCCCCCCGCTCGCTCCTCCTGGGCCTCGCGCTGCTGTGCGCGTGGGTGCCCGCCGCCGGCGCGGCCGCCCCCAAGAAGGCCACCCTGGGCGTCTTCCTGCCCACCACGCTCACCGATGGCCAGCAGCGCTTCCAGTACGCCGAGGCGCTCGCCGCGAAGCTGACCGCGGCCACCGGCCGGCCCACCGCCGCCAAGAGCTTCGCCCGCTACGAGGACTTCTCGAAGGCCGTGGGCGAGGGCATCGTCGACTTCGCCGTCCTGGACTCCTGGGCCGCCGTGCAGCTCGGCAACAAGGCCACCCCGGTGGCGCTCGCGCCGCTGTCCGGTGAGACGGCCCAGCGCTGGGCCATCGTCTCCACCTCGCGCGGCTCCGTGAAGGACCTGGCGGGCAAGCGGCTCGCCATCGTCAAGGGCGCGGGCGCGGCGGACCCCAAGTTCGTCACCAACGTGGTGCTCGCCGGTGACCTGGACGCCAGGAAGCACTTCAAGCTCACCCCGGTGCCCAACGTGGAGTCCGCCCTGAAGATGCTGGAGGCCAAGGGCGCCGAGGCCGCGCTGGTGCCGCTGGCCCACGTGCCCGAAGGCGTGCGCGTCCTCTACCGCAGCAGCAAGGTGCCCGGCGCCGTCCTGGTGGGCATGCGCGGCGACGCGGATGACCTGACGGAGAACCTCAAGAAGCTCGAGCCGGTGGCTCCCTTCGGTGCCTTCGTCGCCATCCAGGGCAAGGAGCTGGAGGACCTGCGCAAGCTGCTGCAGAGCGGCCCTCCCCGCCGCCAGCCCGTGCTGGTGGAGGTACCCGCACTGCGCGTGGACACCCGGGCCTTCCTGGAGCCCGCCGTCCTCCAGCCGGTGCTCCCGTCCTTCGCGGACGCACTGGATGTGTCCGCCGAGCAGCCGGATGACTGACAGAGCGGGGGCGACTTTCTCCTCCTGGAACCGCTACACTCCTTCTCCAAATCGCGGGACGTAGAGAACGATGCACTCGACTCGAATGGCTTGGCTCCCGGCGCTCGTCGGGCTCATGTGCGGCCTCACCGCCCACGCTGGAACGCCGCAGACGAAGTCCACCCTGCCGGCGCCCAGCAGCACCACCAGCACTGGCACCAGCGCTGGCACGGGCACTGGCACGACGGCCTCGGATGCCCCCAAGGCGCGCAAGCCGCTGCCGCTGCCTCCGCCCGCTTCGTCCTCCAACGTGCCGCAGCGCGCGCCCTTCACCGGCCCGGCGGCCTCGCGGCCGCTGCCTCCGCCCTCGGCCCTGGCCGGTGTGGACATCCCGGATCCGCTCGCCACGCCCGAGGCCTCCTCGCTGGAGGACTCCGTGCAGCAGCTGCTGAGCGAGGCGGTGGTGTCCACGGCCTCCAAGCGCAGCCAGCGCATCGCCGACGTGCCGATGACCATCTCCTGGATTCCCGCCGAGGAGCTGGAGGGCACCGGCCAGTTCTCCCTGTGCGAGGCCATCCAGTACTTCCCCGGCATGGAGTGCCGCCGGGGCGCCATGCGCAAGGCGGCGGTGAGCGCGCGCGGCCTGGGCTCCAACTACCTCTCCAACCGGCTCCTGCTGCTGCAGGACGGCCGCCCGCTGACCGACCCCTGGACGGGCCAGTTCTACGCGGACGAGACCACGCCGCTCACCAACCTCAAGCAGATCGAAGTCATCCGGGGCCCCGGCTCCACGCTGTACGGCTCCAACGCCTTCAGCGGCGTCATCAACATGATCTCCCGCCAGCCCAAGGACCTGATGCAGGACGGGCGTGACTGGGGCTCGGACATGCGGCTGCTGCTGGGCCAGGACCGGACGTGGCGCGCGCAGGCCACCGCGGCCGGACGCGGCGGCCCGGTGGAGGCGCTCGTCAGCTACTACGGCTTCGGCTCGGACGGCCCCCAGCTCTTCAATGATCCGAAGATCGGCCGCGTGGACACCAACGAGGACTCGCTGGTGCACCAGGTGACCGGCCGGGTGAACATCAAGAGCGTGACGCTGGATGCCAGCTTCACCAGCGGAGAGATCGGCCGCCCCGGAGGCCACCAGCTCGCCACCGTGGGCAACTGCGGCAAGTGCCACTACACGCCCAACGACGTGGAGCGCGTGCAGAACTTCAACGCGAGCGCGCAGCTGGACCAGCAGGTGACGGACAACCTGCGCGTGTTCGCCCAGGCGTACACCTTCTTCAAGCGCCGCCAGGTGGAGATGGAGAACGCCTTCGACGAGGAGAGCCCCCAGATGCCCCTGGGCAAGCGCCGCCGGATCGGCGGTGAGGCCCGCGGCCTGCTCACCCTCGGCGATCTCACCGTCACCTTCGGCGGTGACTACAAGAACGACCTGGTCAACAACCCCAACATCCTCCCCGGCCTGACCATGGAGGACACCACCCAGGACATCCTCGGCGGCTTCCTCGACGCGGAGTACCGGCCCTTCAGCCAGCTCGTGCTGAGCGCGGGCGCCCGCTACGACAAGTACATGATCCCGGAGAAGGTCTGGCAGACGCGCACGGATCAGATCTCCCCGCGCGCCAGCGTGGTGTTCCACGCCCGTCCCGAGCTGACCTTCCGCGCCAACTACGGCCGCGCCTTCCGCGCGCCCACGCTGGCGGAGCTGGCCATCAACCAGCAGATGTACGCGTCCACGCTGCTGGGCAACAGCACCCTGCGCGCCGAGACGCTGGACACCGTCGAGGCCTCGGTGGACTTCTGGCCCTTCGATCGCACGGTGCGCCTGACGGGCACGGGCTTCTACAACCTGGCCAGGAACTTCATCAACCAGGAGCTCCTCTTCGGCGCCACCTCGCAGTTCAAGAACGTGGGGGATGCGCGCGTGCTGGGCTTCGAGGCGGAGGCGGCGGCGCAGGTGGCGGCCATCAACTCCTCCTTCGACGTGTCGTACCAGTTCCTGGACGCGCGGGCGCTCGCCTTCGAGAACCGGCCGGAGCGGCCGCTCGACTACGCGCCCCAGCACCGCATCTACGCGCGCGGCCGGACGAACTTCGGCAAGTTCGGCTTCGCCGAGCTCTACGCGCTGTACGTGGGCGAGCGTCTCGACTCGGGCTCCCTGGAGAACCCGGCCACCGGAAAGTTCGAGCAGGTGAAGCTGCCGGGCTACTTCACCGCCACCGCGCGCGTGGGGGCCAACGTCACCAAGGGCCTCACGGTGTCCGTGGTCGGCTCCAACCTCTTCAACGCGAAGTACGACGAGTCCTTTGGCTTCCCCGCGCCTCCGCTGAGCCTCTTCAGCGAGATCAAGTTCCAGTACTGAGCCGTCATCGTGAGAGCCGCCCACCACGCGGGGGCCACCACTGGCCTCCATCTCATCGCAGATGCCTCCCTGGCTCCCGCCACGTTGGAGCAGGCCACCCCCGCGCTCGTGCGCAGTGGCCTGCCGGTGGTGGCGCGAGGGGGCACCGCGCGAGCCCCGGCCCGCGAGCTGGTCCTCTTCGACGGCCGTCTGGGGCCTGCCCACGCGGCGATGCTGGAGCGTCAGCCTCCAGCGCTGCTGCTGGCCACGCGCGAGCCGGGTGGCCTCCCGTCCGCGTGGGAGATGCGGGTGCTGGGCTCGCTCCTGCGGGGTGAGCCGTTGATGCCCCCGGGGGCCGCGGTCGCGAAGCTGTGGCTGGAGCGGGTGGTGGACTTGAAGGGCGCCTCGTCCGAGGCCGCCGCGCTGGTGGAGGCCTCCAAGGGCAGCCGGAGCGCGGCGAACCTCGCGGCCGAGGTGATGCACGAGCTGGCCGCCAACGCGCTGTTGGACGCGCCCGTGGATGCCCGGGGCACGCCGCTGTACGCCCACCGGCGCGAGTCGGTGCAGGCGGTGGCGCCCGAGCACGTGTGCCAGGTGTCCCTGGCGGTGGGGGAGGGCGGCATCTTCCTGGAGGCGGTGGATCTCTTCGGGCGGCTGACGCCCGGGCCCATCGCGCGGGCACTGGCCTCGCTGGGTGGGCGCATGCAGGTGAATGCCTCGGGCGGTGGGGCGGGCCTGGGCATGCGGCGCATCCTGGAGGCGTGTGATTTGATCGCCGTCCGCGTGGCTCCCGGCAAGGAGACGCGGATGCTGGGCGTGGTCGGGTTGGGCGAGGCGCGCCGCCGGGCCGCGCTTCCCAAGTCGTTGCTGTACTTCCAGTCGGAATGAGGAGCGGGACGGTGGAGACGCAGGGTTCCAATGCCACTATCAGCCGCGTGCGCGTGGGTACCATCCACCACGTCCGCATCGCCGGCATCATCGACGAGACGTTCCCGCTGACGTCCTCGTCCCCCGACATGGGCGGGCTGCTCATCGTCGACCTCGGCCAGGTGGAGCGCATCAGCTCCTTCGGCGTGCGGCGGTGGATCGAGTTCGCCAGCAAGCTGCCCGCGGGCGGCATCGCGCTGTACGTGGTCAACGCGCCACCGGTGATGGTGGACCAGCTCAACATGGTGGAGGGCTTCTCCGGCGTGGCGCGGGTGCTGTCCGTGCTGGCGCCCTACACGTGCCGCGCCTGCGGAGAGGACCGGCTGCGCCTGGTGGACCTGCAGTCGGAAGCGCCCATCATCGCCGAGGGCCGCGCCCCCGAGCACTCCTGCCCGGTGTGCGCCGGCAAGCTGGAGTTCGCGGATCTGCCGAGCGAGTTCTTCGACTACGCGCAGCGCCAGCAGTTCGGCACGGTGGATCCGGTGGTGATGCGCTACCTGCGCGCCACCACGCCCAGCGCCCCCAGCGCGCTCACCACGCACCTGAAGATCGTCCAGGACGACATCACGTACGTTTCCCTGGCCAGCGAGCTGAAGGCGGACCTGAACGTGCGCCGGCTGGCCTCGGGCCTGGAGGGGCGCGTCGCCTTCGACTTCTCCCACGTCAGCAAGGTGGAGCCCGAGGCCGTCGCGAAGCTGGAGCAGGTGCTGGCCACGGCCGCGCAGGGCGCCAAGGTGGTGCTGTGCCGCGTGCCCCCGCCGGTGCTCCAAGCGCTCAACCGCTTCACCAGGCAGCTCACCGCGCAGATCGGCACCCTGTGGCTGCCCTGCGAGTGCCGCAACTGCGGCCATGAGCACCAGCAGCGCGCCCTGGCCTCCGAGTACCTCGCCAAGCTGCGCGCCAACGCCAGCCCCGAGCGCGAGTGCCCCATCTGCGGCGGCTCCGCGCGCCTTCCCGCCATCCCCCAGCTCGTGCCGCTGCTCAGCCGCTCGTCGCTGGTGGACAAGCCGCTGGACGACATCGAGGCGCTCGAGCCCCGCGCCCTCAGCCAGTACCTCTTCGGCTCCACCAACGTGGATCCGAACGCCAACAAGGGCGGCGGCTCGGACATCAGCAACTCCATCAGCGCCACCAAGCTGCAGATCATCCGCCGGCTGGGCCAGGGCGGCATGGCCGAGGTGTTCCTCGCCAAGCAGGTGGGCGTGAAGGGGTTCGAGAAGTTCGTGGTGATGAAGAAGATTCTCCCGCAGTTCGCGGAGAATGCCGAGTTCGTCGACATGCTCTTCGCCGAGGCGCGGGCCAACGCGCGCCTCACGCACCCCAACGTCGTGCAGACGTTCGACGTGGGCATGAACGACGGCGTGGCGTACATCCTCATGGAGTACGTGCGCGGCCCGGATCTCAAGAAGTTGATGAACGAGCTGCGGCGCAAGGGCCTGGCCCTGCCGCTGGAGCACGCGCTGCGCATCGTCGCCGAGACGGCCGCGGGCCTGCACTACGCGCACAGCTACGTGGACCCGGCCGGCGTGCCCCACCCGGTGGTGCACCGCGACGTCAGCCCCCACAACGTCCTCATCTCGCTGGATGGCGCCATCAAGCTGAGCGACTTCGGCATCGCCAAGGTGCAGGGCGAGGAGAACACCCAGGCCGGCGTGCTCAAGGGGAAGATCTCCTATATCTCCCCCGAGGCCGCCGCGGGCCGCGCCCTGGACGCGCGCAACGACGTGTTCGCCCTGGGCGTGGTGCTCTTCGAGCTGCTCACCGGCACGCTGCCCTTCAAGCGGGACCACGACGCCGCCACGCTCAACGCCATCGTGCGCGAGCCGGCGCCCGTGCCCTCCCAGCTCAAGCCGAACATCCCCCAGGATGTGTCGGATCTCATCCTCCGCGCCCTGGTGAAGGATCCGGCGCGCCGCACGCCCTCCGCCGCCGCCATGCGCGAGGAGATCGAAGCGGTGATGGCCCACCACCGGCTCAACTCGTCGCCGGCGGCGGTGGCCCAGTTCTTCAAGGCCACCCTGGGAGACCGGCTCGCCGAGTTCGGGCCCACCACGAACAACGCTTCGGCGGGCTCCACCGGCTCGCATCCGAGCGTCTCGGGCACGGGCTCGGGCAACGCGACGCGCGTTCCCACCGGCGCAACGGGGGAGATGGTGGCGCCCCCCGGCACCGGCTCCCGGCCCGCGCTCGGCTCCAGCACCGGGCAGTACGGCGCCGTGCCGCAGCCCCCGCCTCCTCCGGCGCAGTCCTCGCGTCCTCCTCCGGCTCCTCCTGCGCCCGGTACGCAGGCTCCGGACGAGCGCACCGAGGTCTACCGGCCCGCGCAGCAGGGTCTCATCGCCCCCAACGCCCTGCCTCCCGAGCCTCCCACGGACGCGGTAGCGGCACAGGCGTCGGCTCCCGTCCCCGCGCGTCCGTCCCTGTCCGGGGTGCCTGTCGTGCCGCCCCCGCCGCCGACCGTGGCGTCCCGTCCCGGGGGACAGGCCCGTGCCTCCATGACCGGCGTGCCCGCGGTGCCGCCTCGGGCCTCCGGGCCCACACCCGCGGTGCCGCCCCGCGCGTCCCTGTCCGGCACGCCCGGTACCGGCTCCCGGCCCGCGTTGCAGCCCGCGGTTCCGGTGTCCGCCCGCACGGCCACCCAGGTGGCTCCCGCGCCAGCCCCGGTGGGTGTTGCTCCGGTGGGTGCGCCTCCCAAGGCCCCGGCCCCGCAGGCCCCTGCCGCCATGTCCGCGGCCAGGCCCCCCGCGCCCCGCTCGTCCGCGGTCAAGTGGGCCGTCCTCGGTGTCGCCGGGCTCCTGGTCGTGGGCGGCGGCGCCGTGTTGGCTCCCAGGCTGCTCTCGAATCAGGGCGTCGACGTGGTCAACCGCGAGCCGGGCGAGCAGATCTACATCGCGGGCCTCCGGGTGGAGGATTCCCAGGACCTCAGCCTGGAGGGCGTCAGCCAGCTCGTCGTCTCCACGGCGAAGGAGGGCCGCCTGCATCGCTTCGGGATTCCGGTGAGCCAGGACGTCATCGATGTGCGCACCCTGCCCGAGGCCCGGCCGGAGCCGGGCAGCAAGGGCACGCTGCGCGTGGAAGGATCGCCGGGCTGCTTCGTCAAGCTGGGCCCGGACATGCTCCCCGGTGCCACGCCCGTGTCGGCCCCCATCGAGGCGGGAGTGGAGTTGCAGGTCATCGTCACCTGTCCCAACCAGCCGGTGTGGTCGCGCTGGGTGATGGCGGTGCCCGGGCAGGAACTGAAGGTCGTTCCATTGCCGAAGAAGTAGGCCTCTCGGAGGCCCTCGGGCCAGGGTGCGTCGCGTATGAAGGGCTGGAAGCTGTTTCCTCACCTCGTCGTCCGCACCACCGGCTTTCCCTTCGAGCGGCTGGAGCGGCTGCGCTGTCCCGAGTCGGCGGAGAGCGCCCGGAGGCTGTGGGCCGAGCGGCGTGAGCTGGAGGCACTGAAGGCCCGGGGCCCACGGTTGCGGCGGCCTCCGTCCGCGGTGCTGGCCGCACTGAAGGCGGGGCGCCCGGTGGACGTGGAGGGGCTGGAGTCCCCCGAGTTCTTCGCCACGTACAACGTCCACGCCCGCGCCGCGCAGGAGGCCGGTGCGGCCTTCGAGGAGGCCTTCACCCGCGAGTCGGCCCGGGTGGAGGAGGCGCTCGCGGCGCTGCGCACCGAGCCGCGCTTCCTGGAGGCGGTGGCCAGCTCCAGCCCTCCGGTGGCGAGGGACTTGAGCGCCGGCCGGGACGGGGCGCGGCTGAAGCGGCAGGTGGCCAGCTACCTGCAGCGGCTGTGCGCGAAGAACGAGACGATGAGCTTCTTCGGCCCCATCAACTACGGGCGGGTGGAGCCTGGCGCGCCCACGGGTGTTTCGGTGCGCTGGTCCGGCCCCGAGGTGCTGGTGGGGCGCAATACCTTCGCCGCCTCGTGGCTGGTGCTCGGGCTGGTGCGCGCCATTGCCGCCGACCCGGAGGTGGCGCCCTGGCTCGTGCTGCGCCGCAAGGCCTTCGCCTCGATGCCTCCGCGCAAGGGCGCGGCGCCCAACCCCGCCAGTGTGGAGGACGTGCTCCCGAGGCTGGTGGAGGCGGTGGATGGGACGCGGCCCCTGTCGGCGCTGCGCGAGGCGCTCGGGGTGGAGTGGCCGCTGCTGCTCGAGGCCGTCCGCTTCGGCCTGCAGCGCAACCTGTTCACCCATCCGCTCGAGGTGCCCTCGGCCTCGCACCACCCGCTGGAGGACCTGGCCGAGCGGCTCGCCGGCATTCCCGGCCCGGTGGCCCGTGAGCACCTGCGCGCGCTGGAGGGCCTGCTGGCGGTGATGGCGCGTTACGGCGCGGCGGACGCGGCGGGGAAGATGGCGCTCAACGAGGAGCTGGCGAAGCGCGTCCGCGAGCGCTGGAGTGTGGCCCCCGTGGCCGCCGCCTCCATGTCCGACAGCCACAACTTCTACCAGGACCGTCTCCCGATGCGGGAGGAGTGCGGCGGAGACCTGCGCCTCACGCTGGGCGGCGAGCGCGCGGAGGAGCTGACGCGGAAGCTGGAGCCGGCGCTCGGGTTGATGGGCGAGGCGGCGCTGCGCACGCGCGAGGCGGCCCGGTCCGCCGTGGCGGCGCTGGTGGGGGCTCGCACGGTGCCCTTCTGGAAGGTGGTGGCGGCGTACGGGGACAGGCCGGTGCCGTACGACACCACCGTGGCCTCGGCGCTCGCGGCGGCCATTCCCGAACCGGCGGCCCGGTGCGTGGAGTTGGATCCGGCGGTGCTGCCCGTGCCTCGCGCGGACACGGAGCTGCCGATCGTCACCTCGATCGATCTGCTCGTGGGCGCCCCGGACGTGGAGGCCTGGAGCCGCGGCGAGTACGAGCTGGTGGTGGGCGACGTGCACGATACGGCCCTGGTGTGGGGCTGGGCGCTGCAGTTCCACGAGGAGCGGAGGCGGGTGGAGGGCGAGATGCTGCGGGCGCTCGGCTCGCTGCGGCGGCCGATGCCCTTCGTCACCGTGCTGGCCTCGCGGCGCACGGGCCTGCTGCCCGCGGAGTTCCCTGGCCCCGTCGTCGAGCTGGGCGGAGTGAGCGCCCGGGCCTCGGCGTGGCGGCTGCCCTTCGATGACCTCCAGGTGGAGAGCGACGGGCGCACGGCGCGGCTGGTGTCCACGCGGCTGGGCACGGAGGTGTGCCTCTACAACGGGGAGATCGAGAGCCTGGTGCAGACGGCCTTCGCCCTGCCGCGCATCCGGCCCCTGCGCGTGTCCCTGGGCGCGCACACGCCCCGGGTGATGCTGGGAGGCGCGGTGTTGCAGCGCGAGCAGTGGAAGCTGGAGGCCCCGGATGCCGAGGCGCTCGTCGCGTGCAAGGACGACAAGGCGCGGCTCCGGACGGCGGTGGGCATCTGGGCGCGGATGGGGCTGCCGGACCACGTGTTCGCGAAGTTCCCGGGCGAGCGCAAGCCGGTGCTCGTCGACGTGCGCAGCCCGGCGCTGCTGCGCGTCTTCGTCAACCTGCTCGAGCAGAAGGGCGAGGTGATGCTGTCGGAGATGCTCCCCGCGCCCGGACAGCTGTGGCTGGGGGCCTCGGGCGGGCGGCACACGGCGGAGCTGCGCTGCTGCTTCCTGTGGGGCTCGGCGTCATGAAGCTGCTCGTCCTGCCTCCCCACCGGGATGTGACGTGCGTGCCGGATGCGCCCGAGGGCTGGCGGGTGCTCGACGTGGCACGGGCCTTCTGCCAGCGGGTGATGGAGCCGGAGCTCCTGGCGCGAGCGGTGGAGACGCGGGAGCGCGAGCCCGCCACGACCCAGACGATGCGCGAGATGCTGCTCCTGCGCGCCGTGCTCGTGCTGTGGAAGCGGGGAAGGGCGGATGCGCACCGGCCCCTGCGTGCCCTTGGAGCGGTGCTCACGGCGCTCTCGGGTGCACCGATGGGGGTTCACGTGCGGCTCGATGACATCGAGCTGGAGGGGGGCACCACCGAACGCTCGGCCGATGTGCTCCGGATCGTCCAGCGGCCCGCGCTGTATGACGAGGACCTGGCCCGTGCGGCCGGGCAGTTCCCGAATGCCGAGCGGGTGCGGCTGTGGTTGGAGAAGGACCTGCAACTTCCCGCGGCGGTGAAGCTGGCTGAGGCATGTCCGGCCTCGGTGCCGCTGGAAGTGGCGGGACCGTTCGCGGCCACCCACCGTGCGGTCCTGACGACGCTTCCCGCCTTCCAGCGGGCCTCGTTTCCCGAGGACGTGGCGCCCCTGCGTTGGCGAGTAGCGGCCCTGGACGCGGCGGAGCCGGAGTCCCTCACCTGGGTTCCCGAGGGGGCGCGTCCCCCGGCCGACGGAGGGCTTTGGGCGGGGCACGTGCCATTGGGAGCCCTGCTCGACGCGGAGGCACTCGTGTCGAGCGGCTGCCGCACGGCGGTGGTGGGGTTCTGCGCGGTGGATGAGGGCTCGGTCGTGGGCAGTGACGGGAGCCGCGTGCCGCTGGAGCCGCTGGTCGCCGCGGTGGAGCGGCTGCGCGCCGCTGGAGCACGCGTGGTGGCGGAGTGGTGGGTGGGCGCTCCCGGCGTGGACGAGGCCGCGCACGAGCGGACCTTCACGCTGCTCGGCCAGCGGCCCGTATTCGATTGGGTGTCGGGCGTGAGGCCGTTCCACTGGACACGCGGGCGCTCGGGCGAGGACTTCGCGGGCGTGCCGGTGCGTTTCCTCGCGCCGCCCGAGGACCGGGACCTGGCGCGCACGGTGCCCTTCGAGGCACCGGGGACGGTGCCCCACGCTCGGCTGGCGGAGTTGCTCGGCTCGCTGGCGGGGAAGCTGCTGCAACGCGCGCCGCTCAGTCCGGGCCGGGTTGCCTGGGCCTCGCTCCATCCGCCGGCCCCCGTGGCGCCGGGAGGCGAGCGGATCCGGTTGGACGGAGACTGCGCGCTGGTGCAACTGCCGGCGACGCTGGACGGAGTGGTGAAACCCTCCTGGTACGCGGCGAACCTGCGCACGGGAGGGGTGCTGGCCATGGACGCGCGGCTGGCGCCACTGGTGGCGGGGGCGGAGCAACCGGTGACGGTGGGAGAGCTGTTCGCGACGCTGCCGGAGGCGCAGCGCGGCAAGGTGGAAGCGGCGCTGGTGGGCCGCGCGGTCCTCGAGAGGGTGCACGGATGAGCGAGCGCTGGACGCTGGGCGAGGTCTTCGTACTCCGGCACGCGGGTTTCCCGTTCGACTGGCTGGAGGGCCTGGGTTTCTCGGAGGGGCTGCGCTCCGAGGTGGCGGCGCTGCTCGAGGACGAGCGGGCGCTGGTGGAGGCCGTGCGCACCGCCGCGGGCGAGGACGCGGCCCGCACGGCGCGAGAGGCGCTGGAGAAGGGCAAGGAGCCGGCGCTCAAGGCGAAGTACGGGCCCGAATGCGTCCAGGCGCTGGAGCGCTACCGGGCGCACCGCGTGGCGCTGTCGGCCCGGTACACGGCGGAGCGGCTGCAACTGCGGAGACGGCTGCGCGAGCGAGCGGCGGAGCCCGCCATCCAGGAGGCCGTCTTCTTCTCCAACCCGGCGATGTACGAGAACGTCTGGTCGCGCTACCTGGAGGGGGAGCAGCGGCCGGACAACTCGGATGCGCGGCGGGTGGAGCGGCAGGTCTACACGTACCTCCAGCGCTTCTGTGCGAAGAACGAGACGACGAGCTTCTTCGGCCCCATCTCCTACGGCGAGTGCGGCGGGGAGGGCGCAGAGGACGTGCGGGTGGTGCCGAGCGGGAGCACGCGGCGGCGCACCTTCCTGACGTTCTGGGCCGTCACCGAGCTGGCGAGGGCCGTGGCCCGGGAGCCCGAGGTCCGCCGGCACCTGCCGCTGCGGCTCAACCCCCTGTTCAAGGTGGAGCCGGGCCGGGCGAGCTGCGAGCCGTTGACGCTGGAGGTGCAGCTGTCGCCGGAGGCGGAGCGGCTGCTCGAGGTGCTGCCTGGGGCACCGACACTGGGCACGGCCTCGAACGCACTGGGCCAGCCAGTGGAGGCGGTGCAGCGGCTCGTGTTGCCGCTGATGAAGTCGGCGCTGGTGCTGCTGGGGCTGCCCTTCGTGGCGAATGACTTCGGCACCTTCTCGAGCCTGCGCGAGGCGGTGGCGGCGCTGCCCGGGTCCGAGGCCCGGGAGCGCTGGCTGTCGAGGCTGGACGAGCTGGAGCGCCTGCGCGGCGAGTTCGAGGGCGCGGGGCTGGCCCGCCGCCGGGAGCTGCTGCAGACGCTGGAGACGCGCTTCACCGAGTACACGGGCAAGCCCGCGAGGCGAGGCGAGGGGCAGGTGTACTCGGACCGGCTCATCCTCTACGAGGAGGCGTCCTCGCCCTTCCGGCTGAAGCTGGGGCGGCGCTTCAGCCAGGAGATGGCGGCGAAGCTGTCCGGGGCCCTGGAGCTCTCCGCGGCGTACGGGGACAGCGTGCAGCGCAGCTACCGCGAGCAGGTGCGCGACGCATTGGGCCCGGAGGAGCGCCCGCTGGACTTCCTGGAGTACGCGGTGCGGCTGCGCCCGGACCAGGTGGCGGGGAGCCGCTTCGCACCGGTGCCGCCCATCCTGCTCGACGAGGACCTGTCGCGCTCCCGGACGCTGCCGGAGGATTTCCTGGGCACCTCGCAACCGGGAGGTCGCTACTCCCTGCCGGACGTGTGCCTGGCGGCGACGGACCAGGGCTTCGAGGTGATGTGCGCGCGCGTGCACCACCACCTGATGCTGTGGAGCTGGTTGAGCGCCTTCTACCCGGACCGGGCGCGCTACGAGTCGGTGGCGGGCCAGTGGCTGGAGCGCGAGCCCGCGGCGAAGGGGCTGGTGGGACTGGCCATCCGCCGGCGCAACAAGGGCTTCTACGTCTACCCGGGCCGGAAGTTGATGTACTCGGTCTCGGACGTGCTGGACGTGGAGCAGGGCGCGCTGAAGCCGCACGACGTGAAGGTGCTGCCCACTCGCGAGGGGCCGGTGCTGATGGACGGGGAGGGGAAGCGGCTGTCTCTGTACATGCCGCTGGACGACTTCAACACGTACGCGCCGTTCGCGGCGCTGGCGCACCCGCAGGTGCTGCACGCGAAGCTGCGCACCCGGGGCCGGCACCTGCCGAGACTCCACGTGGGCGGCGCGGTGTACCAGCGGGAGCGGTGGGAGCTGCCGACCACCTTGTTCTCACAGGTGAGCGGGATGGATCTGTTGCTCGCGGTGGAGCGCGAGCGCCGGGCGAGTGGCTGGCCGCGCTTCGTGTTCATGCGCAGCACGGTGGAGCGCAAGCCGTACCTGATCGACACGGCGTCGCCGTTCGCGCTGGAGCTGCTGCTGTACCTGTCGCGAGGGGCGGAGCAGCTCTCGGTGGAGGAGATGTACCCGGCCCCGGAGCAGCTGTGGCTGAAGGACGAGCGGGGCCGCTACACGTGCGAGATGCGGATGCAGGCGGTGCGCTGGAGCGAGGAGCGGGGCTGAGCGATGAGTGCGACCCAGGACGTCGTCATACTCGGGGCCGGAGTGATGGGGCTGTCCGTGGCACGCCGGCTGGCGGCGGCGGGGGCGCGGGTGACGGTGTTGGATCCGGTGGAGCCGGGAGGGCAGGGCTCACGAGCGGCGGCGGGGGTGGCGATTCCCTCGGTGCGGCTGCTGGATGACCCGGACATGCTCGCCTTCACGCGGGCGGCGCACGGAGCACTGGCCGAGGAACTGGCCTCCCTGGGTGATGGCCCGAGCCTGCGCCGGGGGCAGGGCGTGCTCCGGGTGGCGATGGACGCGAAGGGGCGGGATGCGCTGGGGCAGAAGGCGGCGAACCACCCCGAGTGGCTGGGCACGTGGATGGACGCGGCGCGCGTGGTGGAGCTGGAGCCCGCGCTGGAGGGCACGCCGATCCTCGGGGCCTTCGTGACCGAGCAGGGCTTCATGGTGGACACGGAGGCCTACCTCAACGCGCTGCTGCACGACCTGCACCGGAGGGGCGTGAAGGTGCGGCTGGGCGAGGGAGCGCGCTCGGTGGCCGAGGTGGACGGTGGGGTGGAGGTGCGGACGGAGCAGGAGACGCATCGGGCGGGGAGGTTGGTGGTGTGCGCGGGGGCGTGGTCGGGAGGAATCGCGGGACTGCCGCCGCTGCCGGTGAAGCCCCTGCGAGGACAGATGCTGACGATCTTCCACCCGGAGGTGAGGCTGACGCGGGTGGTGTCGGGGCCGACGTACCTGGCGCCCTGGCGCACGGGGGAGATCGTCGTGGGCGCCACGGAGGAGGACGCGGGCTTCGCGTGCCACGTGACGCCGACGGGCCTGATGCACCTGGGAGCCACGGTGGCGAAGCTGGCGCCGAGGCTGCGCGAGGCGCGCTTCGGAAGGGCGTGGGCGGGACTGCGCTCGGTGATACCGGGGGGCAAGCCGCTGATTGGCCGCTATCCGGGGACGAAGGCGGTGCTGATCGCCAGCGGGCACGCGGGACAGGGCATTCTCACGAGCGCCCTCACGGGCCGCGCCGTGGCGGAGCTCCTCGAGCACGGGCACAGCGAAATTGCCGCTGCTTTTGAACCTGAGCGTGTGCTCGCCATGCGCCCGGAACGTTCGTAGGCATCGCGTTCGTTGTCTGCTGCGGTTGCTGTGCTGGAACTGACCCAGGTCAATAGAGCGGATCAGTGTCGTGCTTTGGCTTGTGCCCTCAATGGCGCGCAGTACGCAACAATGGTTACCACAGCAAGACGTTCAGCAACTTCCAAGAGGTCAAAGCGGTATGGGATACTCTCTCAGGCACATAGCTTTAATCACGCTCTTCCTGTGGAGTTGCTCCAGTTCCGGGGGGCAGTCGGCACCATCCCTGCCTCACACTTCTCAGGCCGCGAGCGGTCGTGATGCCGGGCAGGCGGTGAGCGGTCAATCATTGGTTGATTCGGCCTCTGGCAACAAGAATCAAGACGTCAAGATCGAGAAGGAACTCGAGAAACGAGGTCTCCTCTTGGCGCGTGACAAGGCCGGATCCTGGTATCTAGGCACCCGCATCGAGGGGAAACTCCTGCTCTCAAAGAGTTTTGCGAGCTCTGATGAGGCTGTCGACCTGAGCGAAGAGGAGACCAGACAGCAGGCGGTGCTGACAATCCAATACACGGACGAGAAGGCCACCAGGACCAGCCACGTGGTCGCTACGACGAAATATTCACTGGATGTAGACCATCTGGCCGATAGGTTCGTGGTACGCCGTTGGAAAGTGCATCGGAGCCTCGCAGACATGATGGCGGCGGATCCTCGCCAGGAGAAGTTCACGGAGGTGGCCGTCGATCTTGCGGGAAGGATGGTCACGAAAACTTCAGGTATCAAAGGGGAGGGCGTCCCCTCCCAGAAGACCTCTTCCAGCGGGGCCCAGTCGGATGTCAAAGCGCCTTTGCTCGTTGTCGGCAACAGTTTCGACGAGAAGCAAGCCTTCCGTGATTTCGTGCCGGTATATGGGGCGAAGAACCTCAAGGACGACGGCGATCTGTCAGCCCAGTTGATGATGCGCTGGGATGCCGAGCGGATTCATTTCAAAGTGAAGGTGCTCGACGATTTCGTCCTTTTTGGCAAGGGCATCCACACGGACCATTTCGAACTCTGGGGGCTTCCAAAGGGTGGGGGGCAGCAGTTGGTGTACTTCGACAAGAATGAAGAGATCTGGCTTGTGCCCGCCGACTCACCTGAATCCAGGCAGCCCCTGAATGGGGAGTACATGCTGATGGAAGATGGATATGAGGTGAAGTTCGAGCTTCCCTACTTCCTCTACAGCATGAGCGACTCGCTGAAGGGGAACGAGGTCCTTGATGCCACCATCGTCATTTCCGATGCGGATCGGGACAGAAAGCAGGAGACCCTCATTGGCACCTCGCTCGTGAATGCGAAACCCTGGACGTGGGGGAAGATTTACCTGCAAGGGAAACAGGAATGGCCAGAGCTCAGCGCCGAATTCATCGCGAGTATGCATTGATGACGGCATGAGCCTGTCGAAACGCTCACGGAGTCTCTTCATGTGGTACTCTCGCTGGCATGTCGCCTTGGTGTTGGTGGGCTTGTGGAGTTGCTCCAGCGCTGTTGGGGGGCAGCCAGCGTCGCAGGACGCTGGAGAGGCCGCGAGCGCCCAGGTGCAAGCAGCAGCGCCATCTGCGGACCAGGGTTTCGAGATCAAGAAAGAACTCGAGGCACAGAGGCTCGTGTTGGCTCGTGACAAGGCTGGACAGTGGTATCTGGGCGCTCGCAGAGATGGGAAGCTCCTGCTCTCGAAGCCCTTCGCGGACGATGAGAAACGTGTTGACCTGATCTACGAGCAGCCCAGACAACAGGCAGTGTTGACGGTTGTGTCCGAGAGCGATCTTGCCACCAGGACGGGCCATGAACTCATCAAGACGACACTTTCCCTGGATGTGGAATTCAAGGAGGGGGCGTTCCGGATCAAGCGCTGGAAATCACGGCAGGATACCAAGGACTTGCTGAACGGTACCCCTGACAAGTTCACGGAGGAGGAGGTCGACTTCGTTGGGAGGACGGTCACGAAGGGTTCTTCCGGCTACTCCTTTCCGGACGTCAAGGCGCCCTTGCTCGTTGCCGGCAACAGCTTCGACGAGCAGCAGGCCTTCCGTGATTTCGTGCCGGTATATGGGGAGAAGAACCTCAAGGACGACAGCGACCTGTCGGTCCAGTTGATGATGCGCTGGGATGCCGAGCGGATTCATTTCAAGTTGAAGGTGCGCGACGATTTCGTCCTCTTTGGTAAGGACATCCACACGGACCATGTCGAACTCTGGGGACTGCCAAAAGGCGGGGGGCAGCACCTGGTGTACTTCTACGAGAATGAGGAAATCTGGCTCGTGCCCGCGAACTCACCTGGTTCGAAGGAGCCTCTGCGGGGCGAGTACATGCTGATGGAGGATGGATATGAGGTGAAGTTCGAGATTCCCTACTTCCTCCACATGAGAAGTGGTTCCTTCAAGGGCGACGAAGTCCTGGGAGCCACCATCGTCATCTCCGATGCGGATCGCGACAGGAAGCAGGAGACGCTCATCGCCACCTCGGCGTTGAATCAGAAGGTCTCCTGGACGTGGGGGAAGATCTTCCTGCGAGGAAAGAGTGAGTTGCCAGAGGTCAGCTCCAGGACCGTCTCCGGTTTCTACTGACCCGGCCGGGTCGTCGAGCTGTCCGTCACCCGCTCGAAGGTCATCACGCTCTCCATCAGCACGGGGAAGTCCAGCTCGCGTGCGAGCCGCCAGAGCTGCTGCCGGAATAGGGATTCGGAGGGCAAGGGCTCCTGGGTGCCCACCAGGATGAGGTTGCTGTACCGGGAGGCGCCGCGCAGCATCGCGCAGTCCTCGAAGGCCGTCGCGAAGGTCTTGATTCGCGACTCCAGGCTCCACTGCTCCTCGAGCGCGATGTTGAGCACCGCGACGCCTCCGGGCTCCAGTCTTCGCCGGACGTTCTGGAAGAAGAGAGCCTCTTTCAGGTGGTCCGGTGTCCCGCAGTCCCAGAAGGCATCCAGGAGGATGAGATCGTAGCGAGGCCCCTGCCGCGCCATGAAGTCGGCCCCGTCCTCCACCGAGATGTGGAGCCGGGCATCCTCCCGGACACCGAAGAAGCGCCGGGCCACGTCGACGACCACGGGGTTGATCTCCACCACCTCCACCTGTGAGCGGCGGGGCAGGAGCCGGTGCATCAGCATGGGAAACGCCCCACCGCCGAGGCCCACCACCAGGATGCGAGCGCGGCCCTCGGTGAGCGCGAGCCCGGCGGTGGCCACGCGCACGTAGCTGGTGGGGACAGCCAGGGGATCGCTCTTGTTGATGGCGCTCTGGAGCGTGCCCTCGGGGCTGTCGAAGCGGAGCGTGCGCTGGTCGCCCACGTCCACGACGTACACGGGCCCGAAGGGAGAGTCGGCCTCGTGGATCACTGTTTCCGAGACACTCACGCCCTCTCGGTAGCACGGACCGGCGGTGACTGTCGAAGCCTCGTGTGCAATCTCCCTTCATCCCCGGTACCTTCTCGGGCGGTTGTCGTTCCAAGGGGCACCCCGTATGGCGAAGGACCATGCAATCGTCGTCCGGAAGCGCCCTGACGGGGACGGCCCTGGCACTGTCCTGGTAGCCCTGAATCTCTGGGGAGTTTTCCAGGCTCTCCTGCTCGCGAGCTGTCTCATGGCCAGCATGAGCGCGGCCGGCGCGGAGTTGAGACGGGTGAGGGTGACGCTCTCGGCCGAAGCGCATTCACGAGCCGAAGCCCTCAGCCCCCGCCTGGAGGACTGGAAGGAGGGCATGCTCTCCCTTCGAATAGTGGACCCCGGCCGCCTGGTGGTGAAGGCAGGTGCGGAAGTCATCGCCGCAGGCGCGCTCGGCTGGGGTGAGGACCAGCGGCTGCGGGTGGACCCGCTCGAGGCCTACCCGCCCGAGACCCTGCCACGGGTTGTCAACCGCGAGCGCGGACAGGAGGAGGTGCAGGTAGACGTTCCAGAGGGAGTGGGCGCCGGAGAGCACCTCACCCTTACTTATGAATGGGACTGGAAGCACGCGGGGGAGCCCGCCCTGGAGCGCACCTGGCGCCTCTCCCCCACGGAGGAGATTCCACCAGAGTGGCTGGAGGACGAACCGTCCGAGCCCGAGCAGGATGACACGCTCGGGGACGAGGCCGGCACGCAGGCCCTCCTCTCGCATGAACTGGCTCCCATCCCCGTTCAAGTGGACCCGGCTCGGCCCGAGCTGCTGTGGGTTGCCGGGTATGCCTCGCGCGAGGAAATAGCCTCGCGGCTCTTTGGGGATGCCGCGGAGGCGGGTGCTTTCGACATCGAGCCCCGAGCGCCTCCCTCCACCGCTGTGGAAGGCCTCCACGTCTGCGTGCGCGTGCGCCACCCGCCAGCGCTCGTGCCGGAGTTGCTCGCCACCCTGCGCCGTGCCCTGGATGCGCATCTGGAGGCGGATGTCGCTTGGAGCCGCTCCCAGCTTTCGGCGCCATCCCTGAGCAGGGCCGGGGCCTCCGCACTGGTGGAGCGCGGCCTGCGCTGGGCTCAACGCTCGCACGTTCTGGATGGGGCCGGGCAGAGCTACTTCGACCGGTACCTCCAGGCGCTCGAACCCTTGAGGGACGAGTCGCAGCGCGGGCTCATCCTCGGAGAGGCCGCCGAGCCCCTGCGGAAGGCCATCGCTCTGCGCTCCAAACGCTACAAGGCGAGCGACAGCGTCACGGATGGCTCGCCCGTCCTCGCCCCGGGCAGCGTGGTGGGCCGCTTCTATTTCGCCGATGGCTCCAGCGTCCAGGTGCGCACCCTGCTGCTGCTCACCGAGGAGACGTCCCTGGAGCGTGCGGAGCTGCGCGTGCGCAACGCTCCTCGTGGAAGCCCGCGCGTCATCATCCCCGGGGAGGACGGGCGCTGGCGGGGCTACAGCGCCGAATTCAACACTGTTGCCGCGGCTCCCGACCCGCTCGAGCACCCCGAGGGCAACGCCTACTGGTACTACCCAGGCACGCTCCTCATTCGACCGGGGGACTGGCGGCCGGGGTTGGGAGCCGGTACGGGCGAGCTGGCGGCCTTGCGACGAGAGCTCCTCCAGACAGCCCTCGCCACGGCGACACCGCAAGCGCCCCAGCCCCTTGTCTCCCTCGACCATGACGTGCTTGCCCTACTCACTCCGGACGAGCGACTGGGCGTCATCAACACCCTCCTCATAGGCCCTGTGCTCACCTCCGACATGAAGGAGGAGGCAGTGCACCTGCTCACGCGTGTACTGCTGTCCACGCCTGACCGGGAGTTTCCACCCCTGGAGCGCAAGCTCACGTCGAGTGGGGCGCTGGAGAAGCTGCTCGGCAGCAACGCGCAGGACAGCAAGGTGTTGTTGGGACAAGCCTTCACCCAGAAGGCACTCGCCTCGTTTCCCCTCGTGCTGGACCTCCTCGAGTCCCTGCCCACCTTCCACCTGGGGCGAGAGGGAGAGACGACCCACCTGCTCAACGTCCCTCATGGGCAGGTGTCCACGGTGTTGCTGGCGCCGGAGGCGTGGGAGGCACAGCAGGGGGTGCGCCTGGGAGCCGAACCCGCTCTGCCCGGAGAAGCGCTGGGGCCCTCCAGGCGCATGGCCCTGTACTTCAAGCCGGTGCGGCACGAGTTCCAGGCCCGCTACCTGTCGTCGGTGGACGAGGCGCCGCGCAGCCGGGCTCTGCACCCACTGGAATGGGTGCGGGTGGAAGTGCACGGGCCACAACCGCGCACGCACCTGATGACGGCCATGGAACTGGCCCTGCTCGCTTCCACGCCGGACAAGGTACTCGTGTGGTCGGCAGTGAGCCGCATCAGCGAGATGCACATGGTGTACGGCGCTGTTTCTGCCCTGACGAAGGCACCGCTGTGGACAGGAGTGCCAGCCACGGCAGCGCAAGGCGGCACGCTGGCGGCAGCACGCGGAGCGGCGGTGCGCCTCTTCGTGGGCCGCATCTCCCTGGTGGCTGCCCTGGCGGTGGTGGACACGTACCGGGACGAGCTGTCGCAGACGCCAGAGGGACGGGACTTTCTCGCAGTACATGACGCGACCATGGTGGCGCTGGCTGCCCGGGACATCTACAAGCTCGCCAACTCGGGCATGGGAAGCGAGCTGGCGCACCGGGGAGGGCTGGCGTTGAGCGCGGCTGGCGCCCGAGCCTCGTCTGGACTGCGTGAGTCGGTGGAGTCCGTCCAGGCCCTGGTGAAAACGCTGGAGCGGACGCTCGCCGAAGGCAAGGCCGTTGCGACACCGGACGGCCTGCGGTTTTCCCTCCCTGGCGGCGCCGAGACCTTCAAGCAGGCTTTCTTCGCCATCCGAGGGGAGATGGCGGCTGCACGAGCCCTCGGCGGCATTCGCGGCGCGGGGCTCTCGGCCGAGGAGGCCGAGAAGACGCTGGAAGCGTTGAAGTTGCTGGCCGCTGAGAGCCGGGAGATGGCGCTCGCCTACGGTGCGGTGACGCGGCGCGCGGCGGCACTGCCGGCTGACAAGGCCCAGGCGTACCTCGCTGCCGTGGAATCGCTGCGCTCCTCCACGCGCGGTGCAGTGAAACCGGCGCTCGCGGAGTTGCTGCGGCACTCAGGAGCACGGCGCCTGAAGGACCCGCTTGCATTCCTGAAGGAGGCCGAGTGGCTCGTCAGTCACCCGGAACTGGAAGCCGAGGCAGTGGCTGAACTGGCGAGGAAAGCGCGCCGGGGCAGCGTTGACCTGGGGTGGTTGCGCTCGACGGAACTGAATCTCGAGTACCTCAACTTCATGGGCATGAACGAGAAGACGGCTTGGAAACTGCTCCAGCAGGCGGCGACGGAACCGTGGACCTTCGCGGTGCAACGGCGGGCGCGTGAGCAACTCCGAGGCATCGCGGTGGAGATGCTGACAGAGCGCAATGCTCAGAAGCTCTTCCCGGGCTTCCGGCTCACGGGGCGACAGGTTCCATTGGCAGGGGGGCACGTCATCGACAATGAGATAACGGCGATGCTTGGTTTGCGACTTCAACATGGAGTGGAAGCAAAGGGCTGGAATAAAGACAGGTGGCGCATGGCGCTCAATGCATGGGATGCCAGGCAAGGCACGCAACCGATC
This sequence comes from Archangium sp., assembly GCF_036277355.1. Lineage (GTDB taxonomy): Bacteria > Myxococcota > Myxococcia > Myxococcales > Myxococcaceae > Archangium. Next base: position 207,477 of record NZ_DASUNC010000063.1, read on the forward strand.
AGCAAACAGCAAGCCGTACTTGCAAATCAGCTTCAGCACCTCCTCGAACAACTCGCCGATGCGGCGAAGGCGCCCCGAGGGAGGCCGTTCCTCGTCATTACAGACAAGCTGAGTGGGCCCACCAGGGAGAAGCTGGAGAGATTCCTACGCAGAAACGCGCGGGGCACACAGGTCGTGGAGATAGACGAAGCCCAAATACTGGAGCAGACGAAGCAGCTGCGGGTGGCAATGAAGCTTCCGGAGGATCTGTCTGGAGGTGCGCCATGAGCCGGTGGCCACTCTGGGCGGTCCTGGCTTCAGGTGAGCCGGCATGGCTGGAGAGCCGCGCCTACGATGCATTGTGTTTGGAAAAAGGTGAGGAGGACGAAGAAGGGCCGCCTTTTGAGATGAGCCTGGGAAGTGGCCGCTACCACGCCCTCGTGGGGGCAAACCCCGTTGACGTAGGCGCCGAGATTCAAATCGCCAAGGAACTTTCGCTCGAATGTGACGAGCCCGTGTACTCGATTGAGCGCGCCAACGACCCGTGGACCGTTATGTCCTGGAGGAAGGGCAGTCCGGATGTCCTGGAGGAGGATCCAGAATCCCTGGCGAAGTCACTCGGTTGTCCGCTGCCAGGCAGCGAGGCGTCTTCGGACTCGTCCGCGAGGAAACCACTGCAGGCCGTCGCATTGGTGGAAGGAGTCCGGGCACAAGAGGCGATTCGGGTTCTGGAGGAGGAGGCTGGCGAGCCACTCACTCCGGGGCGCTATCGCCTCGAGGACACGCCGCGAGGGCTCCTCATTGCCAGCGGAACTGGCGACATAGGGTACGCCGACATCACTGTGTCGGAACGGATTCCCCACGCGACCGTGTATGCGGTGATTGCCTCGCCCGACCTGAAGGAGTTTTTTGTGACCGTGAGGCGAGGGGGTGAGGGCATCGAAGAGTTCGCCCAGCCAGCCGATGACCTTCCGCGTCTGCGAGTTGCTAGCGACATCAAGGGCGAGCGCTCACCGGCTCGGATTCTCTCCGCGCTGGGCATCCCGGCGGAGTGGTTCCGGAATGAATGACGGGTGCTGAACCCGAGCGGCCCCGGTTTCAGCGGCACACCACGGCCCGGGCACCCCAAGCAGTGCCCGGGCCGTGGCCGGCTTTCTCAGGCGGGAGCGGAGTACAGGGCTCGACTGCCCCTCCGCACCCACCACACCACCGCGGCCACCTGGAGGTGGAAGGGCAGTCTCCGGAACTCGTCGTTCCGGCGGTGCTCAACGAGCGCGGTGAGGTACTCCGCCGGTACCCAGTTGCCCGTCCGGCCGACGGACACGGGACCGTGGACCACCGGGGCTCCCGCTCTCCGGAGTGCGCGCGTCCAACGCCGGGCTGGAACGCGAGCGAAACCGCGACGCTCCATCGCTTGAATGAAGCGCCTCGCGCGGCAGACCTGGCCGCCGAAATGGGGACGGGGCGGCTCGACGGCGCCGCACCTCCCACAGGTGAGGGGGCTCATCCCCTCACTCCTTCACGGCTGTCCGGTACTTGCCGCGGACGAGCGGCCCCCCTCTGCTGGCCATTGAACGGCACTCCCCTGTCCAACTCCGACGATTCAAGCCCTCTTCGGGCACACGTGTTTCAATGGGCATGAGCCCTCCCTGCCGCCGCGTGGGTGCATCAAACCGCCGGGCGGCTCTCGGCCTCGCTTGATGCACGCGGTGGGGGGCTCTTGAAGGCAGGTGAAGCTTGTCGAGGGCCACCAGCCGTCAGCGGCTCCCCAGCCGCGTACTTCCGGAGACTACGTGAATTGTCACGTAGGGTCAAACAACCTTCGGAGTAGTAGGTGGGATACCCCACGCAGCATGGTGGGTCTGGGAAGTATGTCCCCATCACACGACTTTTGCGGTTGCAAGTCCGACGAGTCGCCGAGCGACAGTCTCTCCTCTGGGACTGGTCCTGACAGGTCATCCCACGTGGGGCGACCTCCCAGGACAACAGCCGTACGGGGGCACCCTGACGTGGGGCCACGAAGATGCTACAGTGCTTCTCGTCGAGGGCCACTGGCCGTTGGCGGTTCCGCCAGCGGAGAGTGCCGGAACCGGCGGGGAGCAATCCTCGCCGGTTCTTTTTTTTTACCTGCTTCGGAGCGCTCGCTCCGGCGGTGCCTGTCGAGGCCTCGCGGGCAATCCCGGTCCGGGTGGCATGTTGCTCGGGGGCAGGTATCAGCCCCCTACGGGGAACGGCTCCTGGACGCCGAGGGAGTGCGGGCAGGGTAGAGTCCCCGCCGTCTCATGAACGTCCGGGAGCCTGGTGTGTCGCGCCTGTTGGCAGCAGTGGTGGTGGGAGTCCTCGTGCTCGGGGCCTCGGGCTGTGCGCACGAGGCCGGTGCGCTCCCGTCCTCCGGGGAGTCCGTTTCCCAGGGGCCGGCCGAGCCTCCCCGGGAGCCGCTCCCCAGCGGGCCGCTCGTCCTCCGGGGCGTGGTGACGTGGGAGGGCAAGCCCGTGGGCGGCGTGACGGTGAGCGCCGTCCCCCATGCCGATGTGCCCCTGTCCGCGCGGGCCTGCTCCTCCGGGGTGCCCGGGATGACGATCCTCGACCCCGGGTGCGGCGCGATGAAGGGCGAGCTGGCGCAGACCGCGGAGTGGCTCGGCCTCAAGGCGCCCATGGCCCGGACCGTGACGGGTCCCGATGGTTGGTTCGAGTTCACCCAGCTCCGGGCATCCACTTACGATCTCTGGGCCAGTGGCCCGCAGGGGACCGCCTTCCTGGCCGCCGTTCCCGCCGGGGCCAACGTGGTCGGGGTGTCCCTGGAGAAGGGGAGGAACATCCAGGTGGCCGTGGAGGACGGAGGCTCGGGGCGGCCACTGTCCGGGGCTCGGGTCGCACTGCTGCCCCAGGTGGGAGGCCAGGCCTTCCTGACGGTCTCGGATGCCGGAGGACAGGCCACCTTCCCTCCGGTGCCCACGGGCGAGTACCACGTGGTCGCCTCGCTGCCCGGACGCCTCGCGGACGCGGGCCCGGTGGGGGCCGAGGGCACCACCCTCCACCTCTATGTACCCCGGAGCCTCTCGGGCCGGGTGCTCCGCGCGGGCGGGAACGGCGGGGCGGGCCTCCGCGTCCGGCTCGAGGGGGAGGGATTGCAGGGGCTCATCCAGACGCGGGAGGAGGGCGACTTCCACCTGGCGGGCCTCCCGCCCGGCTCCTACGCGTTGACGGTGCGCGAGGGGCGGGAGCTCGCGACGGCCACGGTGCTCATCCCCGAGGATCGGGACCTCACGGACGTCCGGCTCACCCTGGAGCCCTGCGCCGAGGTGTCCGGGCGTGTCTCGCGTCCCACCGGCGAGCCCATCCCCCGGGCGGAGGTGGAGCTGCTGCTCGGCCGCGAGGGCACCTGGCGGAAGTTGCTCGCCACCACCTCAACCGAGGGGCGCTTCCGCTTCGAGTGCGTGGAGCCGGGCCAGGTGCGGCTCTCCCTCAGGGCCCGGGGCCACGTCTCCCCACCGGAGCCCCTCTCTGGGGAGCTGAAGGCGGGAGACACCTTCCCGGCCGACGCCGTCCTTCCGCCCGCGGCACCCGCGAAGGGGCGCATCGTGGACCCGGGAGGCCGCGGGGTGGGAGGGGTCCGCATCGTGCTGACCGCGCTCGACGGACGGGGCGGGGGCGGCGCCACGACGGCGGGGGATGGGAGCTTCGAGGTGGATGGGCTGGCGCCGGGGCGCTATGCGTACGAGCTGTCGCCGGGCGAGCGGTTCCAGGCGGCCCGGGGCGAGGTGCGCCTGCCGGCGGCGAACCTGCGCCTCAAACTGCTTCGAGGGCCCCCGGTGGAGGAGCGCCGCCCGTGAGGGGTGTGGACGAACCGTGCCTGTTCAACCCGGGGCCGCCCTGGTAGATCCACCGTCCACCTTGGGGGGGAGACCCGCCCCGCGCACCCGAGAGGGAGCCTCGTGGCCGAGCAAGTACCGTTTGGAGCCTTGTCGTTCGCAGAGAACCCGGAGCCGCGCTGCCCGTGCGTGCTGCTGCTGGACACGTCCGGCTCCATGAATGGGCGCCCCATCGAGGCGCTCAACGCGGGACTGCTCCAGTACCGTGACGAGCTGGCCGCCGACAGCCTGGCGTCCAAGCGGGTGGAGGTGGCGGTGGTCACCTTCGGGGGGCAGGTGCAGACGCTGCACGACTTCTCCACCGCCGAGGCCTTCTTCCCCAACGCGCTGATGGCCGAGGGCAACACCCCCATGGGCGAGGCCATCCTCCGCGCCACGGACATGCTGGCGGCGCGCAAGAGCCTCTACCGGCAGAACGGCATCCTCTTCTACCGGCCATGGATCTTCCTCATCACGGATGGAGGCCCCACGGACGGGTGGCAGGCCGCCGCCGAGCGCGTGCGCCAGGGCGAGGCCAGCAAGGCCTTCTCCTTCTTCGCCGTGGGCGTGGAGGGGGCCAACCTGGACGTGCTCAAGCAGATCTCCGTGCGCGAGCCGCTCAAGCTGGACGGGCTGCGCTTCCGCGACCTGTTCCAGTGGCTGTCCAACTCGCAGAAGGCCGTCTCGCGCTCGCAGACGACGGACGAGGTGCGGCTGGCCAACCCGGCGGCACCCGGCGGCTGGGCTTCCGTATAGGACGGGGATGGCGATGTGGAGGTTGCTCCAGCAGTCCCTGGAGGGGACCTCGCACCGGCGCTCGGCCACGCCCTGTCAGGACAGCTGCGAGGGGACGGCCACGAGCCCCGGGCAGGAGTCCTTCCTGGTGGTGGCGTGTTCGGACGGTGCGGGCAGCGCGGGGCTGAGCCAGGAGGGCTCGGCGCTGGCGTGCCGCCGCTTCGTGCAGGTGGCCTGCGAGGCGCTCGAGCGCGAGGGCGCGGAGGCGGTGAAGGATCCGGAGCGCATCCGCGACTGGTACCGGCAGGTGCGGCGGGCGCTGGAGGAGGAGGCCGCCCGGCGGGAGGTGCCCTTGCGCGAGCTGTCCTGCACGCTGCTGACGGCGGTGGTGGGTGAGCACGCGGCCGTCTTCGCGCAGGTGGGGGATGGCGCCATCGTGGTGCGCGAGGGCGAGGGCTACGTGCCCATCTTCTGGCCGCAGGCGGGCGAGTACGCCAACACCACGTGGTTCGTCACCTCGGCGGACCTGGAGCAGGTGCTGCAGGTGGCGGGCCGGGAGCCGGTGGACGAGGTGGCCCTGTTCACCGATGGCTTGCAGATGCTGGCGCTGCACTTCGCCTCGCGCTCGGTGCACCGTCCCTTCTTCGAGCCGCTGTTCACCGCGCTGCGCGGGGCGGCGAATCCGGAGGATCTGGTGGTACCCCTGCGCTCGTTCCTGGACTCGCCCGCGGTGAACGAGCGCACGGATGATGACAAGACGCTCGTGCTCGCCGTGAGGGTGGGCGCTGGAGCGGGGCGCGAGTCCTCGCCAGAACCCGGGTAGCACGTGTCCCAGCCCGTCCTCTTCAATTCACGGGGTGAGCGGGTGGCCCTGGGCCCGGAGGTGGGGCGCGGGGGCGAGGGCGTGGTGTACGTGCTGCCGAAGGACGCCCAGCGCGTGGCGAAGGTGTACCTGACGGCGCCGCCGGCCGAGCAGGGCCAGAAGCTGGCGTGGATGGCGGCCCATCCTCCGCCGGGCGTGGAGAAGCTGGCGGCCTGGCCGCACGAGGTGCTGCACGAGGGCCGGGCGGGAGGTCCGGTGCGGGGCTTCACCATGCCCCGGGTGAGCGGCCTCAAGCCCATCCACCTGCTGTACTCCACGGCGAGCCGCCGCAAGGAGTTCCCCACCGCGGACTGGTCCTTCCTCGTCCAGACGGCGCTCAACTGCGCGAGCGTCTTCGAGGAGTTGCACGCGGTCGGCCACCTGGTGGGGGACGTCAACGAGAGCAACCTGCTGGTGTCGCCGCGGGATGCCACGGTGCGGCTGATCGACTGTGACTCGTTCCAGATTCGCGCGGGCAACCGGGTGTACCGCTGCGAGGTGGGCGTGCCGCTCTTCACGCCGCCCGAGCTGCAGGGCCAGCCCTTCCGGGGGCTGGAGCGGACGCCGTCGCACGAGGGCTTCAGCCTGGGGGTGCTGCTCTTCCACCTGCTGTTCCTGGGGCGCCACCCCTTCACGGGCGTCTTCACGGGGCAGGGGGAGATGACGCCGGAGCGGGCCATCCGTGAGTTCCGCTTCGCGTATGGCCGCAACGCGCGGGCGCTGCAGATGACGCCGCCGGCCATCCACCTGCCGCTGGAGACGCTGACGCCGGAGTTGGCCCGGCTCTTCGAGGACGCCTTCGCGCCGGATGCGCCACGGGTGGGGCGGCCGAGCGCCACCGAGTGGTACCGGGCCCTGCAGGCGTTGGCGCGCTCGCTGCGCAGCTGTGCCCAGGAGCCCACGCACAAGTATCCGCAGCACCTGCCGTCCTGCCCGTGGTGCCAGATGATGGCCACGCGCGGGGTGGCCTTCTTCGGCGCGCCGCAGAACACGGCGCCGGGGCCCCAGGGCTTCACCTGCACCTTCCAGGAGCTGGAGCCGCTGTGGACCGAGTCGCAACGGCTGCTGGCGCCGAACCTCCTCGCGCCCGTGACGCCTCCGCCGATGCCCGCGCTTCCGGACCGGCTGCCGGCGGAGCTCCAGGCCGAGGTGGATCGGGTGCGGCAGGCCAGCGTGGCCATGCTGGTGGGCGGGGTGCTGGCCACGGTGGGCTGGTGGGTGGTGATGCTGGCCTCCCTCCAGGTGGGCGGCTTGCTGCTGGTGCCGGGCTGCACGCTGCTGGGCAGTGCCTCGGTCGTGTGGTGGCTGAGCCGGAAGCATCAGCGGCTTCCGGTGGAGGTGGCCGAGCAGCAGGGGCTGTTGCGCCAGGCGGAGGCGGCCCTGGCCGCGGCGCAGACGGAGGGCGAGCGCTTCAAGGACGAGCTGCAGCGGATGGCGGATCGGGCGCGCCAGCTGCTGCACGGGCTGCGCGCGGAGTACGGCAAGCTGCAGCCGGAGTTCGAGGCCGAGCAGCGGCGGCAGCTCCAGCACCGCGAGTCGATGCAGCGCGAGCAGTTCCTGCGGGCGGCGCTCATCGAGGACCATGAGATCGACGGCATCAAGCAGGTGCTGAAGGCGAACCTGGTGCGCTGGGGCATCGAGTCCGCGTACGACGTGCTGAAGGAAGACGTGAGGCAGGTGCCGGGCTTCGGCGAGGTGCGGACGACGAAGCTGATCGCCTGGGCGAAGGAGGTGGAGAAGGGCTTCCGGTTCGATCCGGGGCTGGCGGTGAGCGAGGCGGAGCGGCGGGCGCTGGTGTCGCACTTCCTGCAGCGCAAGGCGTCATTGCGCGCGCGGCTGGAGGCGGAGGTGGCGCCGCTGCGGACGTGGTCGCGGGAGATGACGAAGCGCTCGGGCGAGCTGGCGGCGAAGCTGGAGGAGGCGCGGCAGGGGGTGATGCGGGCCACGCTGGGAATGCCCGCGGCGCGGCCGACGGTGGAGGCGGCGCTGAAGCCTCCGGTGTGGGAGGACCGGCGCGTCCTGCTGGCCATGGTCCTGGCGGTGATGCTGGGCGGCGTGGTGGGGCTGGTGAACCGGGCCACGACGAGCACGGTGGAGCCGGTGAAGCTGGCACCGCCTCCCGTGGCGCGGGCGCCCGAGGAGCCCGCCGAGGTAGCGGTGTTGCCCCTGGACTGTCTGGCCCGCGAGGAGGCCACCACCGGAGCTCCGGTACTGGAGCGGCTGACGGCGGGAAGCCGGCTGGAGGTGGTGGAGGAGGAGGGCGGGTGGCGCAAGGTGGTGCTCGCGGGAGGCCGCGAGGGGTGGACGGGTCCAGGTTGCTGGTCTCCGCCGTGAGCCCTTCGGGTACGCTCGTACCGGGAGGGGTCGCGTGGAGAGTCCGCAGTCCTCGCCCGGTTCCCGCAGTTCACCTTCGACACGCAAGGCCGCCCCCAGTCCGTTTTCAAGGGGCCCTCCGCGGAACTCTTCGAGCAGTGGCTCCAGAACGTCGAGCGCGCCGGAGACGTGGAGCTGTTCCGCCGGTTGTACCGGCTCCAGCTCCAGGACCTGTCCAGGGATGCGCGCCGCAAGCGCTGGCTCGGGGACCTGCTGGCACGCTATGGCACTGCCTCTACGGTCCCCCGCGCCTCATCTCCCCTGGCTGTTCGGCCTGTGCTCCTCACCGCTGTCCTTCCACGGCGCCCTTCTTTCAAGCGCCGTCCGGAGGGATGCCCCCTTTTTGTCTGTGAATGTCTGGGCCTGCTCTCCGCCTCTTCAAATCCTCTCCTGCGGACTTTGAATCAATCCTGCCTCCAGAGGGACGCCGAATTGGGGGCCTGAATTGGGAAGAGAGCCCAGGCAGAGCGCCAGTATAGATGAATCGAGTTCGTATCCCTCTGACGGATGATCTCCTGAGCAGAGCGCCATCAAAACCCTCGCCAGGGATGATATTTCCTCCAGCAGTCCCCCAATTGCAAACCACCGAAACAGATGCAGCCTCCTTGCGTTTTTCGCTAACGCAGATAGCGCTTGCCTGTGGAGCAATTGAAGCTCATGCTTCCTGGCCGTTGCTGACTACTACAGGAGGGAGACTCTTGCGTTACTGGATGCTCACGTTGGCGGTATGCTTTCTGATTGGGTGCAAGCAGGGTCCACAGGGGACTGCTGGTCCTCCGGGGCCTCAAGGGCCCGCGGGTCCGCAAGGAGAGACCGGGCCCCGAGGACCGGTGGGCCCTCAGGGCGAGCCAGCGCCGCTGGTTCTGGCGGCGGGAGGAGGGCTCTCGGGAAGCGGCACTGCGGCCAGTCCACTTGAGGTCACGAGCGGTGGTATCACCGTCGATCACCTCGCTGGCCCCGCACGACTCTACTCGCGGCTGATGACTCCGAGGTGGCTGCAGGCCAACGCCGACTTTCACAGCGCGCGCGTCTTCGATATCACCGATACAGAGGTTTCTTTCGGCCCCGCTGATACTGGAAACGAACAAACGCGTCTGCTCACAGTCCCGCTGTTGCCTCCCAACACCTTCAAACCTGACGAGACCTACTTGGTACGAATCGTTGTCAACCAAGTGGTTGCCAGCAGCGATAACGACCCGGGTTTCGGAGTCACAGACGGAACAAGGTTCATTGGAATACAGAAGGGTGATGAGGTCAACGCTGACGGCGCGGCATGGGTCTTGCTGGGGATGTATGGCGATAACCTTGCCTCTCGTGCTATAATACCCCTTGGCGGCCCAGGTCAGAATGCCCAGAATTTCGAGATCCTCATTCGACTGGGACCGGTTGCCGGGTCCAATACGCCGGTGTTTTTCATCAGCCGCATCGGCCTTCTAGCCGGACGACACCAGGAGAGCCTGCCCATCGACCGGTCCAAGGCTATCTCATTCGTCGTTTTTGCGAACAACGCTGCTGAGCTGTATACTTTCCAGAGCTTCGAGGTGACCATTGACCGTGAGGGCTGAGCCCCGGGGGGCGGTCCACAAGTAGGGTTCCCATCGAATCTTCATGGCTACCTAGTACTGCTGTGTCATAAACGTCTAGTTTTGCTCGCACGCCCCCACGCACGAGGGGACATACGCCTCGGACCTCTCCTCGGGCGTGCTGGTAGAACTGTTGGAGCCGGTCGTTCCAGAGGGAAAGGCAGACGTTTATGACACAGTAGTACTAGTGGACTGTCCACGAAGTCCTTGGACATAGTCGAAACAGGATCCCGCGCGGGGCTATAGGCGGGAAGTGTTGGCCTGTTTGTAGGTCGGCGCTCCGAAGATACTGCAAGGGGAGCGCTCAGCGCTCAGGCCGAAAACTCCCGATGGGAACACCTTCCCTCCGCGAGATGCTCCGACTGGTCCGACAATCGGACCAGTTGCTCATGTTCGCCCCCGGAAGCAGCCCGACTCTTCGCTCCGCGACTATGTCGAAAAACTTCGTGGACACTCCACTAGCACCGAACGTCCGATGGGGCCGTCGAGGGAGCACTTGACGGTTCCGGGCTCTCTGGGAGCGGGGCGTCGAGCGAGTAGAGGACGAGGCGGTCGTTCATCCAGGGGATGCGCACCTTCTTGGCGTTGAGGTGCTCGACCTTCTGCTCCCACCAGGAGCGAAACCACCGAGGGTGGAGGACGACGAACAAGGCCCGGTCG
>NZ_DASUNC010000064.1:0-83799 GCF_036277355.1 Archangium sp.
GGTGGGCAGTTGCAGCGTCTTCGCGCCCGGCCCCTTCTTGCGCGGCGGCGAGGGCATGCCGATGTCCTGGCAGCTGAGCACCGGCAGCAGCATGTACGTGAAGGGCTCGTCCTCCACCACCACGGTGGAGCTGCCCATGAATGTCTCGTTCTCGTTGCCGGGCGGTTTGGCGAAGACGCCTCCCATCGGGAAGTGCGGCGGCAGCGTGCGCCCGCCCGTGCCCGCCTGCGCTCGCGGCAGCCCGTTCACCACCACCGTCGCCCCGATGATGGGCAGGTAGTCGAACGGGTCGAACACGATTCCAATATGCGGATGGGGAATGGGTACCACCGGCCCGGGCGGGGTGATGATGAAGTGGATGTCCACGCCCAACACCGGGTCCAGGTGCTTCACCGCTGGCATCATCGTGGCTGCCCTCCCTCGGCCGGAGCCTCCGGCCGCCAGTCAGTGCCCAGGAGCGACTCCACCTCCGACTCCATGGCCCGCGCCGCCTGCGTCCCCTGCCGCCCGTGGCTCAGCCGCACCAGCGCCTCCGCCACGTAGGGCAGCGTCGAGGTGTCCCGCGTCTGCGCGTCCATGGCCCGGCCCACCTCCCACGCGCGCTGGCCGTGCTCCCACGCCCGCTCCACCTCCTTCGTCACCTCGTGGCACCAGCTCGCCATCCGCCAGCACTCCAGCTCCATGCGCGCGTCCTTCAGCTCGCGCGCCAGGGGCGCCGTCTCCTCGTACAGCGCCGCCGCCTGGGCGTACTCCTGGGCCGTCACCCGCGCGGCGCCCTGCGCCATGCGCGAGCTCAGCCGCAGCTGCGCTCCCTGGGGCTGTCCTTTCGCCGCGGACTCCCCGGCCGCCGCCTCCGCCTGCTGGTACTGCTCGAGCGCTTCCTGGGGCCGCCCCGCTCCCAGCAGCGCTCCTCCCACCGCGAAGTGTGCCGCCACCACCAATTCGTACAGCCCCTGCCCGGCCGCCACGGCCACCGCCTGGGCCCCCAATGTCCGCGCCCTCTCCACGTCCCTCTTCGCCGCCGCGTTGCCCAGGCGCACGAAGAGCTCCCGGAACTGTCCTCCGGGGCTGTCCAGGTTGCCGGCCTCCTGCGACAGCTCCTCCAGCGCCCGTCCCATCTCCAGCTTCGCTGGTATCGTCACCACCCGGTCGGGCCGTGTCTCCGCCAGTGGCTCCAACACCAGGGTCCTCGCGTCATCCAGCACCACCATGCGCACGTGGGCGGACCGCGCCTTCTCCACCGCGCTGCCCAGCCACTTCAGCCAGGCGCTCGCATCCGTCCCCTGCGTCGGCAGCAGCACCACCACCAGGTGCTCGCACAGGCTCTCGTAGTGGCTGCGCAGCGAGTCGCACGCCGCCAGGAAGGCGTCCACGTCCGTTCCCCCCTCCTTCACCGGTGGGCAGCTCCAGTCCGGCCACCCCACCTCCTCCAGCCCGGCGCGGCTCTCCTCCTCCATCCGCACCAGTGCCTCACGCAGTGCGTAGCCGTACCGCGCCGGCTCGTCGAAGGGCTCCTCCAGGCGCAGGAAGAGGTCCGGGCACTCCCCCATCCGCTCATCGCCCTCCTTCTCCAGGAAGGCCTCCACCATCCGCACCTCGTCCGGATCCACCACCCAGCGCAGCAGGCGCGCCTCGGGGAGCTGGGCGAATTCCATCCACTGGTCGTGGAGCAGATCCAGCCGTCGCTCCACCGCGTTCTTCCGCACCGTCATCGGTTCCTCCCAGCGCGTCCGGGTCGACGTGGAACTCCTCGTCCGCTCCATCACCCGCGGCTGGTGGCCCGCCTCCGTCAGCAGGGAGCGCGTGTTGGAGAGAGCATCCGCTGAAGCGAACGCGCTGAATGGCTCCCAGGGTAGACGAACGCTTTCATGCCCCTCAACCCTCCAGGCCGATTCCAATCACTCCATGCATTTCCGTCTGGATCGGGTCCTCCAGCGGCTCCGGCATCACCCACAGCGCCGTGGGCTCCGCGTAACCCTTTTCGAAGGAGTCGAGGATCGGCGGCCATCGGTCCCAGAACGTCGCCCAGCCGTACTCCGTTGGCTGCGAAGTGAGGGGATTGCCGTCCCGGTCCGCATGGGCATACGCGTAATCCGCCAGCGTCCACTTCAACGTGCCGAAGTGCACCCCCAGCATCGGCGTCATCGTCCTCATCACCTCCGGGCGTGACACCTCGTCCGTATATGTTTGCGCCGGCGTGAAGGCTCCCTGCACCGCGTCGTGCTGCTCCCTCCAGGCCAGGTAGTTGTTGGCCACCGCGATGAGGGCCTCGCGCTCCGTGCGCTCCTCCGTGAGCCGCGCCTGCTCGTACAGCGCGAACGCCGCCACCACCAGGCTCCGACCCTCCATTCCCGGGAAGAGCGCGTCGAAGGCATGGGGCCTCGGGGTGTCGTGCGCGTGGGCCCGCGCGGAGTCGTAGGCGAGCCGCGCCTCCTCGGGGCTCTCGCCGGCCAGCGCGAACTCCGACAGCACGCGCTCGGGCTTCACCTCGCCGGCCGACTGGCGCCACGCGAGGTACGCGTTCGCCGCTCCGCCGATGTCCGCGAAGATGGCCACGTTGCCTCCGTGCAGCGTGCGCTCCAGCGTGAGCACCACCGCCTCCGCCTTGTCGAGCGGCATCAGCCCCGGTGCGCCCGCGTACAGCGCGGCGAAGCGCGACGCGGTGGTGGCGAGCGTGCGCGGATCCGCCAGGGCCTCGCCGTTCATCCCCGTGGTGAGCGCGCCGAGCGCCGAGGCCACGTCCGTGGGCAGCCCCCGCACCACCAGTTCCAGCGCGAGCTGCTCCACCGACAGGCGCAGTGTGCCCGTGAGGCCCACCCGCTCGAGCGCCTCCAGCACGGACAGCGAGGGTCTTCCCCGCGCCGCGTCGAGGATGCGCCTCGCGAGCGCCGCGTTGAGCATGCCCTTGCCCGCGGCCTGCGAGGCGTGGGGCGCGAAGGCGAACCAGTTGGGGCGCAGGCCGCTCGTGCCCCCGGGCTGGAAGTCCGGGTCGAGCAGCGCCTGGAAGGCATTGGCGAGCTGGATGTAGCCCTCGGTGATGCGGCGGTTGTCCTCCAGCGGGGTGGTGTCTTCCGAGGCGCCAGCGGGTGGGGAGGACAGCAGGGCACTCAGCAGCAGCGTGGTTTTCAGCATGAGGGGCTCCCGGTGTGGGGTCGGGTAGAGGGGAGCCCAAGGTATTCATCTCCCTCTCCCGGGGGGAGAGGGGTTGGTTTCACGCGGGACGGAAGCGTGTCGCCGCCCACGTGGCGTCCACGGCCACCTGCGCAATCCCTTGCCAGCCGAGCCGCTCGACGGACTCCCAGCCCTTGTCCCGGTTGAGGTCCGTCTCCACCTTCGAGGACTGCTTCGGGTAGGCCATCCAGAAGAGCGTGGTGGGCGTGAGCACCGGGCCCAGCTCCGCCATGCGCTGGCCGAGCTCGGCCCGGTTGCGCACGAAGGCGAGGATGAAGGGCGCGCCCTTGCCCAGCTTCGTCCTCACCCGGGCTCCCTCGGGCAGCTCGCCCAGCAGCGCCACCGCATCCCCAGGAGCCCCCAGCACCACCGCCTCCATGCCCGGCTTCAGGAGCATCTTCTGCCCCAGGGGCTTGGTGCTCGGTGCCGGCCGCGCCGCCGGAGGGGAGGGCGTCTTCGTTACCGTCTTCTTCGCCGCGGTCTTCTTCGTGGCGCTCTTCTTCACGGCGGGACGCTTCGTGGGCTTGCGAGTCGTGCGGGCCATGCGCGCCTGTCTAGCACGCCGGTGGTCCGTCACGCCCCGACCCACGACGAGGGACACGCGACCGCTCGCGATGTGTCAGGCTCTCCGTCACGGGGGAGTGTGTCCTGGAGCCCTAATCCGGAAGCGTGAGCGTCACTGTCTGGGATTGCACGTGGCACTCGTCCTCGCCCACCGAGACCGATTGTCTCGCGGTGCGCTGGCCGTCCGCGCTCGTGGCCGTGATGACGTACTCGCCCGGTTGCTCGTACCCCGTCACCCATGTGTCGCAGTTGCCCTGCGCCTGCTCGCTGCCATTGCACAGCGCCTGCTGCTCGGCGCTTCCATCCCGCGTGAAGGTGACGCGGGCGTCCCGCACCGCGTTGCCTCTCGGGTCCACCACGTTCACCTGCACCGAGGCGCGTGCCTCCAGGGTGCAGAAGCGCTCACCGGGAAGCGCGCAGGCGGACAGCAGGGTGGACAGGCTGAGCATTGCGGCGATTCGCATGGGGCCTCCTCTCGTGGGGGAAGACCCTCACCCTAACCCTCTCCCAGGGGGAGAGGGGAGCTACGCGAGGCCCAGTCTTCCCAGCGTCACCTCGCGCACCTTTTGAATCCTGAACCGGTAGAGGAACGCGTCCGCGAAGTAGTGCGCCAGCACGATCGCGTTCGTCACCGTCACCCCCATCGTCCACAGCGGCTCCTGCCTCAGCAGGAACTTCGTCGCCGACCCTCCCGTGCTCCCGTCCACCAACAGCACGAAGGGACTCTGCGCCACCCCCACCACGATCAGCGGCAGCATCACCCCCACCATCGCCACCCAGACCGCGCCCCCTCGCAGCCTCGCCTCCTTCTCCCGCTCCGTCGGCTCCAGCATCCGCCCCGTCAGGAAGAAGTACTCCAGCCCGTGGATGCCCGCGCTCAGGATGACCCCCCACGCCGGCCACACCAGGTACACCGCCACCACCGCCGCGTGCCCCAATACGTACAGCCGCCTCGGACCGCTCGGCCCCGCCTCCCCTCGCAGCGCCGCCACCAGCAGCCCCACGAATACCCCCCACACCGCCAGCAGCACCCACGTCGTCCCGTACGGCAGCGCCCCGCTCTCCGTCTGCCCCACGTTCACCAGCGGGAAGTCCCCCGCCTTGCCCGTCATCGGCACCGCCAGCGTGCGCACCATCATCAGCACCAGCGCCAACGGCACGAACACCCGCTGCAGCCGGCGCTCGGCCTCCGACACCGAGGCCACTCCCGCCCCTCGCGCCTTCAACCCGTGCAGCGCCCACAGGCCCTTCACCTGCGACAGCGTGTGGTGCGCCGCCAGCACGTGCACCCCCGCCGCCACCATCAAGTCGAGCCTCGGCGCGTACTGGTTCGCGTACCACAGCAGCGCGAAGCACACCGCGAACACCCCCGCCGAGCCTCCCACCAGCAGCCTCGCCTGCGTGGGTGTCGTGTGCAGCAGCTCGCGCCGCACGCCCACCAGCAGGAAGGACAGGATGACGTGCGTGCCGTTGAAGAGCACGTACTGCGATGCCCACCGGCCCAGTGCCTGCGAGTACCCGTCCACGCCCTCGCCCGTGACGTCCGCCAGCCACGCCGAGAAGAGCGTCAGCAGCGCCGGCATCAGCAGCAGGCTCACGTCCACCCGTGGGGAGAACAGCCACAGGCCGTCGAAGCGGAGCGCGGCCGGGGCCGCCGGGGGAGCGAGTGCGGGAGCGGATTGGGACATACCGCGCCCAGTATAGGACGCTTGCCGCCTCTTCCCCGAGCCCGCCCGGCTGCTCCGCCGTCGAGCGCTCGACGTCCCCGTACGCATTTCTCTGGAAGCCGCCCCGCCGCCCTTAAGATGCGCCCCCTCATGCGCTCCCGCTCTCTTGTGCTCTCCGTGCTCGCGCTCTCCGCCCTCGGCGGCTGCGCGACCGCTCGCGGCCCCTCCGTCGCCGAGCCCGAGTCCGTCTCCCACTCCCAGCTCTCCGATGAGGGCTCCGCTGGCTCCGCTCCCACTTCCGCTCCGGCGGCTGCCGCGGCTCCCGCTCCGGCTCCCGCGGCGGCGGCTGCTCCGGCTCCGGCTGCTGCCCCCGCCGTGAAGGCCGAAGACCCTCACCCCAGCCCTCTCCCAGAGGGAGAGGGCGCGTCCGCGGATTCGCTCCATGCCCGCGGCGTCGAGGCCCTCAAGGCCAAGGACGCCCCCGCCGCCATCGCCGCCTTCTCCGCCTGCACCCAGGCCGCCCCCTCCCGCATCGACTGCCACTGGGAGCTTGGCTGGGCCTACTCCGTCCTCAACCGCTGGTCCGAGGCCCTCACCGAGTGGTCCTCCGTCCAGAAGCTCGACCCCAACTACCCCGACCTCGAGGACGCCCTCACCCAGGCCCGCGGCCAGTCCTCCCTCCAGCAGAAGCTCGCTTCCGCTGACTCGAAGGCTCCTCCCCGCGCCGCTCCTCCCAAGGACGCCCGCGTCCGCATCCGCGCCGTCGGCGATGTGATGCTCGGCACCGACTTCCCCGAGGGCCTCCTGCCCCCCGATGACGGCGCCTCCAGCCTCGCCGCCGTCTCCCCCCTCCTGCGCGACGCGGACCTCACCTTCATCAACCTCGAGGGCCCCCTCTGCGACAACGGCGAGACCAAGAAGTGCCGCCGCGGTGGCAACTGCTACGCCTTCCGCTCCCCCACCCGCTACGGCAAGTACCTCGCCGAGGCCGGGGTCGACCTCGCCTCCACCGCCAACAACCACTCCGGTGACTTCGGCGAGCTCTGCCGCCGCGAGACCGAGGCCACCCTCGACGCCCTCGGCATCCCCTGGAGCGGCCCCGCCGGCTCCATCGCCACCGTCCAGCGCAATGGGCTGCGCATCGGCATGGTCGCCTTCCACACCTCCGCCTCCTGCAACCACCTCAACAACACCGCCACCGCCACCGCGCTGGTGCGCCAGGCCCGGCAGAATCACGACCTCGTCATCGTCTCCTTCCACGGCGGCGCAGAGGGTGGCAAGGCCCTCAACATCCCCAAGGGCCGGGAGATCTTCTACGGCGAGGACCGCGGTGATTTGCGTCTCTTCACCCACGCCGTCATCGACGCCGGCGCCGACCTCGTCCTCGGCCACGGGCCCCACGTCGTGCGCGCCATGGAGTTCTACAAGGACCGCCTCATCGTCTACTCCATGGGCAACTTCGCCACCTACGGCTCCTTCAACCTCAAGGGCCCCCAGGGCCTCGGCATGGTCGTCGACGTGGAGCTCGACTCCCAGGGCCGCTTCCGCTCCGGCCGCATCCTCCCCACGAAGCAGGAGGGCCGGGGCATTCCCGTCCCTGACTCGGCTGGCGAGGTCATTCCCCTCGTGCGCCGCCTGACCGGCGAGGACTTCCCCGAGACCGGCGCCGTCATCGGCGCGGATGGCTCCATCTCCTCGCGCAAGGGCCCCATCGCCACGGGCGCGCAGTAGCGGCTCACAGGGGGGTCCACCGGGTAGGAGCACCGGGACGGATACCCTCAGGAGACACGCCCGTTGATGTCGTCCAGGAGATATGCGGAGCCCACCGGAGCTCCGCGCTCTGCACCGGGAGTGGACGGAGCTTCGCTCGATGGGCGGAGGTGGCGGGCGCGTCTGGAGCGAACAGCGGGAGGTCCCAGATTGCGTCCTCCTCTGGCGAGCGGAACTCATGGGATGCTGATCTCCCGCCGCTCGCGTGCGCCAAGCTCGCTTGACCGAAGCATCTTCACGGCGAAGAAGAGGCCGCCGCGCTCCGCCGCCCCGACGTCGATCACGTCAGCGAGGAGGGGGCGGCGGCACGCGGGCCACCTTCTTCGCGTGCGCGATGGCCTCCATGTGTTCCTTGCGAAGGGGGTTCTCTCGACGGAGTCGGCGCACTCTTCTCTCTGTGTCCTCCAACATGGCCCACGCCTCGCGAGCCTGTCGAGGGAAGAGGTCCAGTGCCTGCACATAGAGGCAGGTGACGTGGACGAGCATTCCCAGATCGCGAAAGCCGAGAGTCTGGATACGACGAAGCCACCGACCGAACTCCTTCCACGGCATGCCGAACCCGAATGCCTCGGTGAGGAGGGTCTTTGCGATGATGCGCTGCACCGCGAGGCGCTGGGCTGGAGTCCTTGCCTTTTGCAGCCAGCGTTTCTCCAGCTTCAGGAGTTCGCGCCTGCATTGCTCGTATGGCGCATCTGACTTCATGAACTCCATGAAGAGGAGATCGAGCTCCTCACCGAATGTCGGGGCGCGCTCCTGGTGTGGGGGTTCCATGATCAGGCTCCAGGACAGGGCTTGTCGTTGGCTTGCCACGGCCAGAATCCATAGCGCATGCAGGCGGCGTAGCACGCCCTGCACTGTGACTCACCCCAGACCCGGCCATCCATGCTTCCGCCGCCAGCCTGGATGCACGTGTGCACATCCAGAAGACAGAAGCGCCAGACCTACGGCGAGACAGATCGGAGGGCACAGTTGGCGGCCATCGACGACACGGACTTGTTGCATGACCGACTCCAGAAGCCGGGTGGGGGTCCGGCCGCCTGGGGTTATCGGGCGGAGGCTCGCCGTAGTTGCTTCCCCCAGGCTGTTCCCGATGCGGAGCGAGCATCTCCGATTGAAGGCTCCAGCGCAGGTACGTCGAGCAGGGCGTGTCATATGGTTTGACCGGAACACTCAACTGACTTCCGTGATGACGTAGACCAGCGAAGAGTGCCGCCGCTGACGGTTGTAGAAGACCTCTATGTACTCGTAGAGGGCCAGCCGGGCCTGCTCGTGCGTGGCGAAGCTGGTGGTGTAGACGAGTTCCCAGCGCCTGCTGGTAGTCGGTGCTGGCGTGCTGGCTGCCCCGGTCCGAGTGGTGCCACAACCTCTGCGGTGGTTGGCGTCCCTTGAGCGCCATGTCCAGGGTGTTGAGCACCAGGTGTGTCTTGCTCCACCACCCGCCAGCCGAACTCGACCGTCATGAAGCGGTGGGCCCCCTCCCGGTTGACGGTGTAACGGGTACGGAAGAGCACCGACCCCTTCCTCGCCGCCAGCGGCGTGAGCTTCACCTCCAGTGACGAGGGCCCCGTGGCCCCCGCGCTCCCCGCCACCATCACGCCCAGCAGCAGCAACACCTTCATCGCTCGTGTCATGGCGCGTCAGCCTGATGCGTCAGTCCCTCCCTGGGCCAGCCTTCCCGGTGGAGGCTCGTTTCTTTTTTGTGTTCATACGAATTCGCCACCACTGGAGGCTTGCCGGGTGTCTGCCCAGCCAGTTGGCGAGCATGCACTCGGCGTCGTGTGCGCAGGTGCCCACCGAGCACGCGTCACCCAGGTGCGTTACAAGGGTCGAGCCGTGACTGCCCTCCACCTGTCGCGCTTCTCCTCGCTCCGTGCTTTCGGGCACCGGAACTTCGTCTACGTCTGGTCTGGTGCGCTCGTCTCCAACATCGGTACGTGGATGGAGATGCTCGCGCTGGGTGTCTTCGTCACCACCGTGACGGGCCGCGCCGAGGCCACTGGCGGTATCGCCGCCATCACCTATCTCCCCGCCCTCGTGCTCTCTCCCGTCGCGGGGGCACTCGCGGACCGCTTCGACCGGCGCACCTATGTCGCCGTGGGCACCCTGCTGCACGCGCTGCTGGCCGGCATCCTCACCGCGCTCGCCTTCACCGGCCACCTCACCGTGCCCGCCGTGGGCGTCATCTCCTTCTTCAACGGCTGCGTCAGCGCCCTCACCAACCCCGCCTTCTCCGCCCTCGTCTCCGAGCTCGTCCCTCCCGAGGACCTCCACAGCGCGGTGAGTCTCAACTCGGCCCAGTTCAACCTCGGCCGCATCACCGGCCCCGCGCTCGCCGCCGTGGTGCTCTCCGCCCACGGCATCGCCTGGGCCCTGCTCGTCAACACGCTGTCCTTCGTCGCCGTCCTCATCGCCCTGGCCTTCGTGCGCCCCTCGGCCAGGGCCAACGCCCTCTCCCGGGACGAGCTCTGGCCCGGCATCGTCCGCGGCGCCCGCGTCGCCCGCGAGGACGCCGGCATCTTCCTCGCCATGATGGGCACCCTCGTCATGTGCACCCTCGTGGCCCCCTTCATCGGCCTGGTGCCCGTGTACGCCATCCGCGTCTTCAACCAGGGCGCCGCCGCCACCTCCCTGCTCGTCACCGCCCAGGGCGTCGGCGCCGTGCTCGCCGCCGTCGTGCTCGGGCCCCTCGTCGCCCGCTTCGGCCGCCAGCGCGTCCTCGAGGCCTGTCTGCTCGGCATCGGCCCCATCGCCGCCCTCTACTGGATGGCCCCCACCCTCCACCTCGCCGCGCTCGCCATGGTGGGGCTCGGCTGGTTCTACATGGCCACCCTCACCGGCCTGAACACGCTGTGCCAGCTGCGCGTCCCCCGCGAGCTCCAGGCCCGCATCCACAGTCTCTACAGCATGATGCTCGGCGTGGGGTACGCCGCCGGTGTGTGGGCCCAGGGCGCGCTCGCGGATCGCATCGGCGTGCGCTTCGTCACGGCGAGCTGCGCGGTGCTGTTCCTCGCGCTGGTGCTCACCCTGAGGCTGCTGCGCCCCCGCGCCTTCGACGCCACCGAGGCTCCCTCCAAGCTGGTGCCCGCGGTGGCTCCGGGCGCCGCCGTGCCCGTCGAGGGCTCCGGCGACTTCTGAGGCGCCTCTCCGGGCGGTTCAGGCTAGTCGTCGCGGCGCAGGGGCTCGTAACGGTCGTACACCTCCCGGGCCAGGGTCTGGAATTCCTCCTCGACCTCGGTGCCCAGGACCGTGCGGCCGTTCTCGTCGAGCGGCTGGGTCTTGGGAGCCCACGAGAGTTCCGCATCCAGGAGCCGCCGTGCCATGTCGGGGTGTCCCAGCTTGAAGAAGACATAGGCCAGCAGGGATTTCGTTTTCCCCATCTTCCGCGTGATATCCACCTCATGGATGACGGCGAGCGCTTCCTCGTAGCGCTGGAGGCCGATGAGGCACTGCCCCTTCTCGAGCCGGGCGGCCACGTAGTGTGGATTCGTGCGGAGCGCTTGTTCGAGCACCTCGAGGGCTTCTTCCCATCGCTTCAGCTTCGCCAGCGAACCGCCGATGTTCCCCAGCAGGAAGTTGTCCTCCGGTTGCATCTGCTGGACGGTCCTCAAGCAGCTCAGCGCCTCCTCGAACCTGCCGAGCGTGTCCAGGTAGTGCGCCCGGGCCAGCCAGTAGTTCGCGTTGCGTTGCTTGCACTTGTCCAGGCACGCCAACGCATCTTCACCGCGGCCATGGAGGTGGAGCCAGTCGGCCCTCCCCATCCAGGCCTTGTCATCCTCCGGGGCGAGCATGCAGAGCGTCTCGTAGGCCGCGAGCACCTTGTTCCTCCTGACCTCGTCATCGGGGATGACGGCACGTGTCTTCAGGAGCTTGATTTGTTTGTAGCGGAGCCTGATGTTCCCCGGGTCCCTGAGGAGCGCCGATTCACATTCGGCGAACTCCACGATCTTCAGGATGGTGTCGGCGAGCCTCAAGGCGGCGCCGCTGGGCCGCTTCTGGCTCGCGGCCTCCTCGGGCACCCGCGCGCGCTCTCGTTTCCGCCGGGCCTTCGCGAGGGAGAGGACCTCGGGTTTATTGGCCACGAAGTTGCGCAGGGTGACCTTCTGCCCGACCGCGAAGAGGCAGGCCGCGGGCATCACGGTACAGCCGAGAGGAAGCTCGATGGGGAGCGTCCGCTCTCCATTCACGATGAACGTGAAGGTGTCGCTCTCGGCGAGATCCAGCTCCACGGCGATCACTCCCGAGTCCGGGAAGGTCGGGAGGCCCGAGTGGAGGGCCTGCTGGCGGGTCGCAATCACTCCTCGCAGCGGATCGTACGACCAGGAATTGCCTCCCGCGCCCAGATAGCCCGGGTGCACCCAGCAGGCAGGCTCCAAGATGACGCCGACGCCGAGCTGCTGCTGCCGCGAGGACTCGATGACGAATTCCCAGTAGAAGTGGCTGCCCTTGAGCTCGCCCGTGCTCAGGGCGCGGAGGAACACCGGTTGGTACTGGGATGAGCCGGGTTTGTCCCAGGACAGCGTCAGGTTCTCGTTCGAGACGGTGAGCGGCGCCTGGACCGCCAGTCTGTCCCACGTGAGCCGTGTCTCCACGGGTGCCGCACTCGAAGCATCCTTCTCCATCGGGCAGGCCCTCCCCTCGGCGGGTGATGGCCTCCATTCTACCGGGATTTCCGGGCTCCGTCCCCGGTCCGCTCTCCCTCACGGGGGGAACACGGGGGCGGGCACCCTCACCCCGTCCCTCTCCCGGGGGGAGAGGGGAGGGGCTCGCAGAGGGGACTTCGGGACTGCGATTACTTCGCGTCCACCGTCAGGACCATCCAGCGGTCCGTGGAGTGGTCGATGCGCACGTTGTTCGCGCCCGACTCCTGCAACTGCACCAGCACCTTCTCCAGGAACTGCAGCTGCTCCTGCGTCGCGTCCACGAACACGTTCTTCGCGCCGCCGCCCTTGGCCTTCGGCTTCTTCGCCGCCGCCGGCGCGTTCGCGTCGCCCGTCAGCACCGGCGCCGCCGCCACCACCCGCTGCTTCTCCTCCACCGGCGTCTCCTCGGGCTCGCTCGCGCTCTCCTCCTCCTTCTCCACGCTCTCCGCCTCGCGCAGCGCCTGCTCGCGCAGCTCGTTGAACGTCTTCGCGTTCAGCGACGCCCCGAACTTGTCCTTGTACGCGTCCATCGCCTCGTTGCGGCTGATGTCCGGCTGGTTGCGGAAGAGATCGAGCAGGAACGCGTGGCGCTCCTGCGCCTGGTCCTGGGAAATGCGTGCCATCGTTGATGTCCTCGGTTTGCTGCGTACTGCGGAACTGCCGAACGCAGGGCGGCGCAAACTACCCGAGCCCCGCCTGGAGCGGAAGTGGCCCCCAGCGAACCCCCTCCCCACCTCCCGAGAAGCGCGCCGTCCAGCAGGTGGACATCGGCTCGCGATTCACCGGCTGGGGGGGAACACGGCCGCCATCTGGCGCAGCTGGGCGAGCAGCTGGCCGTCGCGGCTCCACAGCTCCGCCAGGTCATCCGCGTAGCCGTGCGCGGCGTGACGGGAGTGGCCGGTGCGCAGGTAGAAGGCGTCCGGCGCGGCGTCGAGCGGGAGCGGCGCGTAGAAGTGCGCCGTGTAGTCCATGGTGGCGCCGTTGCAGAAGCCGTCCACGCGGGCGAACGCCGCGGGAGGAAAGGCATCCAGCAGGCCCACCACCAGCGGCGCATCGAGCGGCGTGGGGACGCGCGGCCGAATCCAGCCGCCCACGCGGGCCTCGTCGGCGCCCGAGTAGGGCACCGCGCCCACGCACCAGCGGTAGTCGAACCAGGCGCCGAAGGTGGGCAGCATGGCGCTCGGCACGGGGGGCACGTCGTCCGGGGGCGGCACCCGGGGCGGGCGCGCGTCCGCGTAGACGAGCGGCGTCTCGCGCGAGGTGGCGAAGGTGGCGCTCGCCAGGCACGTCACCTGCCCGCCCTGCTCCATCCGCGCCGACAGGTGCGTCACCTGCCGCCCGGCGCGCTCCGTGCGCACCACGAGCGAGGCCTCGCCTTCCGCCACGGGCGCGCAGAAGTGCACGGTGAGCGAGCGCGGTGCACGGGCGGGCTCGTTCAGCTCGCGCATCATCGAGCGCAGCAGCGTGCCGCCGAGCATGCCGCCGTAGGCGCCGCGTCCCTGGAACCACTCGGGGCGGACGTGTCCCTGGTAGCGCCCCTCCCCGAGTGCTTTCCAGGTGGTGGCGTTGAGGAAGGGAGCGTCGGAGAGGGGAGCGGACATGCGATGCAACCTAACGAAGGACCGGGAGGCGGGCCACGCTCCGTGAGCCGGTACTCGGGCGGTGTGCGTACGGCGCGTGTCAGTGGAAGGCGCAAGTGCGTACGCCGCGTGACGTGGGGGCCCGGGAAAGTGCCCGCGTGGCCCGGGGTTGCCGTATCCCGGGCCGGTGCATGGAGGTTGCAGGGAGGGGAGCCATGTCCGGATTGCTGGGAGTGATGACGGCCCTGGTGATGACGGCGATTCCGCCGGGAGGGGGTGCTCCCGAGGAGCCGGTGCCGGGTGATGGCTGGGAGGGACGGACGTACGTGGGTGTGGCGGTGCCGCTGGCCGCTGACGGTTTCGCGCTGGAGGCCGAGCAGGAGCGGGACGACGGGTTCTCCGTGACGCTGGGGCTGCGCGTGGGCTTCAACCTGGGGAAGTGGATTCCCGTCTTCGAGGATGGGGCGCCCGACTCCCTGCGGGTGGGCATCGAGCCGGGTGCCCGCTTCTATTTGAAGGGCCCGGTGCTGGAGGGGTTGTGGGTGGGCCCGCGGCTCGAGGTGGTGCACGCGTGGCGCACGCAGGCGGTGTGGCAGGTGGGCGGCGCGGTGCTCTCGGGCTACAGCTTCCGGTTCGGCGATGGCTTCACCGTGCAGGCCGCGCTGGGCCTGGGCGCGCTCTACCGGCCCCCGATTCCTGGCTTCAGCCTGTGGACCGTGCGCGTGGCTCCGCGTGCGCAGCTGTCGCTCGGCTGGTCGCTGTGATGGGGCGGGCCGGGACCTGAATGTGTCGAAGAACGGCTATCATGTCCTGGTGCGGATGAACGGCCGCGCTTACGACGCATACACTGGAGCGGCCGGCATGCCGTGGGCGGAGTACCTGGGCCGGTTGGGCGCACTCTCGGACATCACCCAGAAGGTCATTGAAGTCCTGCCGGAGACGCCATGAGTCCTCCATCTGGAGCAAAGCCTGTCGTCCCCTTGCTTGACGTGTTGTTGCGCATCCGCGAGGACATGCGGAATCGCACATCGGGACCGTGTCTCTACATCGGCATGCCCGATGTGGACCGCATGGCGTGCTTCATCGGGGGGTATGGATGGTGTCTTCACCTCCTCGGGGTCGACGAAGGCCCGGATGCCTTGTTTGGCGAGTGGCTGCTCTTCATCAAGAAAGCCTGGCCGGGCGAGGGCTGGGAACCCGCCTATCTGGAGGAGTTCCACGGTGATCACCGGCGCGCCCTGCTCAAGTACCTGGACTTCGTCGCCGAGTTCCGCGCCCTTCCTCCCGAGGCCCTGGCGTCCATCGAGTGGCGTGGCAAGGGCGAGCATCCCTCGGTCCGGGTGCCATCCCTGGTGCCCGTGAATCCACCCCAACCCACGCTCGACATGCTGCTGGGGGTCCGTCAGGAGATCGGTGACAGGCAAGGACGGCTCTTCCTGTTCATCGGTCCCATCGAAGTGAAGCGGATGGCGGGCTTCATCGATGGCTACCGGTTGTGTCTGGCCCTCGCGGGCGCTCGCGACGAGGAGTACCCCCGCTTCGAGCTCTGGCTCCAGGAAGCGAAGGGTGTCCCCGCGGGACAGGACTGGACACTGCCGTTCCTCCAGGCCTGTCAGGGAGACGCGGAACGGGCCATCCGCCGGCTCCTCGAGTGTGTCGTGGAGTTCCGCTCGCTCCATCCGTCGTCCAGGTGAACGAATCCCTCCGGCTCTGCCGTGAATCCGACGCCTGGAGTGTCCTTCACTCCCCCCTCCCGCCGTTTGTCGTCACCCCCGCCCGCCGTTGCTTCAGGGTACGGCAACAGCAGACGGGGGGTTTTTCATGCAGTCCATTCCGCCTCATGCCGAGGACCAGGCCACGCGACAATCCCATCCGGGGCTGGGCCCTGAGGCCCCCCTTCACCCCGAAAGGCTCATGGACTCCTTCGACACCCTGTCCTTCGACACTCCCGGCGCCTGGGCCATGGCGGGCGAGGGCCGTTTCCTCCCCGCCGGCCCCGGTCTCCTCGAGTCCGAGGGCGGCTCCGGCCTCCTCTGGTACACCCCCTCGGAGTTCTCCGACTTCCGCCTCCAGGTGGACTGGCTCGCCCACTCCGTCGAGGACAACTCGGGCGTCTTCTTCCGCTTCCCCACCGCCGAACTCGCCCGCAGGCAGCCCGATTGGAAGGCCGGTTTCGAGGTGCAGATCGACGAGCGCGGCGTGGACCCCGAGCACGAGACCCGGGGCCGTCCCCGCATGGGCAGCCCCCTGCACCTCACCGGCGCCCTCTACACGCTCGCCCCCGCCCTGCTGAAGGCCTCGCGGCCCCTGGGCGAGTGGAACTCCTTCGACATCCTCGCCCGAGGCCTGGAGCTGCGCGTCGTGCTCAACGGCGTCGAGGTGTGTGTCTTCACCGCGCCCACGCACAAGCCCCGCTCCGGACGCATCGGCCTGCAGGCCCACCACGCGGGCTCGCGCGTCCGCTTCCGCGCCCCCCGCATCCAGCGGCTCACGTAGCGCGCGAGGCCTGCTTCTCCACGTACTCCTGCATCTTGTCCAGGGTCTGCCAGCCCGATGGCGATCGGCGCGGCCACCGGCGGCACCCGCCCCGCCAGTCCGCACACCAGGGACAGGCGCGCCAGGGGGTTGTTCTGGCGCTCGGCGCCCACCTCCTTGGAGGGCCATCGAGGCGGCGGGGCCCTCATGGGCGCAATCTCCCACGCGCCGGGTTCCTCGTGCACCCGCCTGGCGAGCGGGCGCCCGTCCCTCCCCGGGAAGCTTGGAGCGTCCCCGGTGCGCCCCACATTGAACCTCGGAGGGTCGCGCAACCCCGCGCGTCCGCATTCCACGAGGAGCCTTCACCATGGCCGACAATGAGAAGCGGAGGAAGTACGACCCCGTGCACCCCAAGGAGCGGGAAGACGAGAAGCCTCCCTTCTCCCCCGATCGGGTCGAGCGCGGTCTCGAGGCCGATGACACCCTTCCCCTCTACGCCGCGGACTCCATCCACGGCACCCGCGAGCAGAAGTTCGCCCTCGACAGCGATGCCGAGGTCGGTGGGTATGTCCCGGACATCCGCAGCCCCATCGACGAGGCCGATGAGGAGATCCGCATCCTCCGCGGACAGGAGGAACGGGACAAGGAGCAGGACTGACCCGGTGACGCCCGGGTTCCCTCACGGTGGGGAACCCGGGGGACAGGCACCCTCACCCCGGGGGGCTTGCCCCCCCTTTGAACGACGGGGGGCTCCTCTCCCGGGGGGAGAGGGGAGAGTGGGGTTACTTCTTCGCTGGAGGTGCCACCGGCTCCCGGGCCACCAGCTTGCCCAGGTTCATCGGCCCCACCTGCTCCTGGATGACCGCCGGGTCTCCCACCAGCACCACCTGCATCGCCGCCGGGCCCAGGTACGCCTCCGCCACCCGCTGCACCTCGGCCGGCGTCGCCTTCTCCAGCCCCTCCACCGTCCGCGCGAACTCGTCCATCGGCCGGCGCAGGAAGAACAGCGACGCCGCGCTCGAGCCCAGTCCTTCCACTGACTCGAACTCGCCCGGAATCGCCCGGATGAGGCCCTCGCGTGCCGCCGCCAGCTCCTTCTCCGTGATGGGGCGCTCCTGAATCCCCTTCATCTCCCCGAAGAACTCGCCCAGCGCCGGGCCCGTCACGTCCTTGCGCACCGCCGATGACGCCGTCAGCGGCCCCACGCCCAGCCGCGCGTCCGCGCTCGCTCCCGCTCCGTAGCTGTACCCCTTGTCCTCGCGCAGGTTCATGTTCAGCCGGCTGCCGAAGAAGCCGCCGAACACCGTCGTCGCCAGGTCCAGCGCGTACTCGTCCGGGTTGCCCACCGCGATGCCCGGCCGGCCCACGACAATCATGGTCTGGTCCAACCCCGGCTTGGGCACGTACACCACCTGCTGCCTCGGCGGCGCCGCGGGCGTGGGCGGAACCGGTGGAGGCATGGCGTTGGCCTTCCAGTCGCCGAAGTACTTCCGGGCCAGCCCCACGGCCTCGTCCAGGGTGATGTCCCCCGTCATGACGAGCGCGGCGGCCTTCGGGCCCACGCTCTTGCCGTAGAAGGACTTCACGTCCTGGAGCGTCAGCGTGTCCACCGTGGCCGGCAGTCCGCTCACCGGGTGCCCGTACGGGTGCTCCGGGCCGAACACCGCGTCCAGGTACGCCTGCTGCGCCAGGAAGCCCGGGCTGCCCATGGCGCGCACCAGCTCGGCCAGCTGCAGCTTCTTGCGCCGCTCGAAGTCCTTCTGCGCCAGGTTCGGCTTGCGCACCACGTCCGCCAGCAGCGCCAGCGCCGCGTCCGCGTGCCGCTTCAGCACCCGCGTCCCGACGAAGGCCCCATCCGGGTTCACGCTCACCGCGGGCGACACCCCGAGGTCCTGGAAGGCCTGATCCAACGCCGTCGTGTCCTTCCCGGCCGCGCCCTCCAGCAGCATCTTGTACGTGACGTCCGCCAGGCCCCCCTTGCCCTTCGGGTCCTGCGAGCCTCCCGACGCGAACGCCACCCCCGTGTACACCAGCGGCAATTCCTTGCGCGTGCTCACCAGCACGGTGAGCCCGTTGTCCAGCTTCGCCTGCTCGAACTTCGGCAGCACCAGCTCGGGCGGCTCGCCGGGCTTGGGCGGCTGCTCGCGGAAGGCGTTGGGGTCTTCCCGCGGCGGAGCCGGCGTCTCGGGGGGCTTGGGGGCCTCGGGGACGGGCTCGGGGGCCGTCTTGCAGCCGGTGGCGAGCGCCAGCACGGACAGGGCGATGAACAAGCGGCGCATCAGTGGGTCTCCTTCGCGGCCGAGATGGGGCCCTTCTGCGCGGGCACGGCGTGCAGCACCACGCGGGCATTGGGCTCGAGGTACTCGCGGGCGAAGTCGCGCACCCGCTCCGCCGTCACCGAGTCGTACCGCCCCAGGTCCTCGTCGAGGTAGCCCGGGTCTCCCGTGTAGTGGTTGTAGCTCTGCAGCACGTCCGCCTTGCCGCCGAAGCCGCCCACCGACTGCAGCCCCGCCAGCATCTGCGTCTCGAAGCGCGTGCGCGCCCGGTCCAGCTCCTGCTGGGTGATGCCGCCGCGCCGCACCTCCTCCAGCACGGCGTCGATCTCCTGGACCAGCGCGTCACTGGACACGCCGGGCCGGGCTGTCGCCTCGATGAAGAAGACGGACTGGGCCCCGAGGCTCAGCTCGGTGGAGCTCACGCTCTGCGCCAGGCCCTTCTCCAGCACCAGGCGCTTGTAGAGGCGGCTGGACTTGCCGGTGGCCAGCGCGTTGGCCAGCATGTCCGCGGTGGCGTCCTGCTCGGTGAAGTACGGCGGGGTGAGCCACGCCATCGTCACCTGCGGCAGCGTACCCACCGTCTCGTCGTGGCGGATGACCTTCTCGTGGGAGATCTTCACCGGGGCCACCGTGGGCTTCACCGGCTTGGGGCCGCTGGGCAGCGTGCCGAAGTACTTCTCGATGAGGGCGCGGGCCTCCTGGGGATCGAAGTCCCCCACCACCGCGAGCGTGGCGTTGGCCGGCGCGTACCACGTGCGGAAGAAGGCCTTCACGTCCTCCACGGTGGCGGCGTCCAGGTCCGCCATCGAGCCGATGACCTTGCCGTGGTACGGGTGGGGCGCGGGGAAGAGCGCCTTCCAGAGCTTCTCCTGGGCGAGGCCGTAGGGGCGCGTCTCCACGCCCTGGCGCCGCTCGTTCTTCACCACCTCCTGCTGGGTGCGCAGCTTCTTCTCGTCGAGCGCGTCCAGCAGGAAGCCCATCCGGTCGCTCTCCAGCCACAGCGCCGTGGCCAGGTGGTTGGTGGGCACCGTCTCGAAGTAGTTCGTCCGGTCGTAGTTCGTCGTGCCGTTGAGATCGTTGGCCCCGAGCTGCTCGAGCATGGCGATGTGCACGTCGTCGGGCACGTGCTTGGAGCCCTGGAACATCATGTGCTCGAAGAGGTGCGCGAAGCCGGTGCGGCCGGGCTGCTCGTTGTAGGCGCCCACGTGGTACCAGACATTCACCGCCACCACGGGCAGCTTCTTGTCCTGGGCCAGGATGACTTCCATGCCGTTGGGCAGCGAGTACTTCTCGTAGGGGATGGCCAGTGCCTCACGCCCGGGGGCCAGCGGCTTCGCCTCTTGCTGCTGCTGCTGGGCGAAGGCCGGTAGGCCGAGGGCGAGGACGGCGGCGGTGATGAGCGCTTTCTTCATGCGGTGTAGGTGCCTCCTCCTCGGTTACGGAGGCAACCGCTTAGCACGTGCCTCGTTCCTCGTAGAGCGGGAATGCCCCCGGGAATCGGGTTTCGGGCACGGGGTTGTTTTACACCCCGTTACCAGGAGTGCCCGGGTGGTCGTCTCTTGCGTCTTCAAAACGTGCGGCGCCAGAAGACGAAGGGGCTCATGAGCGGGCGGTCGTGATGGGGTGGGCTTGGGGTGGTCGCCCGAGCAGCACGGCCGCAACACGCCTCGTGTCCGAGACGGAGCAGACGATGGCGCGTTCGGGAGGCGTGTCTTTCTGGACAAAAGAACTGATCGCCATGCAGACGGCAACCGGGCCACTTGCCGCTCCAATTTCCCCAAGGGACTCACATGGCAGGACGAAGCGGCACTGGTTGAAGTCGATGTGTTGGTTCAGTCTCACCTGCGCATGCCCCCAGGTATGGGCCTTCCACTCCTCTCCGTTGAGGTCAAGCAGAACCTCTCCTCGAAACGGCTCTTCCAGGACTGGCCCGAGCACGCTGCGCTTCAGCATCTCCGCCAGCGCGAGCCCCAGGCCCGGCGCGCTTGGTTGTTTCTCGTTGAGAGGGCCATCTAATGCGACCGCCTCGATGTGCGCACCAATGGTCGCGCCTCTCGCGCGTGCCGAGGATTCAGATTCGAGCAACAGACAGGCCCCCGCTTCTCCTGGCATGGCTCCGGTCTGGCGCGTGGGGGTCTTCAATCGTCTGTGTTGGGCGAGCCAATCCAGGCTCAGGGGATCGATGTAGGAGTCCGCCCCGAGGATGACGACACGATCCAGGCGGCGTGTCGCAAACTCGGCTTGGGCAAGCTGGACGGCTTCGGCCAGACCACAGTGGCCGCTTCCCAGTGCTCGCACGAAATTGTTGGCCACGGGAATACCGAGCAGGTCGATGAGCGGCCGTGCGTAGAACTCCAGGAGTGCTTCCGGTTGCGTCTCAAGAGACCAGAAAAACCGCTCCCGATCGATGATGGGCGCCAGCACGATAAGGCCGGTGCGGCGCCAGAAATCGAGCGAAGATGGGGAGGGGAGCGCTGAGGCATGCAGCATGTCCTCGAAGCTTCCCGCGGCCAGCCTCACCCAGGCACCTGCCTGAAAGAAGCCCTCCGCGTAACAGCTCGCAGGGTACCCCTTGGCGGGTTCTGCTCCACCCTCGCCATCCTCTACCACGCACCCGACCAGTGGTTGAGGACGGGAGATGCCTGCCCTCATCGCCGCGCAACTGCCCACCACTCCGTAGCCCAGGGCACTCACCATACCTAGAGCCGTGACGCAGGTTCTCATCTGGCGTGGTTCCTCTTAGCTGAGGTCGTAGTAGGAGGCGATGTGCCTCCAAGCATCCGGTGGTGGAAGGCGCGCCCGGCTCAGCATGCGAGCAACAGATGGCGCGAGAGGATGGTGCTCGGCTGGAGAGAGTCCGGCCTGCTCGGCGAAACGGAGCAGTGCCAACAGTTCCACCCAGAGACGGCTGGTGGTGGGAACGTCGTCCGGTGGAATCCGTTCGCCCTCGAGGCTTTCATGGATGTCCTTCTCCCGTTCCTCCACGATGCGTGCCAGTGAGTCATCGAAGAGCTTCTGATCGACAGTCAGATAGGAGCGGCATAGCCCCAGCCGTGGATCCCCTGCTCCTTGGAGCACCTCTTCATAGCGCCGCAGCAGCGCTTCGAGCCGCTCCCGAGGTGCTTGCTGGGCGAAGCGATTCATGAGGAAAAAGGCATAGAGGAAGTCATCCTCGTACTCCTCTCCCTGGTGCCAGCTCTGGCGTGAATGGCACGCGATGGCGGTCGCGGCCTCGCGATCATTGCAAGCGACGGCATCGAAGAAGGGTTCAGAGCTACTGGTGCGCTTGAGCTCGTCACCCACGCCCTCCAGGAAGAACAGGAAGGCTCGGGCGCTCTTCGAGAGATCCTCGAAGAAGGCATCCGGAAGTCCGCTCAGGAAGAGTTTGCAGATCCCCATGCGCCGATACTGGGTACAGAACGCCAGCATCTGCGCATGAGTGACCTTCCGGCGGATGACGGCCGGGTAGGCGTCCTCCAGGGAGATGCCGCACGACTTCTCGATCATGAACAGAGGGGTCCCGTACATGGATGGCTCTCTTCCAGCAGAGGCCCAAGGCAACCGAAGGGTTGTCGCCCACTAGGCGGATTGTTCCAGCTTCGTCAGGTACACGTTGGTCGGGTTGAGCTTGCGCAGTTCATCCACGAGCTGATGGCTCAGCACGCGGACATATGGGTCTTCCTTGATGCGGAAGAAGCCAGGGGCGGAGTGCAGCTTTTTGGGATCGAGGACGATCTTCTCGACTTCGACGATCTCCCCTTCATCGTAGATGATTTCGCTCTTCTCCAGATCGAGGCAGTCGAAGGTCCCCAGCGGGTTGATGATGAAGTAGTCGGTGCTTGCCACACGCTTCTTGTGGTCGTAGAGCGTGAAGGGTAGGCACTCCATGGGGACGCCCGTGCGTTCGAACACTTCCTTCATGCCACGCTCCACCACCAACAGGTTGGTGACGGTGGCGAGCAGGGAGGCGAGCTTGATGCCGGGGGACTCCTTGCGCATGTACCATTTGGCATCCTGCGGGTATTTATCCCCCATG
Organism: Archangium sp.; assembly: GCF_036277355.1. Classification (GTDB taxonomy): domain Bacteria; phylum Myxococcota; class Myxococcia; order Myxococcales; family Myxococcaceae; genus Archangium. The sequence goes on from NZ_DASUNC010000064.1 coordinate 22,180, forward strand.
GCGATGCCTTGAGACATCCGGTACTTCAACATGTTGGTGCCTTCGGGTTCGCCGTAGAGCACGCAATAACCGGGGTCGACTGCGGGGCTCATGTTGATCGAGAAATAGTCCATGATGTCGAGGGCTATGATTTTGGGCGTAGGAGCGGGGGCAGCGCAGATATCGCCTCTCCTGGGTTTTCATTGCCGAACTGGGTGACCTTGGCGTAGCAGTGTTGCGAGAGGACCTCCAACCGTTTCTTGGAGAGTTTGATGACGGGCCATGGGTCGCAGTTGGTTTGGCGCTCCCGGTCGCATGTGGCTTTGTACGAGTCGATGATGCTGTCCAACCGTGTCCTGACGTTCTGATTGTATTCCCTATGATTGAGCTTTGAGCCCTTCTCTTTGACGATTGAATCGTCTTCCAGGACGAGGTGGCGCGGCAAGTCCAGGACGCGCGCGACCTCTGTGTCCATGGGCAGGAGGATGACGTTGATGTGGTGATTGACGTTATACTCGGCGTGCAGAAGTCCTTCCCTCACGAGTTGACGGCAGTCATCCTCGGCGATTTCGTTGATCACCGTATTGAGCGTTCCCTTGGGGATTAGGTGGTGCGCGTTGTTCCAGTAGGGCCAGGTCCAGGTTGTGAAGTTCTTGCCCTGCGGGATGCCCTTACCCACTGCATCCGTCGCATTGGAGCGGAGAGGGCCCGAGACGTACCAATCTCCCTCTTCTGGGAGTTTGATCCTGTCGCTGTATTGAGTGGGCGAGGGGAAGCGTGACTTCCTCTTCGTGGTATATTGGGAAGTAGGTAGGAATCCAGAGGTGACTCGAGGATTCTTCTCAAGGTATTCGTTGGCCTTCTCCTGAGTAACGGTGGGATTCTTGTCGTAGACGCCTTGGCGCGCTCTGCGGGACTCGCGCACAGCCTGCCAGCGATAGGTGCAACTGCAGGCATCATCGTACCGGGTCGAGTGACCTGTCAGGCATGCACCACCCTCTTCGGTGCCATTGATTTGCTTATGGAGTTTCTCATCTGCCTCGCTGGGAAAGTGTTTCGGCGTCTTGGCCATGGCGCGTCCCTCCTCTAGACCTTCTCCTTGCAAGCCAGGCAGTTGCACCCGTTCTGGGTGTTCTTCATCGCGACGACAGGAGGTTGAATCAGCGGGAAGGGCGGCGTGTTCTTGTTGTTGTGCAACATGAGGTCAAAGGCCCGCGCGACGTTCTTCCCCTCGACCTTTACATCGAACGAGTAGTTGACGAATTCCGCTTTGCCTTTCGTTTTGCTGGACGCAACCCCTCCTCCAGCCGTCCCAGCTTCATCTCCCGTGCTGGTGCTGAAGTTGGAGTCCTTGAGGCAGATCGGTTTGCCCTCCACCGACACTGTCTTGCTGCCCTGAGCGGTATCCGCCGAGCGAGCGATGTTCGGGTAGGGGATGGGAATGGGGCCCCCGGGGCTCGGCGTCTTGCAGACATCCGGGAAAGCCACCGTCGTGCCGTTGGTCTCCTTGTGGACGACCGACATATTGTTGACTCCCACCGTCGTACTCATGGCGCCTCCGTTTCGTCTTCAGGCCTACGAGCTGAGTTCAAACCCTGGGCTCATGATGTCATGACCGCATCCAATCCGCGAAGGGACCCATGGGAATGCTCCTTTCCGGTCGTTCCCAAGCCGTCCGTACTTGCATCCGTTGGATGTGGGTGAAGTCTTGCGTCTCGATCTGATGCTGACCATGGCTTCGGATGGCCAGCTCCAGTGCGAGTACGGGTCTTCGTCGCATCGGCAATTGCTCGAGCCCATCCAGCAGGCGCTCGAACGAGAAGGGCTGACCACACAGGTAGCGAATGTCTCGACTGAAGTTCTTTTGCGCCTCGGCCCACCAGGCCTCGATGGCGGCTGGCTCTGGCAGGACCAGCTCTTCGTCTGGACCCGGGAGCAAGTCCGCATCCAAATCCTCATCCTCCAGCGCAACAGGTTCTTCACCAGTCTCTTGATCCCGCTCGCGCACCATGTGCCCCTGGAGTGACAGCCCGGTGATGGAGCAGAAGGCCTCGGCTGCGACTCCTGCTAGCGTTGGGTCTCTCAGCCAGCGCAAGCTGGCCTGGGCCGCGGCCAGCCGGCCACTGAAACCGAGAGCCCAGAGGACGCTCCGCTGGAGTGCTGGCACCGCGAGTAGTTCCAGCAGCTGCTCAAGGTCGTGCCGATCTCCTCCACAAGCCAGCGCTACCCGGGCGACGTGGCCAGCGGCGTCTGGCGCACTCGCCCATTGCCGGCACGAGGTCCACGCTGCCTTGAGTCCCAGGATGAGACCTGTCTCAAGGCCAGCCTCACGTACCGGAGGCTCTGGTGACGCGAGTGCTTGCCGCACGAGATTCGCGTCTACCTCTGTTGGCCATAATTTAGCGGCACGGAGTGCGGCTGCCTTCACCTCTGGGTCAGGGTGTGACAGTAGCTGAGCAAATGGCGTGCCCGGGTGGGTACGGCGGAAGCGGAGCACTTCTAGAACCGCAGATTGAAGACCCGGTTCCTTTATTGCCAAGAGCGGCCGAAGTACATCCGAGAGTCCCGTGCACTCACTCATCTGCAGAGCACGTTGAAGGCTGGCGCGGTTCGTCTCCTCTCCTTCTTCGGAGAAGTGCTCAAGAACACACGGGACGTCCTGTCCCTCTCCCGGGGAGAGAAGGACGAAGCCCGCAGCGCGAATACGCTCTCCGTCATCCTCTTCCAGGGTCGGCTTCAAGAGTCGGGCCGCCACGCGTCGCCCACCCGCCACCAGTGCATCAAGGTGCGCACGCAGCCGCCCTTCTTCCCCTTCGGCTACCTCCTTGAGCGTATGGGAGGGGGCTTTCAGCCTGTTTTCCCACTGCGTCCAAAGGAAGCTGGCCTCACTCAGGTGCTCTTCCAGCACATCCCACCGCAGGCTGCGATCGGGGCGTGAGAACATTGCTACTCCTGGCAAGGGGCAAGTTAGCTCTCCTTGAATAATATAACCCTGGCTGAGAGTTTCGCGCAGGTGATTCCCATCGTGGCTTCAATCATGCAAAGAACCACCGACCATTTCGTCGGGTCTCGCTGGTTGCAAGCCTGCCTGTGGCGTGTCACGGAGGTCGGGTGGGCACGGGCTCACGGGTGGGCCCACGGGAAACAACTCCGGGGCCCTGGCACCCTCACCCCGTCCCTCTCCCGGGGGGAGAGGGGTTCTCCGTGCCAGGGGACTCTGGGGCAGCCGCGCTGGGTGCGGCGGGCTTGTGCACCGGGAGCTCCAGGCGCAGCCTCGCGCCTCCCTCCGTCCGGTTCTCCGCCGTGAGTCTTCCTCCGAAGCGCTCCACCATCTCCCGCGACAGGCTCAGCCCCAGCCCCGTCCCCTTCTCCGGCCCCTTCGTCGTGAAGAAGGACTCGAAGAGCCTCGGCAGCACCTCCGGGGGGAAGCCCGGTCCGTTGTCCTCCACCAGCAGCGTCACCTGGCCTCCCTCCTCCCTCCCCGTCACCCGCACCTCCCCGCCCTGCACCTTCGCCTCCTCCAGCGCGTCCCCCGCGTTCACCAGCAGGTTCAGGATGACTTGCGCCAGTCTGCGTCTCGTCGCGAAGACCTCCGACAGCTCCGCCGGTATCCGCACCGTCAGCTTCGCCACGTGCTTGAGCCGCACCCCCGCCAGCCTCGCCGCGTCCGACACCACGTCCGCCAGCACGCACTCGCTCGGCTCCTCCACGTCCATCCGCGAGAAGCCCTTCAGGTCCGAGACGATCTGCCGGATGCGCTCCATCCCCGTGCGCGTCTCGTCGAAGACCTCCTGGAACTCCTGCCGCAGCGCCTCCGGCAGCGGCTGCGCCAGCACCTCCGTGCGCAGGTACTCCAGGTTGGAGCCCACGAAGGCCAGCGGGTTGTTGATTTCATGCATCACGCTCGCCGCCAGCCGCCCCACCGTCGCCAGCTTCTCCGACTGCGCCCGGTGGCGCTCGGCCTTCGTCAGCTGCTCCATCGACTCGCGGCGCTCGCGCTCCACCCGCGCCTCGTGCTCCGCCGCCTGCGTCTTGCGGAACTGCGATGAGCCGTACACCCCGAAGAACGTCGACGCCGCCACCATCCCCGCCCACGCCAGCGCGCTCATCACCGGGCCTTCCGTCCGCCACACGATGCCCAGCGTCCCCAGCGCACACATCACCCCGCAGATGATGGCCGGCTTCGTGTCCCCCGGCCGGATGAGCGAAATCAACAGCGGCATCGAGGGCACCAGCGTCATGAACGGACTGCTCGTCCCCCCCGTGAAATAGACGATGGCCATGAAGAAGCTGCTCATGAGGCCGGTGTGGATGCGCAGGATCAGCGGCAGCCAGCGCTCCTCCAGCGTCATCAACAGCCAGGTGTAGAGGACCATCTCCACGGACCAGGCGGCCCGCACCGCCAGCGTCGCGAGGCTCGGCTGCCGCAGCATGAGCAGGTCCAGCGGGTAGAGCAGCAGGATGGAGGCCGCGAACACCGCGCTCATCCTCCACCGCCGCCGCCTCTGCTCGGGCGAGGAGTGACGCGTGATCAACCCGGCGTCCGGGGGCGGCAACAGCGGAGACATGGGCTCGGCGGCGCTCCAGCGAGAGTGTCCGGCGATGCTATGCCGCCCGCGTCAATCCTGAACAGGCGGGCTTCCCTTCACTGCCGGGTAGCGAGCACCACGCACAATCCGTAGCGCGCGTATTTCCCTGGCAGCGCGTCCCGCCGCACCTCCACGTGGAAGCCTCGCGCCTCCAGCAGCGCCCGCGCGCGCGGCAGCAGGAAGGTCAGGTAATACATGACGAAGGGCGGCTTCCACACCGCGTTGCGCACCCGCATGGCCGCGTTGAATGTCTTCGCCATCCAGTAGCCCGGCCTCAGCCGCGAGGGCTCCTCCCCCGTCACGAACAGGAAGCGGCCCCCCGGTTTCAGCACCCGGTGGATGGACTCCACCAGCCGCGGCTCGTCCTCCTCGGGGATGTGACCGAAGGCGCCGAAGCTCGTCACGAGCTCGAACTTCTCGCGCCAGGGCAATTCCAGCGCATCCCCGCGCACCCACTCGAGCGCCGCGGGGCCCGGTGCGTCCGCGAGCCTCCGGCGTGCCTCGTCCAGCATGCCCTGGCTCAGGTCCACCCCCACCACCCGCTCGCGGCACAGCGCCTTCAGGGGACGCATCGCCGCCCCCGTGCCGCAACACACGTCCAGCGCGCTCGCCACGCTCCCCGGCGGGCCCACCTGCTCCACGCTCGCCTTCAGCACGTCGTCCGGCGTGCGGAAGGGCGTGTAGTCGAACTTCGGCGCCAGCAAGTCATACCCCCGCTCCACCGAGCTGAGGCCCTGCCTCACCAGCTCCAGGAAGCCCGGTCCTTTCGGGTGGAACATGGCTCAGGCGCTCGCGTGCAGGGGCTCGACGAACATGGGCAGGCCGCCCCGGGGCCGCAGGGTGACGAGCGGCTCGGGCTCCACGGTGTGGCCCGGCACCGCGCGCAGCCGGAAGTGTTGCAGCACCTCGGCGATGATGAGCGTGGCCTCCATGAGGGCGAAGTTGTTGCCGATGCACAGCCGCTGGCCGCCGCCGAAGGGCAGGTACGCCAGGCGCGGGCGCTGCGCGGTCTGCTCGGGCGAGAAGCGCTCCGGATCGAACCGCTCCGGCTCCGGCCACAGCCGCGGGTTGCGGTGGAGGGCGTAGGGCGGCGTGACGACGATGACGCGCGGGCTGGCGGGGATAAGCACCCCGCCGAGCTCGTCTTCCTTCACCGGCTGGCGGGCCATGATCCACGCCGGCGGGTACAGGCGCATCGTCTCCTCGAACATCTGCGTGAGGTAGCGCAGCTGGGGGATGTCCTGGGCCGTGGGCGCGCGGCCGCCGAGCACCCGTTGCACCTCGGCGCGGGCGCGGGCTTCCACCTCCGGGTTCTGGGCGAGCAGGTGCCACAGCCAGGAGAGCCCGTTGGCGGTGGTCTCGTGGCCGGCGAGGAAGAGCGTCATGGCCTCGTCGCGCAGCTGGGCATCCGTCATGCGCTCGCCGGTGTCGGCGTCCTGGGCGGCCATGAGCGTGGAGAGCAGATCATCCCCCCGCGTCTCGCCGGAGCGGCGGCGGGCGATGATGTCGAAGACGACGGAGTCGAGGGTGCGCAGGGCCTGGTGGAAGGCGCGGTTGCGCGCGGTGGGGAGGAAGTCCGGGGCGTGGAGCCCGAGCGAGAGGATGCGGTGGTTCGTCTCGGCGAGGGCGACGCCGAGGGCCTGGCCGACCCGGTTGGCGGTGCCGCTGATGTCGGTGGAGAAGAGGGCGCGGCCGACGATGCCCAGGGTGAGGTGCATCATCTCGGCGCCGACGTCGAGGGGCTCGGACGCCGAGGGGCGGGAGCGCCAGCGCGCGAGCATCTGCTGGGTGGCCTCCACCATGGAGCCGGCGAGCGTGGCCAGGCGCTCCTTGTGGAAGGCGGGCTGCATGAGGCGGCGCTGGCGCTTCCAGAAGTCGCCCGAGCTGGTGAAGAGGCCATTGCCGAGCACCGGCCACGCATCGCGCACCAGGCTGGAGGGTTTGCCGTACCGGTCCGCGTGGTCCACGAGGACGTGTTTGACGAGCTCGGGGCTGGTGACGGAGACGAGGCTGATGGCGGGCCCCATGCGGAAGCGGACGAGCTCTCCGTATTCCTGGTGGGCGCGTACGAAGAGCTGGAGCGGATCGTGGCGCCGCTCCTGGATGCTGCCCCAGAACCAGTGGCCCCGGGGTCCCGGGGCCTCTCCCATCGTGCGTGCTTCCGGCATGGCGCGTCCCTCGTGTGGCGCCGGCCTCCGGGCGGAGACCGGACGAGCGGGACGCTAGCGGCTGTGCCGGGTGGGACGCACGTGTCTCTCAACAGACGAGCACGGAATCGATGGTTGCTCCACGCAGGTGGAGTCCATGGAGGATGTTGACGAAGCTGTCGAATGCCTCGCCCCCGGCCGTCACATCTTCCAGGAAGAACTGCAAACCGTGGGAATGGATGAGCGGGTCTCTTGCCTGGTAGGTCTTCATCGTGCCGGGTGGAAAGAGCTCCTCGGCGAACCCGCCGCGTTGGACCAGTCCCAGCCATGACCACCAAGCGGCCGCGAAGCGCTGGAGCGACTCGGGTCCTTGTTCCTTCACGAAGTCTACCTCGATGAGCGCCTCCGTGCTGTCGGCTTCGAACGTGTACTCGAAGGGCAGGGGCTCATAGGCGAAGGGCAATACCTGCTCGGGAGCCTGTCGCTGACTGGGGAGCAGGCCGGAGGAGAGGGTGGCGTGTTGGATGCGGTGGCCCTCCATGTGGATGCCGTGGAGGACGTTCTCGAGGATGAACAGGCTGGAGGGGTGGAGGCGCACCGCCTCATAACGCCAGTTCCAGGTGTTGCTGGACAGCTGCCCATGGCCCGTGAGCTGGAGGGAGGATTGTGTGGGAGGGATGCTCTCTCCGCCCAGCCCTCCGAGCGCGGCGACCTCCTGGAAGTACTCGAGCGGGGCGAACGGGTGCTCCTGCTCGGCAACGGGGGCCTCGAAAGCCACCACCAGCTCCATCCGGGTGGGGGGGAGCATCGGGCGGTGAGAGAGCTTGAACGGGCGCTCGATCATGGCGCATCCCAGGGTTGGGAGGCCTTGTCGTCGTAGCGGGCGAGCCAGGCGAGCGCGTCGAAGACCTCTTGCGGCTGGCCGAACCCCTTGGCCTCGTAGCGGATGGGACGCAGCAGCCGTGCCACCTCCGGCATGCAGCCGATATCCGCGCACTGGCGGTTGACGTCTCCGAGCGGGGGACGTCTGGCCGCGCGGATCAGCAGGCCCTGGTCGAGCGGGCGCAGTTCGGCTCGTGGGAGCGCGGCCCGGAGGGCCTCCATGCCCCCCAGCTTCTGGATGAGGTCCGTGCGCAGCAGGGTGAGCCAGTGGGCTCCGAAGGCGCGCCCTCGCATCTTCATGCGGGCGGAGTCATAGGAGGGATCGAAGCCGTAGTACCTCGGCAGCAGCTGGTTGATCTCCTTCCTCACGTTGCTCTGGAGCACTCCCACGTGCTTGAAGGCGAAGCCCGCGTTGCCGGACTGGAAGGGGACGAGGTTGGCGATCCGGCTCACGAACCCGATGAAGGGCTCGAGCCACTCGTCTCCGGCGGGAGGCGGTGGGAACTCCAGGCGCAGCACGTGGGTTTTGTCGGGCAGGGGCTCGGGCTCGGCGAGCGAGCTGCCCTCGAAGTAGATGGCATGGGTGCCCACTTCGCCCTCCTCCCCCTGGTTGTAGAGAATCCGGTAGCTGTCACGACCCGCGGGAAGGTTGCGCAGGTTGCGCAGGTCCTTGGAGATCTGCTTGGACGTCAAGGGCCTGAACTGGCCGTTGTCCGCCATATAGGTGCGGAGGGTATCGGGACCGACCTGGGCCAGATACGCCTCCACGGCGTCAGCACACCTGGGAGCGCTCTCTGGCAGAGGAGTGTCGAGGTAGAGGTTGAGTGTCAGGCCGGGGCGGATGAGGACGACGTCCTTTCCTTTCAGCCGTATCGTTCGGGTGAGGGAGTCCATGGGAAGAGTCATGCTTCAGGGGCAGTTTTCGCTGCTGATGATCGTGGGCGGATTCTCATCCACGTCGATTCCAAGTGACTGGCTGAGTGCCTCGTATTTTTCCCGCTGACCCTCTCCCCAGCCGGTGGAAGTGGTTCCCTTGGAAGTGACCCATCCGCCGCCTTTCTTGCGGCGGATGCGCGCGCCCTTCGGGCACTGGAACTTGAAGTCGAAGAATTGGGAGGGTTTGCCCTGGTCATCCAGGGCGCATGCGTCTGGCCAGCGCGTGCCCCGCAGCTTCCGCAGGAACTTGCTCCAGATGATCCCCCTGAGGGTCCGCTCGGAGGCACTGGCGAACATCTCATCCTTCCTGACATCTCGTGAGATCTGCTGCTCGAGTTCCTTGCGTGTCGTGTGGATCTGCTGGGGTGGGCTCTGCGTGTCATAGCCGCGTTCCCCTCCCAGCTTGGGGGGTTTTCCGCTGTTCTTGTGCTGGGCCAGTTCCTTCTCGCAGCACTCGTGCTTCTTGTTGCCCAGCTCGATGCACGTGCTCTGCTCGTCGGCCTTCACCTGCTTGTCGCACTTGCAGGCGATCTGCTGCAGTTTCTCCTCGGCCGTGGGGATGGCGGTGGCGGTGGATTGGACCTCGCCGGGGAGTGTCCCCGAGTTGGCCGGGCTGCCGCCGTTGTTGGTCATGGCATCACCCAGCAACTGGATGTTCTTGCCCTCGGCCTTGGTGTCCATGGAGCCGGGGGCCACCCACTCGGTCTTGCCATGGGTCTGGCCGGAGATGAGCCCTCCACCCTGGGGCTTGCTGGGCATGTCGCCGGTGCTCATGAAGTAGGAGCCCTTGATGGCGATCTTCTTGCCCTCGATGAGGACCTTCTTGGTGGCCTTGTTGAGTTTGTCCCCGGAGGTGCCCACGTTGGGCAGGGGCGCGGGGACGAAGGGCGCCGGGGGACCCGGCATCTTGCAGATGTTGGGCAGCGTGGCGGGGGCCTTTCCGTCGCTGCCCTCCGTCACGGGTGTCCTGGGGGGGTTGACCGAGACCGTGCCCATGCTGGCATCTCCCTTTCCGCGATGTTCTCGAGGTGGAGGAGAACGGCGGAGCGCTCCCCCCCATACGAACTGGCCCACAACAGCGGCCGGGGACCCCGAGCATAACGCCTGCGCCCGGAGGCCGTGGCAAGACATGCGAGAAGGGGCCCAGTGGCGGCCCCGACATCTCCCCAGCAATCGCTCGGAGTCTCGTAATCAGTGTGATCTGCGAAAGCCAGCTGGCATCGGAGACTGGCGTAGGTGAACTCCTCGGAACGATGGGGCTCGCCGTTGAGATCGCAGTACATGGTGTCCGCCAGCTGGGTAGGGGGATCGCCCAGTACCCGGGTCGCGCCGGCAATGGCCTCGGAGAGGCCTCGTCCCACGTTGATGCCTTGGGTGCCGAAGGGGTGCTCCTCCCGCCGGGTCGCTGCGGAAACGATCCACGCCAGCGGAGACAGGCCGAGCTGGCGGATCACCCTCGCGGAGGCCAGCAGACAGAAACCCGCGCCCTCCCCCGGGATGAAGCCCGAGCGGTTGGCCGACGATTTCAGCAGCTCCCGCTCATCGAGCCACTCCAGGGTCTCCGCCTCCAGGTACGAATCAATCCCCCCCGCCAGACAGAGCTCGGCCCGGCCGGATTGGATGAGCTGCCAGCCGCGCTCGAGCGCCATGAGCCCAGCCGCGTGCCCGTGGGGTAGCCACTCGAGCTGCGCGAGGCGGATGGGCAGCGATGCGTCCTCCCGCAGCCAGTGGGTCAGTGCATCCGCCAGCGCTCCGGGCAAGCCGGGACGTGAATCGGGCAGTGCCACCACGGCGGGGAGGGCCCATCCCGCGCTCGCCTGGGACGCCAGGGGGCTCAGCGACTCCTCCAGAGCGCTCGAGGCCAGCGCCTGGAATCGCTTCGACCCCCCCAATTCCGGTGGCAGCAGACCGTCCCTCGCCACCTTCATCGGATGTCCCTGTTTGTCGATCATGAAGGGGTGGTTGCCGTAGCGGCAGATGCCAGCCCGTACCGCGGCGGCCGCATGGGGTGCCTTCACCCCCACGGGGGTACGGGCACCCAATCCGATGATGCCGACCCGAGCACTCATGCGAGGCCCCCCCTGGAGAGGTATTCCTTCTGGTCGATGACCGTGACGTCCAACTTGTCGGAGTCATGGTGGCAGGAGAGGCTGGTGTGCCAGACCAGGATGACCCGGGGGACCTCGGGTTCGAGGATGACGGTGTGGAGCCGGGCACGGTGTTCCACGGACCTGCGCCCGAAGAATGTCTTGAAGACCAGCCAGACCTTGGGCAGCGCGAAGCGAAGCCGTGGCCAGCGGGAGAGGTTGACGAGCTCGACCCTTTCTCCACCGGTGAGGAATCCGGGGACCTGCTGATCGGCCGGGGCGCATTGGTGGAACCGCTCATCGAAGTCCGAGGGGAGCAGAGGGAAGCGCGTCTTCTTCCAATGCGCGTCGTAGGTACCCGCCAGCTCCAGGCGGGGTGACCAGTAGCTCGCGATGGCTCCGAACCCGGCGGCGTGGGGCCGATCCTTCCACGAGCTGATGAGCTGACGGGGATCCTCGACATTGGGCAGGGCCATCTCCTCGGCATGGGCGGCGCGGGTGACGAAGCCCGTGCCCACGGGGTTGCTGGAGTGGAGACGGTGCTCGGACGGGTCATCCGCCCGGGAGTCCCGGCCACCGAAAGCGCGTTCGTAACTCAGGGGCATGGTGAGGAAGGGCCGCGGGGGCGTCATTCCCAACAAGCCCGGCAGGCCGCGCTTCCACTGACGATCTCCGAAGACACGCAGGTGTTTCTGGAGGGGACCGAGCTGGAACGAGACATCCACCGTCGTGGTGGGCTTGCCACCTGGAGCGTGCGCCAGGGCGTTGAGCAGGACATCCGTGGACGTCTTGGGCGCGGTCAAATCCACTTCATGGAGGAGGCTGGAGCTGCCTTGTTCTCCCCGGTACTGGGGCAGGAGCAGGGGCTCGGACTGTTCCTCGGCCAGGCGGGTGCGCTGATCCTCCAGGATGTCGTAGGTGCCCTTGACGGCGACGACCCATCGCTTGGCTCCATCCTTGTCGATGACCCAGGTTCGTTCGGCTGCGAAAGGAGTGTGGTTCTCGAGTGCCCACATGGTTGCCCTCACCCTCCTCCCAGTATGCCGGACAAAGGGCGCACGGAGAGCCGTGGAGCGGTGTGTCGAAGCCGGGCCAGTTCCCGTGCCCTGCCGCCGGGTCAAGGCGCGTGTCTGGAGCCTGCATGCGCCTTGACTGCGCAAGGCGAGCTCCAATGCATGGGCATGGCGCCGGCGCATGGGGCCTTGGCTCAACTCCGCCAGGAGGGCCTCCATGGAAAAGGAGCGACCGCGCAGGTAGCGCTGGCCGGGCGTGAAGTTCCCTCGGTTTTCGTGCCACCAGGTGCCAACCGCCTTCGGGTGGGGGATGGGCAGGGACTCCTCGGGCCGGGGGGTCAGGTCCGCGTCCAGATCTTCCTCTTCCAGCGGAAGGGGTTCCTGGGCGGATTCCTCCTGCTTCTCGAGGAGATAGTCGTCCCGCAGGGAGAGTCCGGTGATGGCGCTGAACGCCTCACCTGCCAGAGGTGCGAGTACCGGATGCTCCAACCACTCCAGGCAGGCCTCCGCGGCAGCGAACTGACCGCTGAAGCCAAGCGCCCAGAAGACGTCGGCGCGCAACTCCGCCACCTCCAACAGGTTCAGAAGCCGCTCGGTGCCGAGGCTTTCCCCACTGAGTCCCAGCAGCAGCAATTGCTGGCGGCTGGGGGCCGCGTGCCGCCCTGTCGTATCGAGGCAGCGCTCCCAGGCCACGCGAGCCCCGGATATCAATCCGGCCACCATGGCCGCATCACGGACCGCGGGACGGGGGTCCGCCAGGAGGCGGGGCAGATGGCCGCGAAGGAGGTGACGTGGCAGGGGTTGAATGCACCGCAGGGTTGCCACCAGCAGTCGCTCTTCCTCGTGTTGGAGGAGCACGTGCACAGCGGCGTCCTTGGGTGTGACGTGGTGGAAGGCCAGTACCTCCAGTGCCAGAGCCAGGTGCTCCGGCGTGGACTCCTTCAGCAAGGGCTCGAGGGCCTCGGTCAGCTCTTCCCGCTCGTTCAGTTCCAACGCTCTCTGGATGGGGGCGTGCAGATTCGAGGCTCGGGGTAACAGCAGCGCCAGGATGTCCGATGGCTGGATGCGCTCAGCGCCGTCCAGCAGCGCGAATGCAGTAGCGAAGAGGATGGAGGGGTCTTCTGATTCCAGGGACGGTTTCAGCAGCGCCTCGGCGACAGCCGCTTCACCCACGACAAGACCGTCCAGATGTGCGCGGAGCCGGGCTTCAACCGTGGCAGTCTCCTCGAGAGTGAAGTCGGGGGACTCCAGTGCTTGTTCCCACTGGGTCCACAGAAAGGCAGCTTCATCCAGGTGCTCCTCGAAGATGTCCAACAGGATCGATTCCATGGGCATGCCAACCGGGATTGCTACCAGCCTGCGTCGGGCTGAGCATACCGCTCATCCTGGTTGGAAATGCTGTCTTGGAATCAATGGCTCGGATGGACGTTGGCATCTGCCGCGGATGGGACCACGTTGCTCCGTGCTCCCGTCCGCTTTCCGCCTTCCGGTGGCGTGGTGCTCAATGCATCGTGGTGGCCTCGGGCTCCTGGAAGGCGCCACCGGAGACACCGGTGCGGGCCTCGAATTCCTTGCAACCACTCATTCCGGTCACCTGCAGCTCGAACTCCTGGAGCTCCGGCTGCATGCACTGGGCGACCTCGGTGTCATCGGGTTGGGCGTTGTGGCTGTTGAAGAAGCGGCAGCCCTTGCAGTTGCCCCAGGTGTGGTCCGCCATGGCGTATCCCTCTCTCGGTAGTGCCCTCCCTTTCGAGGGTGGGAGTGGACCGGGATGGCAACAAGCGGCGCCTGCTCCGCCCTTCGAGGAAGGGGCGGGCGGCTTCGTGGGATACTGGGGCCATGTCCCCCGCTCCCTGCTGTGCCGCGCACCCGGACGTCCCCGCCGAGGGCATCTGCGGGCGCTGCGGCGGCTTCTTCTGTCCGGGGTGTGCCACCTGGGTGCTCGGCGCCGTGTACTGCGCCGCCTGCGCCGCGCTCCCCGAGGTCAACTACCTGGAGGCCTTCCGCCAGAAGCTGTGGGGCCGGCGGGACACGTGGGCCTGGTTCCTCGGCCTGGGGGGACTGGTGACGCTGGCGCCCGGTCTCACGTTGCTGGCGTCCGGGGACGCTCTGGCGGGAGCCTTCCTGCTCGCCTGCTCGGCGGTGGGCGTGGGGAGCTTCTTCGGCCAGCGGTGGGCCCGCGCGGGGCTGCTCGCCCTGCCCGTGGGCCTGGGGGTGGTGGGACTGGCGTTGCAGGAGCCCCTGCTCGTCGTCCCCGCCCCGTTCTTCCTGGGCCTGGGGGCCTCCGTCCACCAGGACCCGAGGCACAAGCTCTTCCACCGGGTGCCCGTTCCGGACGGCGTCCTGCTGCGGCTGTGGAACCGCCACGAGAACAACCCCCTGGCGCTGGTGGGCCTGCAGCTCGGGCTGTACGGGGTGTTCTTCCCGCTCTTCGCGCCGGTGGCGCTGGGGCTGGGGCTGACGGCGCTGCGGCGCGTGAATCCCGAGGCCCGTCCGCCCATCGGCCGCCGGGGACAGGCCCTGGCCGCGACGGGACTGGGCGCGGGCGCGATGCTCTTGTGGGTGTGGCTCTGGCCGCGCTTCACCGTGCTGCTGGGCGAGCTGCTCGCCACGGGCTAGCCGGGGAAGGCCGCACGGCCCCCTCCAGGGTGGAGGCCTGGAGGGGGCCCGGTCCCGAAACCACGGTGGGAGGCACCCACCGTGTGCGGACCGGCGGTCCCGGCGCGCGCTGGGAGAGCGCGCGTCAGGGTTGCCGGTTCGGGGCTACTCCTTCGCCTTGCGCAAGTCGCCGCTGTTCTTGATGTTGTTCTTCACGAGCGTCTCGGCATCACTGCAAGCGCCCTTGGCCTGCTCGTCCAGGAGCAGCACGTTGCCGGACAGCCGCAGGTCGCCCGACTGGATGCACGAGGCCACGGGCAGGCCCTCGAGCCACACCTGGGGCTTGAGGAGCGCGAGCAGGGCGTCGTTCTCACCGACCTCGACGCCGGTGGCGGACTGGAAGCGCGCGTCCTCGCTGAACTTGAGCTTGAGGTCCAGGGTGTTGGCGGCGCCATCGCGGGTGAAGCCGGCCTTCACCAGGAGGCTGTAGCCCACGATGGGCTCCGTGGAGGCCACCTCGTCCGCCTTGGCCTCCTCCAGGCGGAAGTCGATGCGCTTGTAGGTGCCGGCGGGCAGGCGCAGCCCGGACAGGTCCGGCGTGGTGGCGCCCGTCATGAGGTCCACGACGATGGGGCCGGGGACGACGACGGTGCCCGAGCCGCTGCCGGACTCGCCGCCCTGGCAGGTGGCGCCCGAGAGCAGGCCGCTCACGTCGTTGCACTTGCTGCCCTGTGGCAGATCCAACCGGATGTCCTTGAGGTGGATGCGCGCCTCGGTGAGCGTGAAGGTGATGTCTCCACTGGTGAAGGTGGGCGCGGGGGAGGCCGCGGGGGACGCGGCGGCCACGAGGGCGCTGGCGGCCTGGGCCTGGCTCTCGCGGACGGAGAAGCGCAGCGAGGCGCCCTCTCCTCCACAGGCGGTGAGGGCCAGGGTGGCGCACAGCAGGGACTGACGGAGCGAGGGAGTCGGAAGGTTCATGGCGTCGTGGAACGGGGAGCGGCTGCCGGCCCTGGGCTTCCGGTTCCGAGAAGAAAGACCTCGGGGGTGGAGCGCCGGCCACATGCCGGGGATGTGGGGGCGGGACAGGGCGCATCCCACCCCCGCGTCCATGGAGGACAAAAGGGCGGGAGGTCCTTGAAGGGAGTAGGGACAAGAGGTTGGAGTCGCTGCATGAGACCTGCCCGAGCCGTGTTTCTCGCGTTGACGCTCGCCGCCGCGCCCGCCGTGGCGAAGCCGCCGGAGGAGACGAAGCGCATCTCGTTGAACGTCACCCGCGCCAACGTGCACGACGTGCTGAGGATGCTGGCGGACAAGGGCCGGCTGAACCTGGTGGTGTCCGAGGAGGTGCAGGGGACGGTGACGTTGTCGTTGCGCAACGTGGCGTGGACGGAGGCGCTGGACGTGGTGCTGGCCTCGCGCGGGCTGGGGATGGAGCGGCGGGGCAACATCCTGCGGGTGGCGTCGCTGAAGACGCTGCGGGAGGAGGCCGAGATGCTCGTGCGCCTGAAGGAGGCGAAGGAGCAGACGGCGCCGCTGCGCACGTGGCTGATTCCGGTCAACTACGCGCGGGCGTCGGAGCTGCTGCCGCACGTGCAGGGGGTGCTGTCGCCGAGGGGCCGTGTGACGGTGGATGCGCGCACCAACACGCTCATCGTCACGGACGTGGAGGCGCCGAGGCTGCCGTAGGTTCCACGACGCGGCCGTACCAGCTCAGGGCGAGCAGCACATCCCCCCGCCAGGAGGCGGAGAGGCCGCCCTCCAGGTCCACCCCGGCGCGAGCGGTGAGCGTGAGCCCCCAGGGCCCCAGCCGTCCGCGCGCGCCGAGCAGTGCGCGCAGGGGCACGCGGGGGCCGCCGGTGCGCAGGAAGGCCTCGAGTCCAGCCTGGGCGCCGAGGAAGCCCTCGAGACGGGGGCCCCCGAGGCTCGCGGTGAGGCCCGCGTGGGGACCCGCGCCCAGGTCCGCGGGGCCGCGCACCACGCCATGGGCGGTGAGCCCGAGCTGCGCCGAGGCGTGGAAGACGCCCTCGCCCGAGGTGAGCTGCCATTGGCCGGCGCCGCGCAACTCCAGCACCCCGGTGGAGGGCAGGACGAAGAGCTCGCCACCGAAGGCGGTGGGCCGGGAGCCGGGCATGGGGGGCGCGGCGAGGAGGAAGCCCAGGCCCACGCCCTGGGGGCCCGCGAGCAGCGACAGGTGCGAGGCGTCCACGCGGCCACGGGCGGTGAGGACGGGGGCCTCGGCGGCGGCCACCGGGGCGAGCAGCAGCGCCGTGGAGAAGACGAGGGCCTTCATCGCGCAATCACCTCCGTGCCGGGCACCTGGCGGATGGCATCGGCGCCGGTGCCCTGTCCGGTGAGCGCGGCGTCGAGGAAGCGCGAGAGGACCTCGGTGATGCGCTCGTGCGCGGTGCCGAGTGGCAGGGTCGGCGCGCAACCGTCCTCCACGTCCCGCCGGTCGCTGGAGGTGAACTGGAAGTGGGTGACGCCCTGGAGGACGGCGAGCACCGAGGGCGCGGGGAGGCGGGAGGCATCCTCCCGGACGCGGGGCAGCTCCGAGAGACAGTCCAGCTCACCGGCCAGCGAGAGCGAGGGCACGGAGAGGGAGGGGATGCGCTCGGCGTCGGCCGGGTCCGGGTAGCTGGCGAGCAGGACGAGGGCGGCGAAGCCCCCGTCGAGGGCGAGCTTGGCGGACACGACGCCGCCGAGCGAGTGGCCGGCGACGGCGATGCGCGAGGGGTGGACGAGGCCCTCGAGGAGCGAGCCCTCGGGAGGCGAGGTGAGGAGCTCGCGGGCGAAGTGGCCGTTGTCGATGGCGGACAGGGCCAGGTCGAGCGGGTGCGAGGGCATCGCGACGACATAGCCACGCGCGGCGAGGGACTCGGCGAGCCAGAGGTAGTCCTCGGGGGGCACGAGGCCGCCGTGGACGAGCACGAGCGCGGGCAGGGGGGCGCCGTCGGTGGGCCGGGCGGGGTGGCCCTCGGTGTCCGAGGGGAAGAGGACGCGCACGGAGACGAGGTCCGTGTGACGGGCGCGCACCTCGAAGAAGGCCTCGGAGACGGGAGTGGGCCCGGTGCGCAGCACCTTGCCCGAGCCAGGCGCGGGGAGCGCGCAGCCGGACAGGGCGAACACGAGGGACACGAGGAGGGACAGCGGGGCCGGCTTCATACGAGGGACTCGCGGGGGCTCACGGGTGGGCACTGTGTAAGGCCCGGATCCGCGGTTCGCCAGCGCCAGTGGCAAACCGAGTGCACGCGATACCCTCACCCCGTCCCTCTCCCGGAGGGCGAGGGGAGGGAGGCGAGGGGAGGGAGGCGTGGAGCCCTCCGGTGACGACGGGCGCGAACTGGTCCGATTGTTGGACCAGTTGGAGACGCGCGCGCCCGGCGGGGGCTCAGTCGCCCACGATGCCGACGCGGACGCGGTGGTGCTCGTTGCCGAGGGCCGTCTTGAGGGTGAAGTCGGCCACGTCCTCGGCGTAGACCTGACGGCCGCCGGTGGGGAGGGACTCGACGGCGGTGCGGTACTTGCCCGTCTTCACGCCGCTGGGCATGACGGGAGGGCACACCACCACCCAGTCGAGCTCGCTCTCCTGGAGCACCTGGAGCGCGCCCCGGTGGTCCTCGAAGGCATGGCGGAGGAAGGGGGGCAGGCCGTGCTCTCCGGTGAGGCCTCCGGCCGGGTGGGGCAGCAGTCCGGCGGCGCCCACGGTGACGAGCCGCTTGAGGCCCTCGGCCTTCATGGCGGTGACGATGGCGCGCGTGGCCTCGGTGACCACGGTGACGGCGTGGGTGGCGTCGCGGGCGCCAATGGCACTGACGACGACTTCCGCGCCGCGGAGGGCCTCGGCCACGGTGGCGCCGTCCTCCAGGCTGCCCTTCTTGACGAAGAGCCGCCCGTGCTTGATGCCCAGCCGCTTCGGGTCGCGCACATACGCCGTCACCTCGTGCCCCTGGCCCAGCGCCTCGTGCACCAGCGTGTGCCCGACGCGCCCCGTCGCTCCGAAGACCGTCAACCGCATGGGTGTTGCTCCTCCGTGCCGCGTCCCGTGTACAGGGGCCGGGCCCCTCGGGCCCTGGCTCGGACGAGCGCGGCTCCGGGTGTATAGCGCCCCCGGCCCATGCTTGTCCGCAAGCTGTTCACGGCCCGAGGCGTCCAGAGGCGGCGGGTGGGGCGTGGGTTACCGCTATCGGGACTCGCGGTGTGTGGCGTCAAGGTGACGCGGCCGCTCGCGGGACCTGGGTCAGGCGCTCATCGTACCGTTTGAGCGTTCTTTCCACCGCCTCCAAGCGCGTGTCGTGTTGAGCGAGCCGCTCGGACAGCAGGGTCCGGAACGAGTTCATCTCCGCGTACATGGTCTGGAGCGTCGTCTGTTGGGCACTCTTGATCTCACCCACCAGCCGGATGTGCCGTTCCCGGTGCTCATCCTGCAAGTGCTGCAGCTCGCTGGACAGATCCCGGTCCCGCAGCTTGCTGCGGATGGCTTCCTCCGCCACGTCGAGCCTCAACTGCGCGAGCTGCCGGTCCATGCCGTCCAGGCGCTGGTCGGTGCGCTTCTGACCCTCTTCCAGTGATTGCAGGCGCTGGTCCATGCCGTCCAGGCGCTGGTCCATGCCGTCCAGGCGCTGGTCGGTGCGCTTCTGACCCTCTTCCAGCGATTGCAGGCGCTGCTCCACGCCGTCCAGGCGCTGCTCCAACCGCTGTTGTCCCTGCTCCAACCGCTGCTGGCCCTGCTCCATCAAGGCGAGGATCCGCTGCTCGCCCGGCGTGAGGGACTGCTCGCCCATCCCCATGGGCACCGACGTGGACCGATCCATCGACGCACTCCTCCTGTGGTGACTTCTCCCGTAGGTTGACCCATGAGGTCACCTCCCGTCAAGTCACCGCTCAGGTCATGTGTCCGGATGCCCGCCCTCCGGGGCGGCACGGCTCACTCGCCGGTCAGCTTCGCTTCCAACTCGTCCAGCTCGCGCTTCACCCCGGCGTCCGTCTCGCGCAGCTTCTCCACCTTGCGCACCGCCGAAATCACCGTGGAGTGGTCCTTGTTGAACCGCGCGGCGATCTCCGGGAACGAGCCCTTCGTCAGCTTGCGGCTCAGGTACATGGCCACCTGCCGCGCGTGCGCCAGCGCCTTGTGCCGGCGGTCCTCCTTCAGCGCCTCCACCGGCACCTTGTAGAACCGCGCCACTTCCTTCTGGATGCTCTCCACATCCACCACCTGCCGCGACGGCAGCACGTCCTTGAGCACGTGCGAGGCGAAGTCCACCGTCACCGGGTGCCTCGACAGCGAGTGGATGGCGCTCACCTTCACCAGCGCCCCCTCCAGCTCCCGCACGTTCTTCTGGAACGCCCTCGCGATGAAGTGCGCCACCTCGTCCGGCAGGTCCAGCCCCTCCATCACCGCCTTCTTCTGCAGGATGGCCACCCGCGTCTCGAAGCTCGGCTCCTGGATGTCGGTGATCAGCCCCATGCTGAACCGGCTGCGCAGCCGCTCCTCCAGCCCGGGCACCTCCGCCGGCACCATGTCGCTCGTCAGGATGATGGCCTTGCCCTGCTCGTGCAGCGTGTTGAACGTGTGGAAGAACTCCCGCTGCGTCTCTTCCTTCCGTCCCAGGAACTGCACGTCGTCGATCATCAGCACGTCGCACTCGTCCCGGAACTTCCTCCGGAACTCGGGCATCCGCTGCTCGCGCACGCTTTCAATGTACTCGTTGGTGAACTGCTCGCTCGACAGGTACACCACCCGCTGCGTGGGGTCTCTGTCCCAGATTTTGTTGCCGATGGCGTGCAGCAGGTGCGTCTTGCCCAGGCCCGTGCCGCCATAGATGTAGAGCGGGTTGTAGGCCCGGCCGGGGGTGTCGGCCACCGCCTGGGCCGCCGCGGCCGCCAGCTGGTTGCTATCGGCCACCACGAAGTTCTGGAAGGTGAACCGGGCGTTGAGCCGGGGCGGCCGGCTCCCGTCCGTCTTGACCGCCGGTGCGGGTTGCAGCTCCGGCGGAGGCGCCAGGCCCGGCACCACCTCGTAGCCCAGCCGGTTGGGCGTGTCCGTCACCCGCGCCATCGTGGACTCGAGCAGCCCCCGGTAATGGTCATCCACCCAGTCCTGGTAGAAGCGGTCCGGCACCGCCAGCACGAGCACGTCCTCGCGCACCTCCAGCGGCTGCATCCGGTTGAGCCAGTTCAGCGCGTAGTCCTTCCCGTCCCGCTTGAGGCAGTCCAGGAGCATCTCCCAGACATTCTCGGCACTTGGCTGGTGGGGCAGAGGGCGGGCGAGCGCGTTCACGAAAGGCCTCCGGAACCCCGGCGAGACCGCCAGGGAGGGGGCCGACCGTGCTAACAGGCCCCCCCTGGGCGATCAAGTTTGCCGCCCCGGCTCCTGACATTCCGCGCCTCTACCCCCACTCGTCCGATCTCAGCCCCCGCGCGGAATCCCCCGCCCCCTCCCACCGGTTGTGGTGCGAGTCCTCCCACCCCCACTGCGTTTCACCCCGGGTGTGGGGCGCAAAAGGGCGCGGGCCGGTCAGGTCCGGACAGCCCGGAGTGATCCGACATTGACTTGGGTGGGAGATCGGGTTACGAGCGCCGCCTTCCTCAGTCTCGTGGATAAGGGCGCCCACTTCACGTTCGGGCGTCTCGTCGTCCCAGGAGTCCAGCCGTGTCCAAGCGCACCTATCAACCCTCGAAGATCCGGCGCAACCGCACCCACGGTTTCCGCAAGCGCAACTCCACCAAGGGCGGTCAGGACGTGCTCAAGAGCCGCCGCGCCAAGGGCCGTAAGCGCCTGGTGGTGTCCGCGTACAAGAAGTAGTTGGGACGCTCGCGTGAAGGCCGAGGGCCAGGCGCCACCTCGCGACGAGCGCTTTCCCAAGGCCCTGCGCCTGCTTACCCGGCGCGAGTTCCTCGAGGTCCAGGAGAAGGGTCAGAAGCTTCCCGCTGACTGTCTCCTGGGACTCGCCCGGCCCAACGCCCGGCCCTACAGCCGCGTGGGCCTCACCGTCTCCAGCAAGGTGGGCAATGCCGTGGAGCGTGCCCGCCTGCGAAGGCTCCTGAGGGAGCTCTTCCGCAAGCGTCGCGGGCAATGGCCCTCCGGTGTGGACGTAGTCCTGGTCGTGCGCCAGTCCGCCAAGGATGCGTCGTTCTCGGACCTGTCTCGCGCCTTCGATGGCATCACCCGCAAGCTGCAGAGGCTGTTTCCGTCCGGCCCCCGGGAGTCCACCCGATGAGCCCTCTCGCCTGGCTGCTCGCGCTTCCCATCCGCTTCTACCGGCGCTTCCTCTCGCCCCTCCTGCCCCCGGCCTGCCGGTTCCACCCCTCCTGTTCCTCGTACGCCCTCCAGGCCCTCCACAAGCACGGAGCCCTGCGCGGCGTGCGGCTCATCCTCTGGCGCCTCCTGCGCTGCCAGCCCTTCCACCCGGGCGGCTTCGACCCGGTGCCCTGACCGCCCTCCCCTCCCTATGAACGACGATCTGGATCCGCTCTCGTCCAACTCGGCTGACTCCCAGCGGCGACTGATGATTGCGCTCGCCCTCGCGATGGCGCTCACCTTCGCCTACACCTACTTCGCCGCCCCGCAGGGCCCGCCGCCCGAGGCCGGGGCCGCGGACGCGGGGCAGGTGGTGGCCGGCAACGACGCGGGCACGGCCGCACCCACCGCGAGTGCGGGCGGGACGCCGGGCCTGCCGCCGGCGGGCACCGGCTCGGAGGGCACCGTGGCCGCCGCCGACGCCACGCCGCCCCCGCCGGTGCGCACGCTCGACTTCCAGCGCGAGTCGGCCCACTACACCTTCTCCACCCAGGGCGCCGGCCTCGTCTCGGCCGAGCTCCAGGGCCCGAAGATGCGCGAGCAGGGGCAGGTGTCCGTCGTCGAGGGCTACAAGCTGCTCTTCGGGGGCAACGTGCCGCCTCCGCCGCAGATGAACCTGGCGCAGCCGGTGCCGGGCCAGCCCCTGCCGCTGTCCGTGTCCATCGCCGGCCCCGCGCCCCTGGCGGCCGACGCGCGCTACACCGCGGCCGACACGGGCTCCCCCGGCCAGGGCACCCTCTTCACCGCCCGCCAGGGCCCGTGGGAGGTCACCAAGAGCCTGCAGTGGGCGCGCGAGGGCTTCGAGCTGCTCTACACGCTGCAGGTGAAGAACACCTCGGCGCAGCCGGCCACCGGTGAGCTGCAGGTGCACTACAACCGCGCCATCGACTCGAAGAACGAGCACGCCCCGTCCTTCTTCGGCGGCGTGGGCAACCTCAGCTACGCCTCGTGCCACGTGGGCGAGGAGAAGCACAAGCTGGCCCCCGAGCAGAGCCTGCCGGACGCCGAGGAGACGCGCGGCCCCGTGCACTACTTCGGCATCGATCAGCAGTACTTCCTCTCCGCGCTCTACCCGCTGGATGGGCCCCTCCCCGGACGCTGCGAGTTCGTGGCCACCCCCGAGGCCCGTGGCATCACCGCCAGCTTCCCGCTCACCGCGGCCCCCGGCCAGACGGTGACGCTGCGCTTCGGCGGCTACTTCGGGCCCAAGGAGAATGACCTGCTCGCCGTGGTGCCCGGCCAGGCGCTGCGCGAGGCCACCGGCCTGGCCGCCACCGCCTACAACCCCCAGCTCACGGAGACGATCGACTACGGCATGTGGGCCGTCATCGCCAAGCTGCTGGTGGGCGTCATGAAGTTCTTCCACGGCCTGGTGGGCAACTGGGGCGTGGCCATCATCCTGCTCACCGTGCTGGTGAAGGTCATCCTCCTGCCCCTCACCCACCGCTCCATGGTGAGCATGGAGGCCATGAAGAAGCTCCAGCCCCGCGTCGAGGAGCTGCGCAAGAAGTACGCGGACGACCGCGAGCGCCAGAACATGGAGATGATGAAGCTCTATCAGGAGGCCAAGGTGAACCCGCTCGGCGGCTGCCTCCCCATGCTCATCCAGATGCCGGTGTGGATCGCCCTCTTCACCGCCCTGCGCAACAGCTACGACATCTACCAGGAGCCCTTCTTCGGTCCGGTGTGGCGGGACCTGACCTTCAAGGATCCCACCTACCTGCTGCCGCTCGCGCTGGGCGTCAGCATGATCATCACCCAGAAGCTCCAGCCGCAGATGGGTGACCCGACCCAGGCGAAGATCATGACCTGGTTCGTCCCCATCCTCTTCACCGCCACGCTGTTCAACTACCCGGCCGGCCTCGCGCTCTACATCTTCACCAACAACATCCTCTCCATCGCCCAGCAGTACGGCCTGAGGAAGTGGCTGGAGAAGAAGGGCGGCGGTGATGGCGGGCTGCCGGCGGGCACGGCCACGGCCACGGCGGGAGGCAAGCGCAAGTGAGCGACGTGCAGGCACCCGGGTCCACTGCAGCTCCCGCGGGCGGCGCGGACATGCGCCTGCGCGTGGAGCGGCTGCTCACCGACATCCTCGGCATGATGGGCTTCCCCGCCCGGCTCGACTTCAAGGACGCCAGCGATGGCAGCCTCTCCGTCGCCCTGCACTTCCAGGGCGAGCCGCCTCCCGGCGTGGAGATGGGCAAGCGCAGCCAGGTGGTGGACTCGCTCCAGTTCCTCCTCAACAAGATGCTCCACCGCCCGGGTGCCGAGCGGCGCTTCCTCCTGGTGGGCGCCGGTGTCCACCCGGAGCCCCGCAGCGAGCGGCTGAAGCGCGAGCAGGCCGCCGCCCAGGCTGCCCAGGCCGCTCAGGCCGCCGCCCCCGCGCCGCAGCCCGCTCCCCAGGCCGCCGCCCCCGCGCCCGCGCCCCGGCCGCAGCCGCAGCCCAAGCCCGCCCGGGGAGCCCCGCCGGCCCCCCCGCAGGCCAGGGCTTCCGCCGCCCCGGCCCGTGGGTCCGAGTCGGATGAGCGCTCCGTGGAGGTGGCCGAGGATCCCTCCCTGCGCGAGGTGGCTCGCAAGCTGGCCGAGAAGTCGGCCTCGCTGGGCCGCTTCTACGCGCTCGTTACAGTGAAGCAAGATGACCGCGCGCGCGTCCTGAAGGCAGTAGAGGGTGTGCCGGGGGTGAAGGTCTCTTGCGAGGGCGAGGGCCGCAACCGGCGCGTGGTGTTCACTCCGGAGAAGCCTGCCCCGCTCCCCAAGCGGAGCATGCTGCCGGACGACGATGACGAGGACGACCTCGAGGGCTAGGCCTTCGGGGCCCACCGACGAAAGGGCATTCCATGGGCAAGGCCAAGTCGCTCAAGGACAAGCTATACGGCGCCGCCGTGATGAAGATGAGCTTCCGGCTGCGCGGGGACGAGGAGTCCCCGGCCTTCAAGTTCGTCTACCCCGGCGTGCTCCGGGACCTGGATCTGGAGGACGCCGCGGTCGAGAAGTACATCGAGGAGAACCGCGAGAGCGTCGAGCGCGCCGCCCGCGGCTCCACTCCCGCGCAGGGGCCGCGCGGCTGAGCGCGGAGGAGGTTCCGGAGGACTCGTCCCCCGGTGCGATGTCCCCCGGTCCCGGGTAGGTGTCGCCCGGTGGGCTCGGCTCCCCGCGGGGCGCCGCTGGTGGACGTTCCGAGCGTCGCCTGGCAGCGCCCCGCTCCGGCCCGGCTGGACGCGGCGGGAGGGCGCACGTAGTTCCTGGAGGCTTCCCGCTGGATGGTTCCGGCGGGCCGTGCCCCCCTGGGGCTCAGGAGGCCTCTCCCATGCGGCGCCTCGTCGTCCTCCCCCTGTCCATCCTGCTCGTCTCCGCCTCCGGTTGTGGAGGCAAGGGAGACACCGGTCCCAAGGGAGACCCGGGCCCCGCCGGGGAGTCCGTCCCCGGGCCTCGCGGCGAGCCGGGTCCCAAGGGCGACACCGGGCCCATGGGGCCTCCCGGCAACTTCGCCCGCATCCGCGTCGTGCCCCCGGGGGACACCCCGCTCATCGGCGGCGAGAACCTGCGCAACGCCCTCCAGTCCATCGTGAAGGTCTCCGCCGAGGAGCCCTGGCTCCTCTTCGTCGAGCCCGGTGTGTATGACCTCGGCACCCAGGGGCTTCAGCTGCGCCCGTACATCCACCTGCGCGGAGCGGGCGAGCAGCTCACCACCGTGCGCTCCCGGGCAGCTGGCCCCACCGTGGTGACCGCCGACCATACCGAGTTGCGCTCGCTCACCGTGGAGCACCTGGGGGGCTCGGGGGAGGCCGTGGCGCTCTCCAACGCTTCGTCCCTGTTCCTCGCCCGCGATGTGGTGGCCGTGGCTCGCGATGGCGCTTCGCGCACCGTGGGCGTGGTGTCCACCGCGGGCGCTGGAGCCGGTGGTTTCGAGCACGTGCAGGCCCGTGCCGTGTCCTCTCGCGGCGACACCGTGGGCTTCTCGTGCGAGGGCTGCTCCGTGAAGGTGTCCGGCTCCTCGTTCCTCGCCCAGGGTGGGGCTCGGGCCACGGGTGTCTCCGTGCACGGGGGCACCGTGGAGCTGTGGGACTCCTCGGCCCTGGGGCAGGGAGGCTCGGAGGCCCTGGGCGTGGAGGCCGAGGGCTCCCGTGTGGTGCTCGTGCGCGCCGAGGTCTCCGGGTCCGAGGGCACCGTGTCCGTGGGGATGCGCCTGGCCTCTTCCCCCGCTTCCGTGCGCGACAGCACCCTCTCGGGCTCCGGCACCCCCGGGCAGCAGGCTCGCGCCCTGGAGGTCCTGCGCTCCGACTCCGCTCCCCAACTCGTGGACGTGCAGCGCTCCACCCTCTCCGGTGTTACCCAGACCCTCCGCTCCGCCGAGGGGTACTCCATCCGCATCGCCTCCTCCCAACTCCGTGGTGGCAAGGCCGATGGCAATGGCATCGTGTCCTGCAACGGTTGCTACGACGAGAACTTCAACTCCCCCGCCTCCCCCTCCGGCCTGTAGTCCCCGGTGTCCGGCGGGGGGCGGCTCCGATTCGATGTCCCCTCCATGAGCTCCCCCGCCACCCTCGCCGCGCTCGCCACCGCCCCCGCCTCCGGCGCCGTCGGCATCCTCCGCCTCTCCGGCCCCGCCTCCCTCGAGGTGGGCCGCATGCTCGCCCCCGGTGTCCCCTCCTCCCCGGCTCCCCGGCACGCCTACCTCGCCTCCTTCGTCGATGCCTCCGGCGCCGTGCTCGACGAGGGGTTGTTCCTGTTCTTCCGCGCTCCTCACTCCTTCACCGGCGAGGATGTCGTCGAGCTCCAGGCCCATGGCAGCCCCCGCTTGCTGCGCATGTTGCTCGCGCGTGCGCTGGAGCATCCCGCCATCCGCCACGCCGGGCCCGGGGAGTTCACCCGCCGCGCCTTCCTGCATGGCCGGATGGATCTCACCCGCGCCGAGGCCGTGGCGGACCTTGTCGCGGCGGACTCCGAGGCCGCGGTGCGGGCCGCCGCCGCGGGGCTCGCGGGTGCTCTGGCCGCTCGCGTCCGCGGGCTGGAGGAGCCCCTGCGTTCGCTCCATGCGGACCTCGAGGGCGTGCTGAACTTTCCCGAGGAGGCCGAGGGCGCCGATGCGGGCATGGAGGCCCGTGTCTCCGGGCTGCGGGCCGCCGCGGATTCGTTGCTCGCCGACGTGGGCCGTGGACGGCTCGTTCGCCGCGGGGCCCGTGTGGCGCTCTACGGGCCCGTGAACGCCGGTAAGTCCACGCTGTTCAACCGGCTCCTGGGTGAACAGCGCGCCCTCGTTGATGAGGAGCCGGGGACCACCCGTGATGTCTTGGAGGCCCGCGTCGAGTGGGATGGGCTCGGGGTGGTGTTGCTCGATACCGCCGGGCTTCGTGAGGCTCCTGGCCGCGTGGAAGCGCTGGGCATTGCTCGCACTCGCGAGGTGCTCGGTTCCGTTGACCTCGCCGTGCTCGTGCTTCCCCCCGAGGCCCGTGAGCTGGATGCTCAGCGGTGGCTCCGTGACGCGGGCTCCACTCCTGTTCTTCTCGTGGCTGGCAAGTGTGATGTCCGGGGGACTCGGTTTACCGCTGACCCTCACCCTGACCCTCTCCCAGAGGGAGAGGGGATTGACTCGGGCTCAACCTGGGATGCGGGCACCCTCACCCCGTCCCTCTCCCGAGGGGAGAGGGGTTCTGTCCGTGATTCTGTTTCCACTGTGGCTGCTTCCGCTTTGGCCGTCAGTGGGTTGACGGGCGAGGGCGTCGAGTTGCTCCGCTCCCAGATGCTCTCGCGCTTGTGGGGCGGCGGTGCTCCCTCCGCTGTCGCCCTCGTCTCCGAACGTCACGCCGATGCCCTCCGGCGCACCGCCGACGCCCTCTCCCGCGCTGAAAGTGCCTGCCGCTTCTCCACCCTCGAGGTCGTCTCCGGGGAAGTCGGCCTCGCCCTCGAGTCCCTCGGCGAAGTGTCCGGTACCTCCGCTTCCGAGGCCCTCCTCGACGCCATCTTCCAGCGCTTCTGTATCGGTAAGTAGACACCCGCCCCGCCTCCCGGCGTGTGTCAGACCCCTCCCTAGAATGCTTCCCCTGCCCGGCCCCCACTCACCAGGGCCGGAGGAGGACAGGGTGATTCCGATGTGCAACAGCCAGGCGGCGTACTCGGCTCTCGAGGCGCTGCCCATGGGATGGGTTGGGGAGATCCTCGACGAGGAACTGGTGGCTTCGCCCCGGCCGGCGCCAGGTCAGGCCCGTGCCGCCTTCATGTTGGGAGTGGAACTCGGTGAACGGCTCGATCCCCGCCGCGGGGGCTCCGGCCGCTGGTGCTTCCTCCGCGCTCCCGAGCTCCGCCTCGGCCGCGATGTGCTCGTCCCCGATCTCGCCGGCTGGCGCCGCGACAGGCTCTCCGAGGCGCCCACGCCCGATGAGCCCTTCCTCACGCTCGCCCCGGATTGGATCTGCGAGGTCCTCACCCCCTCCACCGCCGCGCTCGACCGCACCCGCAAGCTGCCCGCCTACGCTCGCGCCGGTGTGTCCCACGTGTGGCTCGTCGACCCCGCCGCCCACACGCTCGAGGTCTTCCAGCGCGTCAAGCGCGGCTGGCTCCTCGTCGCCTCCTACGAGGGTGACTCCATCGTCCGCACCGAGCCCTTCCACTCGCTCCCCATCGAGCTCTCCTCCCTCTGGATGCCCACCGAGAGCTTCCTCGAGCGGGTCCGCTGACCCCCGAGGCGCCTCAGCTCGCCGCCCGGAGCCGGGGCGCCTCCGCCACCGCCCGCTGCGCCGCCGGCACCCGGGGCCTCTCGCCCGCCGCGCGCAGCAGCCGCCTCACCGCCCGCAGCATCAGGTCCGTGTCCAGTGGCGCCGCCAGGAAGCCTCGCGCTCCCAGCGCCCGCGCCCTCTCCACGTCCAGCTCCGGCACCTTCCCCGCCACCAGCAGCTGCGCCACCGGCCTGCGCCTCATCGCCTCCAGCGACGGCAACGGCGCCAGCACCACCGCCCGCTCGTCCGCCGCCAGCACCTGCTCCGTGCTCGCCACGCTCGCCCGGAAGCCCGCCTCCCCCAACACCCGCACCAGCCCCGCCGCCGCCGCCGCTCCCCACCCGTAGATGAGCACCGCGCCCGCCTCCTCCACCTCCTCCGGCAGCGCCAACAGCCCCGCCAGCTCCTCCATCTCCAGCGGCTCCAGCAGCGGAATGTCCAACGTCTCGCGCTCGGGATTCAGGTCCGGCAGGAGGATGCCGCGCCCCTCGTCGAAGGGCCCTCCCTCCGCCATGCGGTCCGGGTAGACCGCCATGTCCGCGTCCGCCTCGGGCAGCGTGATGGCCTCCACCTCCGCGCGCCGCGACGCCGTCTCCGCTCCCGTCTGGTAGAGCCGCTCGATGGCCCGGCCAATCGCCGCGTCCGTCGCCAGCCACGGCACCACCCGCGCCTTGCACGCCACGCCGCGCACCGCGTCCAGTGATTGCAGGCTCGCCGGCGCGGCGATCGC
This sequence comes from Archangium sp., assembly GCF_036277355.1. Lineage (GTDB taxonomy): Bacteria > Myxococcota > Myxococcia > Myxococcales > Myxococcaceae > Archangium. The sequence continues at coordinate 51,151 of NZ_DASUNC010000064.1, forward strand.
CACCACCAGCACCATGTCCCGCGGGCCCTCCAGCCACAGCGGCACCACCCGGTGCATCTCCGCCAGCCGCCTCGGCACCAGCGCCGCCAGCCGCGCGTCCACCCGCTGCGCGTCCAGGTTCATCGCCGGCACGCCCGTCTGGTTCGCCAGCGCCTCCAACACCTGCTCCGCCGTGCAGAAGCGCAGATCCACCACCACCTGCCCCAGCGGCACTCCCCACTTGCGCTGGTAGGCGAGCGCCGATTGCAACTGCAACCCGTCCAGCACTCCCAGCCCCACCAGGATTTCGCCCAGCCGTTTCTTCGTCTGCATTGGCCGCTCCCCCGTGCGTGCGTGGGCGGCTCTCTAGAACATTTCCACCGGGGCTGTCTTGTCCGTTCGCGTCAGAAGGTTGCCCCCAGGCGCCAATTCCTGTCTGTCTTCAGGGGCTGTCTGGTTATCCGGGGCGTGCGACGGGCCCCGTGTCCGCTTCCAGACGGCGGCGGAGGACGCCCCCCCTCTGCCGGGGGAGCGCCCGGAACGGCTCGGGGCCGGGGCCCGCTCGTAGTGGTTCCCTGGAGTTCCGCAGGCGTGGCGTGACGGGCAGCCATGCCGTTGGCCTCCTGGGGCGTCCCGAGGAGCGGGGCGGGGGGTCAAGGCACGTTCTCGGGCTGGTTCGAGAAGAGCGCATGGAAGAGCATCGTCTCGGGAGGCTCCTTCCATTCCACGACGAGCGGGACGGGGATTTCGGCGACCTCACGCGGGAGCGCACTGACACCGAACGTCTCCTCTATCTTCCTGGCGAAGATGTCGGCCGGGTGCCTCATCGGGGGAGGGAGGGGCTCGAAACGGACCGTGGAACGGAGCCGCACCTTGCCGGCCCGCTCGAATTCGATTCCGTAGAGCATGTAGATGGGCGCCAGGATGCTGATGCAGCCCACGACGACCCAGTCGAAAGGTGGCAGCGGCCGGCCCTTGACGGGATAGGCGACACAGCGGAAGCAGGCGTCCGGAGTCGCGGTGCCATCTCCAATGGTGAAGTCGGGAAGCTCTTGAGCCAGGGCATTCAAGAATGCATGCCAGCGGTCGGCCTTCTGGAGCACTTCTGCCCAGCGTGCTTCGCGTTTGTGATCCTCCGGGCTCGGCTCTTGTGTGAGATGTTGGTACCTGTCCGGGCGCCAGTACTCTCTTGCAATGGAGAGCAGTTGCTCCGGGGTCAAGTCCGTGCGGCTCATGGGATCCACTCTCCAAACTGAACGGGGATGGTCTTCTCATGGCAGGCCGTCTTCACACGCGAGCCACGGATGGAGACGCCCAACAAGGCACCGAATTCCGCCTTGAAGTCCTCGCACAACAAACCAAGTCCGGATGCCGGTGTGGCGGAACTGAAGACGAGGCGGGCGGCCTCATTGGCGCGTTCTGCTGCGATGCGCTGTGCGAGGGGAACGGAGAAATGGGCGTCCTCGTTCTCGATAGGCACGTCCACTCCGAATTTGCAAAGGAAGGACTCTCCCGTGACTCGCTGGATGTTGACGTGAACGCATGCGGCGCGCCAGCCACCTGGTTTGGTGCCGGTCTGTTTGACGACCGTGACGAATTGGAAGTGTCTGGGTTCGATTGCACCCGTGACAATGGTTCTGGTTCGCTTGGCGGGTAGGCAGCCCGAGAGGAGGGCGAGCAGAACGGCGAGGGTCTTGAGGCGTTCAGTTCGTCTTGGAGTGTTCACGTTCGAGAGGGCCCCGAAATGGGAAGGGGGGGACTCCAGGAGGGATGATGGGCCTGCGTCCACCCTCCATCCGTTGGGCTGCCCGGGCACCATGCGCCAAGTGCCCGCTTCCCGACGGTTGCCCGGGACCGTGAAGGGAGGACTGGCGGCATGCCGCATGACCTGTTAGGTTCACCCGCCGCATGCGCGAAAAACTACTTCCGCAGTATACCCTGCTTCTGGTCCTCGCCGCGGCCGTGGCCGTGGCCCGGGGGCGGGAGCCCATCGAGCGGGCCCTCATCCTCTCGGAGCACCCGAGGAGCGAGGCGCCCCGGGTGTACGTGGGGGGAAGGGTGGCCACGCTCCTGCGCCTGGAGAAGCCCTGTGACCCCGAGCGCACGGCGATGCTGGGGTGGGAAGGCCACTTCGAGCCCGTGGTGTGCGCGGGCAGGTGGGTGTTGCTCTATCCCTTGCGCGACCTCACCCCCGGCAACCCGTTCCTGCTCCGGGTGACGCTCGTGGATGGGACGGAGCTGCCATTCATCGTGACGTCCCACGAGCAGTCCTATGGCAACCGCGAGGTGGACCAGCAGGTCAACGTGTTCGCCAGCCGTGAGGACTACGACGCGGTGCTTGCCTCCCTGTACCGCGCGCTCCAGAGCGAGCGCGAGCTGCGCGACCAGGTCGAGCGCTACCAGCAGGAGGAGAACTCCATCGACCACGCCTACGCCACGCTGCTGTCCAATGGCGAGGTGAAGCAGGTGCCCTTCCGGCGGAAGAGTTCCTATGAGCTGAACGATGGGGACGTGGGCATGAAGGTCGAGATCTTCTCGGGGAAGGGAAACGGCAAGGCAGCGGTCGTGATCCGGCTCGACAACACGCATCGGGACAGGCCGTGGAGCCTCAAGGAGGCCCGTTTGTCCTCCGATTCGACATCCCGCACGGCCCAGCCATTCGCGCTTCGCATGAACCGGGCGGAGATCGTCTCCGGGGCGTCGGGAAGTCTCGCCGTCGTGGTGGACAAGAGCGCGTTTGTTTCGGAGAAGGGCATGGTGGGCCTCGTCCTGGAAATCTTCCGCGATGATGGCCTCCAGCAACTGGCCGTTTCGCTGGATCCCCAACTGGTGCAGGAGTAGGAGCGAGCAATGCCCATGATGCGTAGGACGGAGGCCTTCCTTCTCTCCTCCCTCGTGCTTCTGATGTCGGCGGGTTGCGCCACGGCTCCCTCCCCGTTTCCGGGTAAAGTAGCGCTGCGAGCGGATGGATCTCCGGTGGCGGACGAGTGCCCGGCGAAGGCCCTCGAGGTGATGCGGTATCTGAGAATAAGCGTCGGGGATTCAGCCTGGGTCTCGCTCGATGCGAACCAGATGAGTACGAGGCCCATCACGCTCTACGAGGGGCCCATCGAGAGCATCCTGGAAGAGGATCTGGGGACGCTCAGCTCTCCATCCCGTCTGTACGGACGCGTCTGGACGGAAGGCCCCCAGGTCGTCATCCGGTACTACGAGGCCCACCCCCTGGAAGGCGACAAGGTACCCATCTGCGCGGTGGCCCGGCTCGGCAAGGGGCAGCTGCGCAAGAGGCCCGAGTCCAAGCCGGGGATCGCCATCCTGGAGTCCCCCACCGCGATGGTCTTCGTCGTGGACGCGTTCCGGTGAGCTGATTCAGCCCGGATTCTTCACCAGGGTAGATGCAGCGCTGTCACGTCTCCGCACGCCCGCCGATCTCTGGGAATCGCTCGTAGGCCTGTTTGAGCGTCTCGAGGTGGGCGGGTTTGTCCAGGTCGAGTGGCGCCTCGGTGAGGCTCACCACCCACCCTCCAGACTCCGTCCGCCGGGCCCGCGCCAGCAGCTCGGCATCGCGGGTGGGGTCCGGGAAGCCGAGCGCCTCCGCGGCGGCTGCGGACCAGTAGTTGATCCACCCGAGGTACTGAGGAAGCCTGGGCGAGCGGATGTGCCACGGGAGCTTGAGCATGGGCAGTCCGTGAGGAGGATGTTCCGGCCCACCTGACTTCGGGCCCGTCTGCGCCGCGATGACCAGCCTCACGGGTCCCGGCGCCACGACGCCCCACCGGGCGCGCACGCCTTCCGCGACATTCTCCAACATGTCTCCTGCCGCGGCGACAACGGCGTCGTCCTGCGGGAGCTTCGCGTGGACGATCAGCAGCGGCTCGCCCCCCGGACTCGCCATCGCGCTCTCCCGCCGCCCATTCATCGTCACCGGGTAGCTCTCGTCCCCATTGCACAGCAACCCGAACTCGCCGTCCGCTATCGACTCAGCCAGCCACGCCTCACGCTCGGGAAGCGCGATGGGCCGCCCCGCATCCGAGACCCGCCACGCCAATCGCAACCCGGGGAGTGCCCGCTCCATCCCTTCCACGGCCGCGAGCGGGCGCCCGTCGTCCGTGGTGAGCGCTGGCGCGTAGACGTGCAGATGGAGGCGAGCCCGAGTGGTCATGGTTTGCACCCTGTGAACTTAATTGTTGCCCGCCAGGATCTGGCGGAGTCCGGGAAGCGCCTCTTTCGTGATGGGGTGCTCCGGCCCCAGAGCGCCGAGCAGGGCGTCCATGGCCTGCTGGGCCGTGATGGCGGCTTCGGGCTTTTTCAACGCGGCCTGGACTCGTGCGAGCTGGGTAAGGAATTGCGCTGTCTCGGGATGTTTCGGCCCAAGGGCGGCACGGGCGATGCTGGCGGCGCGCAGCAGAAACGCCTCTCCCTCCTGTGGGCGATTCTGTGCGGCCAGGTTGGAGCCGAGGTTCGCGAGAACAGCGCAGAGCCGTGGATGTCGAGGGCCGAGTGCCTGTTCGATGATGGAATGGGACTGGCGGAGTAACGCTTCTGCTTCGGCGTATCGGCCTTGTTGTTGGAGCACGCTGGCCAGGACGTGGAGCGAAACGCCGTAGTGGGGGTGGTGTGTGCCGAGCGCCTGCTCATAGATGGAGAGAGACTGGCGAAGCAGAGCCTCCGCCTCGGCATACTTGCCCTGACTTTCGAGCACCCTGGCCAATTCGTGGAGCGAAACGCCGTAGCTGGGGTGGTGTGTGCCGAGCGCCTGCTCATCGATGGAGAGAGACTGGCGAAGCAGCGCCTCCGCCTCGGCATATTTGCCCTGACTTTCGAGCACCCCGGCCAATTCGTGGAGCGAAGCGCCGTAGCTGGGGTGATGTGTGCCGAGCGCCTGCTCATAGATGGAGAGAGACTGGCGAAACAGAGCCTCCGCTTCGGCATATTTGCCCTGACTTTGGAGTACCCTGGCCAATTCGTGGAGCGAAGCGCCGTAGTTGGGGTGGTGTATGTCGAGCGCCTGCTCATGGATGGAGAGAGACTGGCGAAGTAGTGCCTCCGCCTCGGCATACTTACCCTGACTTTCGAGCACCCCGGCCAGGACGTGGAGCGAAGCGCCGTAGCTGGGGTGGTGTGTGCCGAGCGCCTGCTCATAGATGGAGAGAGACTGGCGAAGCAGAGCCTCCGCCTCGGCATACTTGCCCTGACTGTCGAGAACTACTCCCAGTTCGTGAAGGATCCACCCGCGAGCCAGAGCTGAAGTCCGTTCAGCTTGAAGCTGGCGGCGGAGAAGTGATTCGGCTTCGGTGAATCGTCCTTGTTGGATGAGAGCCTGGGTGAGCACTTTCCACTGCTCATTGTCGGTCTCGAACGCTCTTCGAGCCCAGAGATGGGCTACATCCGCGTCTCCCGCCAGGAGGGCGATGTTGGCGGCCTGATCCCAGCGCCCACTTGTCCCAGGTGTCCTCCGAAGTAGGACTTCCGCCAACTCACCTCGGCTTCCGGTTGGTATGAATCGCGTGGAGCGGGTACTCGCGGCCCAGAAAGACGTTTCCTCGGCGTCTACCTGCTCTTCGCCGTGCAACCGCTGCTCGATGGTGTTCAGTTTCGCCTCATGCAGCCGCCGTATCCGGTCACGCTCCGCTCCAAATGCTCGCATCACGGGTGGGGGCGCCCTTCCACGGACCTGCTCCTTCTCCATCACCAGACCCTGCTCAGCGGCCAGCCGCCCGACAGCCGCTCCAGGATCCGCACTCTTCAGCAGCTCCCCGTCCAGGAAGTGCTCTTCGACGCCTCGTTCCAGCAGTCCACCCAGCAATTGGATGGTTTCGGGCTCCAGGTCCACCAGCGCCGCCAACCGGCCCGGTTGCTTCGACCCAGCGCTCCTCAGCCGCTCGCAGGCCTCCGCTGGCTCCGCCACCCGCGCATGCATCTCCCACCACCCGGGGGACCGCACGGCGGGTTCCACCAGGATGGTTCTCGTCCGGCGTCCCGCCTCGGCCATCGCCCAGCGAACCCGTCGCAGCCGGAAGTCTCCATCCACTTCCGTCCACGCGAGCCACTCCCTCCCGCCGGCTGCCTTCGCCTCCGCGACGAGCTCCTCGTACGGTCTCGCCGCGCTGATCCGCCGAAGTGTCCGGCGCGGTCTCGCAGCGGCGAAGCTCGCCTCCAGGTCTCCTCCCGTCCACACGATGCCAGGTACCCGGGCGGCCAGCGCACAGCGGAGCCCCGCCACCGCGTAGGGGGCCGGTCCCGCGGGGCACTCCAACCGAAGCGAAATCCAGTCCAGGAAGTCCACGGCGCGCTTCAACAACGCCTCGGACACTTCGCGCGTGCACCACAGCACCACTCGCAGCTCACGCGAGGCGAACAGCGGCCGGTTGATGTTCAGCCAGTCCGCGTCCTCCGTGCGCCCAATCAGCACCAGCATCGAGCCGGGCTTTGCCTCCGCCAGCCGGTAGGCCTCGGTGTGGACCTCCAGCTCCGGGGCGATGGGCAGCAATGTCCGCACCAACTCCCCCAGCCGCTCGGGGCGGGCGTGGTCCACCAGCACCAGCAGCCCGGCACGAGACAGCCCCAGCGAAATCTTCAGCCGGCGGAGCCAGCCTGGGGTGGCTGGACCCGATGCATCGTCAGCAGCGGATGGGGGTAGTACCATTCCGAGTCATTGGGGTAGGGCAGCAGATGATGGTAGTCGAGCAGCTCATGCGCCAGCTCGCCTGACGGCAGCTCGTGTTTCGGATCACTCATCACCTCCTGCAGGAGCCGGATGTGATCCTTGTTCAGTCCAGTCTCCTGTCTCAGACGCCATTCATCCAATACCTGCTTCACCAACTCCGGTGTCGCCGTGGATGCATCCTGGTCCCAGGCCAGCTCGACGAGCGAGCGGATGAACCGGACGAAATCCCTGGCTCTCCCGCCCGAGCGGTAGGCGAGCTCGACCAGCAGCTTCCGATCCACCAGTTCCAGGGCCTCGTTTCCGAGATCCTTCACCCGTTGAGCATACACATTGCAGAAGAACTCCACTCCCTTTCCGGGGCGGCTCGGGTCGTCATGGTCCAGGACGGGCTCATTCACCAGGGCGCTGGCCTTGAAGCCACGGACTCCAGCCGTGGCCACGTGGTGCCGGAGCGCGAAGGGACCACACACCACCAGGGGACAGCTGAGCTGGGAGAGCAGCTGTGACTCGACGAAGAGCTCCTTCGCGCGTTTGACATCCCGGATTCGATCCAGGCCATCGATGATGAGCAGCACCTTGCGGTGCTTCTGCTGCACTTCACCCAGCAGCAGGTTGACGGCGCCCAGCAGCTCCTGCACCTGCCGCTCCTGGTCGGGCACTGTCTTCTCACTGCGCCCCAGCGGCAGATTCCAGATCCACGACCGCATGGAGCCCATCACGGTCTTCGCCGTCTTGAGCCCCCAGGCCGTCCCCGCCGCCTCCACGCCCAGTGCTCCCGTGGTGGCCAGGGTTGCCCCCAACTCCAGGGCCTCCTTGGCGAAGGAGCCCAGGTCGAGCTGGGGATTCGGGGTATTCGTGGCCACAGCGAGCCCCTGCCAGGCCCGGCCGAGTTGCTTCACCATCTCGGGGTCGATCTCGAGCCCCAACCGCTCCTTGTACTGGAACACCAGCGCCAGCCCCGCCAGGAAGCACACTTCCCAGGCTTGAATCAGGTGCAGCGCATTCGGGTCCTTCACCACGTTGGTGAAGTGCCGCTCGAGGTCCAGGAAGACGACCAGCTCGCGGTTCTCGCGCTCATCGGCGACGCGCATCAACTCCGTCGTCTTGCCCGTGCCCACCGTTCCCATCAGCAGGATGCGCGGCGTGCCGAAGGGCCGATCCAACGTCTCCAGAATCTTCTGCGCCGGGCTGTGGGGACGGGGCGCCCGCCATTCCATGGGGGCGGGCAACTCCGGGTCGAAGCGCTCGTAGAGTTTCTGCCAGAGGTCACGGCGTGACATGGCCCGGCTTCTATCACCTGCCCCTGGCTCCGGCGAGCACATGGGCAGGCAGTCCCTGACTACTGAGCATTACCAGGTGGGCTCGGGCACCGGCGCGGAGAGCACGTGCCGGCGCGGCTCGCCCACCACGCCCAGCTGCACGCCCAGCCGGTACAGCACCCGCGTCTCCTCGAGCACCGGCTCCCACGGCGCCGTCATCCGCGCGCCCGCGGCCGCCTCGTCGTCGCTGTTGTCCCCCTGCTTCTCCCCCAGCAGCTCCGACAGCACCTCCGCCGCCCCCTTCTTGCGCGGGAACACCTCCACCCGCACCGGGCCCTCCAGCTTCGCCGCCTCCTTCGCCAGCTTCAGCGCCACCGGGAAGCCGCCCAGCTCGTCCACCAGCCCCCGCTCCTTCGCGTCCTCCCCCGTCCACACCCGCCCCTTCGCCACCTCCCGCAGCTGCTCCACCGGCATCTTCCTCCCCGCCGCCGCCTTGCTCGTGAAGTCCGCGTACACCTGGTCCAGGAAGGCCTCGTTCTTCGCGTGCTGCTCCGGCGTGAACTCCATGTCCGAGCTGTACATCGTCGCGTTCTTCCCCGCCCCCAACGGCTCCCAGTTCACCCCCAGCTTCTCCCAGAAGTCCGCCGTCACCATCTTCCCGTTGAACACCCCGATGCTCCCCGTCAGCGTCCCCGGCTGCGCCACGATCTTGTCCGCGTCCATCGCCACGAAGTACCCCCCGCTCGCCGCGTACGAGCCCATCGTCACGATGACCGGCTTGCCCTTCTCCCGCGCCCGCTGCACCTCGCGCCGCACCGTGTCGCTCGCCACGTAGCTGCCTCCCGGGCTGTCCACCCGGAACACGATGGCCTTCACGCTCGTGTCCTCCACCGCCTTGCGGAACGCCGCCGCCACCGTGTCGCTCCCCATCGTCACCTCCCCCGACATGGGGCTCGCCCGGCTGCGGCCCCGGGCAATCTCCCCCGCCCCGTAGATGAGCGCCACCGTCTGCCCCCCCGTCCGGTTCGGCCTCCCCGCCCGCTCCAGGTACTTCTCCAGGTACAACAGCTCCGACCCCTCGCCCGCCGCCTCCTTCACCTTCGCGTACACCTCGTCGCGGTACAGCAGCCCGTCCACCAGCTTCGCCTCCAGCGCCCGCGGCGCCAGCAGCGGCGCCTCGTCCATCGCCGCCCTCGCCTGCTCCTCGCTCAGGCCCCGGCCCTCGGCGATTCCCTTCACCATCTGCCCGAAGAGGCTCGTCAGGAAGCGCTCCGTCTCCTCCCGGTGCGGCGCCGTGTACGTCTGCTCCGTGTACGTGTTCACCGCCGCCTTGTACTCCTGGCGCTTGCTCATCCGCGGCTTCACCCCGAGCCTCGCCAGCGCATCCCGCGCGAAGGGCGTCTCGATGGCGATGCCCGTCACCGACAGCTCCCCCGAGGGCTGCAGGTACACCTCGTCGAAGGCCGAGGCCAGGTAGTACCCCCCCGTCGAGTTGTCCCCCTCGCCGAACGTGTCCGCGTACGCCACCGCCTTCTTCCCCGTCGCCCGGAAGGCCTTCACCGCGTCGCGCAGCTCCTGCACCACCGCCGTGCTCCCCGGCGTCCCGTTCACCTTCACCACCAGCCCCTTCACCCGCTCGTCTCCCCCCGCCCGCTCCAGCGCGTCCACCACGTCCCTCACCGTCAGCCGCTCCGGGCCGAACGCGCTCGCCCACGAGTCCTCCGGCACGTGCTCCACCAGCCGCTCGTCCAGCTCCAGCTCCAACACCACCTGCCCCGGTACCCCCGGCTTGTTCGACGCCCCCATGAAGAGCAGCCCCAACACCAACCCCGTGAAAAGGAGGGTCAGCGCCCCCACCACCGCGAGCAGTCCAATCAAGATGCGTTTCATGCGCGAGGCTCCCTCCACCTGCGTGTCCGTGTACGGCGAGGGCTTACTACTAACCGCCTCCCGTGACGACGCCCGCCCCTGTATGCCCTCCGTGCCCCCCGGCGCGCAGGGCGGCCAGACGTCTCCTGCCGCGCACTCCCGGCCCGCTCCCTGCAAGCCCCCCTTCCCTCCTCCCTCCAGGGAAAACGGATTGTCCGGGGATGGACGGATTTCCGGTGCGAGCCGGGCTTCCGGAGGACTTCTGGAGAAGGGGGGCTCCCGCTCGTGCGGGGGATGCCTATTCCTAGCGGAGTCGACTCCCGTGCATCCCGAAGGACTCCGCGCCATGATGGACGAACTCCTCTCCCTCTCCGTGCAGACGCCTCCTCCGATGGCGCGGACCCGCCAGGGCCCGGCCGTGACGGTGCTGGAGCCGCCCTCGGCGTGGCGGGACCCCGAGAACGAGTCGCCCTTCTTCGAGCCCATCCCCGTGCGCATCCACACCGTCGAGGGCGCCGGGGGGGTGTCCCTGCGCGTGTACGACGCGGGGGACGTGTACGGGCCGCCCCTCTTCTTCGTCCACGGCTTCTCCCAGTGCCACCTGGCGTGGCGGCGGCAGTTCCAGAGCGCCCTGGGCCTGGGCTTCCGGCTGGTGGCCATGGATCTGCGGGGGCACGGCCTGTCCGACAAGCCCCGGGGGGGCTATGGGGACGGGCGCGTGTGGGCCCGGGACATCCAAGCCGTCATGTCGGCGCTGGAGCTGGAGCGGCCGCTGATGGTGGGCTGGTCCTACGGCGGCATGGTGGTGGCCGACTACCTGCGGAACTTCGGGCAGGAGCACGTGGCCGGTGTGCACTTCGTGTCCGCCCTGGTGAAGAGCGGCTCGGAGGAGGCCTTCGGGCTGCTGTCGCCCGAGCTGCTCGCGCTCATCCCGGGCCTGTTCACCGAGGAGGCGGGCCACGGCCGCGCCACCCTGGAGCGCTTCGTGTCGCTGCTGCACCACCAGCCGGTGTCCCAGGAGACGCGCAAGCGCGTGTTGGCCTACACGGAGATGGTGCCGGCGTACGTGCGCGAGGCGCTCGGCTCGCGCTCCGAGGACCATGACGACGTGCTGCACCGGCTCACCGTGCCGGTGCTCGTGACGCACGGGGTGGAGGACCGCGTGGTGCTGCCCGCCTCCAGCCGCCACATCCTCTCCCTGGTGCCCGGGGCCCAGCTGTCCCTCTACCCCGGCGTGGGCCACTCGCCCTTCTGGGAGGACTCCCGCCGCTTCAACCGCGAGCTGGCCGCCTTCGCCGCGCGGTGCTGGTAGGGGGCGGGGCCTGGCTCACACCTCGGTGAAGCACGTGCCGGTGATGCCCTCGCGCTCCAGGGACTGCTTGAGGTCCTCGGAGACGAGGAGGGACAGGTACCAGCCCCACGGACGGAAGACGCGGGCGCCTTCTGTCCTCGCCGGGTCGATGCGCATTCCCCGCACGTTCTTGTACTCGCCGACCTTCTCGGGCTGGCCATCCTCGGGCGTGAAGTACCGCACCTCCGCACAGCGGGCGTCGTCGATGCAGCGGAGGATGCGCAAGGCATTGAGGATGAACCAGGGCTCGGCCTGGCCCTCCACATCCACGGGGATGAACTGGACTTCCTGGATGCCCATGCGCTCGAAGAGCTGGACGACGCGGCCGTGGACCACGGGGGTGGCGAAAGAGTCCAGGGTGAACTCCAGCGCGACTCCGTCGGGTCTCACGGGAAACCGGATGATTCCCTGGGGCTCGAGCCAGCGGCCTTCGGTGAATTGCCAGGGATTGAGCTTCTGCCCGTGCTCATCGACAGGCGTCCTCAGGTGCCAGCGCCCGGGGTGATAGAGGTCATCTCTCAGTTGATAGTACCTGGACATGTTTTTCGCTTCGAACTCAATCCCCTGACTTCGTTATCAGCCGGTGGAGATGTGAACCGGGAGTGCAGAGTTCGTCCGCGATTTGCTTGAGTGCTGTCACCAGCCTGCTCCTGCATTGAGCAAGCGTCCCGCAGTTCCTCATGGCTCGTTGGAGCCTGTTATATACCTCGTCATGGTACTCCTTGGGATGAGGGCCCTTATGGCCCTTGAGGTAGATGCGGTTCTCCTTCGCGTCCAGGCTCATCCCCGCCATCTCGAAGAAGTCCTCGAATAGGGGAGTCCATGGGCCACCGCGCAGCGTTGAAATGCTGTTCTTGTCGGTGGCGAGGTGGTGCCAAGAGTAGCCGTCCGTCTTCTCGGAGCCATCGGTGCAGGCGCTGCCTGCTGAGGTCGCCACCGTGCCCGCCGCCACGCCCGTGACGAGCACGGTGCCGTCGGCCACCATCTGCACCGCTGACGCGCCCTCCAGGGACAGGCCCTCGGGGAGGGCGTAGCGCGGGGCGCGCAGCAACGCCGTGAGTCCGCCCTCGGGCACCGGGGGCAGTCCCTTGGCCACGCCCAGGCTGGCCACCAGCATGAGCACCCGTAACCCCGTGCCACCCAGCGCCTTGCCGAAGCGCTCGGCCACCCGCTCGATTTCCTGCGGTGTCGTGGCCGCGTGGGCTTCCCGGTACAGCTGGACACAGGCCAGGGCCACGCGGGTGAGCTCCAGCACACCCACGGCCACAGAGAGGCGCAGCGTCAGCAGGGCCACGAAGGCCTTGCGGTGCCGCGAGCTGGTTTCACACCTCAAGGAAGCGTGTGCCGGTGATGCCCTCGCGCTCCAGGGCCTGCTTGAGGTCCTCGGAGACGATGAGGGCCACCGTCCAGCCCCAGGGACGGAAGAGGTGGGCATCTCCCACTTTCGTTGGATCGATTCGCATCCCCGCGACCACCCGGTATTGGCCTACCTTCTCCGGCTGGCCATCTTCGGGCTTGAAGTAACGCACCTCCTCGCATCGGGCGTCATCGATGCAGCGGATGACTCGTAAGGGATTGAGGATGAAATAGGGCTCCGGGTGGGCGTCCACGCGGGCGGGAATGGCCTGCACCTCGTGGACGTGCAGCCGCTCGAGGAGCCGGACGAAGCGCTCGCTGACCACGAGGATGCTGAAAGCGGCCCAGCAGAAGTCCAGCGGGTGTCCGGGGACCTCGAGCGGGAAGTGTGGCACGCACCCCAGCTCGAGGCTCCGCCCCTCGTCGAATTGCCAGGGGTCGAGCTCCTGCCCCTGCTCGTCCAAGGGAGCCCCCAGGTGCCAGCGATCGCGGGCACGCCTGTCATCCATCAATTTGAAGTACCGGTTCATGCGAGGTGTCCTGGAGGGCGCTCTACTTCCTCGTTGCCAACCGATAGAGCCGTGACCCGGGAGTACACACCTCCTGTGCGAGTTCCTCGAGTGCCCGTATCAAAGCATCCCGGCATCGTTCCCGGGTCCGGCATTGTCCGAGAGCTGTCTTGAGCCGTTCGTAGATCTCCACATGATAGTCCTCGGGATGAGGGCCTTTGTGGCCCGCGAGATAGACGAGGTTCTCCTTTGCATCCAGGTTCATCCCCGCCCTCGCGAAGAGCGACTTGAACAACGGAGTCCACGGCCCGCCGTAGACCGTCGAGATGTCGTTCTTGTCGGTGGCGAGGTGGTGCCAATAGTAGCCGTCCGCCTTCTCGGAGCCATCGGTGCAGGCGCTGCCTGCTGAGGTCGCCACCGTGCCCGCCGCCACGCCCGTGACGAGCACGGTGCCGTCGGCCACCATCTGCACCGCTGACGCGCCCCCCAGGGACAGGCCCTCGGGCAGTGCGTAGCGCGGGGCGCGCAGCAACGCCGTGAGTCCGCCCTCGGGCACCGGGGGCAGTCCCTTGGCCATGCCCAGGCTGGCCACCAATAGGAGCACCCGTAGCCCCGTGCCGCCCAGCGCCTTGCCGAAGCGCTCGGCTACCGCTTCGAGTTGCCGCGGCGTGCGGGCGGCGTGTGCTTCCCGGTACAACTGGACGCAGGCCAGCGCCACCCGGGTGAGCTCCAGCGCGCCCACGGCCAGGGACAGGCGCAGCGTCAGCATGGCCACGAAGGCCTTGCTGAACACCGGCTCGGGCGCCAGCCAGGCGGAGAAGTAGAGGAAAACCGAGAGGGTGACACTGGAGAGGAAGACGGGCGAGGAGAACAGCTCGCGCGCCGCCTCGCGGACGCCCGCGCCCATGTAGCGGGGGGACAGCTTCAGGGCCTGGAAGACAGGGCTCGTCTCCAGGGACTGGGGCAGGGAGAGCCGGGAGGGGCCGAAGCGGGAGAGGAGCTCCTCGTGAAGGAGCGTGCGCCAGCCCGGGGGCGGCTGCTCCGCCGAGGCCGTGGAGGCCAGGACGAGCCGCGGCCGGGTGGGCTGCTGGGGGCGCAGGGACGCGTGCAGGGACGTGAGCACGTCCCGGGCGTCTTCCAGGCGCATTCGCTCCAGGGAGGGGTCGGGTAACACCGGCTCGAAGGAGAGTCGCAGGCGGCCATCGGGCAGTGGAGTCGTGCGCACCTGTTTCGGCTCCACCCGTGGGCGCGAGGCTTCGGGCGGACCTGCCGGAGAGGTGGCACACGCGGCACTCAGGATGAATCCCAGCGCGAGTACCAGACGCAGCGGCGGACGGGCTCTCTTCATGCCGCGTAGCCTGCATGAGCTTCGGTGCGTCGTGCACCTGCGTTTGTTTTGGACTCGCCGTCCTTTGGGGGATTCGCGCTCCCTGGGGCAGAGTTCGGGGATGCTCCCTTCCCTCCAGAATCCGTGGTGGTGCCGCGAGCTGGTTTCACACCTCGGTGAAGCGCGTGCCCGTGACGCCCTCTCGCTCCAGGGCCTGCTTGAGGTCCTCGGAGATGATGAGGGCCACCGTCCAGCCCCAGGGACGGAAGAGGTGGGCACCTTCGGCTCTCGCCGGGTCGATGCGCAAACCCGAGACGCCCCGGTACTGGCCCACTTTCTCGGGTTGGCCATCCTCGGGCTTGAAGTGCCGTACTTCCCTGCACCGGGCCTCGTCGATGCAACGGATGACGCGCAGGGAATTGAGGATGAACCAGGGCCCGGCGTGGCTCTGGACTTCGACGGGGAGGAATTGAACGTCCTGGATGCCCAGGCGCTCGAAGAGCTGGACGACTCGACGGTGGACCACGGGGATGGAGAAGGAACTCTGGGTGAACTCCAGCTCCGTTCCGTCTGGCTTCACGGGAAACCGGATGAGCCCATGGGCGTCGAGCCGGCGGCTCTCGGTGAATTGCCAGGGATCGATTTTCTGCCCGTGCTCATCGACGGGATGCCGGAGGTGCCAGCGTCCTGGCCGGCTCATGTCGTCCGTCAGATCGTAGAAACGGCTCATCGTCCTCACCTGGTGTTGCGCCTCATGTCGTCGTCAGCAGCTGGTGGAGCAGTGTCCCCGGCGTACAGACGTCATCCGCGATCTTCTTGAGCTCGTCCACCAGGATGCTCCGGCACTGTTTCGGGGTGCGGCACTGGGAGAGCACGGCTTCCAATCGACGGTAGACCTCCTGGTGGTACGCCTCGGAATGAGGGCCCTTGTGACCCTTGAGATAGACGCGGTTCTCTTTCGCATCCAGGCTCATCCCCGCCATCTCGAATAAGTCCTCGAATCGGGGCGTCCACGGGCCACCGCGCAGCGTCGAGATGTGGTTCTTGTCGGTGGCGAGGTGGTGCCAATAGTAGCCGTCCGTCTTCTCGGAGCCATCCGTGCAGGCGCTGCCCACAGCGGCCGCCATGGTGCCCGCCGCCACGCCCGTGACGAGCACGGTGCCGTCGGCCACCATCTGCACCGCCGAGGCGCCCTCCAGGGACAGGCCCTCGGGGAGGGCGTAGCGCGGGGCGCGCAGCAACGCCGTGAGTCCGCCCTCGGGCACCGGGGGCAGTCCCTTGGCCACGCCCAGGCTGGCCACCAGCATGAGCACCCGTAACCCCGTGCCGCCCAGCGCCTTGCCGAAGCGCTCGGCCACCCGCTCGATTTCCTGCGGTGTCGTGGCCGCGTGGGCTTCCCGGTACAGCTGGACACAGGCCAGGGCCACGCGGGTGAGTTCCAGCACACCCACGGCCAGCGAGAGCCGGAGCGTCAGCAGGGCCACGAAGGCCTTGCTGAACACCGGCTCGGGCGCCAGCCAGGCGGAGAAGTAGAGGAAAACCGAGAGGGTGACACTGGAGAGGAAGACGGGAGAGGAGAACAGCTCGCGCGCCGCTTCACGGGCGCCCGCGCCCATGTAGTGGGGAGAGCGTTTCAGGGCGAGGAGGACAGGGCTCGTCTCCAGGGACTGGGGCAGGGGCAGCCGGGAAGGGCCGAAGCGTGAGAGGAGCTCCTCGAGCAGGTGAGCGCGCCAGCCCTGGGGCGGCGGCTGCGTCGAGGCCGTGGAGGCCAGGACGAGCCGCGGCCGGGGGGGCTGCTGGGTCCGCAGGGACGCGTGCAGGGACGTGAGAACGTCCCGGGCGTCTTCCAGGCGCATTCGCTCCAGGGAGGGGTCGGGTAACACCGGCTCGAAGGAGAGTCGCAGGCGGCCATCGGGCAGTGGAGTCGTGCGCACCTGTTCTGGCTCCTGCCGTGGGCGCGGCGTCTCGGGAGTACTGGCCGGAGAGGTGGCGCACGCAGCGCAGAGGATGAGCCCCAGCGCGAGCACTCCACCTGACAGCGGACGGGAGCTTTTCATGCCCCGGCAGCTTGCACGACCTCCGGCGCGCCGCGCACCTGTGTCCGTTCTACGTGGGTCGCACGCACGTCCCCTGGGGGATTCGCCCTGCCTGGGGCAGAGTCCGGGGATGCTCCCTTCCCTCCCTCGTGCCCGCCTCGCGCTCGCGGGCTGCGTGCTGGCCCTGTTCGCGGCGTGTGCGACGCATCCCGGCACCACGTCACCCCCTCGCGAGACCCGGCTCCTCCGCGTCGGAACGAGTGGTGACTATCCGCCCTTCAGCTCCATGCGGGACGGGCAGGTGTCCGGCTTCGATGCCGCGCTCCTGGAGTGCTTCGCCTCCGAGCGCGGATACCGGCTCGAGTGGGTGCGCTTCCTCTGGCCGGAGCTGCTGGCGGACCTCGGCGCTCAGCGCTTCGACCTGGCGGCCAGTGGTCTCACCCTCCGCCCCGAGCGCTCGCTGGCCGGGCGCTACACCGTCCCCGTGGCGCGCAATGGGGCCCTGTTGCTCCTGCGGCGCCCGGCCTGGGCCCCTCCGCCCGCGGCCGGTGACACCGAGGCGCCACTCGCGCTGCTGCGGGCGCTCGACCGGCCTGATTTCCGCGTGGCCGTGAACCGGGGCGGACACCTGGAGCGCGTGGCGCGTGCGCACTTCCAGAACGCGCGCATCCTCGCCATTCCCGACAACGCGGCGGTGCGCGAGGCGCTCGCCTCCGGGCAGGCCGATGCGGCGCTCACCAACACCGTCGAGGGTCCTCGCTGGGCCGAGGGCCTCTCCGGCATCGAGCGCGTGGGGCCCTTCACCCGGGACGTGGTGGCGCTCTTCGTGCAGCCCTCCCGGGCCGGGCTGGCCACCGAGCTGGACACGTGGCTCCTGCGGCAGGAGGCCCGCGGCGCGCTCGGGGCGCTCCGTCAGAGCTACCTGGGCCCCGGCGCCACCGGTCCCACCGCGACCCCCGTGGACGCGCTGCTCTCCGCCACCGCCGAGCGTCTGGCATTGATGCCCTGGGTGGCCACGGCCAAGCAGCGCGCGGGTCAGCCCATCGAGGTGCCCGCACAGGAGGCTCGGGTGCTGGAGGCCGCGCTGAAGGAGGTCCACGCCGCCGCCGCGGCCCTGGGCGTTCCGGCGCCTCCGGACGAGGCCATCTCCGCTTTCTTCCAGGCACAGATGGACGCGGCGAAGCGGATTCAGCTCCGCACACCTCCGGCCGCCGCGGAGGCTCCCGTGCACTCGCTCGACGAGGAGCTCCGGCCGGCGCTCGCGCGCATCAGTGCTCGCATCAGTACGCTCGTGCCGCGTGTGCCGCGAGGCCTGGACCGCGAGGCCACCCGGCGGAAGGCCCGTGAGGAGCTCGCGTCCACAGGACTGGAGGGCGGGGAGATCGATCGTCTCGCCGATGCGCTGGTGGCGCTCGGGGCGGCCCGTCTCGAGAACCCGTGAGGGTCAGCCCTGACGTCTGGTGCTCCGCTTCCCGTGAGCCGGTTGTCCGGCTCGGCGATGGGTGGATTCCAGGGTGCGTGCGAAACGATCCGTCTCCTTCTCCACCATCTTCTCCAGTCGCAGGGTGAACGCCGGTCCGAAGAGATCGGGAATCACCTTGGGAAATCCCAGCCAGCCGTCCTGCCCTCCCGCCCAACTCAGAGTGTCCGCATGAGGGGTGAGCTCGAGACGGATGGCCTGCAGGGCATTCTGTAGCGCCTGCATGGAGTCCATGCCCCAGGCCTCACGGACTTCCCGGTCGCCAAGGCCCTCGAAGGTGTAGGGACAGACGTAGTCGCCTGTCGTGCGATCCTTCCGGGGCTTCCCGATTCGGATCCTTGCGGACGCGTTCTTCTTCCCTTCGAGCGTCAGGTTCCGTTCGGCGATGACCGTTCCCAGTGGGCGGGGCCTGGTGGAACTCTTCTTCGTGGTGGCTCTCTTCGTTCTGGTATCCATCGGTCCTGGGGACTCGTCATTTCTTGCAAGACCCTCACCCCGACCCTCTCCCAGAGGGAGAGGGGAGGATGGCCCGGGTGCTCCCCTGCTCAGCTTTTTCCCCGCTTCGTTCAGCCCTGGGCTTTCTTCCCCCATGCCCCTCTTTCGGGAACACCCCCCGGGCATGCCCGGTTGGTAGGTTCCAGATGCCTATGACCCTCTCCGCACGCTTCCGCCTCCTCGTCGCGGCCCTCCTCGTCGCGGCCTGCACTCCCCCGCTCGTCAACGCGCCGGGCCCCTCCTCGCCCCCCGCTGACGCCGCCCCTCCGCCCCGCGCCGAAGCCCCCTCCTCCCCCGCCGCTCCCTTCACCAGCGTCGAGGGCATCACCGAGTACCGGCTCGACAACGGGCTGCGCGTCCTCCTCTTCCCCGACCCCACCAGGCCCACCGTCACCGTCAACGTCACCTACTTCGTCGGCTCCCGCCACGAGGGCTACGGCGAGACGGGCATGGCCCACCTCCTCGAGCACCTCCTCTTCAAGGGCACCCCCTCCACCCCCAACGTGCCCCAGGCCCTCACCCAGCGCGGCGCCCGCCCCAATGGCACCACCTGGTTGGATCGCACCAACTACTACGAGACCCTCCCCTCCTCCGACGACAACCTCCGCTGGGCCCTCTCCTTCGAGGCCGACCGCATGGTCAACAGCTTCATCGCCAAGAAGGACCTCGACAGCGAGATGACCGTCGTGCGCAACGAGCTCGAGCGCGGCGAGAACGACCCCTCGCGCATCCTCTTCCAGCGCGTCATGAGCTCCGCCTTCTCGTGGCACAACTACGGCAAGTCCACCATCGGCGCCCGCGCGGACCTCGAGCACGTCCCCATCGAGCGTCTCCAGGCCTTCTACCGGAAGTACTACCGGCCCGATAACGCCATGCTCGTCATCGCCGGCGCCTTCGAGCCCCAGAAGGCCCTCGCCGAGGTGCAGAAGACCTTCGGCGCCCTGCCCCGTCCCGCCGAGCCCCTCCCCGCCACCTATACCGAGGAGCCCACCCAGGACGGCGAGCGGCTCGTCACCCTGCGCCGCGTGGGCGATGTGTCCGCCCTCACCGCCGTCTACCACGTCCCCGAGGGCGCCCACCCCGACTTCGCCGCCATCGACGTGCTCACGCACATCCTCGGCAACGCCCCCTCCGGCCGCCTCTACAAGGCCCTCGTCGAGACCAGGAAGGCCTCCAGCGCCGGGGCCTCCAACTTCCAGCTCCACGACCCCGGCATCCTCGCCTTCTCCGCCGAGGTCCGCGAGGGCCAGTCCCTCGACGCCGCCCGCGATGCCCTCCTGAAGACCGTGGAGGACGCCGCCCGCACGCCCTTCACCCAGGACGAGGTGGACCGCGCCAGGACGGCCCTGCTCAAGTACGTGGAGCTCATGCTCAACGACTCGGAGAGCGCCGCCATCCAGCTGTCCGAGTGGGCCGCCATCGGCGACTGGCGCCTCTTCTTCCTCCACCGCGACCGGATTGAAGCCGTCACCGCCGCCGACGTCACGCGCGTGGCGCGGAGCTACCTCAAGTCCTCCAACCGCACGCTCGGCCAGTTCATCCCCACCGCGAAGCCGGACCGCTCGGAGATGCCCGAGCGCGTCAACGTGGCCTCCCTGCTCGAGGGCTACAAGGGCCGCGGCGAGGCCGTCGTGGGCGAGGCCTTCGACCCGTCTCCCGCCCACATCGAGCAGCGCGTGCAGCGCTCGCAGGCCGCGGGCCTGAAGCTCGCGCTGCTGCCCAAGAAGACGCGCGGCGAGATGGCCCACGTCACCTTCAACCTGCGCTGGGGCACCGAGAAGGCCGTCTGGGGCCGCTCGGACGCCGCGGACTTCGCCGGCATGATGCTCATGCGCGGCACGAAGAAGCACACCCGCCAGCAGCTGCGCGACGCCTTCGACAAGCTCAAGGCCCGCGTGGGCGTGGACGGCGGCGCCTCCGGCGTCAGCGTCTGGATGGAAGCCCCGCGCAAGAACCTCCCCGAGGTGATGACGCTGGTGGCCGAGGTGCTGCGCGAGCCCGCCTTCGACGCCCGGGAGTTCGCCCTGCTCCAGGAGGAGCGGCTGGCCTCGCTGGAGGCCCAGCGCAGCGAGCCCAACACCCAGGGCCGCATCGCCTTCTCGCGCGCGCTGTCTCCCTACCCCGCCGGGCACCCGTACTACGCGGAGACGCTGGACGAGTCGCTCGCCGGGGTGAAGAACACCACCCTGGAGCAGGCGCGGGCCTTCTACCGCGAGTTCTACGGCGCCTCGCAGGGCGAGCTCGCCGCGGTGGGGGACTTCGACGCCGAGGCCCTGCACAAGCAGGTGGCCGAGCTGTTCGGCGGTTGGAAGAGCCCGGCGCCGTACGCGCGCATCGCCGCGCAGCCGTACAAGACGGGCACCCAGGCGCTGATGCTCGAGACGCCGGACAAGGCCAACGCGCTGTTCCTCGCGGGCCAGGGGCTGGGGCTGCGCGATGACAACCCGGACTACCCGGCGCTGGTGCTCGGCAACTTCCTGCTCGGCGGCGGCTTCCTCAACTCGCGGCTGGCCACGCGCGTGCGCCAGCAGGACGGCCTGTCCTATACGGTGGGCAGCTCGTTGAACGCGGGCTCGTTGGACCCGGTGGGCGCGTTCTCCACGTACGCCATCTACGCGCCGCAGAACGCCGCGAAGCTGGAGACGGCGGTGCGCGAGGAGCTGGAGAAGGTGCTGAGCCAGGGCTTCACCGCGGACGAGCTGGAGAAGGCGCGGGCGGGCCTGCTGGAGTACCGGCGCACGGGCCGCGCGGATGACGGGGGCCTGGCGCGCACGCTGGCGTCGTACCTGTACTACGGGCGCACGCTGGAGTTCGACGCGGCCTTCGAGAAGCGCATGAGCGAGCTCAAGCCCGAGGACGTGCGCACGGCGCTCTCGCGCTACCTGGACTGGAAGAAGGTGACGGTGGTCAAGGCCGGCGACTTCGCGGGAGCGGAGAAGAAGGCCAAGGCCCCCGTGCCCACGCAGCCCGCGCCGCCCGCGAAGTAACCGCTTCACTTCCGCCAGTTCACCGCGGGCAGTTCACCGCGGGCATTTCCCCTCTCCCTCCGGGAGAGGGACGGGGTGAGGGTGGTGCGGACCCCGGGTTCGCCACTGCCCTCACCCTTCGTGTTTCCGGGGCTCCGCCGTCATCAGCGCAGGAAGGCGCGGGTCATCGCGGCGTACTGCCTGGAGTCCTGCTGCATGCGCTGGAGGATCTCCCGTGCCTCCTCGGCATAGGGCTGTTGGCCGATCTTGATGAGGTTCTTCAACGCCCTCACGTGGCCCAGATGCTCCCTTCGGCGCTCAGCCAGTTTCTCCCGACGGAGGCCCAGGGTGTGAATTGTCACCTCCCCGCGTGCGTTGCCATCCACTGCGTAGGGCACCTCTTCCCGGAATGAGATGAATGCCTCGGGGTCGTCCACGGAGGGGTCGAGCAGTAGCGGGTCCTCTGCCGTCACATCCTCCTTGTGGCTTCGGGCCCGCCGCGCGGGGGTCTGTAAGGGGAAGAGGTTCTCCTTGAACTGCTGATTGCAGAGGGTGCAGGACACGAACAGGTTGGACCACTCGTAGGCCAGCCAGTAATAGCCGGGCTGGTTCAGGGGCTCACCTTCCTCCTGGCGCCATCCCCCCTTGGGGCGTAAGTGCTCGACGTCTCCGTAGGAGATATGCTCGAACGGCGATTCGCAGAAGGCGCACTTGCCGTGTTGTGCCGCGATGAGCGCCTGCTTGACGGTCTCATGGGCGTAGAGGCTCGAGTCGAACTCGAACGTTCTCTTGCCCTTCTGGTAGCTCCGAGGGGCTCGCGAGTACGCCGTACTCATGGATCGCCGGGCGCGCTCGCCTTTCGTCTGAAGGACCTCGGGTGGCTCGGCCGGTTTGCGGACGCGGATCACTTCTGGCCATCCCGCAGGCGCTCGGCGGCGCGCTGGATGAGCTCGAGGGCTTCGCGCTCGGTCTTCGTCTCACCCGTGGGCAGGGGCCCGATTGCCGTTTCCAGCTCCCGCAGTCTGGTTTTGTCCTTGGGCGTCAGTCGAGGTTTGGCGAGAAGCGCGGTCCGCTCCTTGAGCAGTTCCTCGGCCTGGGGTGGCCGGGCCGTCTCCAACCCGAACAGGTCGCTCGTGAGGATCTGGTCCACCCGCCAGCCCCGGATGGATTCCACGTCGTTGTCGATGACGACGTGGTCACCCTCCCGCTTGAGGACCACGATGTTCGCATCCGCGGCGCTCTGGACGACGAGCGGGCTGTGCGCCGTCACGATGAACTGGGTGTTGGGGAAACGCTCGGTCAAATAGCCGATGAGCTGGCGCTGCCACGTGGGATGCAGGTGGAGATCGATTTCGTCGACGAGCACCACCGCGGGTTCAGCCAGCGGGTTGGGGCTGTCGGGGTAGCGCTCGAACATGCGGCTCGCGAGGTCCACCATCCAGGCGATGAGTGTCCGGTATCCCAGGCTCAAACTTCGCATCGCGACCCAACCGTAGGGAGTCTGGACTTCCACCCTGGCCGTTGGGTTGGTCACATCGGGAGGTGCGAAGCGCAGGTCATGCACCTCTGGCAGCAAATCGAGCAGCAGTTGTTTGATGCGATCACGCTTCTGCTTTGCTCCCCCCTTGTTCTCTTGTGCGAGTAGCTCCTTGCTGGCTGCGTAATCGGCTTGTAGGAGCCATTCCTCCGCGTTTCGAAGCGGTACATCCTCGAGGAAGAGGCTATCGCTGGAACGCGACTCCTTCTGGGCGGACAACGTGCCATTGCCCATTCGGCGAGTTGCTCCATAGCCATAGCAGACCAGATTCTGGAAGGGCGTGGAGACAATCGTCGCTTCGCTTCCCCACATGGGCTCCAATGCATACTCAAGCTCGGCTTGTTCTTCGTTTCCGCCACCACTTGCCAGCAGCGCTCCGGCCCTGACCTTGGCGGAAAAACGGGCGAGATACGCCTGGTGCCGAACAGGATTCCAGGACAGGGTTTCCGGCAGGAAGTACCCCTTGGGGAGGTGGTAGCGATCTCCCTCCTGTTCATAGGAAATGGGTTCGAAGGCGGTGAGTGCCTGCAGCAGGGTCGTTTTGCCCATGCCGTTGTTGCTGAGAATCACCGTCCATCTCGCCGGTCGTCCCTTGCCGTCGGAGAGGTTCAGGGTCTGCTCGGGTCCAAAGCAGCGCACGTTCTCAAGGGTCAATGAACGGAAGTACACGGGCAGTGGCTCAGAAGGTGTCGGCTTGCGTGAGCCCGCCCGCCCTCGTTTCGCCAGCTGTGCTCTTCCCCGTGTCTTCGTGGCCATGTCGCTCCTCGACTGGTGCCCACCTTGGCTCCTGTCGCGACCGGTGTACCACGAAGGTTGCAACCGAGACCGGTCCTCAGCCGCCGTACGCGGCCGGCAGTCCATCGGGTGAGGAGTCGCCCTCGTAGCGGCTCCCATCGAGGAATGCTCCGCGGGACGCTGGCTTCCCCGTGCCGCGGGCGCTCCGCCCTACCCGCCCATCATCTTCGCCATGCGCCGCTGCATCTCCTCGGGCGTCACGTCCTCCACGTGCTGCGCGAGCGTCCACTTGTACCCCTCGGGATCCTCCACCTGCGCCGTGCGGTCCCCGTAGAACTGGTTCTCCAGCGGCCGCACCTGCTTGCCTCCCGCCTTCAGGAAGCGCTCGTTCAGCGCATCCACGTTCTCCGTGTACACGCACAGCGCCATGGGCGAGCCGCCCAGGTCCTTCGCGCTCTTGTTGCCCCACTCCGGCATCGCGTCCGACAGCATCAGCCGCGACGTGCCCATCCGCAGCTCCGCGTGGGCAAGCTTCCCGTCCGGCATCAGCAGCCGGTACACCTCCTCCGCACCGAGCGCCGTCTTGTAGAACTCGATGGCCTTCGCCGCGTCGCGCAGCGCCAGGTACGGCGTCAGCGAGTGGTATCCGTCCGGAATCGCCTGGGGCATGTGTTCTCCTGGAGGTGAGGCTCCCCGCTTCTGACGGGGGCGGCGAGCCTCCCCGGCGCCTCGGCTCCAATCAAGTCCGGATGTCGGGACGGGACTCCCCCGCCTCGGCCCGCGTCAGGAGAACACGAGGGTGGCTTCTCCCGACAGGTTCACCTCGGTGTACGTCTCGACCTGCCGGGTGGTGGGGATGACGAACCCCGGGGTGCGCGTGGTGATGCCCACCGTGCGGATTCTCACACTGCGGTCCTGGCCGATCAGCTGGGCATGGGGAATCAACACGCTGAAGAGGATTCCCCCGGCATCCGCCGCGTTCGACTGCAGCTCGAGGGTGACCAGCGTTCCGATTCCCACATCCACCTGGCGGATTTCATCGCCGCTCGCGCTCACCTGGCGTTGGCGATCCCGGTACTGCAGGAGCGGCCGGCCGGTGATGCTCGTGGTCGAGAAGCTCACGTGAATGTCCTTCCCGCGCAACTCGAACTGGGTGGGCGAGTTGGAAACGATGTCCGCGCGTGGCGCGATGGGTTCCACTTGATCCATGGAGATGCCTCGTCTGTCTGGGCGGCGCCCCTGCGAGCAGCGCCGCGGGTTTCGCCGAGGCAGAGCGGGCTCGCGTGAATCGTGACGAGGGCTCGTCCTCCCGGGTCAGCGCTGCCAGAGCAGGCCGAGTTCCAGGCGCAGGGGCGTGAAGGGCTCGGCGTGCACGTACGCCTGGCCGGCGTGCGTGCCCAGCGTCTTCCAGTGGCCACCGTCCAACGCGTAGACCTCCAGTGCTCGACGCAGCGGGTCCACCAACCACAGGTGGCGCACGCCCTCTCGGGCGTAGACCTTCATCTTCTTCTCCCGATCCAGCACCTCCGTGGAGGGCGAGAGCACCTCGCAGACCCAGTCCGGCGCGAGGGTGAAGCCCACCACTTCGGGCATCACCGGCATGCGCTCGCGGCGCCAGCCCGCGATGTCCGGCACCAGCACGTCCTCGCCCAGGTGCAGCTCCGGCTCGGAGAGGATCAACCAGCCACCCGGGCCCCCCCTTCCCAGGGAGAAGGGTCCATAGAGCTCATGGTGCAGGGCTCCGTGTGCGAAGACATGGGGCGAAGCCGGACGGGGGCTCGTGTACAGCTCACCGTCCACCAGTTCCGCCACGAGGTGCGGAGGGACCGCCTCCAGGTCCGCGTACGTCGCCTTGCGTCTCTGGCCGGTGCCCATGTCTGGAGCATGGGCAGCCGGGCGGGTCTCTTCAAGGGGCGTCCAGGGTGCACTGCTGGATTCAGGGTGCATCCCCAGACACTACACCCTACTTCCGACATCAGGGAGTCCCGGGTACCCTGTCACGTTGTCCCGCCCCGGGCCCGTCTGCTTCCGCGCTCCGCTCAGTTGCCGCAGAACGTCGGGCGGCCGTACAGGCGGCAGAAGGTCTCGATGTCCTTCCCGGTGAGCGCCGTGCGCGGCTGGGGCTGCTCCCGGCTCATCACGCTGTCCACTCCCTCCGCCGGTGTCCCGATTCCCAGCGCCTTGCCCACCGCCGTCAGCCAGTCCCCTCGCGTCACCGCCCCGGGCGCGGCCGTGTCCACGTAGATGACGCTCTGCAGGAGCCGCCCCGTGCTCAGCCGCAGCGTGAGCGTCGTCTGCACCTTGTACCCCTCCACGCCCGCCGGCCTTCCCGACACCAGGTGCACGCGCCGCTGCGAGCTGTCCTCCGCCGGCACCGTGCTCTCCACCGGCGCCGTGAAGCACAGGTCGCTGCACGCCTGCGCGTCCCACGCCGCCAGTGCCGCCTCGAACTCCGGCAGCGCGTCCTTCATGTCCGGCGCGTAGCTCGTCTGGATGCAGCCCGCGGACAGCGCCCAGTGCGCCACCACCCCGCTGAGCTCCTTGAAGGGCACCGCCAGGTCCACCGGTGGATTCACGCAGACGTCATCGGCCCCATTCCCACCGTCCCCCTCCGTCCCCGGACAGCCCACGAGCAGTGCCGCCGCTCCCAACGCAATCATGAGTCGCATCCGCCCAATCTACCATGCGCGTCCCGCCCCACCCCCTCCGGGCCCCCCGGACGACTTGCTCGAATTCGTGGGATTAGCGCCGCACCCCCGACCCCTCCGCCCCCCTCGGCCATCCGGCGGGGTGGGTGCTATAGCCCGCCCCATGAGCACCGCCCCCCAGCCCTCCTCCGTCACGCCGTCCTCCGAGTCCTCCGCGCCTCGAGGCGGCTCGGGCGCCATGTTCGACATGATCGCCCCCCGTTATGACCTGCTCAACCGGCTCATGTCGTTCGGCGTGGATCAGCGCTGGCGCAACAAGACGGTGGATGCCCTGGAGCTCCAGTCCGGGGCCCGGGTGCTCGACCTGGCCACGGGCACGGCGGACCTCGCGCTCAAGGTGCTCCAGCGTCACCCGGACACCCAGGTGGTGGGCGTGGACCCCTCCGAGGGCATGCTCGAGGTGGGCCGGCGCAAGGTGGCCGCCAAGGGCCTCACCCGCGTGTGCGAGCTGAAGGTGGGGGATGCGCAGCAGCTGCCCTTCGAGGACGACAGCTTCGACGGGTTGTGCATGGCCTTCGGCATCCGCAACGTGCCGGACCGGGCCCGTGCCCTCCGGGAGATGGCCCGCGTGGTGAGGCCCGACGGGCGCATCGCCATCCTCGAGTTGTCCGAGCCGCGCGGGGGACTGCTCGGCCCGCTGGCGCGCTTCCAGATTCGCACCGTGGTGCCCTTCATGGGCCGGCTGCTGTCCGGGGCTCGCGAGTACCGCTACCTCCAGGAGTCCATCGCCGCCTTCCCCGAGCCCGAGGTGTTCGCCGGCATCATGCGCGACTCGGGCCTCGAGGTGCTGCGCGTCACGCCGCTCACCTTCGGCGTGTGCTGTCTGTACGTGGCCCGGCCCCGCTGAGGGCGCCGCGGACTGGATTCCGGGCGCGAATCGGGCCATCCATCGCCCGTGCCCACTCCGACACCCCCGCCCGTCTTCATCTCCTACGCGCGAAGGACGAGCCGTGCCCACGCCGAGGCCCTGCACCAGGCGCTCGGCGGCGAAGGGGGGCTGGCGTTCCTGGATACCTCCGGCCTGGAGCAGGGCGAGCACTGGCCGGCCACGCTGAGGGACGCGATGTGGGCCGCCAGGGTCGTGGTCCTCTTCGCCGAGGACGGCTACTTCCAGCGGCTGTACTGCTGTCGCGAGCTCCGTTTCGCCCTGGCGCCCTTCCTCGCGGCCCAGAAGCACCCGGGGCTGTCCGAGGCGCAGCGGCGCGAGGCCCTGGCGCCGCTCGTCGTGGCCCGGCCCGTGGCGGGCTCTTCGGGCCTGGCGCTCCTGCCCCCTCAGCTGCGCGACACCCAGTGGCCTCGCGCGGATGAGACCGCCCTCCTGGCGGCGCTGGTCCGCTCGAGGCTCGACGCCGCCGGAGCCACCCTGGGCGAGCGTCTGGAGGCACTCGGCGCCTCGCGCTCCCGGACGGCGGCGCAGGTGGTGGAGGAGCTCGCGCTCGAACCCCCCGCTCCCCTGGAGGTGACGCAGCCGCTCTACCCCGTCTCCCTCCCCTCCTCGCTCGGCACCGCCTTCGTCGGACGCGCGGACGAGCTGTGGGGAATCGATTTCGCGCTCCGGGCCCAGGCGCCGCTCGGCAACCCGCGCATCGCCGCGCTCCAGGGCGGCGGTGGCACCGGGAAGACGCGCCTCGCCCTGGAGTACCTGCACCGCTACGGGCGTCACTACCCCGGCGGCGTCTTCTGGATCGATGCCGATGCCGGCGAGGAGCGGCTGGAGGAACAGCTCCACGGCGTCCTCCAGACGCTCCGCCCCGACACGCCCCCCCTGCACGTCTTCCGCAAGGAGCAGCGGAACCTGTCCACCGCTCTTGCCCAGTCGCTCCGGGAGGCCTCCGCGCGGCCCGTTCTCTACGTCGTGGACAACCTGCCCGAGCCCTCGGGAACACAGCGCCCCCGGCCCCTCCGGGACTTCTGCCCCGGGCCAGTCCACGTCTCGCTGCTCGTCACCTCCCGTCTTCGCATCACCGAGCCGGGCGTCGTCCCCCTGCGCGTCGAGCCGCTCGCGCCCGAGAGCTCGCGGGTGTTGCTGACGCACGACGTGACGGAACATGCCCTCGGTCCCCAGGAGTGGGGGCGCGTCACCCACTGGGTGGGCCATCTCCCGCTCGCGCTGGAATTGCTCAACAGCGCCCTGCGCCTGGGGGCCATCGACTCCCGGGAACTGCTCGAGAAGGCCCTGCATGAGCGGCCCGCCCCGGAGCTGGACCGGCAGATGGACGCGCTCCGGGACCAGGTCCCGCGGGACTCCCTCCGGGGCGTCACCGAGGCCTTCTCCCTCTCCTATGAGCGGTTGCTGGAGGAGGTGCGCAAGGCGGCCCGGCTCGTCGCGTGGCTGGCCCCCGAGCCCATTCCGATGGCGCTGCTCGAGGCCCTGGGGCCGGAGGCCTCGGAGGCGAAGCTGCGTACCGCGTTGGTGGCGAGGTCCTTCATCACGCCCATCCCGGGACGGGACATCCCCCTCTTCGGCCGGATGCACCGCCTGCTCGCGGACTTCCTGCGCGGCCAGTCGCCCGAGCCGGCCGCGGAATTGCGGCATGTCGGCAAGGCGGCGCTCGAGATGGTTCCGCCGGAGGCGTGCCGGGACTCCGCGGCGTGGCCCATGCTCCAGCTCTGGTTCCCCCACGCCGAGTCCCTTCATGCCTCGCTGCGGCAGCAGGGCACTCCGCGCGATGCCTCGCTCGAGGCGAACCTCGGGTTGCTCATGGGTTCCTACCTGGCGGAGCGAGGGGCGCTGACGCAGGCCCGGGACCTTGGCTGGGAAGTTCTCGAGCGGGTCCAGGACACATTGGGACCGGAGCATCCCGATACGCTCGTCGCAGTGAACAACCTCGCCCTGACGTACCGGCAGTTGGGTGACAACGCCAGCGCCATCGCCTACGGGGAACGGTTGGTCGAGGTGAGCCGTCGCGTGATGGGGGCTGCCCACCCCAGCACGCTCACCGCGATGGGTAACCTCGCTGGGGCATTGCAGGATGAAGGATTCCTCGTTCGGGCGCGCGAGCTGAAGGAGGAGGTGCTGGAAGGCAAGATGTGGCTCCTGGGTCCCAAGCATCCCGAGACCCTCGTCGCGATGAGCAACCTCGCTCGTCTGCTCGCTGAGGAAGAGGAGTTTGAAGAGGCACTTGAACTGGAGGAGAAGTGCCTCCAGTTCTCCGAGGAAGTCCTTGGCCCGGCTCACCCGGACACGCTCCTCGCGATGGGCAGTCTCGCCAATATCCTTCGCTCGTTGGACAGACTGGATGAAGCACGAGCGCTCCAGGAAAGGGTCCTCACGGCCTTTCTGGGGACTCACGGCCTCCATCACCCCAAGACCCTCGTCCTGCAGTCGGAGCTTGCCGCGACGCTCTCGGATAAAGGAGACCACGCGGAGGCGCGACGACTCCAAGAGGAGGTCCTCGCCATCCGGTCGAAAGAGTCTGGAGAGGGGCATCCCGCCACCATTCTCTCGATGCAGAACCTCGCGAAGATCCTCAAGCGGGGCGGGGAGCTTCAACGCGCGTGTGTCCTCCAGCGGGACGCATTGGAGCGCTGTCGCCGGACTTTCGGCGAAGGCCACCGGGAGACCCATACCGCATTGAACGAGCTCGCCGGGACCCTCCGTGAGTTGGGCGTGGAACAGGAAGCGCATGCCCTGGAAGAAGAACTGCTGCGCTCAGGCCAACAGCACCTGGGCGAGGACCATCCCGGGACGCTCAGTGCGATGTCTCAGTTGGCCGCGGTTCATCATGCGAAGGGCGAGCTTCACCCTGCCCGGGAGCTTGGCCACAAAGCACTGCAAGCCTGGGTGAGGACCCGTGGCAATGAAGATGACATGACGACCCTCGCGGCCTGGAGCCATCTCCAGGTGCTGCGCGACCTCGGGGATTCAATGGCCTGTGAGGCCATCCTCTCGCGACACCTCCAGTGGTTGCTCGAGCGGGCGCCCGAAAACCTTCATCCGATTCAGCAGGGCATCCGGAACGAATTGTTGAAGGAGCGGGGGGCGCACGGCTCGAATCCGGAGACCGACGATCCCGTTGTCGCCAAGCTGGTGCATGAGGTCGAAGAATTGAGGGCCACGCCGGGCAAGGCCGATCTCCTGCTGCATGTCAGCGGCACGCCTGTCGAGTCGGACGAGGCGTACGAGCAGATCCGCTCGTTCCTGCTCGGGAAGCTGCTCTCGCGCGGCATCCACAAAGGCGAGGCTGTCGCGATGGTCGAGCGCAGGCGCAAGGAGTACCGGGTCCAGTTTCTCCTGTGGCAGGACCACGGGCCCGAATCGCTTGGCTCCATCACCGTGCCGCTGCAGGGCCATGGGGCCAAGGCGTTCTCTGCGGCGTTGAAGAAGGCGGGCATCACCCGGCTGGAGGACCCATCCGTTCGTGCGGTGGCCATCAAGTCCTTCGACCCCGGCGAGGAGTGACACTTTCTCCCCCGAGTGTGGACAGTGCGAGGCCGGAACCGGAGTGCGAGCCCCGGTCTCAGCTCCGCTTGAGCTTCGCGAGCACGCGATCGAGCTGCTTGGTGACCTCCAGCCAGGCTGGGTCTGTCTTGTCGTGCTCGTTCACGGGTTTGCCACCGGGCTGGATGGCCTGGAGCTTCCCGATGGCTCGTTTCAACACGGCGCCAGAGCGCCTGGCGTGCTTGGGCTCGCGGTGGACGTAGGTTTCCACGATGAAGCGGGGCAGCAGGCCTTCCGGAAGTACCGTGCCATAGCGGTAGATGAAGCCGAGGCACTCGTCCGGCGGGGGCACCCTTGAGGCGCTGGAGGGTTTCACCACTTTGAGCATCCCAGATACAGATACGGCCACTCATCCCGCCGGCAGCGAGGAACCGCCCATCGGGTGACCACGAGGGGCGGCCCATCCAATGGTCTTGAGTGCCACTGCGCACGGGGGGATTTGGACCCTTCAGCCAGGCTGGGTGTCAGTCACCTCGTGATGGTACGCCCGGCCCTCAAAGCTGGGGAGACTGGCGTAGGCGACGGAAGGGGCTTCGCCACGGCAAGCGAGTCCCCGCCCGTGAGCCCGTGCCCACGAACTGGCGCGCCTGCTGCTGGTGGAGCGCCGTGTCCGCCTGGCGCCAACTCCTCCAGTCCGCGGGCACACGACATGGCGGCGCGAACCGCCACTGTCCCGGGCGGGGCGTCTCCCGGTGACGAGCGCGTGGCTTCAGTCCCTACCGGGGCCCCTTGGAAGAACAACCGCCCAAGAAGATTGCGCGTGCCCGGCCTGCCCGGACAGAAGGCAGGGGATTGCCATGTGTGATAGTCGTCCTGTCGGAGTGAGCGGGTATTGCTTGCTTGGGCGCCGCCGTTCGGGGGTGCTTCCGGAGGGCGCAGACTGATGATGACTCACCCGTGGACCGTGATGCTGCTGTGTCTCTGTCCTGCGCTGGGTGGGGCAATGGATTCTCCCTCGCCCGACAGCGAGTCTCCCCCGCCACCTTCCCCCGCCACGTGGCGCGACCTGACGCGGGTGGAGGCCACCGGGCTGGCGCGCCGCTACTCCAACCGGGCCAACCCGGACGACCCCCCTGCGGGCGCCTCCCTCACCGGCACCCTGGGCCCCCTCTACGTGGAGGCCTTCGCCTCGGACGTGCTGGGGGCGCGTCTCATGGGGGCCCAGGCCGAGGTGGACTTGCAGCACCGCTTCACCGGGCCACCCAGGCAGCGGGGCCGCTACACCCTGGGGCTGTCGGCGGTGCATGACTGGGGCAGGGCCGGAGGTGCTTCTCCGCCGGTGACGCGGGCCCACCTGAACGGGACGGCGGTGGTGGTGCGCCCGGGTGCCTTCGCCTCGCTGGGCCCGGGGGTGGACCATGCGCGCTGAGGCGTGGGCGCCCAGGTGGGCGGCGCTGCTGGGCGCCGTGCTGCTCTCCACCGGCTGCGTCACCCTGGCGCCGCGACACGCTGTCAGCACCGCCGAGGGCCCCCGCGCGCTCTCCATGTCGCGAGAAGCGGGGGCCAGTACGCCCGCGCCCGAGACGCCCGCCCCTCTTGCTTCCACGGAGGCGGGCGAGCACGCCTTCTCCGCCGAAACGGGCGGGCAGGAGCGGCTGCACCGCCGCCGCAGCGCCCGCGGGCTGGGCCCGGACGCCGCCCTGGCCAGCTCGGGCGAGGCTCCCGCGCCCGAGCTGGCCGGAGTGGGGACTGCCCCCCAGGGCTCGCCCTCGTGCGGAGGGCAGGCCGTGCCCCCGGGCTGGCCCGACTTCTCCTCCAGCCGTGACGAACTGCTGGCGCCCTTCCTCACCTGCACGTCGCCCGGGGAAGTCCTGGCCCTCCAGGAGCGGGTGGACATGCCCCGGCTGGTGGAGGCCCTGGACGACTGGCGCGCCGTACGGCTCGGTGGCCTGGGACCGCCGCGCGAGGACGTTGCCCATCTGCTCAACCAGAAG